>CABUWV010000001.1 GCA_902495355.1 uncultured Collinsella sp.
CTCGTGTACTATCGTGAGGAGCGGATCAAGAAGTCCCTCGGGTGGCTGAGCCCGATGGAGTACCGCAGGAAGCTTGGATACGCCTAGGCGCGGTCCAAGAAATCGTCCGCACCCCCAAATTACCCGGGTGAGGGGCAAACAGGAACTATCTCACCGCAACTGCGCTAGATGTTCTGGCGCCTACGATAGTTCGTCGGCTATTTGGTGCTCGTAGAAGGCCTCGATTACGGCGTTAAAGTCGCGGGCGAAGTCTTCCATGGTTCCGCGCCAGGTGGCTCGGCTGGGCTTGCCTTGGCCCACAAAGGCGGTTTGGATGCCGCAATCGGGGGACGGGAAGTCGCGTTTGGGATCGTTGCCCACCATAAGGACCTCGTGTGGCTCGAGTCCCATCACCTGAAGCTGCTCTAGATAGTAGGTGGCATCGGGCTTGCAGCGGGTGGTGTTTCCCATGTGCGTGACGAGCTCAAAGGGGGCGTCGGCCAGGTCGCCCCAGCCCATGCGGCACTCGATGGCCCCCTGGGGAAAGCTGGGGTTGGTAAAGAGCGCGCAACGCAGCCCTGCATCCTGTACGGCCTGGAGCGCGGCGTGTGCGCCCGGCATGGCGTGGGCGTTAATGACATCGTCGTTCTTGTACGGAAGAACTTCGCGGTCATAGTAGGTAAACGCCTCGTAGATGAGGGGATCGGAGAGGCGGATCCCGCATCGGCGCTCGACCTCTTCTTGGTAAAACTCAAGATTGGTGCGGTTGTCCGTGCCGCTGCGGCGATTGGCGTTGAGGTCGACCAGGATGGTGCCGAGGCGTGCCATCGTGCCACCGCGGCTGCGGCGCCCGATATCCGCGAGCATCGAAGAGACATCCTTAAAATAGCGAAGGATGAACGCGTTGAGGTTGATGCTGAGAAGCGTCTCGTCCATATCGAAAACGACTGCTTTGAGCACGCGGGCACCTTTCTCGAAAAATCGATCTAGAATCGTTGGCTCCGGATACTTTACCCCAAAGCCGAATGCCTGGCTGGTTATCGTCAAGTTGCGGAGACGTGTGTTCATAAGATTACGAAAAAGTCTCCACACGAGTAAAAAATCGCAGTTCACGCTTGAAATCGAACTCATTTCCCCGTAACCTATACGAACGTGATTGCATAAGCGTCACATTAGTATCTGTCGGCTCCCGAGTGTTCCTAAACGTTGTGTGCTTGTCGCACCCTTCTGTAGGTCCTAGCAATCGGGGCCCCGTAGTTCGAAAGGGGTCCACCTTTGAGTGAGATTCAGAACTCGTCCATTTTCTCTCTTGACGATGTCAACGAGGAGGAGATGAACAACCTCATCGACGGTACGATTACCGACTTTGATGAGGGCGATCTCGTTAACGGCACTGTCGTTAAGATCGAGCATGACGAGGTGCTCGTTGACATCGGATTCAAGTCCGAGGGCGTTATCCCGGTCCGCGAGCTGTCCATCCGCAAGGACGCTAACCCTGCAGACATCGTTGCACTCGGTGATCCCATCGAGGCTCTGGTTCTCCAGAAGGAGGACAAGGACGGTCGTCTGGTCCTGTCCAAGAAGCGTGCCGAGTACGAGCGTGCTTGGAACCGCATCGAGGAGAAGTTCAACTCCGGCGAGAACGTCGAGGGCGAGGTTATCGAGGTTGTCAAGGGCGGCCTGATCCTCGACATCGGCCTGCGTGGCTTCCTGCCCGCTTCCCTCGTCGACCTCCGTCGTGTCAAGGACCTCACCTCCTACATGGGCACCCGCATTGAGGCCCGCGTCATCGAGATGGACCGCAACCGCAACAACGTCGTCCTCTCCCGTCGCGTCGTGCTCGAGGAGTCCCGTAAGGCCGAGCGCTCCGAGATCCTGTCCAAGCTCAAGTCTGGTATGCGTCTCCAGGGCACCGTTTCCTCCATCGTCGACTTCGGCGCCTTCGTCGACCTCGGCGGTATCGACGGCCTCATCCACATCTCCGAGCTCTCCTGGAACCACGTCAACCATCCTTCCGAGGTTGTCAAGGTCGGCCAGGAGGTCGAGGTCGAGGTTCTCGACGTCGACCTCAACCGCGAGCGCATCTCCCTGGGTCTCAAGCAGACCACCGAGGATCCGTGGCGCGCACTTGTCAAGAAGTACCCCGTCGGCGCTATCGTCGAGGGCACTGTGACCAAGCTTGTCCCGTTTGGCGCTTTCGTCGACCTGGGCGAGGGCATCGAGGGCCTGGTGCACATCTCCGAGATGGCCAACAAGCACGTCGACCAGCCTTCTCAGGTCACCCACGTGGGCGACAAGGTTCAGGTCAAGGTCATGGAGATCGACCTCGACCGTCGTCGTATCTCTCTGTCCATGAAGTCCGCTGCTGAGACTCTGGGCGTCGAGATCGAGGTTACCCCGCTTCCTTCCGAGAAGAAGGACGAGGAGACCGACGCCGAGTAAATCGGTTTGACGATTACTTGTTTTAAGGGATCCGTCCGCAATGGACGGGTCCCTTTTTGCTTTCGCAACTGATGCACGCGATGCTACCCGGGCTGTCCACAGGCTATTGGGTTGTCGGTGAATGAAAAAATGCCGACATCCCGCCTCGGGGAGGAGGCGGGAACGCACCGAGTAGACGGAGGGGTGCGGAGCGCGGTCGCGTCTCGACTGACGACATTGCCCATCGACAACCCTATTGTACTGCATGGCGTGGTTCTTGGTTTATCGTGTCGAACGCTTGTGTTGTGCCATTGCCTGCGGCAACGGTGTGCTACACTCTTGCACAGCTGAGTGGGCCAGACGGTCGCGCGATGTGCTGTTTGTAGTACGCGTGAGGAAAGTCCGGGCTCCAGAGGGCGGGATGCCGGCTAACGGCCGGGCGGAGTGATCCGACGGAAAGCGCCGCAGAAAAGAAGACTCCCACCTGCGCCGCAAGGCGTAAAGGGAAAAGCTGAAACGGTGGTGTAAGAGACCACCAGCGTCGTGGCAACACGGCGGCTTGGCAAGCCCCATCCGGAGCAAGCGCGAATAGGAACGCTATGGGCCGGCCCGGTCCGCGTTCGGGTAGCGTGCGTGGAGCTGCACGGTAACGTGCAGACAAGATAAATGACCGTTCACGACAGAACCCGGCTTATAGGCCCACTCAGCAACTATGTTGACGCTGCGACGGCGTCAGCTGGCCGATTTGTCGCTCATTCGTCGGTCGCCGCCATAAGGCGTGCTCCCTCCTCTTTCGGGCCAAATCGACTCAGCTGACGCCGTCTCGCTGTTTTTGCCTGGTCATCGGCAGCCTCATTTTTGTTGCAGTCTCGTCTTTCAAGGCACCTTGCTCGCGCTGACGGGTTCTCGCTTTCGTATACGGAATCATCGGCGTCACCATCCTTGGTGTCTCGCTGTTTTTGCCTGGTCATTGACGTTGCCGTTCTATTTACCGGGGTTATCGGTACGGCCTTTGCCGTATTATTGAGGCTGTTTGTTGCGCTTTATTTTGTTGAGGGGCTTTGTTGGACAGCTATTTTACTCTGCAATCGAATATTGAGGCTTCGGGCGAGTTTGTGGACCGCAAGAGCCGGTTTATTGCCCAGCTGGTCCATATTGAGTCCGAGGATGAGGCGAATGCCTTTATCGAGATGGTTCGCAAGCGTCATTACGACGCTCGACACAATGTTCCCGCGTGGATTTTGGTCGATGGACGCGAACGCCAGAGCGATGACGGTGAGCCGAGCCGCACGAGCGGTATGCCGACGCTCGAGGTGCTGCGCGGCGCGGGGCTCAAAAATGTTTGCTGCGTGGTGACGCGCTATTTTGGCGGCACGCTGTTGGGGCCTGGTGGCTTGGTACGCGCCTATACCGCGGCGACGCAGGCGGCAGTGGCCGCGGCTCAGGAGGCCGGGCAGATCGTCGAGATGACGAGTGTCGTGCCTGTTGACGTGCATGTGGCCTATCCGCAGTATGAGCGAGTGCTTCATTTGGCGCAGGATTCGGGTGCCAAGGTTTCGGATACCGATTACGCGGACGCCGTGACACTTCATTTGGTGTTTAAGGCGGGGGAGCAGGAGCCGTTTTGCGCTAAGATGCGCGAGCTTATGGCGGGGCGTGAGGAGATTGAGGTCGGCGCTCCCGAATTTGCCGAGTTCTAACGGCGACGGCCGGCGTGCTTTTGGATGGATCCTAAGCGCGCCGGCCGTCGTTTTACTGTTGCTGTCGATTACTCGGCGAGCTGCTTTAGCACATCACAGGCGATTTCGACGGCATCGTCGATGCAGCCGGGGCAGCTGCGGAGCGGACCCTTATCCGATCCGATGCCCTTGAGCGTGCCGCAGACGGTCGTCGTGTTCTTCTCGCCAAAACGCTTGGCGATCTCGCGCGACAGCTTGTAGGTCTGGCCTTTGGTCTTGGGGTTTTCCATGCCGTCGCTCATTACAAAGCCCATGATGGCCACGGCGCCCGAGATGGCGCCGCAGGTTTCGGTCATGCCGCCCATGCCGGCGCCAAAGCCCTCGGTAAGGGTAAAGGCGACCTGGGGGTCGAGCCCGACGGCGGGCGCGAGCGTGCAGGCGACGGCTTGGGCGCAGTTAAAGCCACGGGCGTGATATTCGGCAGCTTGAGCCTGACAGACGGTGATGTCGAGCTGGGCCGTATCGATTTGCTTCATCGTTGCCTCCTTGGTCACGGTGTACCCGCCTATGGTACCCGTGACGGGGCATGTAATCATCGAGAGCTTCATGTATGCCTCGTTTTTATCTATCGAGCAAATGCCCAAAGCTTGAGATAAATACCCCTGATCAATTTGTCCCTTAACCTACCTTGGGGATGGGTTGAGAGGGGTGCGGGGTAGCGGTATCGTGAACCGAATAAAACGTAACCCAGGCAAGGGAGCTAGATATGAGCGAGCAGACCATCGGTACTACATGTGTTCAGGGCGGCTATCACCCGGGAGATGCCGAGCCGCGCCAGGTGCCCATCTACCAGTCCACCACGTGGAAGTACGACACGTCGGAGCATATGGGCAAGCTGTTTGACCTGGAGGAGTCTGGCTACTTCTACAGCCGTCTGCAGAACCCCACGTGCGATTTGGTTGCCGCCAAGATCTGTGAGATGGAGGGCGGCACCGCTGCGATGCTCACGAGCTCGGGCATGGCTGCGAACTTCCTCGCTATCTTTAACGTGGCCGGTGCTGGCGATCACGTGGTCGCAAGCTCTGCCATTTACGGCGGTACCTACAACCTACTTGCTCATACCATGGAGCGCATGGGCTTGACCTGCACGTTCGTTGCCCCCGACTGCACCGATGAGGAGCTCGAGGCAGCCTTTGAGCCCAATACCAAGCTCGTCTTTGGCGAGACGATTGCCAACCCCGCCCTTGCCGTGCTCGATATTGAGCGCTTTGCCAAGGCCGCACATGACCACGGCGTGCCGCTGATGGTTGACAACACCTTCCCGACGCCTGTGATGTGCCGTCCCTTTGAGTGGGGCGCCGACATCGTTACGCACTCCACCACCAAGTACATGGATGGACATGCTGCCTACCTGGGCGGCGTGATCGTCGACCACGGCCAGTTTGACTGGATGGCCCATGCGGACAAGTTCCCGGGTCTTACCACGCCCGATGAGAGCTACCACGGCGTGACCTATGCCGAGAAGTTTGGTCGCGAGGGTGCCTTCATTACCAAGGCAACCGCTCAGCTCATGCGCGATCTTGGTCCTATGCAGAATCCGCAGGCGGCCTTCTTCCTGAACAGCTCGCTCGAGAGCCTGCATGTGCGCATGCCGCGTCATTGCGAGAACGGCCTGGCCGTTGCCAAGTTCCTGCAGAGCCATCCCAAGGTGCGCTTCGTGAGCTATCCGGGCCTGGAGGGCGATAAGTACTATGACATCGCTCAGAAGTACATGCCCAACGGTACCTGCGGCGTTGTGAGCTTTGGCTTTAACGGTGGTCGCGCGGCGGCCGAGACCTTTATGAAGAGCCTCAAGCTCGCCCAGATCGCCACGCACGTTGCCGACGCCCGCACTTGCTGCCTGCATCCCGCTAACGCTACGCATCGCCAGATGAACGACGAGGAGCTCATCGCCTGCGGTATCTCCGCCGACATGGTGCGCCTGTCGTGCGGCCTCGAGGACACGGCCGATCTGATTGCCGACCTTGAGCAGGCGCTCGAGCAGTGCTAGGCTAGCGTTCGCATAAGGCGCCGATGCTGGCAGAAAGCTTCGGCGACCTTTAGTTCCGATTCCGTAGGCGGGACCCCAATCGCGACTGTTTACAGGCGATTGGGGCCCCGTTTTTGCGTTGGGCCACTCGAAAGGATGGATATGGAGAAAACCGCAGAGCAGCTGCGCCGCGAGCACATTGCCCTAGAGGGCGACACCCATGGCAAGAACAAGTGGGCGATTCTGTTTACCGTGCTCATCATGACGTTTATGGTGTGTCTGGATTCGACCGTCGTGACCGTGGCGCTGCCCGTGATGCAAAAGGAGCTGGGCGTGGGCCTCGATCGCATTCAGCTGGTAAGCTCGGTGTATCTGCTTGCGACTTGCGTGGCTATGTTGCCGTTTGGCCGTCTGGGCGACGTGCGCGGCAAGGTGAATGTGTTCCAGTTGGGCGTCATCGTCTTTTCGGTCGGTTCGCTGCTGTGCGGCCTTTCGGCCTCGCTCGAGGTTCTTATCCTGGCACGCATTGTTCAGGGCGTCGGTTGCGCGGCGGCCATGGCTAACAACATGGGTATCATCACCGAGTCGTTTCCGGCGCGCGAACGAGGCCGTGCCATGGGTATTCTTGCGACCTTTGTGGCCCTCGGCATGATGTGTGGCCCCGTGCTCGGCGGCATGCTGGTGGCAAGCTTTCCTTGGGAGAGCATCTTCCTCATCAACCTGCCCATTGGCGTCATCTCGTTTATCGTGGGGCTCTACACGCTGCCGCATGTTAAGCCGGAGGCCGGCGAGCGCCCCATGTCCTTGATTGAGGCTGCTCGTCGCTGCTTTGCAAATTCGGCCTTCACCATCAACCTTGCCTGCATGCTCATCGTGTTCGTTGGTATTGGCGCATCTGAGTTTATCCTGCCGTTCTATTTTCAGGACGCCCATGGCTTTGGTTCCGACATTTCCGGATTGCTCTTTTTGGCGCTGCCGATGGTGAATGCCTTTATCGGACCGCTTTCGGGTACGGTTTCGGACCGTGTTGGCTGCGAGGGCCCCACGGCGGTCGGCCTGGGCGTGTACGTGTGCGGTCTCTTTGCGGTAAGCACGCTCGACGAGCACTCTTCTATCCCTGTGATCGTGTGCTGCGTTGCGTTTATGTCGTGTGGCACGTCGATTTTCCAGAGCCCCAACAACTCGCTGTATATGGGCTCAGCTCCGCGCGAAGCGCTCGGCTTTGCGGGCAGCCTGGGCAGCCTGGCGCGCTACGCCGGCATGGCACTCGGCATTACGGCGGCGTCGCATATCCTGTATGGGCAGATGAGCGTGGCGATGGGCGAGGCCGTGACCAGTTTTGTTGCAGGCCGTCCGGATGTATTCCTATTCGGCTTTCGCTCGGTGTTCTACGTACTCATGGCTGTGGCCGCTGTGGGCTTTGCGCTTGCCATGGTGCGTTTGGTGAAGATGCGCGCCCGCCATTAGCGTGTTGGGAGGCTGTCTGCCACGATTCGCGCCGTCCCAAAAAGACTGGTTTGTGGTGCGATGCGGCTTGTGGGGCGGGCGGGGGTCGGTCCGTGGTAGACTATCGAACAACGTTTATTAATCGCGCGGTATCGTTGCCGCGAGAAGGGGTTGCGCCATGCAGGAGCTTGAGGATCGTATTCGCCATGACGGCATCGTAAAGGCCGGTAACGTCCTTAAGGTTGATGCCTTCCTCAACCACCAGTGCGACGTTGAGCTGTTCGACCACATGGGCGCCGAATGGGCCCGTCTGTTCGAGGGTGTCGAGATCAACAAGATTCTGACGATTGAGGCTTCGGGCATTGGCATGGCTTGTATCGCGGCTCAGCATTTTGGCGGCGTGCCGGTGGTCTTTGCCAAGAAGGCGCAGTCCATCAACCTCGACGGCGAGCAATATGCCACGACCATCTACTCCTTTACCAAGCAGAAGGAGTACCCGGTCATCGTCGGCAAGCGCTTCCTGTCCGAGGGTGACAAGGTCCTGATTATCGACGACTTTTTGGCCAACGGCTGCGCGCTCGAGGGTCTTATCAAGATCTGCGAGGCTGCGGGCGCCGAAGTTGCCGGTATTGGCATCGCCGTTGAGAAGGGCTTCCAGGGCGGTGGCGATAAGCTCCGCGAGCGCGGCTTCCGTGTTGAGAGCCTGGCCCGTATCGCCGATATGGACTGCGATACCGGCGAGATCACCTTCGCCTAAGTGCGTAACACAAGCGATTGGTATGCGATGTGACAAAGGGACTTTCCCTTTGTCACATTTTTTGTATGAGGGGAGGTGTTGATATGGATGAGAACAAGATGGGATGGCGTGAGTATGCGCACTATGCCGAGATGTCGGTCGAGGAGTTGGTGCGCGATTGCGAGGTGCAGGTGTTTCGCGCGACGGGCCCGGGTGGGCAGGGCGTGAACACGACGGACTCGGCGGTGCGCATGAAGCATATCCCTTCGGGGATTACCGTGACGGCGCGTGAGAGCCGCAGCCAGTTCCAAAACCGTAGCAGCTGCCTGCGTAAGCTGCGCGCTGAGCTTGAGCGTCGCGGCCGTCCGCCGCGCCGCCGCGTCAAGACTAAAGTGCCACAGCGATCGCGCCAGCACAGGCTCAATGACAAGCACTTCAACGCCATTAAAAAGGCCAACCGTCGCAAACCGGGCAGCGACGAATGATCTCTTCATAAGTTGCGGTGAAATAGGGGTGGCTAGTGGGTGGGGCGCCAGACGTTGAGGGCGCCGCCGAGGACGTCGACCTCGATGCGCGAGGCGACAACGGGCTCGCCGTCGGCCTGGATGGGGTAGTCGGGCCCCTCAAAGATAAGCTCGGCATGGCGACAGCGGCGCATGCGAACCGGTGGCAGCTTGGTGTGGTGGCCGTCTTTGGCCGAAAGGAACATAGGCAGGGCAACCGCGCGAGGGACGGGGCCGCAGGCGTAGCAGACGTCGAGTGTGCCGTCACAGGGGTCGGCGTCGGGACAGATGCGATAGCCCGAGCCATAGGTAGGACCCAGCTGAATCGCCATGATGATCGCCCTCACGCGCTCGGCGGGCGCCTCGTCAAAGCTGACTGTCATGGGGTAGTTGCGATAGCGTAGGCCAAACTGCTCAAGTCCCGAGAGGGTGTAGAGTGGCGCGCCCGTCAAGCCGGTCTTTTTGCGCAGCTCGGTGGTGCCAAGGCCGATGGCGGCATCGATGCCGATCGAAAGCGTTTGGTCGTAGTACTCGACGATCGCCTCGCCGCTGCCGCTTGCGGGGTTCCATGAGCGAATCCGCCCGATGTCCTGACGCTGCAGCTCGCAGGTGAGCAGCGCGCCGAAGTCTTTGCCGGAGAAATCGTCGATGCCGAGCGTTTGGGCAAAATCGTTGCCGGAGCCTACGGGCAGGACGGCAAGGGCGGGACGGACCGCCTCATCCTGCGTCATAAGCCCGTTGACGACCTCGTGAATCACGCCGTCGCCGCCAAGGGCGATAACGGTGCGATAGCCCTGAGCCTGTGCGGCCAGCTCCTTGGCGTGTCCCATGCGCTCGGTCAGCACCAGGTCAAACTGGGATGCGCGCGCGGTCATATCCAAAAAGCGTTGCAAGCGCTCGGCAACTTCGTGCGCCGCACCCGATTGGGCTGCTGGGTTGGCGATGATGAGCGTGCGGCCAAAATCAGTTGCGTGCATGGGGCGACTCCCGGCGTATGACGTGACGGTGCGGTCGCGCTCAGGTCGAATTGCCCCCGATTGTGGCTGCACGGCGAATACTAACGTCTACTCTATCAGGTCGTTGTGGCGCTCGATAGCATCCGCTACCGTACCGCCCTCATCCACAATAAGCGAACGGCGCTTGGGTGAGATTATGCGCTGAGCGGGGTATACGCCGCGGTGTCCGCCGGTTAGGTAGCTGATAAAGGCCACGATGACAAAGAACCCGGCGGCCGTGCCGTGGAACAGGTCGATGGCCATCATGCAGGTGGTGATGGGCACGTTGAGGCCGGCACAGAACACGCCGAGCATGCCCAGCGCCGCCAGAAAGCTGGGGTCGATTCCGACGAGGCAACCGATCCAGCCGCCGAGCGCCGCACCGATGCCAAACAGGGGCGTGACCTCGCCGCCTTGGAAGCCTGCGCCCAGGGTGAGGGCCGTAACCACGAGCTTGATGGCTGCGTCCGCCAGGGTGGTGTTGCCGGCGAACCCAGCGCCCGAGAGCCAGGTGGCAAGGCCGGCATACTTCCAGGCGTCGAGCATCGCGTAGGCCGCGAGCACCACGAGCGCACCCACGAGCGCGCGAACGAGGTAATTGGTGATAATGCGACCGTACAGGCTCTTGACGGTTCGAACCGACCAGGCAAAGAGGCGTGCCGTCAGACCGAAGATGATGGCGCTGATAACAACGATGGCAACCGTCCGCGGTGTCATGGCGGGAACGCTGGCGATGGCATTCGCCTCGTACTCGGTACCCAGGGCGAGTGATGTAAAGTAGCCGGTAAACGAGGCGACCAGGCAGTAGATGCCCGCGGTGTAGTCGATCTTGCCGATAAAACACATCTCCATGCCAAAGAACGCGCCGGCAAGGGGCGAACCGAATACGGCGCCAAAGGCCGACGAGATGCCGGCGAGCATGAGGTCGTGGTGGTCATGCTTTTTGAGGTGGGCGAGGCTCGAGATGTTGCTGGCGATGGTGCCGCCAATCTGCACCGCGGCTCCCTCGCGACCGGCCGATCCGCCCGTTAGGTGCGTGAGCGTGGAGCAGACGAAGGTGAGGACGGCCATGCGCATATGGATGAGGCGTGTGCCCAGAGCGGAGTCGATGACCAGGTTGTTACCGCGTTTGGCGGCAAGACCGTGGTTTTTGTACACCCATGCGGTGGCAACGCCCACAACGGGAAGCAGCGCGTAAATCCACGCATGGTGCTCGCGATAGTCGGTCGCGATATTCAGCGAGGCCAAAAACGCCCAGGCGGCAACGCCCATGGCGAGCGAGACGATGACGACGAGTGCGAGCAACTTAGCGCTCGCGAGTAGGTTGCGGGCGTTGCGGCGCGTGTCGGCAGCCAAGAGGTGCTCGGAGCGGGTGAGCTGATGCCTGCCTGCCGTGATGACGTCGTTCAGGGAGAAAAAACCGCCTTCGTCGAGCGGCTGGGAATGATCCTGCGCTTCGTTTGCGCTTTCGGGTTTGTCGTTATGAGCCATACGTTCCTCTTTTAGGTTGCAACGCAAGCATTATAAAACGCGGTAAACGCGACGAGCCGGTGGGTTGGTTTCCATTCTGTTTCGCGGCCTGCAACCGACAGGTGTATTTGCTGGTGCAGGCCGAGTCGCGGTCGTGCGTCGGGGGATTATACTGAGACAAGCATAAAGAATCGGCGCCCCTGTTGTGCGCCGTGGCATTAAGAGGTGCATATGGCAGAGAAACTCATTCCGTTGGAGGACGCGCAGTCGATTGTTCTGTCGCACGTTGCTCCGACCGATCTGGTCGAGATTCCCGTGTGGCAGGCGGCTGGTTTTCCCTTGGCCGAGGACGCGGTGGCTGATATCGACATCTCGCCGTTTGCCAACAGCGCTATGGACGGATATGCCGTGCGGTCGGCGGACTTGGCGCAGGCATCTGGCGAGGCACCGGTGACGCTCGATGTTATCGGACATGAGGCCGCGGGCCATGTGTTTGAGGGCACAATCGGAGTGGGCGAGACGGTCCGCATCATGACGGGCGCGCCGGTACCCGAAGGTGCCGATGCCGTGGTGAAGTACGAGATCGTCGATGTGCTCGATGGCGACGGCAACGAGGGCTCGCACGTTCGTTTCTCGGCGCCTGCCAAGGTAGGGGAGAACGTTCGCTCTGCCGCCGAGGAGGCCCATGCCGGCGATGTTGTGATGCACGCCGGCGAGGTCGTGGCTCCGGCGGGCGCGGGTCTGCTGGCAAGCGCCGGATACGCGCGCGTGAAGGTGCACGCCGCCCCGCGTGTGGGCATCATCTCGCTGGGCACGGAGCTGGTCGCACCGAGTAACGTGCCGGCGCGTGGGCAGATTCGTGATTCCAACTCCTCGGCGTTGATGGCCGAGGCGCTCGATGCGGGAGCCGAGCCCGTGTTTTACGGCATTGCGCCCGACGATGAGCAGGCGATTGCCGAGCTGGTGCATCGCGCCGTGCAGGAGTGCGATTTTGTCATTACGAGCGGTGGCGCCTCGGCGGGCGATTACGACTACGTGACGGCGCTCGTCCGGCGTGAGGGCGAGGTGCTGTTCGATCGCATCTCGATGCGTCCGGGCAAGGCCATCACGTTTGGCTTGCTCGGGGACAAGCCCTACCTTGGGCTTTCAGGCAATCCGGCCGCGGCGTACGTGGGCTTTGAGATGCTCGCCCGTCCGGCGATTCGCAAGATGCGCGGCTTTGCCGAGGGTGAGCGTCCCGTGCAGCAGGCGATATTGACGCACGGCGTGAAGAAGCGCCAGGACCGACGCTTCTTTGATCGCGCCACGGTTTCGCGCGACCCCGAGACCGGTGAGCTGTTGGTGACCGAGGCCAAGACGCAGAATTCGGCGCTGCTCGGCACGATGCAGCGGGCCAACTGCCTGCTGCGTATTGACGAAGGGCCGTGCGAGCTCAAGGCGGGCGACGTCGTGGACGTTGTTCGCGTCGACCTGCCCGAGGGCACGGTGTTGTAGGAGGAAGACTATGGAGTTGAAGATTTCGATCGTGACGTGCTCGGATACGCGCGATCTTGCCCAGGACGAGGCGGGTGCTGCGCTCGAGGAACTTATCGAGGCGCAGGGCTGGACGGTCGCCTCACATGTGGTCGTGCGCGACGACGTCAGCGAGATCGGTGATGCCATTGTGGAAGCCGCCGATGAGTGCCACGCCAATGTCGTGCTCACCTGCGGCGGCACGGGACTTTCGATGCGCGATGTGACGCCCGAGGCGACGCGTGCCGTCTGCGACCGCGATGTGCCGGGTATTGCAGAGGCAATCCGTGCGTACTCCATGACCAAGACGCGCCGCGCTATGCTCTCGCGCGCTATTTGCATGCAACGAGGTCATACGCTTGTCGTAAACTTTCCCGGTTCTACGAAGGCCGCCCGCGAAAGCTGGGAGGCCATAGCAGACCAGCTGGAGCATGCGGCTCAGATGACAGCGGGCGGCGGACATACCAACTAAGCGGTTTACCTGCGGCGGGGCGACCTGAACGGCTGCTCCGCCTTTGTTTTCCGCCGAAGCGACGCGAGGTGCACGGCAACTCGAAACTATATTCTCTAACGAGAATAATTTCTCACTATCTCTATTCGCGCGGAAGTATAATCTAGTAACAGAATAAAGCTCGCGGTGGGGTACCCGGGCACAAGGTCCGAAAGGGTTGAATATGTTCGATATGGTTTCACGCCGCGGTTTTGTCTCGCTTTCTGCTGCCGCTGCCGCCGGCCTTGGCCTTGCTGGCTGCTCGGGCAACAAGACGTCCGAGCCCGCTGGTTCCGATGCCGGCTCCGCCAAGTCTTCCTCTAAGAAGAAGACTGCCGAGCTGCAGGTCTTTGCCGCCAACTCGCTCGAGAAGGCGCTCCCCGAGGTTCAGGAGCTCTACACCGAGCAGACCGGTACCACGTTTGCCGACACGCAGTTCAAAGCGTCCGGCGACCTTGTCGAGCAGATGCGCGCCGGTGCTGCGGTTGACGTGCTCATTACCGCTTCCAAGGGCACCATGGATGATGCCGAGACCGCTGAGCTCGTCGATACCGATACCCGCGAGGATATGTTCGTCAACGACCTCGTGATCATTCGCGCCGAGGGCTCCGACACCAAGGTCGAGGCCATCGCTGACGTCGCGAACCTGGACGGCAAGATCGCCATTGGCGACGCCAAGACCGTCCCCGCCGGCAAGTACGCCAACCAGGCCCTGGCCTCCGTGGGCCTCTACACCGGCACCGAGGGCGACGACGGCGAGTATGCTCCCGAGATCGCCGACAAGGTCGCACTGGCCGACAAAGTTGGTACCGCCGCCGCCTATGTGTCCACAGGCGACTGCGTGGCTGGCTTTGTCTACAGCTCCGACATCTTCCGCTATGACGGCATCGAGGAGGCCTTCGTGTGCCCCGAGGATTCGCACAAGCCCATCGTGTACCCGGGTGCTGTCGCCGATGGCTCCGAGCACGCCGACGAGGCCAAGGCGTTTATCGACTTTTGCCTGACCAACAAGAAGGCCCAGAAGATTTGGGCCAAGTACGGCTTTGAGCTTTCCGAGTAGTGCGGCTTGGCGCGATAATTCCATCGTTTTGTGTTTCACCCCGTCCTTGTATTCGCTTGGAGCTTTTCGTGCTTAATAGATTCCGCATGCTTGTCGCCTGTGCTTTGACCTTCGCGCTTTGCTGGGTGCCGGGATTTGCGTTTGCTGGGGACGCTGAGGACGAGGCCCAGGTTGCTGCGACCGCTCATGGGCTTTCCTATGGGATCGAGGGTTTTGAGCGGTTGGCCAGGGGGACCGCTCGTGCCATGGAGGGCCAGCCTGAGGGCTACCGGTTTCCCGTTGACGAGGACGTGGACCTTGTGGTGGCGCCCGCTGCCGATCGCGTTGTGGTGTGGATATCGCCCAAGGCGGTCGAGAAGTATGGATTGGATCCGCAGGACAACGAGTGCGTATCGGGTCTCAAGGCCCTCGTCAGTGAGCTCGACAGCGCAAACTGCATGGGAGGTGCGCAGCTAGGGGACGTGGATCTTCCTTGGTATGTCACGGCGGAAACAACGTTTGAGGCCGGCGGGTATACCTATAGCTTTGACGAGCGCGGTGCGGATGGGGACCGCTATGTGGTGATTGCATCAGCCTCGGGTGATGCCAAGGGCGGCGCGCGTTGGCTTGATAGCGCTCAAATGGTAGAGGCATCGTCTGTCGTGTTGCGGGATGAGCAGGGCCCCTTGGCCTCTCTGGCCTCCTTATTGGGCGGCATCGACTATCGCCCGTTTTGGGTGTCCATAAAAACGAGCGGCCTTGCCCTGGTGATCGCGTTTGCGCTGGGCCTGTTTGCCGCGTGGAAGACCATGGGTACCACGAGCCGCGTGAAGGGTTTGCTCGATTCGGTCTTTACCATCCCTATGGTGCTGCCGCCCACGGTCTGCGGCTTTTTGCTCCTCATGCTGTTTGGCCGCTCGACCGGGGTGGGCCAGTGGCTGATCGCACACGGCATCTCGATCGTCTTTACCTGGCCCGCGGCGGTCATTTCGGCCGTCGTTGTGTCGTTTCCGCTGGTCTACCGCACGGCGCTCGGAGCCTTCGAGAGCCTCGACACGCAGATGCTCGATGCGGCGCGAACCCTGGGATGGTCCGAACGTCGTATATTTGCCAAGCTTATGATGCCGCTTGGCTGGCCCTCGATTGCCGCCGGCACGGTGCTTGCCTTTGCCCGCGCGATGGGCGAGTTTGGCTGCACCCTGTTCTTTGCGGGCAACTACGCCGGCATTACCCAGACCATCCCCATTGCCATCTACTTTGAGTGGATGGGCGGCAACACGTCGGTGGCGCTCTTTTGGGTCATCGTCGTAATTGTGTTCAGTTTCCTGGTCATTCTGTTCATCAACATGTACACCGCGCATTCGCAAAAGTATCGCGAGCGGGGCCTTTCCCGTGCGGAGCGCAAACAGGCCAAAGATCTCTCCGGACAGGGCGATTCGCTCGACCCAGTCGGCGGCGATGCCCTGCGTATCGATCGCGAGGCACTGGCCGAGCTCATGCGTGATGATGCGGCGCCGCAGGGAGGTCGATAGGCCATGTCGCTCGTTTTGGATATCAAAAAACGCTATCCCGGGTTTATGCTCGACATGCAGCTTGAGGCCGGTGAGGAGCGTGTGGCGCTGCTGGGCGCCTCGGGTTGCGGCAAGAGCTGCACACTGCGCTGCATCGCCGGTGTGGAGACGCCCGACGAGGGCAAGATTGTCGTCAACGGCGTGACCTTTTTTGACTCGGCGGCGGGCATCAACCTGTCGCCCCAGGAGCGAAAATGCGCCCTGCTGTTCCAAAACTATCAGCTGTTTCCCAACATGACGGTGGCCGATAACGTGTGCGCCGGCGTAAAGAATGCGGGCGACGCCGCGGCGCGCAAAAAACTTGCCGAGCGCTACCTGGGCATCTTTGGCCTGGCCGATTTTGCCGACCGCTACCCCGCGCGACTCTCGGGCGGGCAGCAGCAACGCGTGGCGCTTGCCCGCATGGTGGCGGCGCATCCCGGCATTTTTATGTTCGACGAGCCCATGAGCGCGCTCGATTCCTATCTTAAGAGCGCGCTCGAACAGAACATGCTCGACCTGTTCGATGTGTGCAACCGTACCGTGCTCTACGTGAGCCACGATATCGACGAGGCATGTCGCCTGTGCCGGCGCATCTGCGTGATGCACGATGGGCATGTGGAGGAGACTGGCTCCGTTGAGGATGTGGTCCGCCGTCCGCAGACGCTGGCGGCGCTGCGCCTGACGGGCTGCAAGAACACGAGCCGCGCGCGCAAGATCGGCGACGAAGAAGTTGAGGCCCTCGACTGGGGCATGACCTTTAACGTGGGTCGCGAGGTTCCCGATAATGTGGCGTTCCTGGGCATTCGCGCAAGCTACTTCCATGTTGACAATCGCGCGGAGCGGGGCCGTAACAGCTACGATTTGCACGTGGCCCGTGTGAGCGATTCACGCTTTGAGCGGCTGGTGCTGCTGGACGTGCCGCGCATCGATGCGCCCACGCGTCTGCAGTGGAAGGTGAATAAGGTGAGTGTACCCGTGGAAGAGCTGCCGCAGGCGGGTGAGACTCTGCGCATGCATTTTGATGCAAGCAGGATTCATCTCGTTTGCCGATAATGCGGGTGCGATGCGGTCGAGGAGGTAGTCCTCGACCGCTTTGTTTTCACTTCGCCGTTCGCCGATTTCTACATGACTAAACCTTATCAGTCTGATAATTAATTATCAGACAGCGAGATGCTCACATCCCAACGTTGTCGTACGCGTGTCGACGGTGTTCGTCTTGACGACAACCGTTGATATAGTTACCTTCGACGAGAAAAGGAGGGCGCGCCGATGCTGCAGAAGACATATTCGCGTCGCGTTGCCGCGCGCGCCCTGTATATGGCTCGGAGCCGCATATGAGCAGGTATGTTCACGGCTCCGGGAGAGACGACGCACAACTAAATAATCGACCGCAAAGCGGGTTCCCCAAAATTCCGGGTTTGAGCACGGCTGGGTTTTCGCCACCCACCGTGCAGAAATACCGTAGCTATTCATTTTTGGTTCGAGAGGGGAACCGTCATGGCTGAAGAATTTGATTTCCATCCGATGTGGGAGAGCCTCGGCATGAATCTTGCCGACCACGACATGCTGCTGGGCGCTGTGGGCCAGATGTACGGCGATATGTTCCTGACGCAGAACAATCGCCCCAAGTCCACGTCCTACCTGGATTTTGTCGCCACCAACATCCACAGCGGCCGTATTAAGGAGATGCTCGACAAGAAGGAGGCCGGCGAGGCCACCAAGATCGTCGGTTCGTTCTGTGTGTACGTGCCCGAGGAGATCGTACTTGCCTGTGACGGCATTCCCGTTGGTCTGTGCTCGGGTGCCGACTGGGCGACCGACAAGGTCGAGGAGCATCTGCCGCGCAACACCTGCCCGCTCATCAAGAGCTTTGCCGGCTTTAAGCTGGGCGAGGTCTGCCCCTACATTGAGTCGAGTGACTTGGTGGTAGGCGAGAACACCTGCGATGGCAAGAAGAAGGCCTACGAGTTCTTTGCCACGCAAAAGAACATGTACGTCATGGATATTCCCAACGTGCACGACGAGTCGACGCTCGTGACCTGGAAGGCCGAGGTTAAAAAGCTTGCCGCCAAGATCGAGGAAGAGTGCGGCGTCACGATTACGCCTGAGCGCCTGAAGGCTGCCATCCACGCCGTCAACGAGAAGCGTCGCGCCCTGCAGCGTCTGGCTGCGACCCGCGCTGCCGATCCGGCGCCCATCAGCGGTCTCGACAGCCTGCTGACCGTTCAGGCCGCCTTTATGGATGACACGCCGCGTCTGACCGGCGCCATCAACGAAATGGCGGCTGAGTGCGAGCAGCGCGTTGAGGCCGGCGAGGGTGTGGCGCCCAAGGGCACCAAGCGCATCCTGTACACCGGTACGCCCATGGCCGTGCCCAACTGGAAGCTGTTCAACCTCATCGAGAAGGCCGGCGGCGTCGTGGTGGGCGAGGAGTCCTGCACGGGCTCGCGCTACTACAAGGACCTGGTCGACGAGTCCGGTGAGACGGTTGACGAGATGCTCGACGCCATCGCCGAGCGCTACTTTAAGATCAACTGCGCCGTCTTTACGCCCAACGACCAGCGTATGAAGGACATTGTCCAGATGGCCAAGGACCTGCATGCCGACGGCATCGTCGACGTGGCCTTGCAGTTCTGCACGCTCTACGAGATGGAGTCGTTTGCCGTGGAGAAGGCCGCAGAAGAGGCCGGCATCCCGTTTATGCACATCACGACCGACTACGCCGGCGAGGACGCCGGTCAGCTCCAGACCCGCATCGAGGCCTTCCTCGAGACGATTTAGCCGCACCTGCGCCAAGCTGTGCCGCCGGGTGTTCCTATCCGCGCGATAGGGATTTCTCTGTTGCCATGCCGGTCGGTGTTCGGATGCACCGCAGGGCGCCAATCGGCTTCGCATAGCTGCCGGGACGGGGATTTCCACCGTCCCGGCAGATTCTGTCCGTTTGTTCAGACACGAAAGGAACTCAATGAACAACGACCTTTTCAAGGCGGGCGTTTCCCGTCGCGGTTTTCTGACCGGCTCCGCTGCCCTGTGCGCCATGGCGGGCCTCGGCCTCGCCGGCTGCGGCGGTTCGGGCGCCGAGAGCGGTAGCGCCGCTGCCTCCGGCCAGGATGTGGAGTATCGCGACGAGCTGCAGATCGCGCTCCCGGCGAGCCCGGACGGCCTCGATCCGCACACCACGTCGTCGCTTGTGACTATGGACATCATCTGCAACGTCGTCGAGCCGCTCTTTGGCCTCGATAGCGACTACGAGCCCCAGCCCGTGCTGGCCAAGGGCTATGAGGTCTCCGACGACGGCCTGACCTACACCATCAAGCTGCGCGAGGGCGTCACCTTCCACAACGGCAAGGAGTTTGGCTCCGAGGACGTCGTGGCCTCGATGAACCACTGGCTCGCCGTCAACGACCGCGCCGCGAGCCTGCTGCCCGGTGCCACCTTCGCCGCCTCGGGCGACCACGAGGTCACCTGCACGCTGACCGAGCCCGCCATCGACTTTCTGATCATCCTGGGCAACCACTCCCAGTATCCGGGTTTTTCCCCTCCGAGGTCATCGAGGCCGCGGGCGATACTGGCGTGACCGAGTACGTGGGTACCGGTGCCTACAAGTTTGTGGAGTGGAAGCAGGACCAGTACGTCCATCTCACCCGCTACGAGGACTATGTCGCCGCCCACGGCAAGGCTTCGGGCTACACCGGCAAGGTCTCCGCGCCCACCAAGGACATCTACTATCAGTTCGTGACTGAGGCCTCCACGCGCGTGAGCGGGTTTGAGACCGGCGAGTACGATGTCGCTGGCGAGATCCCCACCGAGAACTACCACGACTTCGACGGCAACGACGACGTCAAGCTCTACACCCATAACGCCGGCGTTCTGACCGCCTTCCTCAACATGAACGAGGGCGTCTTCGCCGACGAGGAGATCCGCAAGTGCGCACTCATGGCTATCGACTGCGAGGCGGCCGCTCTTGCCGCCTATGGCGAGAAGGAGCTCTTCAATATCGATCCCAACCTTTGCAACCCCGAGAACGCTCAGTGGGCGACCGACGCGGGCAAGAAGTACTTCAACCAGGCAGACGCCAAGGCCGCCAAGAAGGCTCTGGACAAGACCTCCTATGCCGGTGAGACGGTCAAGCTGCTGACCACCCCCGACTACAAGGATATGTACAACGCCACCGTCGCGCTGCAGGAGCAGCTCGAGAAGGCCGGCTTCACCGCCGAGGTCGACAGCTACGAGTTTGCTACCTTTATGGACATCCGCTCCGGCAAGCCCGAGCAGTGGGACCTCTTTGTGGCCTCCACCAACTACAAGCCCATCCCGGCCCAGTCCCTCTCGGTCTCTAAGGCCTTCTATGGCCTGTCCGACGAGAAGGCGCTCAAGCTCGTTGCCGAGACCCGCACCGCCAAGGACACCGACGCCGCGGCCAAGAAGTGGGCCGAGGCTCAGGAGCGCCTCTATGAGATCGCCGTTATCGAGCCGCTTTGCCACTACGCTTCCATCACGGGCACCCAGGCAGACGTCGAGGACGTCGAGGTGCTCGACGGCGCCATCATCTGGAACGCCAAGCGTCCGGAGTAATGCAATAGATGGCGTGGCGGCTGGAGGGGTCTGGTCCCCTGTGGCCGCCACGCCCTGTCCACGTTCAGAGGGGAAATAGACGCCTCGCATGTTGAAGTACACGCTCAAACGTATAGGCGCGATGGTTCCGGTGATGCTCATCATCTCGGTCGTCGTGTTTTTAATTATCTATCTCACACCGGGTGACCCGGCCTCTTCGATGCTCGGCATGGAGGCTTCGGCCGACCAGATCGAGCGCGTCAACGATAGCCTGGGACTCAACGAGCCGCTGCCGCAGCGCTACGTTGAGTGGATGGGCGGCGTGCTTACCGGCGACCTGGGCGATTCGTATTTTATGCGCCAGCCCGTAACGCAGGCGATCGCCGAGCACTTTGGCCCCACGCTATCGCTCGCGCTTCTGGCACAGCTCATCGCGCTGCTGATTGCACTGCCCTGCGGCGTCGTCGCTGCCCTCAAACATGGGTCGCGCACCGACGCGGTCTTGCGTGTCGTTGCTCTTTTGGGCGTGGCGATACCCGGCTTTTTGATGGCGCTCATGCTTATGTGGCTGTTTGCCGTCACGTTGCGTGTGTTTCCGGTGGCCGGCTATGCGCCGCTATCGAAGGGCTGGTTCAGCCATTTACGCTATCTTGCGTTGCCGGCCATATCGCTTGGATGCGTGCAGGCGGCCCTGCTCATGCGCATGACCCGTTCGAGCGTTATCGAGGCCATGCAGCTTGACTGCGTCAAGACGGCGCGTGCCAAGGGCGTCTCCGAGGTTCGCGTGGTGCTGGCCCATGCCCTGCGCAACGCAGCGCTGCCGATTCTCACCTCGGTCGGCTATTCTTTTGGCGCCCTGATTACGGGCGCCGTGGTGACTGAGGCCATTTTTAACATCCCCGGTTTGGGCCAGCTGGTCACGAGCTCTATCGAGCGTCGCGACTATCCGGTGATTCAGGGCGTGCTGCTGGTCATCGCCTTGTTGAATTCGGTGATCAATCTGGTCGTCGACCTTGCCTACGGCGCTTTTGACCCGCGCGCTCGCAAATGGGGCGATGCATGATGGCAAACTTGAAGAAGGCCCTTGCCAACAAGGGGTTTGTGGTCGGTGGCTGCATTTTCCTGGCGATTGCGCTGATCGCGCTCGTCGGTCCGCTGGTGTGGACGGTTAATCCCAATGCGCAGGAGATGACGTTGCGACTTTCGGCGCCCTCGCCCGCGCATCCCTTTGGCTGCGATGACTTTGGCCGCGACCTGCTTGCCCGCGTCATCGCGGGCGCGCGCGTGTCGCTTGGCGTTGGCATTGCCGTCACGCTTGCGACGAGTGCGCTCGGCTTGGTGATTGGCGCCTATGCGTGCTACAACGAGAGACTCGATCATATTCTCATGCGCATCTGCGACGGCCTTATGTCCATTCCGGGCGTGCTTTTGGCTATCGCACTCATGGCCATGATGGGCGCCTCGGTCTGGAACGTCATCATCGCGCTCTCCATCGTCTATACGCCCAGCATGGCGCGCATCGTGCGCTCGCGTGCGATGGTGGTCAAGGAGGAGCCCTTTGTGGAGGCCCTGCGCGTACAGGGCGCCTCCACGGCCCGTATCGTGTGGTTGCATATCGTGCCCAACGTTATGGCACCCTTCCTGGTGCAGGCGACCTTTGTCTTTGCCGAGGCCGTGCTCTCGGAGGCCGCCCTCTCGTTTCTGGGCCTGGGTATCAAGGCTCCCGATGCCAGTTGGGGCAACATCCTGCAGGCGGGCAAGAACGTGATGCGCAAAGCCTGGTGGATGATCTTCTTCCCGGCAGCGGCCATCATCGCGAGCGTGCTTTCGCTGAACCTTGCCGGCGACGGCCTGCGCGACGCCCTCGACCCCAAGACCAAGGAGGACTAGCCCATGGCTCAGCATCTTTTAGACGTGCGCGACCTCTGCATCTCGTTTGTGGGCCGCGATGGCAACGCGCTGGAAGCCGTCAACAAACTCAACCTACATATCGATGCCGGCGAGATCGTTGGTGTTGTCGGCGAGTCCGGCTGCGGTAAGTCGGTGTTTGCCCAGAGTGTCATGCGCCTATTGGAGCATGAACAGAAGATGGCCTATACCGGTCAGATTCTCTTTGACGGGGAGGACCTGCTCGCGCGCCCGCTCAAGCGCATGCGCGAGGTGCGCGGCTGCGACATCGCCATGATCTTCCAGGACCCGTTGTCCTCGCTCAACCCCGTCATGACGGTGGGTGCGCAGGTTATCGAGGCGGTGGGTGCCCACCGTAAGGTGAGCCGACGCGAAGCCCGCAACGAGGCTCTATCGCTGTTGGAGCGTGTGGGAATTCGAGATGCCGCGGCTCGCTTCGACATGTATCCGGGCGATTTTAGCGGCGGCATGCGCCAGCGCGTGATGATCGCCATGGCGCTCGCCGGGCACCCGCGCCTGCTTATCGCCGACGAGCCCACCACGGCACTCGACACCACCACCCAAAAGCAGATCCTCGACCTACTGCGCGACCTCAACCGCACCGAGAACATGGCGGTGCTTTTTATCAGCCATGATTTGGGTGTCGTCACGAGCATCTGCTCGCGCGTACACGTCATGTATCTGGGCCAAATCGTAGAAGAGATCGACGCCTGCGGCCTTATGGAGCGCCCGAGCCACCCGTATGCCCAGGGGCTCATCGCGAGCATTCCGCCGCTCGAAGGCGAGCGAGTTGACACGCTGGCGGATATTCCGGGCACAGTGCCGCCGCTTACGGCAATACCCTGTGGATGCCGCTTTGCGCCTCGTTGCGCCCGGGCGGACGAGCGCTGCCGCACGCAGGAGCCTCCGCTGGTTGCCGTGAATGCGTGCGACCGGTCTAAATGCTGGCTTGTCGAGAAAGGGAAGTGCCATGGCTGTTGATAGCGAAGCCCTGCTTAGGGTCTCACATCTGACTAAAACGTATCCCATGCCGGGATCAGGTTTTAAGCGTCAGGCCTTTACCGCCGTGGACGATCTGTCGTTTGAGATCGCACCGGGCGAGGTCTATGGCCTGGTTGGCGAATCCGGATCGGGCAAGTCGACGACTGGACGCCTGATCTGTGGTCTCGAGCGTGCGGATTCCGGCTCGATTGTCTATCGTGGGCACGACCTCGCCACGATGTCGGAGCGCGAACGCAAGCCGTTTCGCCGCGAAATCCAGCTGGTATTCCAGGATAGCTCTACGGCTTTTGACCCACGTAACCGTGTCGGCCGCATTTTGGAGGAGCCGCTGATTATCGCCGGCGTGCGCGATGTGGATGAGCGCCATGGGCGCGCTCTCTCGGCCCTGGCCTCGGTCGGTCTTCTGGCAGAGCATTATGACTGCTATCCGCATGACCTTTCGGGGGGACAGCGTCAGCGACTCAATCTGGCACGGGCGCTTATTTGCGAGCCGCGCCTTGTGGTATGCGACGAGCCGGTCTCGGCGCTTGACGTGTCCGTTCAGGCCCAAGTGCTCAACTTGCTTCGCGACCTGCAGCGCACGACGGGCGTGGCGCTGCTGTTTATCACGCATGATATGCGTGTGGTTCGGCATATGTCCGACCGGATTGGCGTGCTCTATCACGGTCGTCTTGTCGAGGAGGGCGCGGCCGAGGACGTGATCGCGCACCCGAGCGATCCGTATACGCAGGAGCTTATCGACGCCATTCCCTAGAGGATGATTCCTTTTGGGTATGGCGTGGATTCGTTGTTTAATTGTCGGTATATCGGTGCAAGAGAGGGGAACTACTATGGCCGATATCGAGGAACAGCCGTTGCCGCGCACGTTTGAGGAGTTCAACGAGCAACGCAAGGCGGCGTTTATTCGCGTCAAGGATTATAAGCAGGCGGGTAACCGCCTGGTCGGCTTTTTGTGCAGCTATACGCCGCTCGAGATCATCGATGCCGCGGGCGCTGCGAGCGTGGCCCTGTGCGGTACGTCCGACGAGGTGATTCCCGAGGCCGAGAAGGTGCTGCCGGCCAACCTGTGCCCGCTCATCAAGTCGACGTACGGTTTTGCCTATTCGCAAAAGTGCCCGTTTACGTACTTTAGCGACATGATCATCGGCGAGACCACCTGCGACGGCAAGAAGAAGATGTACGAGCTGCTCAACGAGCTCAAGCGCACGCACATTCTGCATCTTCCGCAGGGCCGCGATCGAGCCTACGAGCGCGAGGGCTGGTACGAGGAGTGCCGTCTGCTCAAGGAGGAGCTCGAGAACTTCTACGGCATCGCGATTACCGACGATGATCTGCGCGCTGCCGTCCGTCGTCGCAACCGCTTGCGTGCGGCCCAGCTCGAGATGTTTGCGCTGCAGGCCAACCAGCCGGCGGCCATGAGCGGCGTCGACCTGATGAGCACCATGTTTGCCGGTACGTTTAGCTTTGATATCGAGGCCTATACGCAGCAGCTGGAGCAAAAGGTTGTCAAGCTGCGCGAGGCCTACGACGCGAGCGAGCGCCCGGTTGCGGCGGATGCCAAGCGCATTCTGATCACCGGCTGCCCGGTGGGCGGCGTGATCAACAAGATCGGTCGCACCATCGAGTCCAACGGTGGTGTGGTCGTGTGCATGGACGACTGCTCGGGCGAGCGCACGGCGGCCATGATGATCGACCCGGAGGCTCCCGACATCCTTCGCGCCATCGCCGACCGTTACCTGGATATCAACTGCTCGGTCATGACGCCCAACGACGGTCGTATGGAAAACACGCTGGCCATGTGCGAGAAGTATCACGTCGATGGCGTAGTGGAGAGCGTGCTCCAGGCGTGCCACACCTTTAACGTGGAGAGTGCGCGCATGCAGGAGGCTGTCGAGGGTGCGGGCATTCCGTACATGAAGATCGAGACCGACTACAGCAACGGCGACATGGGACAGATCGAGACCCGCATCGCCGCCTTCATCGAAACCCTCTAGCTTCCTCAGGCACCGGATCTTGCTCCTCAAACCGTCGCTTGCGTACCCAATGTACGCTGCGCTCCTCTTTCGGGGCAATCTCCGGCACCTGAGAAACCTAGAGCTAAGGCGCCTGAACGCGCCGCTACCTTTGATGTTTAGATTGGGAGAGAGCCATGATAGGGATCGGGATCGATATCGGGTCTACGGCGGCTAAGGCTGCTGTGGTCGATGGAGGGGGTTCGGTGGCGTGGACGTGCGTGCAGCCAACCGGGTTCTCCTCGGTCGATGCTTCCGAGCGGCTGCGCGAGGCACTGGCAGCGGCGGGTTATGACGTGGCTGCCGACGACGTGCGCGTGGTCGCGACTGGCTACGGCCGTGTTGCCGTGCTCTATGCGCACAAGGTCGTGACCGAGATCACCTGTCACGGCACCGGTGCCGTGCGCCTGTTTGGCGATCACGGCACGGTGATTGACGTAGGCGGCCAGGACACCAAGGTCATTCAGCTTAAAAGTGGCCGCGTGGCCAAGTTCGCCATGAACGACAAGTGCGCCGCCGGCACGGGGCGCTTTTTGGAGATCATGGCCGACCGCCTAGGTATTTCCCAGCAACAGATGGCCGACCTGGCGCGTTCCGGCGAACCCACCAAGATCAGCAGCATGTGCACCGTGTTTGCCGAAAGCGAGGTCATCAGTCTGATCGGTCGCGGTGAGCCGCGCGAGAACATTGCGCGTGGCGTGATCGAGAGCGTGGTCTCGCGCGTGGCGACCATGGCCGGGCAGGCCGCGGGCGCCCCGTACTACCTGACCGGTGGCCTGTGCGAGAACGCCTTCGTGGTGGAGCGGTTGGGCGAGCTACTGAGGTCGCCGGTGACCACCTCGCCCCAGGCTCGCTTTGCCGGAGCGATCGGCGCAGCGATTCGCGCACAGGCACTAGGGTGATGTATCGGCCGTGGAAGCGCGTTCATGCGTATACTGGGAAGCATTGTTTGTGTTTGAGGGGAGGTATCGATGACAGGCGATCAGATGAGGCTTACGTCTATGACGGCTGCGAGTGGTTGAGCCGCTAAGTTGGCTCCTGGAGCCCTCGCCCAGGTCCTGGGCGACTTACCCAATGTGCATAACGACAACCTGCTCGTGGGGTTCGATACCTCCGACGATGCGAGTGTCTTTCGTCTTGGCGAAAACCTGGGCCTCGTGCAGTCCGTCGACTTCTTCCCGCCGATGGTCGACGATCCCTATCTGTTCGGCCAGATCGCCGCAGCCAACTCGTTGTCGGACATCTACGCCATGGGCGGGCGGCCGAGCCATGCTATGAACTTGCTGTGCATTCCGAGCTGTCTGGGCGTTGAGGTTGCCGGTCAGATTCTGGCGGGCGGCGCCGACAAGTGCGTCGAGGCGGGTTGCTCCATCGCGGGCGGTCACACCATCAACGACGACGAGCCCAAGTACGGTCTGTCCGTGAGCGGTTTTGTCGCGCTCGACCGCATGCTCGCCAACAGCGGCGCACGCGTGGGCGATGTTCTGCTGCTGACCAAGGCGATCGGCTCGGGCATCATCACCACGGCTATTAAGGGCGAGCTCATCGAGCATGACGAGGCCGCAGCCATGTTTGACTCGATGCGCACCCTCAACGAGGCGCCGATTCGTCTGGCCGAGGGACTTGAGCTTCACGGCTGCACCGACATTACGGGCTTTGGTCTGATCGGGCACGCGTGCGAGATGGCCGAAGGCTCGGGCGTGCAGATTGAACTTGCGTCGGGGGCGGTGCCGCTCTTTGATCAGGTGCTCGACATGGCACGTCTGGGCATTATCCCCGCGGGCTCCTATCGCAACCAGGACTTCTTTGGCCCGCGCGTGGCTGCCGACGAGAACCTGGAGCCGGGTATGCTCGACGCGCTGTACGATCCACAGACGTCTGGTGGCCTGCTTATCGCGGCACCTGCTGCCGATGTGGATGAGCTTGCGCGCCGTCTGCATGCCGAAGGACGTATCGCCGCCGTTGTCGGGCGCGTGTGCGAGGCGGAGCCGGGCGGTCCTGCCGTCCGCGTTGTTCGCTAGCCCGCACGCTTATGTAACTGTTTATCGTTCTCTAGAACGGTTCTTTCGAAAGGATTTTGCTATGTCTACCAAAATTGAAGTCAATGCCATGGGCGATGCCTGCCCGCTGCCCGTCGTCAAGACGCTTAAGGCACTCAAACAGCTTGATGGCGAGGGTGCCGTGGTGACCTCGGTCGATAACGAGACCGCCGTCAAGAACATCTCCAAGATGGCGCAGGAGAAGGGCTGCATGGCCTCGGTCGAGAAGATCTCGGACGCCGAGTGGCACGTGACTGTCGTGACCGCCGGTGCCGTGGCCGTTGCGGACCCCGAGCAGGACGGTGCCGCTTTCTGCGACGCCAGCGCCGGCAAGGGCAAACTCGTCATTTCCGTCTACACCGATTGCATGGGCCGCGGCGACGACGAGCTGGGCCACAAGCTCATGAAGGCGTTTATCTTTGCCGTGACGCAGCAGGAGGAACTGCCCGCGACCATGCTGTTCTACAACGGCGGCGCCAAGCTCACCGTCGAGGGGTCGCCGGTGCTCGACGACCTGAAGGGTCTGGCCGAGCAGGGCGTCGAGATCCTTACCTGCGGCACCTGCCTGGACCACTATGGCATTAAAGACCAGCTTGCGGTGGGCGAGGTCACCAACATGTACGTGATCGTGGAGAAGATGGAGCAGGCCGTGCGCGTCGTGCGCCCGTAGCGTATTGGTTGGAGTTGCCATGAGGGAGAAGCGCCCGGCGCTTGTCATCACGTTTCCCACCACGGCGGCCGCCATGGGCTGCGAGTCCCTGTGCATTGAGCGCGGCCTTCCCGGGCGAACGATTCCCGTGCCCGGGGAGGTCGCTGCCGGCTGCGGCTTGGCGTGGAAGGCGCTGCCTTCGGATGAGGAACTGCTGCGCGGCGCGCTTGCCGCAGCGGGCATTCCCACCGAGGGCTATACCGTGATTGATATGTGGGAGGTCGTGCGATGATCTACCTGGATAACGCGGCGACGACCATGCATAAGCCGCAGACGGTCATCGATGCCGTGACGCAGGCGATGTGCTCGCTCGGCAATGCCGGGCGCGGCGCCACGTCGGGTGCCCTCGATGCCGCTCGTACGATTCACGCTTGCCGTGCCAAGCTCGCACGCCTTTTGGGCTGCCCGAGGGCGGACCATGTGTGCTTTACGCTCAACTCCACCGCGGCGCTCAACACCGTTATCAATGGCGTGGTGCGCCCCGGCGACCGTGTGGTCACGACGGTGCTCGAGCACAACTCCGTGCTGCGTCCGCTCAACCGCCTGGCGGCAGAGCAGGGCGTGACCGTTGAGCATGCGGGCTGCGACGCGAACGGCGTGCTCGACTACGACGAGCTCGAGCGGTTGGTCACGCCGGGCACGCGTGCCGTGGTGGTGACGCACGCCTCCAATGTGACCGGCAACGCGGTCGACGTTTCGCGCGTGGCGGCCATCGCGCATGCGGCCGGCGCGCTGTTGATCGTCGATGCCTCTCAGTCTGCCGGCACGGCGCATATCGATATGCAGGCCATGGGGCTCGACGTCGTGTGCTTTACCGGCCACAAGGGGCTCATGGGTCCGCAGGGGACCGGCGGGCTGGTCGTGGCGGAGGGCATTGACGTGGCTCCGTGGGCCATGGGCGGCACGGGTGTGCACAGCTTCGATGCACTGCAGCCGCTTGAGTGGCCCACGCGCCTTGAGGCGGGCACGCTCAACGGTCACGGCATCGCGGGACTTTCTGCCGGCCTCGACTTTATCGAGGCCCAAGGCGGAGTCGAGGCGATCGCGGCACACGAGCGAGCGCTTGCAGAGCGCTTCCTCGCCGGTGTTCGCGAAATCCCCGGCATTGCGCTCTACGGTGCGTTTGATCAGCCCGTGCGCTCGGCGATCGTCTCACTCAACGTGGGCGATATCGATTCGGCCGAGATCTCGGACGCGCTCATGCAAGGGTGGGGGATTGCGACGCGCCCCGGCGCCCATTGCGCTCCGCTCATGCACCGCGCGCTGGGAACCGAGCGCCAGGGTGTCGTCCGATTCTCTTTTGGCTATTTCAATACGGCCGAGGAAGTCGACACCGCGATTGACGCTTTGCGCGATTTAGCCTGCTAGAGCGTATATACTTGCGGGACGGGTGTTTTTGCCCGTCCCGTTTTTGTTTCGACCCGAAAGGTGTGCCTATGGCTTCATCCGCCCCGCGCGGCCTGCGCTCCGACCATGTCGTTACCGTCGGCATTGCGCTGTTCTCGATGCTCTTTGGCGCCGGTAACCTCATCATTCCGCCGTTGCTGGCACTTCAGGCCGGTACCGCCACGCCACTTGCCATGATTGGCTTTTTGATTGCTGCCATCGGCCTGCCTGTTATGGGCTTTATCGCCGTGGCGCTCGCCGGAACGGCGCGTGAGCTTGCCGGCCGCGTGCACCCCAAGTTCGGTGAGTTCTTTGTCGCGGCTGTGTATCTGGCCATCGGCCCGTGCCTGGCTATTCCGCGCACGAGCTCCACGGCCTTCGAGATGCTGGTGCCGCTGCTGCCCGAGGGCGTCTCGCTCGGTACGGCTCGCCTGGTGTTTGCCGTTGGCTTCTTTGTCGTCGCGTTTGCGCTCACGCTGCGCCCGGGTGTCATCACACGCGTGCTCGGCCGCATTACGGGCCCCGCGCTCATTGCGCTCATTGTGCTGGTCGTGGGTGCTGCCGTGATCTCGCCGCTGGGACCGGCTGCCGCGCCTCAGGCTCCTTACGATGCAGGCGCCGCCGTGCAGGGCTTTCTGACTGGCTACCAGACCATGGACCTGCTCGCGTCGCTCGCCTTCGGCATCATCATCGCCGAGACCATCCACGAGTTGGGTGTTACCGATGACAGGCGCGTGGCCTTTGAGATTTCGCGTTCCGGTGTGATCGCCGGCGTGCTCATGGCCATCATCTACTGCGGCTTGGGCCTTGCCGGTATGCAGCTCGGCACCGTGATGCCCGATGCTACCAACGGCGCCGCCATCCTCGCCCGTTCGGCCTCCATGCATTTTGGGCTTGCCGGCACGGTCGTGGTCTTTGCGATCTTTTTCCTTGCCTGCATGAACGTGTGCATCGGTCTTATTAGCTGCTGCTCGCGTTACTTCTGCGAGACGTACGTGGTTGAAGGGGGAGCGGAGGCTTCCGAGGAGGCCATGCGCCGTCCCTTTGCGGTTCTCGCCTTTGTGTTCGCCGCATTTTCGTGCTTGCTCTCCAACGTGGGCCTTGACGTGATCCTTATGTTCTCGGTGCCTATGCTCAATGCTCTGTATCCCGTTGCCATTGTGCTGGTACTTATGGGCCTGGTGCACGGCTTTTGTGATGCGCATCAGCAGGTGTGGGTCTGGGTCGGCGGCGTTGTCGCGGTGCAGAGCGTAATCACTTCGGTCCGCGATGCGTTCTTTGCTGGCGCGTGGCTGCCGTTCGATGCGCTGCCGCTGACGGATATCGGTGCCGCGTGGGCGCCGGTTGCCCTGGTTGCTTTTGTGATCGGCCTGCTCCATAGTCGTTTTGTTGCACATTCGAGGAGCTAAGGCATCAATGCTTGCACAGGCGGGGAGTCTCCCCTATAATTTCCTTCGCTTTGGGACACGCAAGGTTTAGACCTTAGCTGCTCAACACCTTCGGGACGTGGCGCAGTTTGGTAGCGCGCCTGCTTTGGGAGCAGGATGTCGCAGGTTCAAATCCTGTCGTCCCGACCATATCTTGCGGGCGTAGTTCAATGGTAGAACCCCAGCCTTCCAAGCTGATGACGCGGGTTCGATTCCCGTCGCCCGCTCCATAGGATAGTTTTAACGGCTTTGGCTCTATTTGGTGCCAGAGCCGTTTTCATAAGCGTGCCGGGCGACGGGAATCGAACCCGGCAGGGTGCGAAGCTGAGAAAATGCGTGAGCATTTTCCAGCGCAGCACGCAAGGGCCAATGGCCCGCAGCGAAACAAGGGTTTGCGAAGCAAGCCCTTGGACTTCCCGTCGCCCGCTCCATAGGATAGATGAATGGCTCTGGTTCTTTTTGGGACCAGAGCCATTTTCGTAAGTGCACGGGGTGATGGGAATCGATGCCGCCCCGCGCCCCACCTAAGTTGCGGTGAAATACGGACTGTCTTTTGGCTTTTGCGAGCCCATTAAAGGCCGGGTAGCCAATTTGGAGCGGGCTTTCTGACTGCTCTAGCGATCGGCTGGCAAATGTGGTCAAAAGCCCGTCCCAAAATGACTGGTCTGGTGTTGAGCCACAAAAACGGCCCATCTACTACGTTTGGCCCGCAGGGGTCGACCATAGCAGCATTTTCGGAAAATCGGCAAGCCGTCTACCAGCGGTTTTGATTTTTCGGATTTCGGTATGGTCGAGGGTAATCGGTTAAACGTAGTAGATGGGCCCATTTCGTGGCGAACGGTGGCATTCGCGGTCCAAGGCTGACGGTTTCGGATGGCCAACCTGGAAGTTGCGGTGAATTAATTTCTGAAAAGCTCGAACAAGCCTAAATCCAGGAACTATTTCACCGCAACTTAGGAGGGGGTGGGGTTAGCTGCGGGGGCGGTGGCGGAGCTTGTCGATGGTGGAGTCGGTGCTGTGACTGCGGGCTTCGGCGGCGCGGTCGCGAGCGTCGGCGGCGGTTTGGCGCTGGCGGCGGTAGTCGATCACGCCTTGGATGATGGGCTTGCCAAAGCTCACGACATCATCGTTGTAGATGGCGGTTCGGGCTGCGAGGAGGCAATCGGTAAAGTCCATATGGGTCTTGCCAAAGAGTTTGACGGCAAGGGCGACAACGGTGGGCTCGTCGACCATGACGTCATCGAGCAGCTTGGTCATGGCCGACGCGATTTCAACTCGGGGAACCTTATAGACGTCGCGCAGCGTGACCACGACGCGCGTGATGATTTCGGGGTAGACGCGAGCGGTGCGCGTGGCGATGACCTTGGCGGCGCGCGGCGACAGGACCTCGTCGTCGTTAAGCAGGTAGCGCAGGATGACGGTCTCGTCGATGATGGTGCTACTCATGGATATCTACTTCCTCGGGACCCAAAACCGACTCGTCGCTTTCTGTGGCTAGGTATTCAATCCAGGCATTGCGCTCCTCGGAGCGGCGATTGGGGTCCCCATATGCTTTGAGCAATCCATAGGCGGCCGTGCCGTCCTTGGAGCGCACGGCGACCGGCTGAAAGGGGAGCTTGCGCATCAAAATACTCTGCGCGACAAATAGACGGACAGCCTCGGCGAGCGATGTGCCCATGGCGTCGTAGAGGCGCTCGGCATGCTGTTTGTCCTCTTCGCGAATGCGCACCTGCAGGATGGCTCGTTTTTGCGTTGATGACATCACTGCCCTCCCTTAGCTAGCGTGCAATATGAATAGTCAAATACAACATTGGATAATAGCCAATCTTATAACCACTGCTTTATTGCACTCAAGTTAATGAGCGCGAAATATATATCAAACGTATTACATCCTTTATAAACGAGCGTGAAATCTCTCCTGGATGTACGCATGTAATACACTCACCTTTATAGCAATCCGAGAATAGTTCCAACCTGCCAAAACCCCTGCAATACAGCCGTATTGCAGGGCCTATGCTCAAGTTTGCCACCTGCAACTGCGTATATTTAACCTGTATATCGTTGGAGGAATTCTATCGAAGTGCCTGTTTCGCCGCATGCGCTCGATACGTCGATGCCGGACCACGGGCGGTCCGGGGCAACGTCGACAGGGTCTCTCCGGCATGGGATTCAGGAGGGAGTGAACAACATGGGCAATAAACGAGTCGTAGCCGATTCCTCACGTTGCATTGGGTGCCAAACCTGTATGGCGGCGTGCATCGAGGCACACGATATTCCCGGCAACATCGCCGCGCCGCGCCTGCGCGTGACGCGTACGTACGAGATCTCCGCACCGGTGGCTTGCCATCACTGCGAGGATGCACCGTGTGCCAAGGCTTGTCCTACGGGCGCCTTGTTCTTTGATCCAAAGAACCATCGCATCGGCGTTAACGAGGACAACTGCATCGGCTGCAAGAGCTGCGTCATGGCCTGCCCCTTTGGCGCCGTGAGCGTGGCGACCACGCAGGTCCCCGTCTTGATGGGCGACGTTCGCGTGGGTTCGCAGACTAAGAGCTTCGTGCTCAAGTGCGACCTGTGCGTGGACCGTCCCGGCGGTCCGGCGTGTGCCGAGGCGTGCCCGACCAAGGGCCTCACCCTGGTGGACGAGGAGCGTCTGGCAGAACTGACTGCCGAGCGTGCCCGCGCCACCATCGAAAACGAGGCGTAAGCGTCGGGCGACAGGCCCAATGATTGTCAAATAAGTACCGAGTATTCGGTAGCAGAGAAAGGAAGGAGGGTGTCATGGAGAAGCATAAAGTGATCTGCCCGTATTGCGGCGCCGGTTGCCAGTTTAACCTCTTGGTCCAAAACGGCCAGGTCGTGGGTACCGAACCGCTCAACGGCATCACCAACCAGAGCGAGCTGTGCCTTAAGGGCATGAGCGGCTACGACTTCATCAACGACACCAAGATCTTGACTCCTCGCGTACTGCACCCGATGATCCGTCGCACCAAGGGCGCGGATCTTGAGCGCGTAAGCTGGGACGAGGCACTGGATTTCACCGCATCTAAGATGCAGGCCATAATTGACGAATATGGTCCTAACGCTGTCATGACCACCGGCTCTTCGCGAGGCGGCGGCAATGAGGCGAACTACGTCATGCAGAAGTTTACGCGTGCGTGCATCGGCACCCACAGCGTGGACAACTGCGCCCGTACTTGACACGGCCCTACTGTCCTCGGTCTGATGGACACGGTTGGTTCAGGTTGCATGTCATGCTCCATCCCCGGTATGGAGGATGCGGGCTGCATTTTCCTCTTCGGCTATAACCCTGCCGATTCGCACCCCATCGTCGCAAGGCGTATCGTGCGAGCCAAAGAAAAGGGTTGCAAGATCATCGTCGCCGACCCGCGCCATATCGAAACCGCGCGTATCGCCGATCTCTACCTTCCGATCAAGAACGGTTGCAATGTCGCGTTCCTCAACGCCTTTGCCAACTGCTTGGTCAACGATGGCCTCTACGACAAGGAATTCGTCGCCGAGCACACGAACGGCTTTGACGAATGGTGGGAGACCATCAAGAACTACACTCCCGAATCCGTACAGGACATCACGGGTGTCGAGCCCGCGCTGATCCACCAAGCTGCCGAGATGTACGCCACGGCGAAGCCCTCTGCCATCATTGGCTGGGGTATGGGCGTATGCCAGCAGAAGCAGAACCTGAAGACGGTGCACACCATCGCCTCCATCGCCTGCGTTGCCGGCCAGATCGGCAAACCCAATTCCGGCCTCGCGCCCGTGCGTGGCCAGAACAACGTCCAGGGCTCCTGCGATATGGGCATGCTGCCCAACCTGTACCCTGGCTACCAGAAGGTCACCGACCCGGCAGTGCGTGCCAAGTTTGCCAAGGCTTGGGGCGTGCCCGAGGAAAAGCTCCCGCTCGAGGAGGGCTACAAGCTCACCGACTTGGGCCACCTGGTCGACGAGGGCAAGGTGCACTGCTTCTACAACTACGGCGAGGACCCGGTGCAGACCGAGCCCGATTCGGCCGGTATGCGCAAGACGCTCTCCGAGCTGGATCTGTTCATCTGCCAGGACATCTTTATGACGCAGACGACCATGCTCGCCGACGTCATCCTGCCCGCTACCTCTTGGGGCGAGCACGAGGGTGTCTTTACCGCATCCGACCGTAGCTTCCAGCACTTTGACGCGGCCGTTCCGCCCAAGGGCGAGTGCCGTCACGACTGGGAGATCTTCGCGGACCTGTCTACGCGTATGGGCTACCCCATGCACTACGACAACACCGAGCAGATCTGGAACGAGTGCATTAGCCTGTGCCCCAACTTTGTGGGCGCGACCTACGAGAAGATGGCTCCCGAGGGCGGCTACGCCCAGTGGCCCGTCAAGAGCACCGATGTGAACGACCACGGTACGCCCGACATGTTCGCTGGTGGCAAGTTCACCACCAAGGACGGCCGCGCCAACCTGATGGCGCACGACTGGGAGGCGCCCTCCGAGCTTCCCGATGATGAGTACCCGCTCATCCTGTGCACCGTCCGCGAGGTCGGCCACTACAGCTGCCGCTCGATGACCGGCAACTGCAAGACGCTGGCACTGCTCGCCGACGAGCCCGGCTTTGTCCGCATGAATCCCGCGGACGCCGAGGCACGCGGCATCAAGAATGGCGACATCGTCTCGATTCACAGCCGCCGCGGCCAGGTATACAGCCGTGCCGACGTGAGCGATCGCATCAACAAGGGCACGGTCTACATGACCTACCAGTGGTGGATCGGCAAATGCAACGAGCTGACCATTCACAAGGTCGACCCGGTCTCGCACACGCCCGAGGACAAGTTCTCCGCCTGCCAGGTCGACGCTATCGCCGACCAGGTTTGGGCCGAGGGCGAAGTCGAGCGCCAGTACACCGAGCTCAAGCAGGCTCTGGTCGACGCCGCCGCTCCCCAGGACGTTGAGCCCGGCGCCGCCAAGTTCGACGACGAGGCGCACGTGAATCAAATCGTGTAGTCCCGTTCTCGTTGGCTTTTTGGGCCGGGCGTCCCGTACGTTCGGGAGCCCGGCCCGTTATTTTGAAAGGAAGTGGGGATGAACCGCTTCATCGACATCAACCCGGAGAGGTGCATCGGCTGCGGAACATGCCAGTCCGCCTGTGCCGACGCCCACCGGATGCAGGGTCTTCAGGATACGCCGCGCCTGGCGCTCGTGAAGACCGGCGGTATTTCGGCCGCCCTTGCCTGCCACCATTGCGAGGGTGCCCCCTGCGCCGAGGTCTGCCCGGTGAATGCCATCGAGCACGATGGCGACCGCATCCACGTCAAGGAGCAGGAGTGCATCGGGTGCAGGCTGTGCGCCATCGCGTGCCCCTTCGGTGCCATCCATCCCGATGGCACGTCTATCGCCGGCGTCGCAGGCATGTGCGACCCGACGCCTTCGTATCCTAAGTCCCTGAGCAGCCTGCTTACGTGGGCGCCCGGTCAGTACACCTGCGCCGTCAAGTGCGACCTGTGCGCATTCGATCCGGACGGCCCGCATTGTGTGGCGGCGTGCCCTACCAAGGCGCTGACCGTCATGGGCGGCGCGGCCGATCGCGAGCTCGACGAGGCCAAGCGCCTGCGCTCGATCGAAAACGGTCCGGCCGTCGACGTTACCGCTGTGACCCAGGGCCTGTCCGAGAAAGCAGAAGGGAGCGTAAACAATGGATAGCATGACGCTGTTTATCGCATCGCTTGCCGTCTCGTGCATCGGTGCGCTCGCCTCGGTTCTGCTGATCAAGGCCGATGACGCCGCCAAGACCGCCGGCTGCCTTATCGGCGCCGCCGCCGCGGTGCTTTCGTTTGTGGCCGGTATCCAGGCCGTGCTGGGCGATGTCACGTCGGTCGACACCATCGTGTTCTTCCCGTTTGCCCATTTCCAGCTGCTGCTCAATCAGCTGTCCGGCCTGTTCGTGGCGCTCATCTCGGTGCTCGCGTTTGCCGGTTCGATCTACGGTCTCAACTACTTTGATGAGTACCCGGGCAAAAAGGGCCGCGCCGGCTTCTTCTTTAACACCTTCGTGGCGTCCATGATGCTCGTCATTACCGCCGACAACGTGTTTTGGTTCCTGGTCGCCTTTGAGCTCATGTCGCTGACCTCGTACTTCCTGGTCGTGATCGAGGAGAACGAGAACTCCATCCATGGCGGTTGGCTCTACTTTGTGATCGCGCACGTGGGCTTTGTGCTCATCATGGCGAGTTTCCTCACCATGACCAACTTCGCCGGTGGCTCGTTTGCCTTTGCGGATTTCCGCGCCACGCAGTTTAGCCCCGCGGTCGCATCCGTGTGCTTCGTGCTCGCCTTCTTTGGCTTTGGCGCCAAGGCCGGTATCATCCCGCTGCACGGCTGGCTGCCCAAGGCACATCCCGAGGCGCCGTCCAACGTGTCGGCCCTCATGTCCGGCGGCATGATCAAGATCGGTATCTTCGGCATCCTCAAGGTGGGTCTCGACCTGCTCTCCGCCTCGGGCGTTCAGGTCTGGTGGGGCCTTATGGTCATGGTCTTCGGTGCGATCTCGTCGGTCCTCGGCGTGGCCTTCGCCCTGCAGGAGCATGACATCAAGCGCCTGCTGGCCTATCACTCCGTCGAGAACATCGGCATCATTCTGCTCGGCGTCGGCGCCTCCATGGCCGCCATGGCGCTCAACTCGGTCGGCATCGCCGTCCTGGCTCTGATGGCCGCCCTCTACCACACGTTTAACCACGCGATGTTTAAGGGCGAGCTGTTCTTGGGCGCCGGTGCGCTGCTGTACTCCACGGGTACGCGCAATATGGAGAAGATGGGCGGTCTGTTCCGTCGTATGCCGGCAACGGCCATCTGCTTCCTCGTTGGCGCGCTTGCCATCTCGGCCATCCCGCCCTTCAACGGCTTTGTGTCCGAGTGGTTTACCTACCAGTCGCTGTTTAACGCCGCCATGCAGGGCGACAAGGCCGTCATGATTGTGGCCGTGTTCGCTGCCGTCGCGCTTGCCATTACCGGCGCGCTGGCTGTCACGTGCTTCGTCAAGGCCTATGGCGTCTCCTTTGCCTCCGCGCCCCGCTCCGAGGCCGCGGCCAATGCCAAGGAGGTTCCCGCCCCCATGGTGTTTGCGCAGGGCCTGCTCGCGGCCATCTGCGTCGTGCTGGGCATTGGCGCTCCCGTGATCGCGCCCGTGCTGGTCGATGTCGCCGCGTCCGTGCTGCATCCGTACGGTGGCGTGTTTGCCGCCGAGGGCATGGAGCTCATGAACCAGTACTCCGGCGCTGCCACTTCCACGCCCGCGATCGCTATTGCGCTCGTGGTGCTCGTCGGCCTTGCCTGCGGTTATCGCAAGCTCAAGACCGTCGGCAAGGTGCAGAAGTCCCAGCCGTGGGCATGCGGCTATGCTCCCAACGAGCATATGCCCGTCGTGGCCACGACCTTTGCCTCCGAGGTGTCCTGGTTTATGCAGCCGCTCTACACGCTGCGTGACCGCTGCACGGCCGTCTGCTGGTCCATTGCGCACTTCTTCCAGAAGCTTACCGGTGTGGCCGAGGCTGTGGAGCCCGTACCCGACAAGGTTCTCGTCGATGCCCCGCATAAGGGTGTCGAGAAGCTCGCCGACCTCGCGACTAAGCTTGAGGGCGGCAACTACAGCATCTATATCTGCTACATCGTCGCGGCACTCGTGGTGTTCCTCGTGCTCGCCGTGCAAATGGGTTAAGGAGGGGAGAGCATGAACAACATCGTACTTGCCGTTCTGCAGGGCGTGGTCGTCATGGCCGTCGCACCGTTCTTCTCCGGTCTCGGCCGCGTGATCCGCGCCAAGATGCACAACCGTCGCGGCCCCAGCATCATGCAGGACTACCGCGACCTGGCCAAGCTCTTTGCTCGCCCCGAGTCCCAGAGCGAGGATGCGAGCTTTGCGCTGCGCATTATGCCGCCGCTGTTCTTCGCCGTCGCCTTTATGCTCGCGATGGGTCTGCCGCTCTTTACGGCACAAAGCCCCATCCCGGTCTTTGGTGACGCCATCACCATCATGTACAGCCTAGCGCTCGCCCGCTTCTTCTTCGCCCTCTGCGGTGTGGATTCGTCCAACGCCTACGCCGGTATCGGCGGCGTCCGCGAGCTGCTCATGAGCGTGCTCATCGAGCCGTCCATGCTGCTGGCGCTGTTTGCCGCCGCCCTGGTGTGCGGCTCCACCGACATCGCCACCATGGGTCAGCACATCATGACGGGCGCCATCGACGCGCCGGTCGCCGTGATCCTCGCCGGCATCGCCTTTGCGATCGCCTGCTACATGGAACTCGGCAAGCTGCCGTTTGATCAGGCCGAGGCCGAGCAAGAGCTTCAGGAAGGTCCGCTCGCCGAGCTTTCCGGCCCGTCGCTCGCCATGGCCAAGCTTGCCATGTCCATGAAACAGGTCCTGGTCGTCGCTTGGTTCTGCGCGATCTTCGTCCCCTGGGGCGAGCCCGCGACCGTGGGCGCTGCCGCCGTTCTGGGTGCAGTCATCTTCCTGGTGAAGTGCCTGATCGACTTTGTCGTATGCGGCGTGATCGAGAACTCCTGCTCGCGCTCGCGTTTTAAGGTACTCGGTAATCAGACTTGGGCTGTCGTTGGCATCGCCGTTCTGGCGTTTGTCTTCGTGGTCGTCGGCGTGTAGGAGAAGGGAGAAACAATGTCATTTGCAGTCAGTCTGTCCCTTCTCGGCTTGGTCGCTATCGCGGCCCCGATGGTGGCCTCGGTGCTCGTCGCCCTGTTCCCCCGTCCGTACGCCAAGTGGTTCAGCGTTTTGGGTGCCGCCGTCTCGACGGTCTGCACCATCGCCCTCGCCGCGAATTTCGCTGGCGCCGGCATGCCCGACACGCAGGTCCCCCTGATCTCGTTTGGGCAGACCCTCGTCATGGGATTCACCTTTGATCGCATGAGCACGCTGCTCGCGCCCGCCTTTGTGGGTATCGGCCTGCTCGTCGTGATCTACTCGATTCCCTATATGAGCGAGAATAACCGTGAGCATCCCGACGCGCCGCGTCGTCGCTTCTACGCGTACCTCTCGACCTTCATCGGCGCCATGGCCGGCCTTGTGTACAGCTCGACCCTTTTGGGCCAGCTCGTGTTCTTTGAGATCACGGGTGCGTGCTCTTGGGGCCTCATTAGCTACTACATGTCGCCTACGGCCAAGAAGGCCGGCATGAAGGCCCTGATCATCACGCATATCGGTGCGCTCGGCCTGTATCTGGGCGCCGCTATCGTGTTTGCCCACACCGGCACCTTCGCCATTACCGCGATTGCCGGCCTCGACGCCAAGCTCAAGGCTATCGTCCTTTTGCTCGTGCTGTTTGCGGCCTGGGCCAAGTCCGCACAGGTTCCCATGTACATGTGGCTGCCTTCGGCTATGGAGGCGCCGACGCCTGTTTCGGCCTACCTGCATGGTGCCTCGATGGTCAAGGTCGGCGTGTGCGTGTTCGCGCGTGCACTCGTCTCTGCCGGCGGGATTCCCGAGATCGTGGGCTGGGTCGCCATTATCGACGCCATGGTCACCATGCTCTTTGGTTTCCTCATGTACCTGCCGCAAAAGGATATGAAGCGTCTGCTGGCCTTCTCCACGATCGCCCAGCTCTCCTATGTGTTCTTTGGTCTGGGCCTTTCGGTCTTTGGCAGCCAGCTGGCCTTTGATGGCGCCGTGTGCCACATCTTTAACCACGCTTTCGCCAAGACGCTGTTCTTCCTGATCGCCGGTTCGTTCTCCTTTACGCTCGGCACGCGTATGCTGCCCAAGCTTCGCGGCATCGTAAAGAAGTACCCGATCTCGGGCGTGGGCTTTGGTGTCGCGGCGCTCGCCATTGCCGGCGTGCCGCCCATGAACACGTTCTTCTCGAAGTTCCAGATCATCGCCGGCGGCTTTTCTGTGGGTGCCGGCAACGTGGCGATCCTGGTGCTCGTGTGCATCATGGTCGCCGAGACCGTCGCCACCTTTGCCTGGTTCCTCAAGTGGATGGGCTATTGCCTGCCCGGCGAGCCGAGCGAAGAGGTCGCTGCGGGTGCCCCGCTTCCCCGCGCGATGGCGTTCGTGTTCATCGTGCTCATCATCATGGTCATCGTCAGCGGCCCGCTTTCGGCCAGCTGGATCGGTTAGGAGGTAGAACGACATGGGTTATTCGATCGTCAACATCCTTGGCGGCCTTCTGATCGTCACGTCCACCATGGTGGTCGTCTCCAAGAACATCAAACATTCCATCCACTGGTATGCGGTGCAGTCGCTGGTGCTCGTGGGGCTTCTCGCCACGCTCGGTGTCACCACCGGTGCGCAGGAGCTGCTAATGTGGGCTGGATCTGCCTTTATCACTAAGGTCGTCCTGGTCCCTTACATCCTCAACCGCGCATACAAGAAGATGGGCGAGCCAAGCGACGCATCGCTCAAGGCCGGCCTTAAGCCCGCGTGGGCCATTTGCATCATCGCCGTGGAGGTCGCGATTTGCTTTGCCGTCGTGACGCAGATCAGCCTGCCCACGGCCGAGGTCGCAACGCCTGCGCTCGCTATTAGCTTCGCTCACTTCTTTGTGGGCCTCACCTGCATCATCTCGCAGCGCAACATCATGAAGCAGATCTTTGGATACTGCCTTATGGAAAACGGCAGCCATGTGACGCTTGCGCTTTTGGCCCCCACCGCTCCCGAGATCATCGAGATCGGTATCGCCACCGACGCCATCTTTGCCGTCATCATCATGTCCATCGTCGTGCGTCGCATTTGGGACGACTCCCACTCGCTCGATGCGCGCGACCTGTCCGAGCTGAGGGGGTAGTCCATGGAAACGTTGATTCTCGCCCTGCTCGCGACTCCTTTGGTGTTCTCGCTGGTCATGGCGTTTTTGCCCAAGAACACGTCCTATAACGTGTTTGCCGGCCTCAACCTGGTCTCCGTCGCAGCCGTCCTGGTGCTGTCGATTATGACGGCCGGTGACGTCCTTATGAGCGGCGAAACCGCGAGCGCTCTTGGCCTGTGGTTCCACCTCGATTCGCTGGGCGCCATCTTTGTGCTGCTCATCGGCTTTATCGGTTTTCTTACCGGGCTGTTCTCGCTGCCCTATGTAAAGGCCGATATCGAGGAGGGCTCCATGCCCGCCGAACGCGCCAAGCAGTATTTTGCGCTGTTTAGCCTGTTTGTGTTCACCATGCTGCTCGCGTGCCTGTCCAACAACATGATCCTCACGTGGGCCGCCGTGGAGGCAACCACGCTTTCCACCGTGTTCCTCGTGGGTATCTACAAGAACAAGACGGCCCTCGAGGCTTCTTGGAAGTATGCGATGGTCTGCACCGCCGGCGTGGCCTTTGGCCTGTTCGGTACGCTGCTGATCTACGCCAACGCCGCCGACGTGATTCCCAACGCCCACGAGGCCGCATTTCTGTCGTGCGTGCTGCCGTATGCCGACCAGTTCGACCCGACGCTCATGCGCCTCGCCTTTGCGTTTATCGTGATCGGCTTTGGCACCAAGGCCGGCCTGTTCCCCATGCACACTTGGCTGCCCGATGCCCACTCCCAGGCCCCGAGCCCTGTCTCGGCCCTGCTCTCGGGCGTGCTGCTTAAGTGCGCCATGCTTGTGATCATGCGCTTCTACGGCTTTACCATCCAGGCCGTGGGCGCCGAGTATCCGCAGCTTTTGCTGTTGATCGTCGGCACGCTGTCCATTTTGGTGGCGGCGCTTTCGATGTTTCGCCAGGACGACCTCAAGCGCCGCTTTGCGTACTCGTCTGTGGAGAACGTGGGTGTTATCGCCCTGTGCCTGGGTATCGGTGGCCCTCTGGGTATCGCCGCGGCCCTGCTGCACTGCGTGTTCCACGGCTTTACCAAGACGCTTGCCTTTTGCGTGTCCGGTAACATTCAGCACGCCTTTGGCACGCGTAGCCTGGCCAAGATCCAGGGCGTCGTCGAGGTTGCCCCTGCAACCGCTGCGCTCGCCATCCTGGCGCTGCTCGGTCTTGCCGCCTTCCCGCCCTTTGGCATGTTTATCTCCGAGTTCCTGACTTTTGTCGCCGGTGTTACCGCCGGCCCCATGTGGCTGGTCGTCGTGGTCGCCCTCGGTCTTACCGTGGCAATCTCCGCGCTCACCCGTATCGCACTCAAGTCGGTATTCGGCCATGCGCCCCAGGGCATGGGCAAGCATGAGGCCCCGGCGCTCATGCTTATCCCCGAAATCATCCTGGCTGTCATGATCTTGTGGTTTGGCATCGCCACCCCGCTGCCCCTCGTGCACGGTGTGGAGACCGCGACCGGCATCGTGCTCGAGCAGAGCACCGAGGAACTTCACGCGACGCCGATGTACCGCGCTGTGTTCGGTACCGAGACCGCTCAGAGCGAGGTGGAGTAACGAATGATTGAAACTGAGAACAAGGTGTATGCCCGTCGCTGCGAGAGCCATGTCGAGGCCCTGCGCCACGCCGTTCCGGGCTGCATCGAGAAGGTCGAGTGGCAGTGCGAGGACCAGCTGACGATTACCGTCAAGCAGGACAAGCTGCCCGAGGCCGTCCACTACCTGTATTACGAGCGCTACGGCTGGATTCCCGTGATCATCGGCAACGATGAGCGCAGTCTGTGCGGCCGTTACGCCGTGTACTACGTCATCTCCATGGAGGGGGAGGACCCCGGCTGGGTGACTGTGCGCACCGAGGTCGATCCCGCCAAGATGACGTTCCCGTCCGTGACGCCGTTCGTCCCCGCCTGCGTGTGGGGCGAGCGCGAGCTGCGCGATATGTTCGGCCTGATCCCCGAGGGTCTGCCCGATCGTCGTCGCCTGGTGCTGCCCGATGACTGGCCCAGCGGCCTGTACCCGCTGCGCAAGGACTCCATGGACTACCGCTTCCGTCCCGCTCCCGCGAGCGACATGGAAAACTATGAGTTCTTGGCCGATACCAAGGGCAAGGAGACCACACTCGTCCCCATGGGCCCGTTGCACATTACCTCCGACGAGCCCGGCCACTTCCGCCTGTTCGTCGAGGGCGAGACGATCGTCGACGCCGACTACCGTCTGTTCTACGTGCACCGCGGCATGGAGAAGGTCGCCGAGACGCGCCTGAACTATGACGCCGTGACGTTCCTCGCCGACCGCATCTGCGGCATCTGCGGCTGCGCCCACTCGGTGGCCTATGCCGAGGCCGTCGAGCGCGCCCAGGGCATCCATGTCCCGCCGCGCGCCCAGTACATCCGCGCCATCATGCTCGAGGTCGAGCGCCTGCACTCGCATCTGCTCAACATTGGCCTGGCATCGCACTACACGGGCTTCGACTCCGGCTTCCAGCAGTTCTTCCGCGTCCGCGAGAAGTCCATGGACCTGGCCGAGAAGCTCTCCGGTCACCGCAAGACCTACGGCCTCAACGTGATCGGCGGCGTGCGTCGTGACATTTTGGCCGAGCAGAAGCTCTCCACGCTCACGACCATCCACCAGCTGCGCTCCGAGGTTCAGGAGCTCGTCGACGTTCTGCTCTCCACGCCCAACTTTATCGAGCGTACGAGCGGTATCGGCATTCTGGACCGCAAGATCGCTCGCGACTTCTCGCCGGTCGGCCCGCTCATGCGCGGCTCGGGCTATGCCCGCGACGTGCGCTTTGACCATCCCTTCGACGGCTACGCCGATCCGGAAGTCCAAAAGATGCACGCCGCCACGGCAGATACCTGCGATGCTTTCGGCCGTACCGCCGTTCGCATCCAGGAGGTCTACGATTCGATCGATATGATCGAGACCATGCTCGAGAACTGCCCGTCGGGCCCCATCCTCACCACGGATTGGGAGTACACCCCGCACAAGTACGCCATCGGCGCCACCGAGGCGCCGCGCGGCGAGGACGTGCACTGGGCCATGCTCGGCAACAACCAGAAGTGCTACCGCTGGCGCGCCAAGGCCGCCACGTACAGCAACTGGCCGGTCCTGCGCTACATGTTCCGCGGCAACACCGTGGGCGACGCGGCGCTGATCGTCGGCTCGCTCGACCCGTGCTACTCCTGCACCGACCGCGTGACGGTGACCGATGTCGCCGCCAAGCGCGATCACGTGCTCGACAAGGAGCAGTTCGAGAACGTCTGGCGCGACAAGTCGCCGCTTGCGGGCGAGGGCACCATGGCCGCCCCGCTCGATGAGGAGGCGCTCTAATATGCTGAAGCTTTGGAAGGTTAACGCCAAGGCCGGCGACGCGACGGTCAAGTACCCGTTTGCGCCGTTCCCCACCAACAAGGACATGCGCGGCAAGCCCGAGCACAATGCCGAGCTCTGCATCGCCTGCGGTGCCTGCGGTGTGGCGTGCCCGGCCGATGCCATTCGCATGGACACCGACCTTGCGGCCGATACCATCACCTGGTCGATTGACTACGGTCGCTGCATCTTCTGCGGCCGTTGCGAGGAAGCGTGCCCCATGGAGGCCATCAAGCTCACCGAGGAGTTTGAGCTGGCCGTCATGAGCAAGGACGACCTCACCAGTAAGAGCGTCTATACGCTCGAGCACTGCTCGCGTTGCGGCAAGCCGTTTGCCCCGCACAAGGAAATCGACTACGCCAAGCGCCTGCTGCAAAAGGCCGGCGGTATGGAGGCCGAGCAGGCCGCCCGTACCGTCGGTATGTGCCAGGAGTGCAAGCGCGAGCTCGACGCCCTGCGCGCCGCCTCGGCCGTAAAGACCAGCAACGCGCGCGGCATGGCTGCCAACGAGACGCTTGCGTCCGGTGAGCCCCAGGGCCCCGGTATGGAGTATCTGGGCGGCCACGGCGTGAACCCGGAGTATATCGACCGCGAGCTCAACCCCGATGCGCCCGAGATTCCCGCCGGTCCGGCGCCGGTCGAGGGCATCATCATGGATTTTGAAATGAAGGAGGAGTAACCATGGCCGAACCCACGCTTTTGCCCGAGCGGCTCCAGTACCGCCCGACCAAGATCGAGCTCGACGAGAGCATCGAGAAGGCCAAGGCGACCCTTCTTAAGAAGATCAAGCGCTCGGTGTACGTCTACCGTGTCGACTGCGGCGGCTGCAACGGCTGCGAGATCGAGATCTTCGGTTCCATCACGCCCGTCTTCGACGTCGAGCGCTTTGGCATCAAGGTCGTGCCCTCGCCCCGTCACGCCGACGTGCTGCTGTACACCGGTGCGGTGACGCGTGCCATGCGCATGCCGGCCCTGCGCGCCTTTGAGGCTGCACCCGATCCCAAGATCGTGGTGTCCTATGGCGCGTGCGCCTGCACCGGCGGCATCTTCTACGACAACTACTGCGTCTGGGGCGGCACGGACAAGATTCTGCCGGTCGATGTCTACATCCCCGGCTGCCCGCCCAGCCCCGCGCAGACCATCTACGGCTTTGCCATGGCGCTCGGTCTGCTGGACCAAAAGCTCCATGCCGAGACCACGGTGGAGGCCGCCGGCGAGCAGGCCGATATCCTGCACCCCGGTGTGCCGTACAAGCTGCGCGTTGCCATCGAGCGCGAGGCTCGCGCCATGAGCGGCTACCGTTACGGCCGCGATTTGGCCAATGAGTTTATGGATACGCTCGAGGGCGCGCCCAAGGGCGATATCCGCGGTGCCATGGCGCTGCTCATCGACAAGCAGGACGATCCGCGCCGCGTTGAGGTCTACTCGGCGCTGCAGGATCTGGTGCTGGCCGGAGGTCGCTAGATGGAGCTCACGGACCGCTCTGGTTACTTTGCGGGCCCCGGTATGCTCGGCGGCTCCTTTGGCGATGCCTCGCGCGCAAGCGACGAGGCCGCCGAGGGCGTCGCCGACCCCTGCCTGGGCCATGCGCCCGACCAGGTGGTCTTCTATGAGCTCACGCGTAAGTTTGTGGAGACCGAGGAAGACGTTCCCCAGGAGGCCTGCGACGTGCTGTACTACACGCTCGCCGTGGGCCACCACACCGGCGTGCTCGACTGCTTTGAGCCGCGCCTGTCGGTGCCGGTGGATGTCTTCTTTTCGCTCGTCGACGCACTGCCGGAGGGGGAGGCCAAGACCAAGTTCGAGGCCATCCGCTCCTTTGGCGAGTGCCAGCTCGACAAGGCGGCGGTGCCGTCGCTGCTCGAGGCCTGTGATGCGCTGCTCGACGAGCGCGGTTTTCGTGGGTCGGCCAAGGCCGGCATCTCGGTGTTCGACGACGACTTTGGCCTGCATGCCCAGCAGGTCGCGTTTCTGATGAAGTTTCGCGATCTGGTTGAGCGCGTGCGCGATGTGTCGGGCGTGTATCTGACGGGGAGGTTGCAGTAATGGGTCGCGTTGTGGATGGACGTGTGAACGGCGCCCCGTTTGCGGGTATCGTGCTCACGGCGGGAAGCGTGCTGCGTGCCGACGATGCCGCCGGCCCCGTGCTCTCCAAAAAGATGGAAGACGCACCCATCGCCGGTTGGTACACCATCGACGGCGGCCAAACGCCCGAGGACGACATCATCGAGGTCAAGCGCGAGCGTCCGCCGCGTTTGGTTTTGGTCGATGCCGCCGACATGGCGCTGCCCGTCGGCGCCATCCGCTTGCTCGACAAACGTGATGTGGCCCGCAAGTCGATGTTCACCACGCATTCGCTTCCTTTGTCGATTTTGATCGAGGAAATCGAACAATCGTGTGATGATATCGTCTTCGTTGGGATTCAGCCGGGCGACACGGAGTTCTACAACCCCATGTCCCCGGAGGTCTTTGAGGCCGTCGACGCCGTGTACGACGCCGTGGCCGCCAACGACTTTTCCCACTTTGTCCGCTTGGGGCAAGAGCAATAGGAGCGCTTGTCCCTGCTGATTAGGAAAGAAGTGATTGACATGGCAGATTCCAAGGTGGAGTATCCCGCTCCCGATTGCCTGGCGCCCGCCGCGATCGAGGCCAAAACCGAGGCCGCCGGCGTAACCAAGGCCAACCTGCCGGTCGCAAAGGCCTTTGTTTTGGCGATGTTCGCCGGCGCGTTCATTGCCTTCGGTGGCCTGTTCCTTACCGTGTTCTTGAGCGATAGCGCGCTGGGCTGGGGCGCCCAGCGCGTCGTGGGCGGCCTGTGCTTTTGCCTGGGCCTGGTGCTGGTACTGGTGTGTGGCGCCGAGTTGTTCACCGGTAACTCGCTTATGGTCTGCGCGCTCAAGAGCAAAAAGATCACCCTGGTCCAGATGCTCAAGGCCTGGGTCGTCGTATGGGTCGGTAACTTTGTCGGTGCCCTGTTCATCGTCTTTTTGGTGTACATGGCCGGCATTTATAAGCTCAACGGCGAGGCGGTCGCCAATTCCATGGTGAACGTTGCCGCCGGTAAGGTGTCGATCGACTGGGTGACGATCTTCTTCCGCGGCATCCTATGCAACATCTTTGTGTGCCTGGCCGTGTGGATCGGCACTGCGGGTAAGACCGTAGTCGATAAGGTTGTGGGCATTTTGCTTCCCATCGCCGCCTTTGTGGCCTGCGGTTTTGAGCACTGCGTCGCCAACATGTACTTTTTGCCCATGGGCGCCGTGATGCATGCGTGCGGCTACGGTGCCGACGTCGCCGGCGCCGATGCGCTCAACGCCGCGGGCATTGCGTTTAACCTGTCCGCCGCCACGCTGGGCAACATCGTGGGCGGCGCGGTTCTGGTCGCGCTCGGCTACTGGTTTATCTACGCCAAGAAGTCCGAGGCGTAAGGTACCGTCTGTTTGACGTTGGGCCTCCCGCGGGGCGTTGCCGTGCGGGAGGCTTTTTGGGTCTGGGGCTCGTTGTCGGGCTTTTGGACTGTTGTGTTTGGCTGATGAAAGGGGTAATCGAGATGGCATCTGCTGCGAAGCGTGACGGTCGCACCGTGGTGACCACATGCGGGGGATGCTATGCCGATTGCGCCTTTGCGGCACGCGTTGAGGACGGTCGCGTGGTGGCTGAGTTGCCGGTGCCGGGGCATCCGTGCTCGGCGCGTGCCCTGTGCGCCCGCGGACGGCATCGCCTGGCAATGCCGTTTGACGAGCGCGACCGGATTTTGCATCCCATGCGTCGACGAGCTGATGGCTCGGGGTTCGATGCGATTTCCTGGGATGAGGCGTTTGCCCAGATTGCCGAGCGTCTTTTGGGGATTGTTGACGGGCATGGTCCCCGTGCGCTGGGCATGACGCTCGGCGTGCCCTCGTTCGACCGCTACTGGGCGCATCGCTTTATGCATGCGCTTGGTTCGCCCAACGTGTACGGTGCCGACGGTGCCTGCGAGGTAAGCCGTCTCACCGGCTGGGAGCACAGCCTGGGCTATAGTCCCGCTTCCGACCTGGCGCATACCGATTGCACTATGTATCTGGGGCGTTCCATTGTCGATTCGTCGACGATGGGGGCCGTTGATGCGCTCAACGATGCCCGTCGGCGCGGGGCGAAAATCATCGTCGTGGACCCGCGGCGCAGTGGCTCGGCTGCGCTCGCCGACCGCTGGTTGCGCGTACGCCCGGGCTGCGACCTAGCCTTGCTGCTGGGCATTGCGCATGTGCTCATTGCCGAGGACTTGTACGACCGCGAGTTTGTTGCCCGCTATACCACGGGCTTTGACGAGCTGGCGCAGGCGGCTGCTGTTTGGACGCCCGAGTGGGCCGAGTCGATGTGCGACGTGCCGGCCGCAGAGATTGTCGCTACGGCGCGCGATCTGGCTGCCGCCGCGCCTGCCGCCGTGGTGGATGCGGGCTTTCATGGTGGCATCGGTATCGCGTATGCCAATAGCACCCAGACCGCGCGCGCTATCTGCCTGGTCGATGTGCTGCTGGGCTGTATTGGACATGCGGGCGGTGCACTCAACCCGCCCACGCCGCTTGTGTTGGGCGACCTCGATCCCGCACGCTTTGCGACGCCGCCGGTACCGCGCGGGCCCAAGCTGGGGTCCGAGCGCTATCCACTGGTCGATCCGGTGCGCGGCCTGTGCACGACCATCGGCCAGTCGATTCTTGCCGGAGATTTGCGTGGGCTCATCGTCTATGCCAGTAACCCCGGTGCGGGCTATGGCAATGCACAGGCTTGGTTGGGCATTTTGCAGCGGCTCGACTTGCTCGTGACAATTGATATTCGCTGGTCCGAGACGGCGCGTGCTTCTGACTTCGTGCTGCCCGACGTGACGTATCTGGAGGCCGACCGTGGCGTGGGAACGGTCGTGGGCGCCAACGATTCGCGGGTGTTCTACCGCAACGCCGTGCTGCCTGTGCAGCATGACGACACACGTCCCGGTCGGGAGATTTTTGCCGGTCTGGCGCAGGCGTGTGGCGTGGGCGAGTACTTCCAGTTTACGTCTGACAATCTGGCGGCTGCCCAGGTGGCGCCTTTTGGGATCGATCTGGACGAACTCAAGGAACGCGGCTGGGCCGACACGGGCGTCGCGTTGCCGTCGCGTACGGGCGAGCCTGCGATTCCCCTGTATGGCGGTAAAATTGCGCTGGCAAGCGACGTATGGGAACGAGCCGGCCTGGGTCGTGTACCCAACTGGATCGCTCCCATGGTTGAGCCCGGCCCGGGGATGTTTCGCCTCATTAGCGGCAACCGTCCCTTTGAGTCGCATACCTCGCGCAGACTCGCGGCCCAAGGTGCCGCCGAGGCGGGTTCCGACTTGGACGCCGTGCAGATGAATGCTGATGTTGCCGCACGCATGGGTATCGCCGACGGCGAGATCGTCGAGCTCGTGAGCGATATGGGCCGCGACCGCGTGCGCGTGGAGACGACGCCGTATCTGCATCCGGCGTGCATCTTTACGTCGGCCGCCCCCGGTGGGCGTTCGTTTGGTGCCGATGCCGGTTGCGCTCAAGCCTTGGGCGTGGGCCCGCTCGACCATACGCCGTTGCGTTGGGACCCGTTGACGGGTGCCGCGCTCACCCAGGAAAACGCCGTTCGCGTGGAAAAGATCGCGGCGCGCGAGGATAATAGCGATTGATTGACTCAGCCGATCGAATTGGCTGATGGTTTGACGTTCGAACGATTGATTCACCTTTGGTTTTGAAAGGCCGCACATGAGCGATAGCCAGAACATGTCCGATGAGGTACGCGCCCGCCTTCGCGCTATTCCTTCCGTCAACGAACTGCTTGCCGAGTGGCCGGTAGTGAAGGCGGCGGGGGAGACCTGCGACGCGGTGGTGCATGCCGCCGTCACGGCCGAGCTCGACGAGGAGCGCGCCGCCATTCGCGCCGGTGCCGCCCCGCGCTCTAAGCGCGACCTGGCCTCGGCTATCGAGTGGCGTGCACATCGATCCGCACTGCCGAGCCTGCGTCCTGCCGTCAACGCCACGGGTGTGGTCATCCATACCAACTTGGGTCGCGCCCCGCTCGCGGAGTCGGCGGCAAAGGCCGTGGCCGAGGTTGCGCGTGGGTACAGCACGCTCGAGTACAGTGTGGACACCTGCTCACGTGGGTCGCGCAAGGAGCACGCCGCGCAGCTGATCCGCTCACTTACCGGTGCCGAGGACGCGCTCGTGGTCAACAACAACGCCGCCGCGGTGCTGCTGGTGCTGGCGACTCATGCCGCGGGCAAAGAGGTCATCGTCAGCCGCGGCGAGCTTGTCGAGATTGGCGGCAGCTTCCGCATCCCCGATGTCATGGCGGCCTCGGGCGCCAAACTCGTCGAGGTCGGCGCCACCAACCGCACGCATCTGGGCGACTACGAGCGCGCCATCACGCCCGATACGGCGATGATCCTCAAGGTCCATCCTTCCAACTATCGCATCGAGGGCTTTCACGAGGAGGTGGGCTCTCGGGAGCTTGCGGCGCTTGCTCACAAGCATGGTCTGCTGTTCTACGAGGACCAGGGGTCGGGTGCGCTGTTGCCCGACGACATCTTGGTGCGCGGCGGTGAAGAAACCACGCCGGCTTCGGTTTCGGCTGGGCTCGATCTGGTGTCGTGCTCGGGCGATAAACTGCTCGGTGCCGCACAGGCGGGCATTATCATGGGCCGCCGCGATCTGGTCCAGGCCTGTGGGTCACATCCGCTTATGCGTGCCCTGCGCCCGGGCAAGCTCGCACTGGCGGCGCTCGAGGCTACACTGCGCATCTACATGGATGGGGCGGATGTGGCCCATCGCGATATTCCGGTGCTCAGCATGCTTACGCTGCCGCAGGCTCATTTGGAGCGACGTGCCCGCAAGCTGCGCGATCGTATGGTCGCCGGGCTCGACAAGGCCGGTTGCCCGTGCGCCGTTCAGGTGGAGATCGTCGAGGAATCGTCAACCCCCGGCGGTGGCTCGCTTCCTACCATCGAGCTACCCACGATGTGCGTGGCCGTCTGCCCGGTCGACGGGCGCCTGTCCGTTGACGCGCTCAAACGCTCGCTTGTCCAGGACTTCGACACGCCGGTCGTCACGCGAACCTCGCACGATTGCATTTTGTTTGACGTTCGTACGCTTGTGGGCGACCGCGATATCGAGACGGCGGCATCGACGCTCGTCGCGTGCGTTAAGAAGGCGATTGCTCGATGAGTGAGGTTAAAGCGCTGGCGGAGTGTCCCGTTATCGTTGGCACGGCGGGTCACGTTGACCACGGTAAGTCCGCACTGATCGAGGCGCTGACCGGCAAGAATCCCGACCGTCTGGAAGTTGAGCGCCGTCGCGGTATGACCGTGGAGCTGGGCTTTGGCGAGCTGGCGCTGCCGAGTGGCAAGATCGTCGGCCTGGTCGACGTGCCTGGCCATGCCCACTACCTGCGCGCCATGGTGCAGGGTGCCACGGGCATCGACGTGGCCGTGCTGGTGGTTTCGGCCGTCGAGGGCGTGATGCCGCAGACCCGCGAGCACGTTCATGTGCTGGAGCTGCTGGGCGTTACGCATATGGTGGTCGCGCTGACGATGTGCGACCTGGCTGACGTCGAGATGACCGAGCTTGCCGAGCTCGATGTCGATGACTTTTTGTCGTGTACCGTGTTTGCGGACGCGCCGATCGTGCCTGTGTCGTCTAAGACGGGCGAGGGGATCGATGACCTGCTGGCTGCGATCGACGAGCAGGTTGCCGCTTGCTGGGATGCCTGCCGTGCTCGTGCCGAGCTCACCGATGCCGCACCGCGCCTGCCTATCGACCGCTGCTTTACGATCAAGGGCGTCGGCACCGTCGTGACGGGAACGCTGCACGATGCGCCGGTTGCGGTGGGCGACGAGCTGATGGCCTTGCCGTCGCGTACGGTCTGTCGCGTGCGCGAGATTCAGGTGCATGGCGATACGCCGCGCGCGCTGCCTGGTCAGCGTGTGGCGCTCAACCTGGTTGGTGACGGTGTCGCGGCGCTTGACCGTGGCGAGATGCTGGGCGTGGCGGACCGCTTTGGTCAGACGCTGCGCTTTATGATGACGTTCACCTACCTGGGCCGCGAGGGCGCCAAGCCGCGCGTGCTTGAGTCGGGCGCGCGTGTGCATGTGATGGCCGGCACGGCCGAGGTCGTCGGCCGCATCATGCTTTTGGAGGGCGAGGCCCCCATGGCGGTGGGCGAGACCCGTACCGTGCAGGTGCGCCTGGATGATCCGCTGCCACTGCGTGCCGGAGACCGTGCCGTGGTGCTGTCGTATTCGCCCGTTATGCTCATCGGCGGCGGGCGCGTGCTGCTTTCGCGCTGCCGTCGCTCGCGCGAGCTTTCTGCCGGCGAGCGCGCACTGTTTGCGGCGCTTGAGTCCGGCGATATCGCGGGCGGTGTGGGCGCTTGGTTGGCGCTGCAGATGCTGCCGGTTACGGCGGTTGATGTCGCCGAGGCTTTGGATCTTGGTGTCGGCGAGGTCGATGCCGCGCTGCGCGGGTTGGCGGCGCAGGGCTCTGTTCGCAAGCTTGCCGTGGGTGATGCGGACTACTTGGCGGACGCCGTGGTGCTCGACGCTGCGATGGATGCATTGGCGGCGACCCTGTCAGCCATGCACGCGGCGGCTCCCAAGGAGACGGGCTTTACGCCCGGCGCCGTTGCCCATGCTGCGTGGCCTGCCGCTGACGATACGGTTGCCGCGGCTCTGATTGCCGAGGGCTGCTCGCGTGGTGTGTGCGCCGCCGAGGGCGCCGAGGTATTCGACCCGCACTCCGCTGCCGCCGCGGCGCGTGTGGTGCGCGAGGCCTGCGAACGTATCGTTGCCTTGCTGGACGAAGCCGGCCTCGATGCACCGACGTTGCCCGAAGTGGGCGAGCAGTTGCAGCTCGATCGCGACACCATGACGCGTGCCTTGCGCGAGCTTTCGCTCAATCGCTCGATCGTTAAGGTCGAGCGCGACGTTGCCCTGTCTGCTGCTGCCGAGGCCCATGCGCGTGAGCTCGTCGCCGCCGCCATCGAGGCAGCCGGCGGTGCTGCCACCACGAGCGCCCTGCGCGAGGCGCTGGGTGTGTCGCGCAAGCGTGCCATCAGCATCTTGGAACACCTGGATGCCGTGCGCTTTACGGTGCTCGACAAGGATTCCGGCGGCCTGCGTTCCCTGCGCTAGGCCGGTCACTCGCTCCCGCCTCCTCAGTTGCGGTGAAATAGTTCCTCTTTGGAGGCTTTGGCAGCAAATACAGGAACTATTCCACCGCAACTTCTTGCTCGTCTTTTTGGGATGGGGCCTGTTTGGTTTGGTAAAATACCGCCGCACTTGGGAACGGATGGGCTCCGGTGGGCTCCGCGGTCCTCAAAACCGTTGCGAGGCGTGCAAAACGTCTTGGATGTGTTCGATTCACATACGTTCCCGCCATACGCTACCAGCGCTTTTGTGCTCGCGGTCTTGCTGCGTGCCGCAAAGGCGCTGTTTTGTTTTTGCACGAGCTTTTCGTAGCGCTGCTATTTCGGTGGCTGTATTTAGCTTCGTGCACCGGGTCTCGAGCATGCTGATGGAGGTGTTTTGCCGTATGACTACCGTAAGACGTGCCGATCTTTCTTGTGTCGTCCAAGCGGGTGGGCTGTCCTCGCGCATGGGCTGTGATAAGGCGCGCATGGCGTTTTGCGGCGAGCCGCTCATCGAACGCGTGCTGGGTCGGCTGGCGCCAGTTTCCGGCGAGTTGGTCGTGACGACGTCGCGTCCCAGCGAGCTTGCCTACCTTGAGGAGCGCGCGTTTGGCGGCCTGGTGCCGCGAATAGTTTCGGACCTTGAGGGGCCGGCGGGCGCCATGCGCGGCATCGCGAGTTCGCTGACTGCGGCCCGGCTGCCGCTCGTTGCTATCGTCGCCTGTGATATGCCGTTTGTCTCGCCGGAACTCATCGGCGCGCTTGCCGATCGTGTTGAGGCCGAGGCGCTCGACGTGTGCGTGCCGCGCGAGGAGCGGGGGATTGAGCCGCTTTGCGCCGTCTGGCGCCGTGACGCGTGTGCGCCGGTTGCCCAAGAGCTGCTCGCCGGTGACCGTCAGCGAATCCGCTGCCTGATCGACCGGGTGAATGCCGGGTATTTGGACGAGCCTCAGATTGTCGCGGTCGCCGACTCGACGCTCTGCTTCGAGAACGTCAATACGCCCGAGGAGTTTGCGGCGGCCGAGTTACTCGCCTAGACGATTGGAGTTGCCATGTCTCACGATATTTGTCCCGACACGGGAGAACCTTGCACTTGCGACGGGTCCGAACCCTGTACCTGCGGTTGCGGTGGCTGTGGACATACTGCGGAAGAGGAAGCGGCCGCCGCGGCGTATCGCGATGCACACCGCGAAGGCCCGTCCGGTGATGCTCTCGACCATGAACGCAAGATCATCGTTTCGTTCGACAGCACCTTCGATGTGATGGAATGCGAACAGCTGTGCCTTGCCGCCGGTGTGCCCGGGCGCATCATGCCGCTGCCCGGCTCCATCACCGCCGGCTGCGGGCTGTGCTGGGCCATGCCGTTCTCGGGCGATGCCCTCGCCGCCTTCCGCGCCGCCACCGAGGGCTGCATAACCCCCGCCGACTACCATCAGCTCGTCCTCTAACCACCAAAACCACCACAAAGGTGCCTGTCCCCAATGTGGTGGTTTGGAACACGTGGACGAAACAGGTTTGAAACACGGGTTTTGCGCATCAGACACTCAAAAACGCCTCTACCTGCATCGTAATCAAAACGAAACATCTGCTCGTCGGCTTATGCGAAACTTTCCCGCAACAGTGCGATATTATCCATACTCGATAAAGATCGCGGCGCATGGGGTGCCGCGACCGACACTTTTCGTTTCCCATCATTGGAGGAAGCATGAGCTACACGCAGAAAGTTCTCGAAGAGCTCAAGGCCCGCTATCCCGAGCAGCCTGAGTTCATCCAGGCCGCGACCGAGATCCTCGGCACCATCCAGCCGGCACTCGACGCCCACCCCGAGTACGAGGAGGCCGCCCTGCTGGAGCGCCTCGTCGAGCCCGAGCGCATCGTCATGTTCCGTGTTCCCTGGGTCGACGACCAGGGCAAGGTCCAGGTCAACCGCGGTTACCGCGTCGAATTCAACTCTGCCATTGGACCTTACAAGGGCGGCCTGCGCTTTAACCCGACGGTCACCCTGGGTATGCTCAAGTTCCTGGGCCTGGAGCAGATCCTCAAGAACAGCCTGACCACCCTTCCCATGGGCGGCGGCAAGGGCGGCTCCGACTTTGACCCCAAGGGCAAGTCCAACAACGAGATCATGCACTTCTGCCAGTCCTTCATGACCGAGCTCTATCGTCACATCGGCCCCAACACCGACGTTCCCGCCGGTGACCTGGGCGTTGGCGGCCGCGAGGTTGCCTACCTGTTTGGTCAGTACAAGCGCCTGACCAACGAGTGGACCGGCGTCCTTACCGGCAAGGGCCTCTCCTTTGGCGGCTCGCTTGCCCGTACCGAGGCCACCGGCTACGGCCTGGCCTACTTTGTGGACGAGTACCTCAAGAGCCGCGGCGACTCCTTCGAGGGCAAGAACGTCGTCGTTCATGGCTCCGGCAACGTCGCCATCTACGCCGTCCAGAAGGTCTCCCAGCTCGGCGGCAAGGTGCTCGCATGCTCCGATACCCACGGCTGGGTCGAGGATCCCGACGGCATCGACTACACCGTGCTCGAGCACATCTACAACAAGAAGCGCTCCGGCCACGACAAGGGCGTTACGCTCGCTATGTACGTTGACGAGAAGCCCAACGCCGTGTGGCACGAGGGCGACGGCCGTGGCGTTTGGCAGCTGCCCTGCGACATCGCGCTGCCCTGCGCTCGCGAGAACACGCTGCTGCTCGAGGACGCCCAGGCGCTCGTTGCCAACGGCTGCAAGGTGGTCGGCGAGGGCGCGAACATGCCCACGACCATCGAGGCCACGACTTACTTCCAGGAGAACGGCGTTGCCTTTATGCCCGGTAAGGCTGCCAACGCCGGCGGCGTGCTCGTGTCCGGCCTGGAGATGAGCCAGAATGCCGAGCACCTGTCCTGGACCTTCGAGGAGGTCGACGGCAAGCTCGAGCAGCTCATGCGCGGCATGTTCCACAACGTGGATGACACCGCCAAGGAGTATGGCCAGGAGGGCAACTTCGTCATGGGCGCCAACATCGCCGGCTTCCTGAAGGTCGCCGATGCCATGCTCGCCCAGGGTGTCTGCTAAATCTTCGCTCGACATAGCATGTGATGAGGCTTCCAGCCATTCCGGCTGGGAGCCTTTTTTGATCCGTTGGGGACGGAGGAAAACGGATCATTTCCCTCGGCCCTCTGCCGACCGCCCCTTAAGTTGCGGTGAAATACGGACTGTTGGGCGCCCTAAGCCCGACAAATAGTCCGTATTTCACCGCAAGTTATGGATGGGAGGGAGGTTTTTGTGCTGTGGAAGGTCGCGGCCCCTCGTTTGGTACACTTAAAAGTACTGGACAAGTGGAGAGATGGGGGAGAACGTGCTCAAGTTCGGTACCTACGTCCGTGTTGGAAACGCGGCCGAAGCCTATGAGCTCTTACAGAAGAACCGCAACAACAAGATTGTGGGCGGTGGCATCTGGATGCGCCTGGGTTCGCGTCGCGTGGCGACGGCGATTGACCTTTCGGCCTGCGGACTGGATCAGATCGAGGAGACCGAGACCGAGTTTCGCATCGGTGCCATGTGCACCCTGCGCCAGCTCGAGCGCCATGTCGAGCTCAACGCGCTTGTCAACCATGTCTTTGAGTTCGCCGTCCACGATATCGTGGGCGTGCAGCTGCGCAACACCGCCACGGTGGGCGGCAGCATCTACGGCCGTTTTGGTTTCTCGGACGTGCTCTCGGCCTTTTTGGCGCTCGATTCGTACGTTGAGCTGACGGGTGCCGGCCGCGTGCCGCTCGCCGAGTTCGTGGACATGGGTTACGTGCGCGACGTGATCGAGCGCGTGGTGGTCGTTAAGCACGATTACCGCGCAAGCTATGAGGCCGTGCGCAAGGCCGCGACCGACTTCCCCTCCTTAAACGTCACCGCCGCCTGGTGGGACAACAGCTGGCACGTCACCGTGGGTGCCCGCCCACTGCGCGCGACCCTGCTGCAGGGCGAGGCATGTGGCCTGGTGAACGAGCAGCCTTCCGAGGGCGAGCTTCGCGCCCTTGCCGCATCCGTGCGTGCCCTGAGCTACGGCACCAACCTGTGGGGCTCGGCCGACTACCGCCGCCGCATCTCGGCCCCGCTGGCAATTCAGGCCGTGCGCCGCGCCGCCGGCATCGAGCTTTCGGCCGCGCTTGCCCGCGAGCTCGAGACCGTGCAAGTGCCTAAGTTCGCCACGGACGAGTATTCCTGCCGCCGCGTGCCCGGCGTCGATTCTAGCGAGGTGCGCTAATGGCTGCCAAACTCATCGATCTTTCCTTTACGCTCAACGGCCGTAAGGTCAAGGTTCAGATTGCCCCTGACACCATGCTCTTTGCGCTGTTGCGCGAACAGGGTTGCTCGTCGGTGCGCTGCGCCTGCGAAACCACCAACTGTGGCCTGTGCACGGTGTGGCTCGACGGCGACCCGGTGCTGAGCTGCTCGGTTCCCGCCGCGCGCGTCGAGGGCCACACCATCACCACGCTCGAGGGCCTCAAGGCCGAGTCCGAGGCGCTCGCCCGCGCAATGGCTGCCGAAGGCGCCGAGCAGTGCGGTTTTTGCGCCCCCGGCCTCATCATGAACGTGCTGGCGCTTGCCCGCGCCGCCAAGGAGGACCCGAGCCTCGTCGCCACGCGCGAGGAGCTCTCGCGCCAGCTGGCCGGCAACCTTTGCCGCTGCAGCGGCTACGAGAGCCAGCTGCGCGCCATCGTGCGCTTCCTTAACGAGTCCGGCGTGCAGGTGGGCTTTGAGATGCCCGAGCTGCCGGTCAATAACACCAGCTCCGACGGTGTCTCCTACAAGCAGATCACTCACAAGCAGCCCAAGAAGGACTCGAAGGCCCTGCTCGAGGGGCGTCCCGTCTACACCGGCGATATGGTGCCCGCCGGTGCGCTCATCGTCAAACTCAAGCGCAGCCCCTATGCCCGCGCCAAGATCCGCTCCATCGATACGTCGCGCGCCCTGAAGGTGCCGGGCGTCGTGGGCGTCTACACCTACGAGGACGTGCCCCAGCGCCGCTTTACCATTGCCGGCCAGAGCTATCCGCAGCCTTCGCCCTACGACCGTCTGATTCTTGAGAACCTGGTGCGCTACCAAAACGAGGAGGTGGCGATCGTCGCCGCCGAGACCGAGGAGGCCGCCGACAAGGCACTCAAGCTCATTAAGGTTGACTATGAGGTGCTCGAGCCGCTGCTCGACTTTACCAAGGCGCTCGATAATGACATCGTGGTCCACCCCGAGGGCGATGTGACCTTTATGTTCCCGCAGGGCGGCGACGTTGCTCGCAACCTGGTGTGCAGTGGCACGAGCGACTTTGGCGACTTGGACGAGGCCTTCGCCCAGAGCGACATCGTCTTCACTCGCACCTACACCAGCCAGGCCACGCAGACCGCGCCCATGGAGACCTTCCGCGCCTTCGCGACGACCGACGCGTTCGGCCGCATCTCGGTGACCACCTCTACACAGGTGCCCTTCCACGTGCGCCGCATGGTCGCGCAGTCGCTCGACATTCCGCAGTCGCAGGTGCAGGTCATTAAGCCGCGCATCGGCGGCGGCTTTGGCTCCAAGCAGACGGGCTGCTGCGAGATCTTCGTTGCGTTTGTGACGCAGCAGACCGGCCGTCCGAGCTACTGCTGCTACACCCGCGAGGAGACCATCACCGCGGGCAACTCGCGCCACCAGATGCAGATGACCGTCAAGCTGGGCGCCATGAACGACGGCACCATCACGGCCATCGATCTGCATACGCTGTCCAACGCCGGCGCCTATGGCGAGCATGCCACCACGACGATCGGCCTTTCGGGTCATAAGAGCCTGCCCATCTACAACCACGTGAAGGCGAGCCGCTTTAGCTGGGACGCCGTCTACACCAATACCAACCGTGGCGGCGCGTATCGCGGCTACGGTGCCACCCAGGGCCAGTTTGCCGTGGAGAGTGCCGTTAACGAGCTCGCCGACATGCTGCACATGGACCCCGCCGACCTGCGCCTTAAAAACATGGTGCGCGAGGGCGAGGTCATGCCGCAGTACTACAACGAGAAGCTCAACGCCTGCGCGCTCGACCGCTGCCTGCTGCGCGCGATGGACATGATCGGCTGGCGCGACAAGCCGCTGGCCGTGGACCTGGGCGACCGCGTGCGCGCCCTGGGCTGCGCGCTCACTATGCAGGGCTCGGGCATCTCCAACGTGGACATCGCCGGCATCGACATGCGCCTGGAAGAGGACGGCTTCATTACCATCGGCACCGGCGCCACCGATAACGGCATGGGCGTCGACACGATTCTGGCGCAGATTGCCGCCGAGGAGCTGGGCGTGGAGAGCTCGCTTATCGTGGTGCGCGGCGTGGACACCGACGTGTCGCCGTTCGACGCCGGCTCGTACGCGAGCTCGGGTACGTACGTGACGGGCCTGGCAGCCAAGAACGCCGCGACGGAGCTGCGCGAGAAGATCTGCGCCAAGGCCGCCCAGATGTGGGACGTGGACGCCGACGATGTGGTCTTTGATGGCCAGTATGTGCGCCTGTCCGACGAGCGTGCCGCGCGCGAGCAGAATCGCTACCTCACGCTGCGCGACTTTGCCAACCTGTGCGTCAAGAACATCGCGGGCGGCGACGCGCTCACCTCGCACGCCTCTGCCTGCCTGCCCGTTTCGCCCCCGCCGTTTATGGCCGGCATCGCCGAGGTCGAGGTCGACAAGGCCACCGGCAAGGTGACTGTGGTGGACTATGCGGCGGCTGTGGACTGCGGCACCGTGATCAACGAGGCACTCGCGCGCGTCCAGGCCGAGGGCGGCATTGCCCAGGGTATCGGTCACGTGCTCTACGAGATCGTCGAGCACGATGAGCGCGGCCGTCTGCGCACCGGCAACTTTATGAGCTACAAGCTGCCCACGCGCCTGGATATCGGCAGCATCCGCGTGGCCTTTGAGCCGAGCTACGAGCCGACGGGCCCGTTTGGCGCCAAGTCGATCGGCGAGGTCGTCATCAACACGCCGCTCGCCGCCGTTGCCTCGGCCGTGGCGCACGCCACCGGCCACCAGGTTCGCTCGTTGCCGATCACGCCTGAAAAAGCCCTGCTGGGGGAGTAGCGGGTCAGCGAACAAGTCGTAATGGGCGGGGCGGGGCAACTCGTCCCGCCTTGCGCACTCGTGGTGAGGTCGTGAGCCTGTAAAAGGTGTGCGTGCGCTTACCGTTCGTATCTGCTATCATTCCTAGTCTGTGCGCTCATGCGGGCGTGGCGGAATTGGTAGACGCGCCAGATTTAGGTTCTGGTGGGATTCCCGTGAAGGTTCGAGTCCTTTCGCCCGCACCATCGCACCTGCGTCGGCCCCGGCCGTCGCGACACTTTGTTGCATAAAGGTACCAGCACCTCAGATAAGCTGGGCAGTATGAGGAGGAACGTGTTGAACATCACCGCTTCTGACGTCAAGGACGCCAAGCTCACCGCTACGGTCACCATCCCGGCCGCCGACGTCGACGCCGCGATCAAGAAGGCCTACAAGGACACCGCCAAGAAGTACCGCTTCCCGGGTTTCCGCGCCGGCAAGGCTCCCCGTCCGGTCATCGACTCCGCTCTTGGCGCCGAGGCTACCCTCGCTCAGGCCACCAACGACCTGATCGCCGCCAACGAGCCCGCCGTCCTCAACGAGCTGGACATCGTCCCCACCAAGAACGGTGACTACAAGGAGCTCGACCTCGCCAAGGATCACGAGGACTACACCTACACCGTCGAGTTCTCCCTGCGTCCTGCTGCCGAGCTCTCCTCCTTCGACGCCGTCGAGATCGAGATGCCTCCCGCGGAGGTCACCGAGTCCGAGATCAACAACCAGGTCGAGATGCTCCTCAACTATCGTGCCACCTTCGAGGACGTCGAGGGTCGCGCCGTCGAGGCTGACGACTATGTGACCGTCGACCTCAAGGCCGTCGAGAACGCCGACAACTTTGCCGCCGAGGGCCGCATGCTCATCGCCGGTAGCGACAGCAACCCCAAGGAGTTCAACGAGGCCTTGATCGGCGCTAACGTTGACGACGTCAAGACCGTCACCTGGACCGACGAGGTCGAGGAGGGCGAGGAGGCCGAGACCCACACCGTCGAGGTCACCGTCAAGGGCATCAAGGTCCGCAACACTCCCGAGCTCACCGACGAGCTCGTCAAGTCCGACTTTGGCTTCGACAGCATCGACGCTATGCGCGACGCCATCAAGCTCGAGATCGAGCAGGACAAGGCTTCCCGCCTCCCGGCCGAGAAGGAGAACCGTTGCGTCGCCGCTCTCGCCGAGCGCCTGCAGCTCGACGAGATGGACGCCGACTACGAGCAGTCCGTCTTTGAGGAGCTTGGCCAGAACTTCCTGTCCAACCTCGCTGCCCGCGGCATGACCCTCGACACCTGGCTGCCCGCTTCTGGCCTGACCATGGAGCAGTTCGTCGGCGACCTGCACAAGCAGGCCAACGACGTTGCCCGCGAGTCCCTGGCGCTCGACGCCCTTGCCCGCGAGCTCAAGATTGAGGTCACCGAGGACGACGTCAACGCCGAGTTCGAGAAGGCTGGCGTCAAGGACGTCGAGGCTTCCAAGGCCGAGTTTATCGCCGATGGCCGTATGCCTGCTGTCCGCGAGTCCATCCGTCGCTCCAAGGCCGTCGATCACCTGGTCGAGAACGCCAAGGTGACCGAGGTCGACGAGACCGCCAAGGACGCCGAGTAATTCTCGCCACCTTGCTCGCGAGCGCATGCATGTGCCCGTGATGGGGTAAAGTTATACACCGGTTATCCGGTTGCTTCGTACGGTGCCAGCCAATGCATTGCATGCGGGCACCGTACGTTTATCTAGAACCACTATTGGTCCGTAAGAGAAATGGAGATGCGTATGATCGCTAAGTTCGATTCCGCCCTCGTGCCATACGTTATCGAGCAGACGCCGCGCGGCGAGCGCAGCTACGATATCTATTCGCGCCTGCTCAACGACCGCATCATCTTCTTGGGCGAGGAGATCAACTCCGTTAGCGCCAATCTGGTCGTTGCCCAGCTGCTGCATCTTGAGAGTCAGGATGCCGAGAAGGATATCTCGCTCTACATCAATTCGCCCGGCGGCGAGGTCTACTCCGGCCTGGCGATTCTTGACACCATGAACTTCATCAAGCCGCAGGTCTCTACCATCTGCGTCGGTATGGCCGCATCCATGGCCGCTGTGCTGCTTTCTGCCGGCGCCAAGGGCAAGCGCTTCTGCCTGCCGCATTCCAAGGTCATGATTCACCAGCCCAGCGGCGGTGCGCAGGGCCAGCAGACCGAGATCGAGATCGTGGCCGAGGAGATCAAGAAGACCCGTCGCGAGCTCAACCAGATTCTGTCCGACGCATCGGGCCAGCCCATCGAGAAGGTCCAGGCCGATACCGAGCGCGACAACTACCTCACGGCTGCCGAGGCCCTCGACTACGGTCTGATCGACCGCATTGTCACCTCGCGCGACCTCGCCGCGAAGGGCGCCTAGGATGGCCGGTAACATGCAGGACGGCTTCGACGAGAACGGCAACCCCATCCGCTGCTCCTTCTGCGGAAAAGAGCAGGGTCAGGTTCGCCGTCTGGTGAAGGGCCCGACCAACATCTTTATCTGCGACGAGTGCGTTGCCGCCTGCTCCGAGATTCTTGAGGAGTCGCTGGCTTCGGACTTTATGGACGCCGCCCGTAACGGCAAACTGCCGGGCTTTCTCAGCGACCACGGCCAGGCTGCCGGTCAGCCTTCTGTAGATCCTGAGGCCGAGGGCTTTGAACTCGAGGACGATGCCCGCCAGGTCATTACGCATGTGCCGACGCCGCACGAGATCTATGATGAGCTTTCGGCCTATGTCATGGGCCAGGAGGACGCCAAGCGCGCCATGTCGGTTGCCGTGTACAACCATTATCGTCGCGTAATCGAGGGCGGCGCCGCGGTGTCCGCCTTTGACGACGGTTTGGACTCGCAGCTCGGCGATGATATGGACGAGGTAGAGCTCGCCAAGTCCAACATTTTGCTGCTCGGTCCCACCGGTACCGGCAAGACCCTGCTCGCCCAGACGCTCGCGCGCATCCTAGAGGTGCCGTTTGCCATCGCCGACGCCACCGCGCTCACCGAGGCCGGTTACGTGGGCGAGGATGTGGAGAACATCCTGCTCAAGCTCATCAATGCCGCCGATGGCGATATCGAGCGCGCGCAGGTCGGCATTATCTACGTGGACGAGATCGATAAGATCGCCCGCAAGGCCGAGAACCTTTCCATCACCCGCGATGTCTCGGGTGAGGGCGTTCAGCAGGCGCTGCTTAAGATTCTTGAGGGCACGGTGGCAAGCGTTCCGCCCACCGGCGGCCGCAAGCATCCCCAGCAGGAGCTGCTGCAGATCGACACGACCAACATTCTGTTCATCTGCGGTGGTGCCTTTGTGGGTCTGGACAAGATCATCGCCGATCGCGTGGGCAACAAGGGCGTGGGCTTTAACTCCGAGATCGCCGGCCCCACCTCGGTCGACGAGAACGACCTGCTGCGTCAGGTGCTCCCGCAGGACCTCAACGCCTTTGGCATGATCCCCGAGTTTGTGGGACGTACGCCCGTCGTCACCCAGACGCAGGCGCTCGATGAGGACGACCTGGTGTCGATCCTGACCGAGCCCAAGAACGCCGTGGTGCGCCAGTACCGCAAGATGTTCCAGCTCGAGGACGTTGAGCTTGAGTTTGAGGACGCCGCCCTGCACGAGATCGCCCGCATGGCGCTTGCCCGCAAGACCGGCGCCCGCGGCCTGCGCTCCATCTGCGAGGACGTGCTGCAGCAGACGATGTTCGACCTGCCCAGCGAGGAGGGCGTCACCAAGGTCATCGTGACCGAAGCCTCCGTAAAGGGCGAAGAGCAGCCCCAGCGCATCTACGGGTAAATAGCTTGAATCCAGGCCCCGCGGCAACCACCGCGGGGCCTGCCATTTAGGGACAGGTTTATTTTGGTCGGTTTTTATATGGGTAAATGTCGTTTCCCCTGATAAAACCTACCAAAATAAACCTGTCCCTTTTCGGCAGGTATGCCTGTGCTATTCTGTGAGATTGTCAAGTTAGTACCTTCAGACTGAAGTAATCGATACCTAAGGGGAGGAATGTAGGCCCGATTTTCGTAGATTCCGCACGAGCCGAAGACCACTTAATGTGGTCTTCGAGCGAGCCCAGGACCTGACCGAGCGAAAATCGGGCCTACATTCCTCCCCGGCGGAACAGGGAGAGATATATGGAAGAAATGCCCAAGAACTACGATCCGTCGACCAACGAGCCGGCGATCCTGCAGAAGTGGCTCGACGGCGGCTACTACAAGCGCCGTGAGGGCGTGGGCGACTGCACCGTCACCATTCCGCCTCCCAACGTGACCGGCAAGCTCCACATGGGTCACGCCACCGACGACTCCATCCAGGACGCCATCATCCGTATGGCCCGCATGCGCGGCAAGTCCACGCGCTGGGTGCTCGGCACCGATCACGCCGGTATCGCCACGCAGACCAAGGTCGACAAGAAGCTCAAGAGCGAGGGCATCAGCCGCCTGGAGATCGGTCGCGACAAGTTTGTCGACGCCTGCTGGGATTGGACCCACGAGTACGGCGGCATCATCGTCGAGCAGATCAAGCGCATGGGCTGCTCCGTCGACTTTGATAACGAGCGCTTTACCATGGACGAGGACTACGCCCAGGCCGTGCGCAAGGTGTTCTGCGACTGGTACCACGACGGCCTGATCTACCGCGGCAAGCGCATCGTCAACTGGTGCCCCAACTGCACCACCGCCATCTCGGACGACGAGGCCGAGTATAAGGACGAGAAGGGTCACCTGTGGCACCTGCGCTACCCGCTGACCGAGCCGGTCAACGGCCAGGACTACATCGTCGTCGCCACCACGCGCCCCGAGACCATGCTCGGCGACACGGGCGTCGCCGTCTCCCCGAAGGACCCCGAGAAGGCCGCCTTTGTGGGTAAGACCGTCAAGCTCCCCATCGTCGACCGCGAGATCCCCATCTTTGAGGATTGGCATGTCGACGCCAACTTTGGCTCCGGCTTTGTCAAGGTCACCCCGGCCCACGACCCCAACGATTACGCCATGGGTCAGGCCCACGACCTGCCGCAGATCAACATTTTCGATGAGCACGCGGTAGTCGTCGAGGGCTACGGCGAGTTCACCGGCATGAACCGCGACGAGTGCCGTGAGGCCGTCGTCAAGTGGTTTGAGGAGCATGACCTGCTCGATCATGTCGAGGAACTCGATCACTCCGTCATGCACTGCTACCGTTGCGACGCCGCGCTGGAGCCGTGGCTGTCCGAGCAGTGGTTTGTGGCCGTCGACAAGCTCAAGGGGCCGGCGCTTGACGCCGTCAACTCCGGCAAGGTCACCTTCCACCCCGCGCGCTGGACGCAGACCTACACCACCTGGATGGAGAACCTCAAGGATTGGTGCATCAGCCGCCAGCTGTGGTGGGGCCACCGTATCCCCGTGTTCTACTGCGAGGACTGCGGCTGGGAGGACGCCCTTACCGAGGACACCGACGTGTGCCCCAAGTGCGGCGGCCATCACGTGCATCAGGACGAGAACGTGCTGGACACCTGGTTCAGCTCGCAGCTGTGGACCTTCGCTACGCAGGGCTGGCCGCAAAAGCCGGAGCTGCTCGAGGGCCATCACCCCACGACGGCGCTCGTCACCGCGCGCGACATCATCGCGCTGTGGGTCGCCCGCATGGTCATGAGCTCGCTGTACTTCCTGGACGAGGTGCCGTTTAAGGACGTCGTCATCTACCCGACGATCCTGGCCAAGGACGGCAGCCGCATGTCCAAGTCCAAGGGCAACGGCGTTGACCCCATGGACCTCATTGGCATGTACGGTGCTGACGCCATGCGCTTCAACCTGCTTACCCTCTGCACCAACAACCAGGACGTCAAGTTCGACGCGAACATCGACAAAAAGACCAAGAAGCTTATCGACAGCCCGCGCACCGAGCAGGCCAAGTCGTTCGTCACCAAGATCTGGAACGCCAGCCGCTTCCTGCTTATGAACATGGAGGGCTACACGCCCGGCGAGCCCGTCGTGGAGACGCCGGCCGACGCCTGGATGTTCAGCCGCCTGGCCAAGGCCGTGAAGATGGTCACCGAGGGTATTGAGAACTACACCTTTGGCGATATGGCCCGCGGCGTGCAGCAGTTCTTCTGGAACGAGGTCTGCGACTGGTACGTCGAGGTCACCAAGGCCCGCCTGAAGGGCGAGGGCCGTCTGCAGGCGCAGCGCAACCTGATCTTTGTGCTCGATACCTCCATTCGCCTGATGCACCCGCTTATGCCGTTTGTTACCGAGGAGATCTGGGACAACATGCCGGCGAGCGTGCTCGATCTGGACACCGAGGGCAACGTGGACCGCGCCGAGGCGCTCATGATCGCCAAGTGGCCCGAGCCCGCCGACTACGCTAAGTATGTTGACGAGGACGCCGAGCGCGCGTTTGAGCTGTGCCGCGCCGTCGTTTCCGCCGCCCGCGCCACGCGCTCGCGTTATCGCTTGAGCCCCAAGGCCGAGCTCGACGTGGTCGTGCGCGCCGGTGCCGAGGATATCGAGAAGCTCGAGAGCCTGCGTTCGACCATCGAGCCGCTGGCCAACACCGCCTCGTTAGTCATGGGTATCGACGTCGAGAAGCCGGCCGCGAGCATCGCCGTGGTCGATAGCGGCGTCGAGGTCTTTGTGGTGCTCGAGGGCAAGGTTGATCTTTCGGCCGAGAAGGCACGCCTGGAGAAGGAGATCGCCGCGGCCCAGAAGGAGCTCACCGGATGCGAGAAGACGCTCGCCAACGAGGGTTTTGTGGCTAAGGCCGCGCCTGCGGTGGTCCAGAAGAAGAGGGACCGTGCAGCTGAGCTCAAGGAGATCCTGGCGGCGCTGACTGCTCAGGTTGCTGACTTCTCGTAGGTCTAACTTGGGGCGCGTCCCGATGCTTTGCTCTCCGCTGCGGACAGTCCTGCGCAAGACGGACAGCACATTTAGTGCTGTCCTTTGCGTGCGGAACTTGCGGCGAGCAAAGCATCGGGCCGCTCCCAGTTCGTTTACGTGGTTGTTTGCAACTGGTTAGTTAGGGCCACTTGGTTGTGGCCTTGATCTTGCTGCAAAGCGGTATTTAGCTGATTTTTGAATGGGAGGGGCTCGTTGTTGATTCGGGCCTCTTTTTCTGTAATTGGAGACTTTGGGTTATGGCTAAGCGTTCTGGGTCGTATGTCGTTCCTTTCTCGTTTGAGTTGCTTTCGTTTGATGAGGCTGTTGGGCTGGCTGCTGATACGGGGCGGATTTCTGGGGATGCTGGTCCTCTGCTCGAGACAGTTGTCGATATGCTCGATGAGCTGGGGCGTCCGGACGAGTACTTTGATTGCATTCAGGTTGCCGGTACCAATGGCAAGACTTCGACCACGCGTTTTTCGGCTGCTATCCTTCGCGGCGAGGGGCTCAAGACCGCGCTGTATACGTCGCCGCAGCTGGTGCGCTATCCCGAGCGCATGGAGGTCGATGGGTGCGTTGTGAGCGATGAGGCGTTTGCCCGTGGCGTTTCGGCAGCTGTCGAGGCGGGACATCGCGTGAATGCGCGCCGTGTGGCGGCGGGGGAGCGTGCCTATTCCATCACGCCGTTTGATCTGCTGACGGCTGCCGCACTGGTAGTGTTTGCCGAGGCCGCGGTGGATGTTGCCGTGCTCGAGGTTGGCATGGGCGGTCGTTGGGACGCCACGAGTGCGACCGATCCCGTCGCCGTTGCCATTACGGGCATTGGGCTCGATCACACACGTATTTTGGGCGATACGCTCGAGGCTATTGCGGGTGAGAAGGCTGCGGTTATCAAACCCGGGCGCTTGGTTGTTTTGGGTGAGGGCACGCATGAGGCGAGCGTTCAGCGCGTGATGGATGCCCGTTGCCGCGAGTGCGGCGTCGTGCCGCTCGTGGTGAGCCACGCCACGACGAAGGTGCCGGCGCATGTGGGCGATACGGTTGAGTTTAGCTGCACCACGCCGCGTGCGATTTATACGTCGAGCATGGTCAAGCCGGCCTATCAGCCGCAGAATGCAGCGTGCGCGATTATGCTATGCGAGGGGTATCTGGGCCGCGAGCTCGACCACGATTCGCTTGATGCGTCGCTTATGGGCTGTCCCACGCCGGGTCGTTTTGATGTGCTGGGGATCGATCCGCTCAAGCTGATTGATGCCTGCCATAACCCCCAGAGCTGCGAGAACTTTGTGAGCGCACTGGACGAGATCGATCCGTGTGTAGAGAATCGCCCCACGCTGCTGTGCGCCGCATTGGCTGATAAGGACGTGGCGGGCATCGCCGACGTGCTTGTTCCGGCGTTCCCGCGCGTAGTCGTGACCCAGACCGATTCCGATCGCGCCCTGCCGGCAGAGGAGCTCGCTGCCCTGGTGGAGGCCGATAAGCTCGCTGGCGTGTACCCCAGCGTGTCCGAGGCCCTCGCGGCCCTCGATGCCGCCGGCGAGTCCTTCGTTGCCGCCGGTACCATCACCCTAGCCGGCGAAGTAGCCGGCCTGCTCCGCTAACCCATCCCCTCATCAGTTGCGGTGATATGCGGACTGTTTTACAAGCCAGAAGCCTGAAACAGTCCGCATATCACCGCAACTCAAAAGCAGCCAATTCGGGACGGGGCTTTTTGGCTGCCCTGTGCCCCGAGTTGACTCGCTTGCCACGAAATGGGCCTATTTACTACCTTTTACCGACTACCCTCGACCACTCGGAACATTGCGAAATTAAAACCGCAGGTAGACGGCTTGCGGATTTTGCGAAAAGTCGGTTATGGTCGACCCGTGCGGGTTAAACGTAGCAGATAGGCCGTTTTTGTGGCGAAGCCTTGGCAGGATGCGGCAAAGGGCTGCCCCTTTGCCGCATTGCCTAGTCTAGGCGGACCGGATCATGGGGGTAGGCGTTGAGAATCTCGACGCCGGACTCGGTGACCAGGGCCAGGTCCTCGATGCGGACGCCGGTGTGGCCGGGGAGATAGATGCCCGGCTCGATAGAGAATGTCATGCCCGGCTCTACGACCTGCTCGTTGACAAGCGAGACGTCGCCCGGCTCGTGGTCCTGCAGGCCGATCGAGTGTCCCAGGCGATGCGTAAAGTACTGCCCATAGCCCGCTTGCTCAATTACGTCGCGCGCGGCGCGATCCAGGTCGCACATGCGCACGCCCGGTGCGATGAGCGCCTCGGCGGCCTCATTGGCGCGGCGCACGATGTCGTAGATGCGCTCCGTCTCCTCGTCCGGCCCGCCCCAAAAGAACGTGCGCGTCATGTCCGAGCAGTAGTTGCAGCGGCGTCCGCCAATGTCGAACAGCACCACGTCACCGCGCTTGAGTACCGTATCGTCGGGCTCGTGGTGCGGGTCGCCGGCGTTGGCGCCAAAGCTCACGATGGGCGGAAAGCTAAAGCCCTCGCAGTCGTGCTTGCGGTACAGGCCGAGCATCTGGTCGGCAATTTCGCGCTCCGTTACGCCCTCGTGGACGAGCTTGATGGCGTCGGCCATCACGTCGTCGTTGGCGGCCGAGGACGCGCGCATCAGCTCCTGCTCGGCTTCGTCCTTGTGGGTGCGTGCGGCGGTGACGGCAAAGTCGCCCAGGAAAAACTCGCTGGCGGCGTGGCGCTCCATGAGCGGCATCAAAAAGCCGGAGCGCATGACGGTATCGATGCCGAGCGGCTTGGTCGGATCGATCTCACTCGCGATGGCGTCGGCCACGACGTCGGTATCGGTGTGGTAGGCGACGCGGGCATTGTCATACTCGGGCAGCCGATGCAGGGCGTTGACCAAGATCACGGGCTCGCAATTGCGTGCGAGCAGCACGCCACAAAAACGCTCGAACATATCGGCATAAAAGCCGGTCAGGTAATAAATCGACCACGGGTCGTTTACGAGCAGCTGCGCGCCGGGGTGCTGAGCCTCGAGCGCATCGAGCACGCGAGCCACACGCTGGTCATCGACATGTGCCATGAAACATCCTTTCGCTAGGGTGCCACCATGGTATCCCCAATGCCAGGGTAGTCAATTTGCTACGGGTCTATTTTAGCTGCGTCAAACATGCGGAATGATTTTTTTGCGGCGGGCTGATAGGTAAAAGTAGTCAATACAGTCCCGTCCCAAATGGGCTGCTTTCAAAACTATGGCGGATTACGGGGCTGGACCTGTATTACTTGACCATGGGAAAAATCGCGAAATTAAAACCGCAGGTAGAGAGCTTATCAAAAATCGATAATTGCCGGTATGGATGGGGGTCTCCGAATCAGCCCCGTAATCCGACATAGTTTTGAAATGGCACTAAAGTAGACACAAGCTAAATACCGATCCCAAGGCAAGTTGCGGTGGAATAGTTCCTGGATGCCGGGGTTTTGGCGGAAATCAGGAACTATTTCACCGCAATTGAGGAGGGACGGGGCGGATGACGGGGTAGCTAAAAGAGCTCCGTCCCAAATGAGCTGCTAAGGCTGGGTCGATGTCCATGCTGGCGATGAGGTCGATGCCCGTGTTGAGGAGGTCTTCCAGCACGACGTCGCCCATGTGGATGGGGACGTCGATGACCAGACCGCGGATGAGGTCCATCGCCTGGGCGTGGAGCGCCAGCGGGATAGCTTCGGCCGTGCGCACGGGCAGCAGCGCCTCGTCGCCGCCGGATACGGCTACGGTGGTGGTGAGCGCGCGCATGGGGCAGATGAGCCCCTGGTGAGCGAATTTATCGCCGCGCGGGCAGCTGTTGCCGGTCACGGAGCGCACCTCTACCACGGCGCCGTCTGCGTCGCGCTCCACCTCCACGGTCAGGAGGCACTCGGATGGGCAGGTGGTGCAGTTGAACTGCAGCGTTTCGATCGCGTTTATGCTCATGGCCTTACGCCTCCTCAACGGGATCGACGGATAGGACAATCTCGCTAACGCCAAGGTCGAGTGCGCGCTGAATCACCTTTGCCGGCAGCGGGAAGCTCTCCATGACGCTCGGTTTAAACGGGCGGACCTTGCCTGCAAACAGTTCCTCGTCGCCTGTCAGAATGCGCACGCGGGCGGCGTCGACCGGTCGGCGCACGCGGAAGTTGAGTTTGGTGAGTGCCACAGCCGTAATGCGTCCCGGCAGTGCGTAGCCCGCAATGCCGGCGGGGGAGACCGTGAGCTCGCAGCCCTCGTCCGCCACTCCCGCTGCGGTACCGACAGCCCCCAGCGCATACGCCGCCGCAGCCGCACCGGCACGCTCGGACTCGGTCGTCACGTTGTCTGCCAGGTCGTGCACGTGCAGCACGTTGCCGCAGGCAAAGATGCCCGGAACGCCCGTCTGCAGGTTCTGGTCAACCACGGCGCCGCGCGTGCGTGGGTCGAGCTCAACGCCCGCGGCAACCGAAAGCTCGTTTTCGGGAATCAGACCCATCGAAAGCAGCAGCGTGTCGCACGGAACAACACGCTCGGTTCCCGGAATGGGCGCCAGGCTCTCGTCGACCTGACTCACCTCGACGGCCTCCACGCGATCGTGTCCGATCACGCGCGTGACGGTGGTGGACAGGTGCAGCGGAATGCCAAAGTCGTCCAGGCAGTTCTTGACGTTGCGGCGCAGACCGTTGGCGTACGGCATGAGCTCGTATACGCCCTCGACCGAAATCCCCTCGAGCGTGCAGCGGCGCGCCATGATAAGTCCGATGTCGCCCGAGCCCAAAATGACGGCACGCGATCCGGGCTTGAGATTTTCGATATTGATGTATCGCTGCGCCAGGCCCGCCGTAAACACACCGGCGGGACGGCTGCCGGGGATCTTAATTTCGCTGCGTGTGCGCTCGCGACAACCCATGGCAAGGATGACCGCGCGCCCGGTGAGCCGTAGCATGCTGGCGGGGCTCATGAGCGTGACGGTATGGACCGCGGCGTCTTCCGTAGGCTCGCCCGAATCAATCCCAATCACCATGCAGTCCAGGAACAGCGTAATGTCGGTTGCGCGCACCTGGTCGATAAAGCGCTGTGCGTATTCGGGACCGGTGAGTTCCTGTTTAAAGTGCGACAGGCCAAAGCCGGGGTGGATGCACTGGCGGAGGATGCCGCCCAGGTGCTGCTCGCGCTCCACGATGGCCACGCGTGCGCCGGCCTTATGCGCGGCCAGCGCGGCCGCCATGCCTGCAGGCCCGCCGCCGATAACGACCACGTCGAAGGCTTGCGTTTGTACGGCTTCTACGACGCCGCAATCAATCGCACTCGATTTGAACTCCTCCATCCTAGCGCACCCCCTTCAAAGGTCCCTCGACCAACCAGGAGCCGGCGTCCTCCAGTAATACCTCGCTAGGGTTGCAGCCCAACTCGCGCGTCAGAATCGCCACCACGCGGCTCTGGCAAAAGCCGCTCTGACACCGGCCCATACCGGCACGGCAGCGGCGCTTGACGCCTTCGACCGAAACCGCGCCCGGCTGGCGTCGGATCGCGGCCACGATCTCGGCTTCGGGCACCGTCTCGCAGCGGCAGACAATCTGGCCCCACGCGGGATCGGACTCGATCAGCTCCTCCTTGCGTGCCAGTGGTGCGCGGTCAAAGTCGTCCGGCGCGCGGCGAATTGGGTTCCAGTCATCCCGTTCGCGCAAAACCACACCCGCGTCGCGCATAACCTGCTCCATGCGCTCGGCAATGGCCGGCGCGCTCGCCACGCCCGGCGACTGAATGCCTGCCGCCTGGAACAGTCCCGGCACCACGGCCGACTGCCCAATAAAGAAGTCGTTCGTTCCCTGAATGACCGGACGCCCGCCGGCAAATGCGCGCACCACGCGGCGCGTATCCAGATCGGGCACCAGCTTGCGCGCGCCGGTCAGCAGCGCGTTAACGTCGCCGGCGTAGGTCTGCGTGTCGCCCGGATCGCGCACGGCGGCGGTCGCGGTGATCACCGTGTTGCCGTGGACGGTGCCTGTAACGATGACGCCCTTGGAAACCGGCGTGGGAACGGGGTAGAGCGGCATGAGCGCACGTGGCTCCTTGTCCAGCACCACGATGTTGCCCTGGCGCCAGACCATCTGGAACTCCTCGGCGCCCGCCATATGCGAGATGTTTGCGGCGCCGTTGCCCGCGGCATTAATCAAATAGCGGCAACGCACATCACCGGTCGGTGTCACCAGCGTAAAGCGAGCGGTCCCGTCACCGCTCCCGTCGCCAGCGCCGGGAGCTACCTCGATCGCCTCCACCGGCGCGGACCGCATAAAGGTCACCCCGTTGGCGACGGCGTTTTCCAGCGCGGCGATGGCAACCTCAAACGGGTCGACAAATCCAGTCGAGGGGCACCACAACGCACACGTTGCATCGGCACTGGCGCGCGGCTCCAATTCGTGGATGCGGTCGGGTCCGACGATCGACAGCTCGGGCACACCGTTGGCAAGGCCGTTGCACCGCAGCTGCTCCAGTTGTGCGCCGTCTTCGTCGTTAAAGCCCAGCACCATCGACCCGGTGCGACAGAACAGAAAGCCCAGCTCCTGTGCCCACGTACCGTACAGCTCGCAGCCACGGGCGTTGACCTGCGACTTTACCGTGCCCGGCGACGGATCGTAGCCGGCGTGCACCAGGCCGCCGTTGGCCTTCGACGCGCCCAGCGCAATATCATTAGCCGCCTCGACCACGCAAATGGACAGGTCATAGCGCGCGAGCTGCCTCGCGATGGCGCATCCGGTGATGCCCGCGCCGACAATCACGATATCAAACGTTTCCGTCACAGTGCCTCCCTGACGAGTTGACAGGCCGTCAATAAGACTATCCTACGGTCTGCATACCTCCAGCGCAGCGGCAATGCGGCGAACAGCCCCGCAACACCCGCTAACGGCAGGCGAGGGGAGACCCGGCAACGTCGACAATCTTGCCTGCCAGCTACCACGTTGACGTTTTGTCTCGATCTGTAACAGTAGGAGGGTTTTTGAGGTCCAAGATGTTACAGATCGAGATTGAAGTCGGGGAGGGACCTCTGTGTCTCGATCTGTAACATCTAGGACCGGATTCCGCTCCCACCTGTTACAGATTGAGATGTTTGTGTCCGCGCCAGCCCCGCCCCTAGCCGTAGTCCCATATAAACAAACCCCGTGGTAAACTTGACCGGACTGTTAATATTCCGAAAGGTACCCATAATGTCCAAGTACATCTCCGAGCTCATGTCGCCGCAGCTCATGGGCGTCGTCTATGCCTTCGTTGGCTTTATCATCGCCCTGTATGTGCTGTCGGTCGTCTATGTGTTCATCGACGCTCGCCGCCGCGGCGCCAGCGCCTACGTGGCATGGGGCATCATCGCCCTCATCCCGTTTGTAGGCCTCATCGCCTACCTGGTCCTGCGTCCGCACTCCTACGCGTCCGACCGCGAGGAGCAGGAGCTGGACATGGCCCTGCGCGAGCGCCAGCTTGCCCAGTACGGCACCTGCCCGCAGTGCGGCGCGCCCATCGAGAAGGACTTCGTCGTCTGCCCGGTGTGCGACACTCAGGTTCGCAACGTCTGCCCCAGCTGCCATCGCCCGCTCGATGCGCACTGGAAGGTCTGCCCCTACTGCCGAACTCGCATCCAGTAACGCATCCATCGCCGGGCCGGCCGCAAGTCCCGGGCACGCCGCAAGCCACGCGCACCCTGCGCCCCGCCCACACGATGAAGCATGCGTAGAAAATCGCCCGCTGTGCCATTAAGGTGCGGCGGGCGCTTGTATACCAAGGCAACCTGCCTATAATGATGCAAGTCAAAAACGCCGAGCGCATCGCACGCACTTGCATCAGGCATCCGAGAGGAGAAAACATACCCATGAAGGCACTCTACAATGACGGTTCGGTGGCCGAGCTCCCGCAGGACGAGGTCACGCACGTCATCCGTCACTCCGCCGCGCACATCATGGCGCAGGCCATCAAGCGCCTGTACCCCGAGGCCGACTTTGCCTACGGTCCCGCGACCGACAACGGCTTCTACTACGACGTCGACCTGCCCGAGGGCGTCAAGATCAGCGAGGACGACTTCCCCGCGATCGAGGCCGAGATGAAAAAGATCGTCAAGGAGAACCTCAAGTTTTCCGTGTACGAGAAGCCCCGCGCCGAGGCCATCGCCCTTATGGAGGAGCGCGGCGAGAAGTACAAGGTCGAGCACATCGGCGACCTGGACGACGACGCCCGCATCACCTTCTACCAGCAGGGCGACTACATCGACATGTGCGTCGGTCCCCACATCTGCTACACCAAGGCCCTCAAGGCCTTTAAGCTCACCGGCGTCTCGGGCGCCTACTGGAAGGGCGACAAGGACAACAAGATGCTCACCCGCATCAACGGCGTCGCCTTTGCCACCAAGGAAGAGCTCGACGAGCACATGCACATGCTGGAGGAGGCCAAGAAGCGCGACCACCGCAAGATCGGCCGCGAGATGGACCTCTTTATGATGCGCGACGAGGCCCCCGGCTTCCCGTTCTTCCTGCCCAACGGCATGATCCTTAAGAACACGCTGCTGGACTACTGGCGCGAGATCCACCACAAGGCCGGCTACGTGGAGATCTCCACGCCGCTCATCATGAACAAGCAGCTGTGGAAGACCTCGGGCCACTGGGACCACTACAAGGACAACATGTACTCCACCGTTATCGACGACGAAGAGTACTGCATTAAGCCCATGAACTGCCCGGGCGGCGTGCTGGTGTACGCCTCCAAGCCGCACTCCTACCGCGAGCTGCCCATCCGCGCCGGCGAGATTGGCCTGGTGCACCGCCACGAGCTGCGCGGCGCCCTGCACGGCCTGTTCCGCGTGCGCTGCTTTAACCAGGACGACGCCCACCTGTTTGTGCGTCCCGACCAGTTGACCGACGAGATCGTGGGCGTGGTCAACCTTATCGACTCCGTGTACCAGAAGTTTGGCTTTAAGTACCACGTTGAGCTTTCCACCCGCCCCGAGGACTCCATGGGCTCCGATGAGGACTGGGCGCGCGCCGAGGAGGGCCTGCGCACCGCTCTGGAGCAGCTGCACATGGACTACGAGGTCAACGAGGGCGACGGCGCCTTCTACGGCCCCAAGATCGACTTCCACCTGGAGGACTCGCTCGGTCGTACCTGGCAGTGCGGTACCGTGCAGCTCGACTTCCAGATGCCGCTCAACTTTGACCTGGAGTACGTGGACGCCGACGGCACCAAGAAGCGCCCCATCATGCTGCATCGCGTGTGCTTTGGCTCCATCGAGCGCTTCATCGGTATTCTGATCGAGCACTTTGCGGGCAAGTTCCCCACCTGGCTGGCTCCCGTGCAGGTCAAGGCACTTCCGGTTTCCGAGAAGAGCCGCGACTACGCCCACGAGGTGTGCGCCAAGCTGGAGGAGGCCGGCATTCGCGTGGTCTGCGACGACCGCGACGAGAAGATCGGCTACAAGATCCGCGAGGCCCGCAGCATCGACCGCGTGCCCTATATGCTCATCCTGGGCGAGAAGGAGGTCGAGGCCGGCAACATCTCCGTCCGCGATCGCTCCAACGAAACCGTTCAGATGAGCGTTGACGAGTTTGTTGCCAAGGTGACCGAGGAGATCAAGACTCGCGCCTAAGGCAAGCTTCACAACAATTAACAAAGGCGACCGTCCACATAGGGCGGTCGCCTTTTTTCTTACCAAAATAAGAAAAGCCGCTGGTTGAGCGGCTTTTTTTGTTGCACAAAAAGGTACAGATTTTTGTATCTTTCGACGTAGGTCATTATACAAGCAATTAATTAGCGTTTGCCCAGATTACGCAAAATGTACTGCTAGTAGGTGCATCTCCATACCCCTCTACAAAAACCTGTACTTTTGCGACTGCGCCTAGCTGCGAGCGAGAAGCCTGTTCTAAACGCCCCTGCATTTGCGTGCATCGCAAAGCCAAAAGAGGGGGCGAGAACATGGAACAGACGGCACGGCGCCAAGAGCAGCTGCCAGGCGCATTTAACGGCGCCACCACCAACAGCCAGCACGGCCGCGTCCGCTGGTATCTGGTTCACACCCCCAACGGTAAAGAGCGCGAGACCTGTGAAAAGGTCCGCCGCATTATCCCGCACGAGTTGATGCAGGACGCTTTTGTGATGCAAAAGGAGTTCTGGTTTAAGCGGGACGGCGCCTGGTCGCTCCAAACCAAACCCATGTACAAGGAATATTTCTTCGTCGCTACGCACGATGTCCCCGCGCTCGATAGGGCCCTGGCTCAGTTGAGCTTCGGCTGTCGCATCGCCGGAAGTAGGGAGCGGGCGTACATGCCCATGCCGGACGATGCGCAGGACTGGTACCGCAGCGTGCTGGACGACGACGGCGTGGTGCGCAACAGCGTTGCATGCATAGAAGATGGCGTGTTGCACATAGAGCAAGGGCCCTTGGTGGGGCAAGAGGCCCGTGTAAAGAAGATCGACCGTCATAAGCGCTGGTGCCTGGTAGACGTGGGCGAAGGCGATTCCGCTTTTAGGGAGCTGCTTGCGCTCGACGTTCCCAGCAAAACGTAAGGGAGACGTTGCACTAGATGTTCGTTCGCATTCTTTGAATTTATTGATTGGGGGATCCCTGGGGAACAGGGACGTACGTTTGATTGTGGCTGCTAAGGAAATGACAGAGAGCTGTGCATCAGCGGGGGACGCACTGGCTTTCAATCAGATTAAGCCGAGCGGTACGCTTGGCTATCGCTTTGTTAAGAGGCTGTTTGACCTGCTGTTCAGTCTTTTGATGAGTGTACTGCTGCTTATCCCCATCGCCATTGTGTGTGCGCTCATTAGCCTTGAGACGCCCGGCAGTCCTATGTATACGCAAGAACGCGTTGGCAAGGGTGGAAAGACAATCAAGATTTTCAAGCTTCGCAGCATGGTCACCGATGCTGGCGATGTGCAGAAGTATCTGAGCCCTGAGCAGCTATATCAGTGGGAAGTCGAGCGCAAAGTCGACGATGACCCCCGCATTACCAAGATTGGTCAATTCATTCGTAAATGCTCTATCGATGAGATGCCGCAGTTCCTGAACGTGCTGAACGGCGATCTTTCCGTCATCGGACCGCGTCCCATTACAAGAGACGAACTTGAGCAGCACTTTTCCGATGAGCAAAAGGCCGAGCTACTTTCTGTCCAGCCTGGCATCACGGGCCTGTGGCAGGCGACCGATCGCAACGCTGCAACGTTCGAGAGCGGCCTGCGTCAAAAGATCGAGCTTCGTTACGTGCGTAACCGATGCTTCCGCATGGATTGGAAATGTTTTACCGGCACCTTCGGTGCCATGTTTGGCAGGAAGAGGACGGGGCGATAAGTGGCTATTGAGAATGGACCTCTGGTTAGCGTTATTGTTCCAACTTATAAAAGGGCAGATCGGCTGACAAAAGCGTTAAATTCTATTTCTAATCAGTCTTACAAGAATCTCGAAATACTTGTCGTTAACGACAACGAAGTGAATTCCAAGTGGGATAAGGAAACAAATAAAGTACTTTTAGCATGCGAAGATTCGCGTCTAAGGACTATCCATACTGCTGGTCGTACGGGCGGGGGTTCCGCGCGTAATTATGCATGTCGTCAAGCGATGGGCGATTACCTGGCATTTCTTGATGATGATGATGAGTTTCTCCCAGATAAGGTCGAAACGCAGCTTGTCTATATGCTGGAAAACGGCCTCGATATGTGCTGGCAGGATGTCTCTTGGTATAACGAGTCGGGTAAACTCGTGGAGCATCGCCGGCTCAATCATTGTGATGATTTCTCAAAAGAGGGTTTGCTCAGAGCGCATCTATTAACGCCAATAGCACCCACATCAATCTACATGCTAAAGAAGAGTCTGTTTGACGTGACCGAGGGATTCGGCGAAGTTGCTACGGGCCAAGACTGGTGGCTAATGCTTCGTTGTATTGAAGCTGGTGCGCGTATTGGCTATATGCCAGAAGTCCACGTGCATCAGTATCTGCATTCTGGTGAGCGCCTTTCTCTGGGAAACAACAAGATCGAAGGCGAAGTGGCGAGACACAAGGTCGTTCAAAGTTATTACCCACAGCTCGATAAGAAAGATATCAACTATATAGAGTTTCGACATAACGCCGTTTTGGCATTTGCAATGAAGCGTAGTCGACGATATGTGGATGCGTTCGGCTATGCGATCAAGGCTTTCTTTGCGTCGCCGAGTGCCTGCGTTACTGAAGCTTTTGGATTCTTTAGGAAAAGTAAATCTTAGCTACGAGTTATGATCCGTAATTTCAATTTTTCTGAGGAGTCGTTTTATGACTGAAAAAATAAAGATCGCTGTCGCCGGTACCGGCTACGTCGGCCTGTCCCTCGCCGTCCTGCTCTCGCAGCACAACGAGGTGCACGCGCTGGACATCGTGCCCGAGAAGGTCGAGAAGATCAACAGCTACGTATCGCCCATCCAGGACGACGAGATCGAGCGTTTCCTGGCGGAGGCCAAGGCGGGGGAGCGCGAGCTCGACCTGCACGCCACGGTCGACGTGGCCGAGGCCTACGCGGGCGCCGACTACGCCGTCATCGCCACGCCCACCAACTACGACAGCGACAGGAACTTCTTCGACACGAGCTCCGTCGAGGCCGCCATCGCCGCCGTTCGCTCGGTGAACCCGGACGCCTGGATCGTCATCAAGTCCACGATCCCCGTCGGCTACACCGCGGGCCTGCGCGAGAGGCTGGGCGACAGCAAGATCTTCTTCAGCCCGGAGTTCCTGCGCGAGAGCAAGGCTCTCTACGACAACCTGCATCCCTCTCGTATCGTGGTGGGCGCGCCGAAGGACGACCCCGAGGCCGTCGCGGCTGCCGAGCGCTTCGCCGGCCTGCTCGCGCAGGGTGCCGATCCCGCTGAGCTGGAGCGCGTGAACGCCGACGGCTCCAAGGGCATCCCGGAGCTCGTGCTGGGCACCACCGAGGCCGAGGCCGTAAAGCTCTTCGCCAACACCTACCTGGCGCTGCGCGTGGCCTACTTCAACGAGCTCGACACCTACTGCGAGGTCCGCGGCCTCAACACCCGCGACGTCATCGACGGCGTGTGCCTGGAGCCGCGCATCGGCAGCCACTACAACAACCCCAGCTTCGGCTACGGCGGCTACTGCCTGCCCAAGGACACCAAGCAGCTGCTGGCCAACTACAAGGACGTGCCGCAGAACCTGATCGAGGCCATCGTGGAGGCCAACCGCACCCGCAAGGACTTCGTGGCCGAAGAGGTGCTGCAGATGGTGTGGGACCGCGTGTATGGGGGCAAGCCGAAGCCGGTCGTGGGCGTGTACCGCCTGACGATGAAGTCGAACTCCGACAACTTCCGCGCGAGCTCCATCCAGGGCGTCATGAAGCGCGTTAAGGCCAAGGGCGTGCCCGTGGTGGTCTACGAGCCCACGCTGGACGCGCCGGAGTTCTTCGGCTCCGAGGTGACCCACGACCTGGAGGCCTTCAAGGCCGGCTGCGACGTGATCGTGGCCAACCGCTGGAGCGACGAGCTCGCGGACGTGGCGGACAAGGTGTACACGAGGGATTTGTTTAAGAGGGATTAAAGATGTCTAACGCAGGTATTGCTAGGGATTTATATAGACGCGTTTTGAATGTCGAGGCTATAGTTCTTGGTATAGAACGGGCAAAGGAGTTGGATGCAAGGATACGTTTTGGCAGAAAGCTTGATTTAGCCAATCCGCGCACTCTTGCAGATAAAATTTGCTGGATTGAACTAAATACTGATCAGGCTCTCAGTGCCCGGTGCACTGATAAGTGGGATGTTCGCGACTATGTCTCCGGGAAGGGTCTTCAGGATTTATTGGTTCCTGCTTATGGTCCTTGGCGATGCGTCGAGGATATTGATTTTGATGCATTGCCTCACGCCTTCGTTCTCAAAGCTACCCACGGTTGCGAGATGAATTATCTTGTTCCAGATAAAGACACTCTTGACGTGAATGATATGTTATTGCATGCGCGGAAATGGCTTGGTGAGGATTATCCTCGAGCGTGTTTGGAACCGCATTATAAGTTAGTGCCTCATCGTTTATATGCTGAAGATTTCATCGGCGGTATGGATGAAATAGTTGACTATAAATTTCATTGTATAAATGGCGAACCTAGATTTGTTTTAACTTGCAGCGAGCGAAATCAGGGCCTGAAACTTAACCTTTACGATTTAGATTGGAGTTCCATAGAGGGACTTCAGGGCCCTATGAAGAATGACAAAGAAATCGGTAGGCCTAGACTTCTTAATGAGATGATTGAAGTGTCGAGAACACTTAGCGCCGATTTTCCTTTCGTTCGCGTCGACTTGTATGAGGTTGACGGTAAGGTTGCGTTTGGCGAGCTCACGTTTTCGCCCGCATGTGGTGTTATGGATTACTACACTGACGAATTTATTGGGAAATGGGGCGAAGTTTTACGTGTCGATGGGCTCTGCTAAAAAAATTGGTTTGATCGGTCGACTTGATCTGGACTGCACGCTGTTTGACGGGCAGACGGTGAAGACTCGTATGATGTATCGCTTGCTTTGTGAGCTTTATGGTAAGCAGAATATCGTCATTGTTGAGACAAAGGACTATAAGCGCAATGCCCTTTCTATTGCGATGCAGACTGCGCGTTGCCTTTATTGCTGCGAAGATGTGTTCGTGTTGCTTTCAAGGAATGGACGAAGGGCCTTCTTTCCTCTACTTTCTTTTGCTGCCAGGTATTTTCATACGAATGTATATCACAACCTTATTGGAGGCTGGCTTGCGAAAGATATCGATGAGTTTCCTCAGTGGGTTGGCTATCTAAATTCTTTTAGTGTGAATTGGGTTGAATCTCGGCAACTTGTCGAACGGCTTTGCGAACTTGGGGTTAATAATGCTGAATACCTCCCGAATTTTAAATACCTTGATGCTGTACAGTTGCCCAAAGAGGCGCACTACGGGCCTGTTTATCGTTTTTGTACCTTCAGCCGAGTTCAGGAGTTAAAGGGCATTAATGATGCCGTTGAGGCCGTTGAGACGCTTGTCGCAAGGGGATATGATTGCTTTCTTGATCTTTATGGGCCAATCGATGCATCTTATCGAGCTGACTTCGAGAAGATAATTAAGGTGTGCAATCGGGCAAATTACAAAGGATGTGTGGCGCCCGAGCAGAGCGTTAAGGTTATTTCTCAGTACGATGCGCTCCTATTTCCAACTAAATGGAAACTGGAAGGTATTCCGGGCACTATCATCGATGCCCTTTCGGCGGGTGTTCCCGTAATTTCAAGTAAATGGCAGTATTACAACGAGATGCTTGAGGATGGCGTCACGGGCTTCGGATATGAGATCGGCCGCTCGGATCAGCTTGTTGATGCAATCGAAAAATTTATTTCACTGGGCGATAGCGCAAATAGCCTCAGGAAGAACTGTTTGGATAGGGCCAAAGCATATACACCGGAAGCGGTGTCAGGAATTGTTTTGCAAGCTGTGGAAGATAACGTTTGAGACGAATAGTCTTACCCCTTCTTTAGATTGGCACTAATTGTGATTCATAGACAGGAAGATAATTATCGGGTCATGCTTGTCGCTCAATCCCTCCGTGTTGGCGGCGCAGAGATTATGGTTGAAAACTTAGCTTATGCGCTTAGACGGCAGGGTTGTGTTGTCTCGATCGTTGTCCTTCAGGCGGGCGAAACGCTTATCACAAAGCGGTTGGTGAAAAATGGCATCAGTATTTCTGTTCTTGGGAAGCGAAAGGGAATTGATGTCTCAGTTATCGGACGACTTTCCAAAGCGATGGTTAATTTCGCTCCTGATGTGGTGCACTCCAATTTGCCCGTACTGCAATATGTTGTTCCGGCTGCAAAAATAGCAGGCGTCAAAAATCTTGTGCATACCGTACATAATATGGCAGATAAAGAGACAAAGAGTAAGTTCAAGCGATTGGTAAATAAGTTTTGCTATCGCAACGGACTAGTTACTCCTGTGGCGCTTAGTTGTGCTAACAAGCAGAGCGTTATTGACCTTTACAATCTAGACGAAACCGACGTTATGGTTGTCTCTAATGGCATTGATCTGTCGGCGTTTCAACCCAAACGTGATTATCGTATAGTTGGAAAAGCCCATCTCTGCCATATAGGCCGTTTTGAAGAGGCTAAGAACCATCTTGCGCTTATTGCTGCCGCCGCGCGACTAAAGGCTGATGGCATTGATTTTGTATTTGATCTCTATGGCGTTGGCTCTCTAAAAGACGACATTCAAGAAGCCGTTACTCGTAATGATTTAACCGGCGAATTTGTTTTTCACGGTCTTACCGATAATATTCCTGCAGCACTTGCCGGCGCTGACCTCTTTGTTTTTCCTTCCCTTTATGAGGGTATGCCTATGGTCCTTGCCGAGGCAATGGCGTCTGGGCTTCCGATTGTCGTTTCTCCCGTTGGTGGGGTGCCTGACATGCTTACCAATGGAAAAGATTCCCTGTATTGTGATCTTGAATCGGGCACACTTGCTAATTGCATTGAGCAAATCCTAGACGACAGCAAAATGAGAGAGTCTCTTGGCATTGCCGCACGTGAACGCGCTGCAGCTTTTAGCTCCGATGCCATGGCGGCGTCCTATCTCGAAGTATATAGGCGAGGGGGTGATCGTTCATGTCTATAGGGACATATGTGTCCGGTCATTCAATGCTACAAAGGAAGATTTCCGGTCAGTCCTTTTCGATCGTGCTTTGCTACATTCTTATCCTAGGCGTTTGCGCCGGGTGGCTAACCTCTCTTAGCAAAGTCTCTCTTTTGCTCAGTTTTGCTATCTGCGCTATTGGCTTTGTAGGCTCTTCAGAGATTTGCTGCAGGTTAATATTCGTCTGTTTCCCGTTTTTTAATGTGATGGGAGCTGACCTAGGCGGTACAAGCTTGTTCTATCTCATTGTGTTGTCTTTTGTTTTAAAGGTATCCCTAGACGGAAGCATCGAGCATCTTCATGAGCGATATGGCGCTCTTGCTGCCGTTATAGTTCTAACTATTTATAACTTTGGGGCAGGACTTATTTATGTCAAATGGCTAATCCATCTAACTGTCCCATTACTTCTTCTTGGAACCACAAGGTTTGAAAAGTACTTCCCCATTTACGTCAGATTGCTAACCATCTCGCTTGTTTTATCGGGTGCGATGGGCCTACTCATGATGGAACGCGGTATCTATCTTTATACCTTTGGCACGGTTAATACCGGTATTGATGTCACCACCAGGTTTTCTGGTCTTATAGGCGATGCCGTTGTATTTGGACAGGTTATCGCTCTTGTTGTAGGTGCTAACGTTTACCTGTTATATGCGAAGGCGTCTTACCGCGGTTCGTTTCTGTTGTCGCTCACCTTGGTTTTTTCGCTTTCCTTACCTATTCAAAGGCAGCGCTCATTTGTCTCGTCATTGTTGGTGCGTTTGCCTTATTTTCATTTGTTCGCAGGGCGATACAAGAGGGACTGCCGATCAGTTATCTAATTGGGGGTCTCCTGGTACTTTTATTCGCATACTATTTTGCCGTTTTTTTGCTCTCCGGATCTTCTCTTTTCTCCGTTGATGCGCTTACCACAAGACTTGATTCCAGCGATTTGCTTACTGCTCGTAAACAAATTTGGAGCGCGTATTTCGATATGTGGAACTTTATCGGTGTTCCTATGCTATTTAAAGGCATTGGTTTCGATACCTATCTCGGTACGACTGTATACGGGCGTTGGCATAATTGCCATAACATCTATATTGAGGCAGTTACATTGTTTGGATGGATCCTGTCCCTATTTTTGATTGCCGTATTGGCTGCTCATTTTATAAGGAAGTATCGAGAAGGAGCTAGTCTGCTGTCCTATTTGCCGGGCTTTCTGCTTCTTTTATCTGGATTAATCCTTCATGGATTTCTTGATTTCCCTTTTTTCTACGAATGGACTGTGGCTCTTGGATGTATCGATTTTTCAGTCACTTTATCCAAAAATCGTATCGGAACGATGGGTGGGGAGTAGTTAAAAATGCGCGTTATAGCGAGTCTTAAGAGTGCAGTTCTAAATCTATTTCGCGGCGAGCCCAACATTGAAAAGCTGAAAGCTAGGGGTTTAGTTGTCGGGAATAATTTCAAAATGTTGGGAGGGGGCATTATTGACCATTCTCACTGTGGCCTTATAACGATAGGCGATAACGTCACATTTGCGCCGCGTGTTCACGTGCTTGCCCATGACGCTAGCACTAAAAACTCTTTGGGCTTTACTCGTATCGCTCTGACTCACATTGGAAACGATGTGTTCGTGGGGGCTTCAAGCATCATTATGCCTGGCGTTACTGTCGGAGACGGGTCGATTATTGGGGCCGGCAGCGTTGTGACCAAGGACGTTGCTCCTGGTACCGTAGTTGCTGGTAATCCGGCAAGGAAGATTTGTACATGCCAGGAATACTACCAAAAGCAGAAGCGGGCAATGACCGAACTGCCTGTTTTTGATGAGCGGTTCACGCTTTCTGGCGGCGTATCCCGTGTTCAAATTGACGAAATGGTCGAACGCCTTAAGGATGCGGGCGGCCACGGGTTTATTAGATGAATGGATGATTTAATTTGGCATTAACGAAAAGCAGATCTGAGTCTGATAATAGGGCGCTTGCCAAAAGCACCGTTTCAATGTATTTACTCCAGGTTGCAAAATATATTTTTCCATTTTTAACGCTACCGTACCTTGCAAGAGTATTGGGAACCGATGGTTATGCGGTGCGTTCCTATGTTCTCTCAATCATGACGTTTGTTCAAATGGTTGCCGAGTTCGGTTTTATGAATTACGCCATTGCGAAGATTGTTCAGGATGGACTTTGCCCTGAAACTGCCTCGCGTGTTTCTTGCAGAATTATGGCCGCAAGAATTCTCCTCTTTATTCCCCTTGCACTGGTGGTCTTTGGAATGATTTCTGCGGTTCCATTGATGGGCGATAATTCCGCATATGTATGGCTTGCCTTTGCCGGTGTTTTTTTTAGCTCTCTTCTGCCTGATTTTGTCTTCAGAGCATATGAGGAAATGGGCATTATTACTGTTCGCTATGTTGTTTCCAAGGGCATAGCCGTAGCGCTCACCTTCCTTCTTGTGCATTCTATTGATGATTTGCTGCTTGTTCCTGGCCTTGATGTATTGACTTCATTAATTGCGTTCGTGTGGAGCTGGATAGCGGCTATCAAACGCTTTGGTGTTAGACCAGTCGCCTTTTCAGCCAAAGAAATATGGTATGACCTGCTTCAATCATCCGTTTATTTCATTTCCGGTGTTTCGACGATTGTATTCTCATCCCTTACCACCTTTTTGCTTGGCGTGTTCAATCACAGTTCTGCTGAAATTGCATATTGGGGCATTGCAATGACAGTCATGAATGGATTTAGCTCGCTTTATTCGCCTTTGTCCCAGAGTTTATATCCGAACTACCTTAAGCGTGCTAAGGGTAATAAGTCTTTTTCACTTCGAAAGCTTTATCTCGCATGCTTTCCAATTTTGCTAACTGGAACTATTGCATTTTTCTTCCTGAGTAAACAGGTGATGTGGATTCTCGGTGGCGATGAATATCTAGGCGGAAGCTATGTTCTTGCTATTCTTTCTCCTATTGTGATTTTCTCGTTTTATGTCCAACTTTCGGGCTGGCCTTCGCTTGGTGCGGTCGGGAAAGTCAAAGAGCTTACTGGTACAACTATCGCTGCTATGATGTTTCATATTCTTGAGCTTGGCTTACTTGCAGCGTTTACAAACTATGATCTTTGGCTTGTTGCAGCGGCGAGAGTTCTTTCCGAGGGTGTCATGGCGCTATTGAGGATTATCGAATGTCGAAAAGCCGGGATTATCTAAGGGGTTTAGCCATGAAAGAGATGACATTGCCTGAAGTGCAAAATAACATCAAGAATACGCTTTACTATTTTGCTGATTTTTGTGAAGCACATGGGCTAACTTATTGGCTTGCTTATGGAACTCTGCTGGGTGCCGCTCGTCATAAAGATATTATTCCTTGGGATGACGACATTGATGTTTGGATGCCTCGACCTGATTATGAAAAATTCTTATCTATATTTAACGGAGACTCTAACTACAGTTTTCACTATCTAGGTAACGATATGCATCAGTATGACTATCGTGGCATTATTTGCGACAACCGCACACTTCATAGCTATGGCAGACGCGTCACCGATTTCCTTTATGGGCTGCATATAGATGTGTTTCCTTTAGACTATCTAGATGACAATCCTGTCGTACGTGCTCGTGACGCGCGTAGGTCTTATAAATTGATGGACCTATCTCACCGTCTCTGTCTTGCTGAGTCTAAGACTTACCTCGAGAATCATTCTTTGCTTCATGGCCTAGCATTTCGTATTGCAAAGGCAACTGTTGGCAAGAGTGACTTACGCAAGAGAATGCATAGAGAAGAAATTAAGGCTATGGACCATCCAGAGTCACATTGGTTGGGGATAATTGGAGATCCGTCAATCGATGGCTACAAAGTTGAATGGTTTAACGATACCGTTTACTTAAAATATGGGTCTCGTGAGCTTGCAGTTCCTGCAGGTTTCGATTCCATTTTGAAAGCACAGTACGGCGACTATATGCTATTGCCGCCTATTGAGCAACGCAAGCCTTATGGGCACGGTTACTGGAGGGCCTGATTTAAGCGTTTTTTGCGCTTGGGTCTATTTAATGGAGGGCACCCTCGAGTTCAACTTTGAACACGAGGGTGCCTTTTGATAAGTGCGCGGCAGTTGTGGCTTTGGTGTATTTAATTAGAATCTTGTTTTCCAAACAGCTCATTCCAGTCGCAGGCGGCAAGAACGGTACCTGCGAGAATGAGAACACAGCAGCCGATCTCGAGAGGTCCGGGGACATTGCCGAGGGCAATTCCCAGGATGACCGCCCAGGCAGAGTAGGAAATGTTGAGCGCCATGCCTCTGGCCGCGCCGATCTTGGAGATTGCCTTGTAGTAGAAGAGGTACGAAGCCACGCCGGCGAGTGCCGAAAGGGCGACGGTGCCTGTCGCCATGGTGGGCGCCGCCTGTGCGGCGAAGCCCCATGCTCCGAATACCGGGAGGACGATTAGGGTGTAGACAAGACCGGAAGTCGTCTCCCTAATCTGCAGCGCGGTTTCGTCGTCGACGTTATCGCCCTTCATGCCCCATGCGCAGAACACCGCCTCGGAACCCCAGCCGACGACGCACAGGAGCGCGCAGGCTATGCCAAGTACGGGGTTGGTCATTGCGTCAGAACCGAGTGCGCCCGCGCTCATGCCGACAATACCGAGCAGCGCGGCCGCTAGCGCAACCATGCGCGGGACGGTTACCTTCTCCTTGAGGACGATTGCGGCGAGCAGCGTTCCGAATGCCGGATAGAAGGCGGAAATAACCGCAGTGTAGGAGGGCCCAATGAGGTTGATGGCCATTACGTAGCCGCTCATGCCGATGGGGCCGCCCAGCAGGGCCCCGGCGGCAACGACCAGGCCGTCGCGGGTTTTAATCGCGGCCAGGGCCTTTCCGAGTTGACCCTTGATGGCGGAATAGATCGTCATCCAGAGGGCGCAGAGGATGTCGTGGAATGCGGAGCTCACGATCGCGGCGAAGGCGACGGCGGCCGCGGTTCCATCGGAAAACGGGGACATCGCGAGGGCTATCGAGAGCACGGTAGTGTCCAGCGCCCAAAGGGCACCGCTAAGTATGCCGTAATGCATGGTTTCTTCTCTTTTCTTGTTTGTCAAAGTGACTGGTTTACTTACTTACCGGACTTCTTGTATAGCTCGAGGGCCTTCCTGAGGTAGGTCTTGCCGTAGCGGTAGTAGATGTGGGACCACTCGCCGACGTTGTCGCCCTCGGCTTCCTTTAGGAGGGCCCAGGCGTACCAGCACCAGCCCGCCATTCCGACCTGGCCCAAGTTATGGCGCCATTCCGCTTCGGTAGGCGTGCGGCCAAAGTAGTGGGTGAGTGCGCTGCGCATCTCTTCCTCGGAGAGCTGCTCGCAGACACAGAACGTCCCGAAGTCATTGGCATAGTCGCTCATGCCGGCGTATTCCCAGTCAATAAGGTCGACATGGCCATCTTCGCCGACTAGGAAGTTTAGGCCGAAGAAGTCGTTGTGGCACAGGACTGGATCGCCCCCATCGGCTACAAGCATGTCGTTGAGCTTCGTTGCCTGCGCCTCCATCTCGGACCAGTCCTGCACATCGATGCGCCCGCGTTCTAAGATGGCTCGCTCGTAGCCCTTGCCCTCCTCGTAAAAGCTGAATGCACGCTCGACCTGGGCACCGCTCTCATGGAGCCTGCGCGCCATCTGCATGGCCTGCGCGAGCTGGGCATCGTCGTGTGCATCGAGGTTCCTGCAGTTCGTCACGAAACGGGAGACTTTCCAGCCGCGGCGGGGGTTCTCGAACACGAAGGTGGAGTCGAGGCCGAGATTCCGCGCCGTCTCCAGCGCAGTTTTTTCCGCCTTGCGGTCCACGAGGAGCTCGGTGCCCACGCCGGGATGGCGGTAGACCCATTCGCCGTCATCGGTCGTAAAGTGGCAGCTGAGGTTGGTGAGTCCCTGCTTGAGCGGGTAGACGTTTCGGATTTCGGACTTGTCGCATCCTAGGACCGCGACGATGTTGTCAAAGATCTCGGAGTCGAGATTCTCCAGGAACAGGGGGTCGAAATCGCGCAGCTCGTCGAGTGAGTCAAACTCATGGATGATGGGCGGGTCGTACTTTCGGATCCGCATGTCGAGCTCGCCGATGTGCTCGGCATAGAGATCCTCCCAGAGCTTGTCTTGCGTTTGGGGGAGGTCGTACTCGTCTTCCAGGATCTGGCGGAAGCGGGCGGAGAACTCGCGGTCGAAGTAGGCGTGGCCGATCATGTACCATGCATCGGAGCCGCCGACGCTTACTTTGGTAATGCGATCGTGGGAGCCCGTCTCGAGGCACCATTCGGCAGTTTGCCCCTGGTTGTACTCGGCCGAGTAGTAGGCCTTCCAGACATGGTCCGTGAAGGGGTTTTCCTCGAAGTAATTATCCGATGAGCAGATATATGTGTTCCCGAGCAGCTCCCGCACGAGCATGAGCGAGGAGTTGTTGTTACGTTCGGCGTAGGCGCGATTGACGACGATGTTCACGCCGTACTTGTCCTCGAGATAGTAGAAGGACTCCTTCTTGTAGCCGACGACCACGACGATGTCGAGGATTCCCGCCTCGTGAAGCTGCTCGATCTGGCGCTCGATGAGGACCTCGCCACGAACCTTGAGAAGGCCCTTGGGACGCTCATAGGAGATGGGGGCGAAGCGACTGGAAAGACCAGCCGCAAGGATGACGGCGTTGTCTACGGCGTAGGGTTTTAGCGCGGCCATGCCCTTGGGCGTGAGGCGGGCGCCCTCAATGAGTCCGGCTTCCGAGAGGTCCTTGACGGCGGCATTTGCGGTCGCGAGGCCAATGCCGCATTGATCGGCGAGGTCCCTCTGCGTAATGCCCGGATGCTTGCTCAGGGCATATAGTGCGTTGAACTGCTTATGGGTTAGCTGCATGAATTACTCCTTTGTTCGGCAATTTGAAATAATAGACTAAAACCGAACAAATGGAATTGAATTTGTTCGAATTCACATTTTTGTAAAGTATTTCCGAACAAATTGAGCAAATTGGCACTTTATGCTGTCATTTTTGAGCAGCTGGAATCCATTTCCCGGTTTTATCTACGTAATAGGAGCCTATCCAGCAATCGGTTGCGACCGATCCATCGGCTTGGACGAAATACCAGACACCCTCAAGCTGCATCCATCCGGATGGGGCAAATCTTCCGGATTCTGTGAGGTAGTAGCGCTTTCCCGACACTTCCTGCCAGCCCGTGGCCATGGCGCCGTCGTCCTCGAAGTAATAACGCGAGCCGTCGATCGTTTGCCAGCCGGTTACGTAGGTACCGTTAGCGTTGAGGTAATACCAGATACCGTTTTCTAGCAGCCAACCTTTGGGTGTTATTGACGCGTATCTGGCTTCAAAGATGTATATTGCGCTCCATTTACTGCTGGATTGGGCGGTCACGTTCGAAGTCACAGTTAGCTCAACCTTGGCGTCTTGAACTATCCACTCCCTCTGATTCATCGCATGCGCAACGATCCCATTCTGAATCCCCGAGATGCTCGGCGGGAACGACTGGTTATCAGCATTAATGGAAAAGCTCTCTTCCTTGGCATCCAGGTGCTGCTGAATGCGGTCGGCATACTTCTCGGCCCATTCATCGGCCTTTCCATTTCGCACAAAGTAATTGTTGGATAGATCTATCGAGCGGTAGGCGTAGTTGGCGTTCTGGTAGTTAGCCGTGTGGTCGGAGTGGGCGATTGCCATGAGCTCGTCGGTCAGGCCAAAATACAGATGGCGCTGGTCCAGATCCCCGTATCAGTTGTCGCTGGTGTCGTCCCAGGTTAGGTCCATCTGGCACCATTTGCCGTCGATCTTTACGGCGTTCCAGGTGTGGCCGTTGCCAGTGATGCGGCCGTTGGCGATGCCCGCGGCGTTAAGGAGCTTGGAGTAGATGCGCTGGTAGCTCTCGCAGGTGCCCTGGTGGCGCGTGAGGCCGCTTTCGGCCGAGCACCAGTTGAGGCTGTGGTCGTACTCCAGCTGGTCGAGCGTCCAGTCGCGGAGCCACAGCGCCATGTCGTATTCCGAGCCGTTTGTCTCTTGCCTGCACAGGTCCACGGCGTCGTTGACGAGCTGCGTGACGCTCGGGCGGGCGGCGTCGTTTACGGTCACCTCCGCCGTGGCGCGCAGGTAGTAGATTCCCTTGTCGTTTTGGGGGTCGTTTCTGTCGTTGTCCATAAAGTAGAAGTAGATGCGGTACGTGCCCGATGCCGTGAAGTCAAAGGTAAAGTCGTGGCCCGCGGTGCCCAGGCTGTAGTAGCTGGACCATGCCGGGCGCGACGGGTCGCAGACGCTTTCGTGGCCGCCGCCGTCCCAATAGGTGGGCACGTCCATGCGCGCCTTGGCCTGGGACGAGCCGTTGGTCTGGGTTACGTGGAAGGTCGTCGCGGTGCCCGCGGGGGCGTCGTTCCACGAGACGGTGAAGGTGACGCCGTTTTGGGTTGCCGTGGCGGAGTGGGCGTAGGTGGTTCGTGGCGTGGCGGGGATCGCTGCGGGTGTGGGGTTGTTTTGGGCGCGGAGGGATGGGGTGGGGGTGCCGGTTGCTGCGGTGGTGTCGGGGGTGGCGGCGTCTGCGGCGTTAGCGGCGGTGGTGCCGCCAGCGCTTTCCGTGTTGACTGCGCTGGTGCCGGTGGATGTTGCGGTGCTGTCTTCTACGGTATCTGCTGTCGCATTTGTGTTGGTGCCGTCTTCAGCCTTGCCTGTGTTGCTGCTCGTGGCGTCGGCTTGCGCCTGCTGCTCTACGATTGCCTGAGGCTGGATAGCTTCCGCAATGGCTGCCATGGGCATCGTCGCGCTGACCATGGACGTGCACGCGATCGCGCAGAACAGGTAGTAAAGGGGTCGTTTCATAGCGGAGCCTCTCGGTGAGCAGCCAATAGGGTCCGAAGGCAGCTCCAGGCCAGCATTCCGCACATATTTTGTTGCGGTTTATTTTACGGGAACACCTGTCAACATCAGCGAACTTTCTGGGGAATGTTGGGGAGGGGGAGGGCTCGCTTTAGTCCCCGGCGGCGCTCTGACCCGTGCTTCGTTGACTATGCCTGATGCGGCAACTCCAGCATGAGGTCGCCTTGCGCCTCTTCGAGACTCGACACCGAGACCTTCCAGGAAAAGTCTGCGAGGCTGCTGTCCAGGTCAAGCTCTACATGTTCGTATTCTTCAATTTTGCAGCCAGGGTGATTCTCGTCTGGTAAAAGACGACATTCGACCGGTCGCGACCCGATGATTCGATACTCCTGCTGATATGCGTACTTGGGCGTTTTGATAACGAGATTGTGCGGGATGCCTCGGAGCGCCTCACCAGTTAGGCATGGAGCTGGAATGCCATAGAAGACGGAGGCGTGCAGGGATATGCCATTTCCAGAATCGATCTTCCTTTTTAGTAACCGCCTGAAACGGTCGTACCGCACAATGCCGATCCAACCGTCGGCGCGCCTGAACTCCTTGATCATTCGTTTGGAAATTACGACAGCATTATCAACGATGTCGCTCTTTCGCACTGCGAACATGCAGTAGATTGGCAAGAGCCAGTTGGCGTAGATGCCCATCCCGTACGTTAAAGACACCTCTAATGGATCGCCCTGCTCGCTAGGAAGGTCATGGTAGTACTCGGCTGCGTTCATATAGAGCTGCCCGTTTATCAGGTCATCGATATGCGCCTCCTTTGGTGCGAACTTCAGAAGGTAGGCGATGTCATCGTTAGGCATAGCGTATCCTCTCGTTGGTTGACGTCCCGGACCGTTATGCGCGCTCCGGGTTGTTTGCAGCCAAGATAAGGGTGGTTCCTTAAACTTTTGTGCCAGAACGCTGATGCGGTGAGTTACGGCAGGACAGCGGCGCGTTTGGAGAAAATCCTCGGACGTCTCCTTTTAAGGAATTATCAGACTTGGTTGTCGGCCGGCGGAGCGTCTGCTGCGGTTGACTGGCGACTCGATTGGACAGTGAGCTTGTCGCTGGAGGCTGCTCTGCAGAGCTGTGCCATGGGCTGGCGTCTATCAAACGCGTTAAGAGGAGCTCTGTCACAGAGTCGTTGTTAATTGTATTTATGAATGCAATCAACGTTATATTAGGGTCTTCGAACCCCACGATTCAATTATTAGGTAGCTTCTTTGATATATGGACTCCGTCATTGTCTTTCTAATAATTCTATTTTCCGAAGTAGTGCAATTTGTGGCTATCATTAAGTCCTAGGTTCGTTTAATTGAATTGATTTACCAGTTTGATGTTCATGCGGTTCTTGTGCCGCGTTATGGGTTTGATATTTACAACGGGGAGTTGGGCTCATGAGGAATCCTCTAAAGGAGCTCCAAAAGGTAAACAGCGCGGTAGAGCATTCAATTGACCGTCTTGATTTTGAGGGCAGGGCATTAGTTTCAAGAGACGTTGTGGGAAATCTTCGCCACCTTGTTGAACATGTAGCTATGTATGCTTCTTACGGGGACGTCTCCCTTGAGGGCAATTATTTTGCTTTATGTAAGGCCGTCATCCAAGAAATGAAGAAGAAAAAAGAGACTCGGTTTATTGCTGAGTTTCATGGTTACTTGCAGAAGGCCGTTTCGCATTATGTTCCTAGCGAAGATTCTGCAGAGCGACTTTTGCTGAAATACTACGAGAACTTGCTTCATTTGAAACGCTATGCCGCCGATAAACATGGGATTGCTATTCTTTCAAATTTGAATAAGATTCCGCTGGATACGGACCCAGGTTTGAAGAATTATCACGAGTCGATCGCTCGTTCGATTGATGTTTTCATGAGTGCTAATGCGGTTGAAATTGAAAGGGACCGCTTTTATGTAAGGTCTGCTAGGCCATTCTTTGTTAACGACTCTGTTTACTACGAAACAACGCTTGTTCCTGCTTTCGATTCTTCCAGCAAATGCGATCGAATACTCGTTTTCTCTGCTTTTAAAATCCCTACGAATAACGCCGTATCGGTTTCAGCAAAGCGTACGAGCATTGACGGTTTAGGCTTTTCTCTTCCTGTGACGATTGTTGACGCATATAGGATTTCTGTGCGTCCATGTGAGCTGAATGGCCTATTAAAGATACTCGGAAAATCTGATATCGCAAGGCTTAACGGCAATTATTCGAGCTACATTTCGCTTATGGAATTCTTGACTCGTTCGGGAATGAACCTCTGTGATATTGCCTTGCTTCCGGATGATGATTTCGCTTCGATTATGAGCGAGATTACATATTCGGGCTCTGAATGTCCGGTTCATCTACTGTTGTCTGAAGCGCATAGTTTTTTGAGTTCGGGTTTGTGCGGAGTAAACGTCTTAAAATACCTTTTAGCTAAGCCGCGTAATCGTGTTATAAAAAATCAATTGGCTTCAAGTCCGAACGGACTGCTGGGCAATCTGTGCTTGAAGAGTGGATGTGCTCCCTTTGACCGACAGCCATATTGTACGGATCTCATTCGGCATGTGGTTGCCGTTGATGACTTGTATCAGTATATTGATCCAGATTTGTATGAGGATAATTTCCTGGCAAATAAGGTGTCACTTATCACGAACAATACCAGGTCCCTTTATGTCAAAGACTCTGAATTCGATACTCATTTGAATATCGATGAGCTTATCACCAAGCATAATAATACTTTGTACGGCGGTCACCGCTATAGGGATCTCGTGCATGAGGACGGGTATTTGTTTGTCAGAGGAGTCGAAGAAGATATTGTTGACATTATAAACGGGCTTTTAAGCCTATCTAATAGTGGGCTCAGTGGATATGCTGCTGCCTGCGAATCATGGCTTGAATATCCTCGCTGCAAAATAGATGATCTTGAAAAGTCGGCCGCGCTAAAGACCATGTTTGACGAAACGCATGTTGCGTTTATCTACGGTTCAGCAGGAACCGGGAAAACGACCATGGTTAATACTGTTTGTTCGTTCTTGCATAAACTAAGTAAGGTTGCGATTGCTAATACAAATCCTGCCGTTGATAGCCTGAGACGGAAAATTGTTGATTCGAATTGCGACTTTATGACGGTGACGAAATACTTGAATCGTCAACCTGAATGCGATGTCTTAATTGTTGACGAATGCAGCGCTGTCTGTAATAGCGATATGAAAAAGATAATTGAATTTGGTGGATTTGAACTGTTAATGCTTGTCGGTGACGTGAGACAGATTGAGTCTATCAAGTTTGGGAACTGGTTCTCTTTGGCTCAAGATTTTTTGCCTGACAAGTGCATCCATGAGTTTGATAAGCCTTGGCGTGCGAAGAACGGTGATCTATTGAGGTTATGGAGTGCGGTCAGAAAGATGAGTCCTGACATCACGGAGATTCTTGCTGCCTGTGATTTTACGTCGAATCTTGATGAGTCAGTTGTTAACAGGACGGATGAGGATGAAATCGTTCTCTGCCTCAATTATGACGGCCTTTATGGCATTAACAATATGAACAAAATGTTACAGTCGGAAAATAAGAACGAGGCCGTTAGCTGGAATTTTCATACTTACAAAGTCGGTGATCCAGTTCTATTCAACGAATCTGATCGGTTTTACCCTCTGCTCTATAACAACCTCAAGGGTCGTCTTGTGGAGATTAAAGCCAATTCCAGAGACGAGATGATGTTTACCGTTGCTGTCCCCATTGACGCAACAAAGTATTCTGCTTGGCGTTATGACGGGCTTGAATTGTTGAGTTCTCATGGCGGTGAAACGTTTTTGCGTTTCTCGGTGAAGAAAGCCAAGGATCGCGATGGAGAGGATATTGGGGAAGACGGCATTGTGCCGTTTCAGGTGGCGTATGCGGTTTCCGTTCATAAGGCGCAGGGGCTTGAGTACTCATCCGTGAAGTTGATTATCACAAAGGATGTCGAGGAACGTATTACTCACAGTGTGTTTTATACGGCAATAACGCGGGCCCGAGAAAGGCTTCATATATATTGGTCGCCTGAATCTCAGAATAAAATCCTGTCAAGCTTCGCCATCTCTAACAATAATAAAGACGCTTACCTTCTTAGTAGCCGTAGGGGTTTGGAACTTCATCCAAAATAGCGGTTTATGGGCCCGTCAGAAACTTCGGGGTGTGCCTTATCGCTGATATGAAAGGACCGCCGGACGGGCAGTCTGCCGGAACGGGTACTGCTATGGAAAGACCGGAGGGCCGGGGCTTTCTTCCTGAGGACACGCTCGAGTGATACCAGCGCATTGACAAGGTGTTCGTCGCGGCTGTGGTCGAGATGCGCGCTGTCGGCGCTAACAACATGAGTTGACGATGTCTTCGTCTTTGGCGCGGTGCAGGCGTTTCTACGCGGGTTATGGGTGGGTTACGTCCTCCTGCGGGGCTGTATCACCTAGAATTGATGACTGTTGACAGCAACGTTTGTCCAGGGGGCTTCAAATGGATTTATCTAAGATCAACGCGTTGCGAGCTTCTCTTGGCTCGACTGCAATTTCAGAGATGCAAACTGCCTATTATACCTCGGGTCTTTCTTTGGCGGAGCTTCGCGAGGATTACGATTTGCCTTCTGATTTTACCGACTCTGATTTCATTGCTTTATTCGGATTATTCGAAATCGACAAGATGTGCCCTGTCTGCTTTGGGCACCTTTATGCTCCTCATGTTAGCAGGGGCATTTATGGTGCGGGGTCGACCTCATATGATAAGGCATGCGTTGTTTGCGTTTCGTGCCATCTTAATTCCGCTCAAATAGAGCGGGAAGCTGCCTACTTAGAAAAGGAGGGCGAGCTTAGCCAGATTTTTCCGAGTGAACCTCTGACATTTGATTGGAGCAAGTTCGATCCCGATAATCGTCAACATATTACATTTGCCTTTTTGTTTGCCTGCTGTTTGAACGGTGGTAGTTTTATAGGCCCGATTAATCTAGATTATGGCTACGATGGCTTTTATAAAGACATCCATTCTCTTGTGAAGGCTGGCTACCTGGTTCCTTCATGGCTTTCGAAAAAGGATGTCGATCAATATTCCCTTAGGGATAACGGATCTGTCTCCTGTAATTTAATGTGCGTTCCCTTTGAAGTGGATGTGAAGGGACCTCTGCCCACCGTGTATGCGGAGATTTATATTCGAGACGGCAGGGAAGCCATTGTATTGGGCAAAGGCGAAATCGACCATTGGCAAGCTATTGACGAATGGCTTGTTGGCTCGTACTTGGATTATGAGCTGTGGGATTGGGATGACGATTGCAGCGAGGGCAAAAGGAGCGAATTCGATGAACTTGTTCCGCAGCTGCTTGGCCACTTCTCTCCTGCGCAAATTACTAGTTTAATTTGGGGCGCTCTAGCTACTGCGCTTAAGAAGGCTCAGGATGGAACCGATGGTCAAAAGACCGCTTCTTACGCAGTTGGCGTTGTTATCAACCGATGCAAGAGGGCTTTGGCGGATGAGTGGGATGTCAATCCAAATAAACCATTGATTGATGTTGACTATGGCTTATTTGAAGATTACTTCTTTTCGCATAACGTACCCATCGGGAAGTCGTGGGTCTACAGGCCGCTCCCGAAGATTCAGGATGGTGTGGCGATTCTTGAATGGCCCACGTTCCCCAAATTTGAAGATGAAGTTGATGACTTCTTGCTCGATAGAGCACAGAGCGTGTTCGATTCTTCTGGTAAAGAAGCTGTCGATTTGAAGTCTTATAGATCTGTGAGCAACTATGTTCATGATTTGTTCAGAGAAGAAACGGCGTTGCGATGATATTGGATTCTAATTATTGGCGCAAAGAATTCAGTTGCATGATGGATGAGCTGGTCTCCTGCTTTCGTTTTTTCGTTTTTGCATCGAATGAATTTCCTGTATGCGCCGCAATAGCGATGAATTTAGGGTACTATACCGATAGTGATACAGTCGTCGTGGACTCTAAGTGAGGCGATGACAAAGAAGGGTCGTTGTTCGGAGGCTTCCGGCAACGGCCCTTTGATTTTAGGAGCTTGCTTTGGCAAAGGAATTTAAGACTTTCGCTCAACTTATTGAACTCCTAGAGAGCCGTGGGGTGGCGACTGATGCTTCTACGACAGATTGCCTGAGGCGTGAGAGTTATTATGCGGTCGTAAACGGCTACAAAGCTCCGTTTCTTGATAAAAACGCTGCGCAGTCCTCGTCAAGTGATGTTTATAGGGAAGGCACTTCATTTAAGAACATTTACGATTTATTCCTGTTTGACAGAGAGCTTAGGCAACTTACTTTTTCATATCTCGCGAGGGCCGAAGCTGTGCTCAAGAACGCGATCGTGTATTCGTTCTGCGATCAATATCGCGCTGCGGATGCCTATCTGAATCGGGCTAATTATGTCGATCCTAACGATATGCTTGTGCCCAAGGCATTTCGTGGTGATAAAAAGAAGCAGCATTCGAAGAGGCTTACTGACCTGATAAATATTCTGAATGACAAGGTGACAGATGAACAGCGTATGCGTCCTTTCGTGAAGCATTATTTGAATAAATACGGTGCAGTGCCTTTGTGGGTTCTTCAGAATGATCTGACATTTGGCAATATCTCACATTTCTATCAGCTTCAAAAACGGGGCGTGCAAAATGCTGCCTGCAAGTTGGTCAGCCAAACGTCAAATAGAAATCAAAGACTCGAGCCGATAATGCTGCTTCGCGTCATTCAAGTTCTATCTGGCTTTAGGAATATTTGCGCGCATGACGAGCGACTCTATTGTGCGGTCGTAAGAGGGGCAAGGTTTTCCGATATGTACTCCCTGCTCTGCCGTGTTCTACCTGACGACGAGACAAAAGCAATGCTTGATGAATTAAGTAGGCTTGTTGGATCTTATCGGGGGCTAATTGCGCAAGATGTTTTACACAGCGTGTTTAAAGAGATGAACATCAGAGTGTAGAGAAAGCTTCAAAAACGCCGATGCCAATTGGACCGCCGCGTCCACGGTGTTTGTTCTGCTAGGAATAGTGATTCTCGGTGCTGTACATCTCTGCGAGATGGTGTAACATACCTAGCTATCATACAAAAGCTCTTCGGGAGTTTTAAGGGTGACGCTTTCGGCAAGAGAGTGTTGCCCTTTTTTCATGCGTGTAATGTCTGATATGCTGGCTAGGCGCCATTCCGGCAATGGAATGGCCGAGCATGGACGGTTTGGCACCTTTTGCCTGCTGTCATTGGTGTAGCAAGCACTTGATTTAGACTACTTAAAGTCTATAATCAAAGAAAAACTCTGATATATCTTTTCAAAATAATGAAAGGAATGTTGAGTACCATGCTTTGTCAGTTCACCTTTAAGAACTATCGGTCCTATCGCGACGAGGCTGAGCTTTCCATGCAGGCGACGCCGATGAAGGAGTTTGAGCGTTCCCTCATCGAGTGCTCCGACGGGCAGAGTTTCCTTCCGGTGGCTGCGGTGTACGGGCCCAACGCTGGCGGTAAGTCTAACCTGCTCGAGGCTCTTGATTACGTTCGTTCGGCGGTGGCCAGACCAATTAGATTGCTGTCTGCCAGCGCTGATGCGCCAGAGGGTGATCGCCCTTTGATAGCCCGTTGTTCGGCGTTTGAATTTGATGACGTGTCTGCCGCCGAGCCCACCGAGTTCGAGCTCTATTACCGCGCGGGCGAGCATGAGTACCGCTATGTTCTGTCTGTACACGCCGATGAGATCGTGTCCGAAGGGCTGTGGCGGCGTAAATTGGGAGCGTCGCGTACGGCGATGCTGTTCGAGCGTGAGGATACAAAGGTTGAACTCGGCCCCACACTGCGTAAGCTTGTGACGGCTGCGAGGTTCAACCCGAGCCTGCCTTACCTATCGTTCCTTTGCATCAACTTCGATGCGCCGGTGGTCCAGGAGGCGGCCAGCTGGTTTCTCGACGCTGTGTTTCTTAACTACAACAGTTCCTATCTGGAGCGGATGCTCGAGCAAATGCTCGACGAGGGCGACTCGCGCGAGGTCACGCGTTTCCTGCGCGCCGTTGATGTACGTATCGATGGCTTCAGAGTGGAGAGGGCGCCGGAATGGCGGGGCCAGCGCGTCTTCGTAAAGCATGAGGTGGACGGTAAGGGCTATGAGCTGCGCCTGTCCGAGGAGTCGGCCGGTACTCAGAAGCTCATGGGGCTGGCGGCGTTTCTGCTGGCGGCGCTCGAACGCGGCGGTACCGTCGTTGTCGATGAACTCGACGCCAAGTTGCATCCGAAGCTCCTGCGCTACGTGATCCTGCTGTTCAAAGATCCCGAAGTCAACAAGAGCGGCGCGCAGCTCATCTTCTCGTCTCAGGACGTGTCCACTATGCGAAACGATGTTTTTCGCCGCGACGAGATATGGTTTGCCGCACGCGGCGAGGGGGAGGCGAGCCAGCTATGGTCGCTCGCCGACATCCACGAGGCAAATGGCAACCTGGTCAGCAAGAATGCGGCATTCGACAAGCAGTACCTGTCTGGCCGCTATGGTGCCGACCCGTATCTCACGCGCATTGAGGAGTGGGATTAGTATGGCCGCGAAAAAGTCGAGGGACTGGCGCAGCGGCAAGCGCGAGGGACGCTCTCGCATGGTACAGATGACGCGCCATCTCGTGGTGACCGAGGGCAAGGAGACTGAGCCTCGCTACTTCGAGGGCGTGCGCGCCGCGTTGGGCGCAGCAAACGAGCGGAAGGTTGCCGTAGTCGTTAAGGGGACTGGCAAACATACTCTCGACCTGCTCGACTTCGCCGTCGAACACTGCCGCTATGCGCCCGAGACGTTCGACCACGTGTGGCTCGTGTATGACAAGGATGACTTTCCTGCGTCCGACTTTGATGCGATGAAGCGCAAATGTGACGAGCTCTCCGATGGTTCGAGGACCTTCCATGCGTTGTGGTCGAACCCCTGCTTCGAGCTGTGGCCGCTTTTGCACTTTCGCTACACGACCGCGCATATGTCCGCGTCCGACTGCCAGCATGCCCTCGCGCAGGAGATGTCGAAGAACTTGGGCATCGAGTACCGCAAGAACCTGGACGGGATGTTTGGGGCAGTGGATGATAGGCGAGGCGAAGCATTGGAGCGTGCTGGGCGCCTCGTCGCGTACCATAGGGAACTGGGTAACATTAAGCCATCTGCGCAAAACCCTGCAACTAAGGTGGGCGAAATTTTCGATGTAATCGGGCCGTATCTGGTTGGCTAGGCGAGTCGCTGGATTGGCTTTCCGGTTAGTGCGATTGGCGGATTGTACTGCGCTATTGCGAGTCCGGTGCGTAGGAGAAGTGCGGGGAAAATCGAAACTCGCCGAGCGCACATCGATTTTTGCCAACAAAACTGCAGGTCGCGGATGCCCAAAACAGGGGACTGTTTGACAGATCTCGGTTTTTCACCGTACCCCCGATTGGGTGCGCATTTAGCACCCTCGATGTCCCCACATTCCCTAAAAAAGTTCTTAAAACAGCCTTAAAGACGTTTCAGCTCGCGTTGACAGCGTAAAATACGCATGTTTGACTATGTCTAAAGTGGATTTTAGGGGAGGGGTGCGCCATGGAGGTGCTGGTTGTTGGCAACACCGCATATGTTGACGATGACTTTTGTGCCAAGGCGTTCCCCGGGGACCATGTGCAGGTCGTAGCCGCGCAGGACACGCGCCGCGACGAGTCGTCGCCCCATGCCTCGTGGAAAGAGCTTCTGCAACACTTGGATCAGGCCTACGAGTTCGACCGCGTGGTCTACCTATCCAATTACCTTACCCCACATACCGATACCGTGGGCGATATCGAGCTGCTGCGTTCGGTCTTTCGTGCGTGCGCGGGTCGCCGGGTCCAACTGCTGTATGTAGCGGGGCCCGCGGGTGCCGAGGGTGCCACCGACGCCGCGGGGCGAACGGGCAAGGGCATTATCGCGCACGCAGCCAACGACCTGTGCCGCCACTACGCTGCTCGCGAGGGCGTTCAGACCAAGATCCTGCGCGTGCCGTTCCTGTATACCGCGTCTGCCGCGCTGGAGGACCCGTTTTTGGTGCCGTTGTTCGACGCGTGCTCAACCGGATCGGTCGCTCTGCAGGGCGCGCAGGATGCGGCGTTTCCCCTGCTGTGTGCCGAGGAGCTTGCGGTGTTGGTACGCCGTATCTTCGACAGCTGGGATGGTAACTTTGAGACGCTCGACGTTGCCGATACCTTCCATCACACGTCAGGTGAGGTGGGCGACGCCCTCAAGGCACTGTTCCCCAGCCTTGCCGTTGCCTATGGCGATTCTGCCGGCTATGCCCTGCCCGTCAGCGACGTCGTTCGCGTGCGCTATGGCTGGTTTCAGCGGTACGACCTGCTGCGCGATCTTTCGACCATTCAAGTGCGTTGGGATGCTGGCCGCGCAAAGAAGGTCAACCCCTTGCGAGCCGCCATCGACCGCATCCAGATGCGCGCGCTGCCTATTAAATGCCTGGAGACGGGCGTTGCCTGGGTTCTGTTCGAGGTGCTGGAGCATCTGTTCTCACAATCGGCCCAGCTCAACGTGCTCGATTATCGCCTGCTCTACGTGGTGCTGATCGGCACGCTGTATGGCTTGGACTTTGGCCTGGTTGCGGCGCTGCTGGCGTCGGTGGGCTTGGCCGTGAGCTACTTTACTCAGTACGGCTATACCTTCCAGGGTCTGTTCTACGAGCCGTCCAACTGGCTGCCGTTTATTGCGTACTTTGTGGTGGGCGCGGTGTGCGGCTATGTGCAGCTGCGCAACAGCGAAGCTATTAGGGCGGAGCGCGATCAAAACGAGCTCGTGCGCAACCGCAATACGTTTCTTACGCAGCTCTACCACGACGCGATCGAGGACAAGCGCGCGTACAGGCGCCAGATCGTGGGTCGCCACGACAGCTTTGGCAAGATCTTTGCCGTGACGCAGGAGCTCGACGTGCTCAACCCACGCGACATCTATCGCAAGTGCTGCGAGCTTCTGGGCGAGATCCTCGAGAACGATTCGGTTGCGATCTACCATGTTTCTGGTGGGGCATTTGCACGCCTGGTGGCAGCAAGTCCCGCGATTGCCGAAGATGCCGCACGCTCGCTCACGCTTGAGCAGCTTGCACCTCTTTTGGGCGACGGGGGTCGTTCGAACCTGTGGGTGAACCGCGAGCTGACGCCGGGGCTTCCCATGTTTGGATACACGATCGAGCGCGACGGGGCACCCGCCGTGTTGATCTTTGTGCGTAGTGCGGCCGAAAACCAAATGACCCTCTATTATCAAAACCTGTTCCGCATCTTGTGCGGGCTGGTCGAAAGCGCGCTGGGCCGTGCCTTTGACTATGAGGCGGTGGCGCAGGATAAACGCTGCGTTGACGGCACTTGCGTGCTCAAGCAGGCTGCCTTTGGCCAAGAGCTCGCGGCGGAGCAGGCGCTGGCAGATAGCAAGATGGGGAGTTTTTTACTCCTGCGCGTGGTACCGGGTATGGAACCTGTCGGCGAGCTGGTGGGCGCAATTGGGCCGGCAATTCGCGAGAGCGACGCGGCGGGCTTGGTCGACGGCGACGTGCTCTACCTGCTTATGCGCCAGGCAAAGGCGTGCGATCTGCCCATTATCCGCGAGCGCCTGAGCGCAAAGCAGATTGCGGTGGAGCCCGTCGACGGCGAGGACATCGTGGCGCTGCTGCAGCACATCTCTTACACCGGTGACGGTGAGGGGGGTGCCGCTTGATCTCGCTTGTCGTTGCTGCCGTCTTGCTGCTGATTCATGCGCTGGTTTGCCTGATGCTGTGGACGCTTATGAAGTTGGGCCTGCTGCCGGTGCGCGGGCACATGCTGGCTGTGATAGTGTTGGTGCCGCTGTGGGGCCCGTTGCTGGTGGTTCTGCTATCGGTCCGCAGCGCGGTGTTTGGCGAGGGGCTGAAAGAGTCTGCGCTGGAGTCGCTGCGCTTCAACGACGACCTGCATCGCAGCATCCTGGTGCACGACCGTGACACCGATGTAAGCGTGGTCCCGCTCGAGGAGGCGCTCATCGTCAACGACCCGGCATACCGGCGCCGCCTAATGCTCTCCATGCTCACCGAGGAGCCCGACGCGTACCTGGCGCAGCTGCAGGCGGCTAAGCTTAACGACGACGTTGAGGTGGCGCACTATGCCGCGACGGCGGTGGCGCAGATCTCCAAGGAGTCCGACCTTAAACTGCAGCAGCTGGAGCGTGCCTTTAAGACGGACCCGAGCGCGCAAAACCTCAACGAATACTGCGATTTTCTTGGTGAATACTTGGGCTCGGGCTTGGCTGAGGGGCGCGTTGCTCAGATTCAGCGCCAACAGTACGCGCGCCTGCTTGCGCGTCGCTGCGAGCGCGAAGACACTTTTGAGCTGCGCATTCGATTCGCGACGGCGCTGGCCGATGTCGGACAGATCGACGAGGCGCAGGCCGTGATCGACCAGCTGGTGCTCGACGTGCCCGAGGAGCAGGAGGTTTGGATGCTTTGCCTGCGCCTTGCCGTGATGCGCCGCGATGGTGACGAGGTTCACCGTGTGATCGATGCGATTGACAAGCAGCATGTGTATTTGAGCGCCGACAACCGCGAAAAGTTGGCGTTTTGGCGCGACGGGGAGGAGGCCAGATGAGTGTGGTGCAACATATCCGCGACCGTGCAGGCCGCTTTCGTTGGATGGGACTCCTCGTGGTGTGGGCGGTCTTTATTGCCATGGCCGCCGTGCTGCTGGTGGAGCGTGCCGGCGTGCAGTACAGTGCGGGTCTGCATAAGCTGGGGATGCTTGCCGCCAACGATGCGGTGCCGGCCTCCTCGGCAATCTTTGGCCAAAAGCTCACGTGCCTGGTCATTACCGACTCGGACCAAGATGGCGTCGACGACGTTAAAGACCAGTTCGACCAGATTTTGCTGGACATGAAGATCGCCCACCGCGATGTGGATATTGCCACCGATGGCGCGGATGCGATCCCTTTGCTCGCGTCGTTTGACCGCGTGATTGTGCTCATGCCCTCACTCGACGGGCTCGGTACGCATCTGACCGACCTGATGAGCTGGGTGAATGCCGGCGGCTCGCTCATGCTGGGCATGACGCCGGAGAACTCCGGCTATCTGCAAGCCGTTGCGCCCAAGTTTGGCATCGATACCGTGGGATATGAGTACACGACTGCCGAGAGCATCGTCCCGAGTAAGGACTTTATGATCGGCGGAGGCCAGCGCTACGAGTTTTCGGACCCCTTTAAATCGTCCCTGCTGGTTTCGCTGCGCGAGACGGCGCGCGTGTGGGCCAAAACCGGCGACACGGGTGCGCCCCTTGTTTGGTCGAGCGATTGCGGCAGCGGTCATACCGTGGTGTGTAACATTGGCATTTACAGCAAGGTCATGCGCGGTTTTTACGCCGCGGCGATCAGCCTGCTGGGCGATGCCACGGCATATCCCGTCATCAACAGCGCCATCTTCTATCTGGACGACTTTCCCAGCCCCGTGCCCTCGGGCGACGGCACCTACATCAAGCGCGACTACGGGCTTTCCATCGCCGACTTTTATACCAAGGTATGGTGGCCCGATCTGCAAAAGCTCGCGCAAAAATACGGCATTCGCTATACCGGCGTGATGATCGAAAACTACGAGGACGCGGTCAACCAGACCGAGCCCGCGCGCCAACCCGATACCACGCAGTTCCGCTATTTTGGCGGCATGCTGCTGCAGATGGGCGGAGAGCTGGGCTTTCACGGCTACAACCATCAGCCTCTGGCGTTCTGGGATACCGACTATGGCACGCTGTACGTCTACAAGACCTGGAAGAACAAAGAGACGCTTGTCGCTTCGCTTAACGAACTTATCGCGTTTCAAGACGAGGTCCTGCCCAACGCTCATGGCTCGGTCTACGTGCCACCGTCGAATATCCTTTCGGCCCGCGCGCGCCAGATTATCGGCACCGACGTTCCGCGCATTAAGACTATTGCTAGTACGTACTTTGAGGACGGTACCGACCTGCCGTACGTGCAGGAGTTTGGCGTGGCGAGCGATGGCATTGTGGAGCAGCCGCGCATTGTCTCGGGCGGCATGGTCGACGATTCCTATATGCGCCTGGCAGCCGTGTCCGAACTCAACATGCACTACGTGAGTACGCACTTTATGCACCCGGACGACCTGCTCGATCCCGATCGCGGCGCCAAGGAGGGCTGGGAAGTCTACAAGGGCGGCCTGACCGACTACCTGGACTGGCTTACCAAGTCTGCGCCCGACCTGCGTCGCCAGACCGGCTCGGAATGCTCGGGCGCCATTCAGCGCTTTTCGTCGGTTACGGTGAGCGTGGATACCAGCGCGGATGCCTGGACGCTCAGCCTGGGCAATTTCCACGATGAGGCGTGGCTCATGTTCCGCGCCAACAACGGCGAGCCGGGTGCGGTGACGGGTGGCGAATTGACGCACCTTACGGGCAATCTGTATCTGCTCAAGGCAAATGATAAGACCGTGACGATCGAGCGCAAGGAGGGTGGCGACAAATGAGAATCTGCTTGGTACTCGAGGGTTGCTACCCCTATGTACACGGCGGCGTATCCACCTGGATGCACGGCTACATTACGGCCATGCCAGAGCACGAGTTTGTGTTGTGGGTGATTGGCGCGCATGCTGCCGACCGCGGCAAGTTTGTCTACGAGCTGCCCGGCAACGTGGTCGAGGTGCACGAGGTGTTCCTGGACGACGCCCTGCGGCTTTCGGGCGAGCAGCACGAAGCCAGTTTTAACGACCGCGAGCGCGAGGCGCTACGCCGCCTGGTGTCGCTCTCCAATCCGGATTGGGACGTGCTGTTCGATATCTTCCAGCGCCGTCGTGTGCATCCGCTCTCGTTTTTACAGAGCCGAACGTTTATGGACATCTTCCGCGACGTGTGTCTGACCGAGTACCCCTACACGCCCTTTGCCGACGCATTCCACACCATGCGCTCTATGCTGCTGCCAGTGCTCTACCTGCTGGGCAGCGAGGTGCCGGTGGCCGATGTGTACCACGCTATCTCGACCGGCTACGGTGGTCTGCTCGCCTGCCTGGGCTCGAGCGTTTCCCATGCGCCGGTACTGCTGACCGAGCACGGCATCTATACCCGCGAGCGTGAGGAAGAGATCATTCGCGCCGACTGGGTGGTGCCGTCGTTTAAGGACCGCTGGATTCGCTTTTTCTACCTGCTTTCGGAGGAGATCTACCGCCGTGCCTTCCGCGTGACCAGTTTGTTCCATAACGCCCGCAAGACGCAGATCGATATGGGCTGCGATGCGGACAAATGCCTGGTCATCCCCAACGGCATCCAGTTCGACCGCTTTAAGGACATTCCCTTAAAGCCCGATGACGGCTGGGTGGACATTGGCGCGGTGGTGCGCCTGGCGCCCATCAAGGACGTCAAGACCATGATCTATGCCTTCTTTGAGCTGCATGAGCGCCTGCCCAAGGTGCGCCTGCACATCATGGGCGGCGTGGACGACGAGGAGTACGGCGCCGAGTGCCACGCGCTGGTCGATACCCTAGGCGTGCGCGACCTGATCTTTACCGGTCGCGTCAACGTGGTCGAGTACATGGAAAAGCTCGACTTTACCATTTTGACGAGCATTTCCGAGGGCCAGCCGCTCAGCGTGCTGGAGTCGCTTGCAGCGCGCCGTCCCTGCGTGACGACCGAGGTGGGCTGCTGCCGCGAGCTGCTCGAGGGCGCCCCGGGCGACGACTTTGGCGTGGCGGGTTTTGTGACGCCGCCCATGTATCGCAAGGGCTTGGCTGATGCCATGGAGCGCATGTGCGTGAGCCGCGCCCGCCGTATCGAGATGGGGGAGCGCGGGCAGCGTCGCGTTGCCACGTACTTTTTGCACGAGCAGATGCTCGCCAACTATCGCGCGCTGTACGACGAGACGGCGTGTGCGTTTAACCTGTCCAGAGAGGGGGAGTAGCCGGTGGCCGGAATCGGTTTTGAGCTCAAGCGCCTGTTTAGGCGCAAGGGTCTGTTTGCCACGATGCGCGCCTATGGCTACGCCGGCATTGTGTGTACGGGCCCCATGCTGCTGGGCGTGCTGCTCCAGGTGGGTATCTTGGTGCTGTGCGGTCTGTGGGGTGTGGGCCGTGCCAACCAAGATCTGCTGGTGTGCATGGTGACCTATACGCTGCTGGCGTCGCTCACGCTCACGAGTTTTTTCTCTATGCCGGTCACGCGCTTTTTGGCCGATATGCTTTTTGCCGAGCGCGAGGATGAGATCCTACCTTCGTTTTGGGGCTCCAACGCCATTATGCTCGTTGCGGGCACGGTGCTCTACGGCGTCTTTCTGCTGTTCTCGGGCGCCACGCTGCTTCAGGGGCTGCTGTGCCTGTGGCTGTTCAACATTATGATCGTCAACTGGAACGGCATGAGTTACCTCACGGCCATCAAGGATTACCGCGGTATCCTGTGCAGCTTTGCGGCTGCCATTGGCGTGGCGTGCCTGTGCGCCCTGGCCGCGCTGGCGCTGGGACTGCCGCCGGTCGAGGGCCTGTTGGTATCAATTGCTCTGGGCTACGGCGTCATGCTCGCCTGGGACGTGGTGCTGCTGTACCGGTATTTTCCGCAGAGCGATCGCAGCCCCTGGCTCTATTTACGGTGGCTTGATCAGTTTATGCCGTTGGCGCTCACGGGCTTGTTTACCAACCTGGGCCTCTTTGCGCACTTGGTGATAATATGGGCCGGTCCCATTGGCGTGCAGGTCAAGGGCTTGTTTTATGGTGCGCCCTACCACGATGTGCCGGCGCTCATTGCGTTTTTGACGATCCTGGTCACATCCGTCAACTTTGTGGTCTCGGTCGAGGTTAATTTCTATCCGCGCTACCGCGATTACTACAGCCTGTTCAACGACGGTGGCGTGGTGGGCGACATTGTGGTGGCCGAGGAGGAAATGCTTGCCACGCTCAACCGAGAACTGCGGTTTTGTGCGCTCAAGCAGCTGTTTGTGACGGCGGCGGTCATCTCGCTCGAGACCACGGTGCTGTCGGCCCTACCGTTGGGCTTTAATAACCTGATGCACGGGTATTTTCGCACGTTGTGCGTGGGCTACGGCCTGTATGCCGTGGGCAATACGGTGTTGCTCATCTTGCTGTACTTTACCGACTACAAGGGGGCCGTGCTGGCCTCGGGGCTGTTTGCCGGTGTGGCCGGGCTGGCGACTGCCGTTTCTTTGCTCTTGCCGCAGCAGTTTTACGGCTTTGGCTTTTTGTTGGGTGCGGCGGTGTTTTTTATCGTGGCGCTGCTGCGGCTCGATACCTATACCGCCAACTTGCCGTATCGTATCCTGAGCCAGCAGCCCATTGTGGCGACCGTCAAAACGGGTCGCTTTACACAGCTGGGCCGCTTGCTCGACCGTGCCGAACAGCGCTATGAGGAAGGCCGACATAAGGGCGTGCCGCACGGCGCGTTTGAGCGCGCAGTAGTTCGCGTGTATCGCAAGCATTGGGGAGGTTCTGATGACCGATAGGATGATGTCTCGTCGTCGCCTGTTTGAGGCGGCTGCCGGTGCGCTGTTGCTTTCGGGCTGCTCGGTGCAGGAAGACTCCTCGACCAAAAAGGTCAAAAAGCAGGGCAAGATTAAAAAGGCCGAGGCCTCCGACCAGTCCAAGCACCTGCGCGATAAGGACGAGCTGTACGAGGTTTACGACGACTCGGGCATTGTGACCATGTACCTGACGGTCTCGCGCGGTAACAGCTCCGAGAACACCGATCATAGCTGGGCCGAGATCAACACGTACTCGGTGTATGACTATGCCGACATGGGTGTGACGCGCTATCAGGTTATGGGCCTGCTGCAGCCGGGCGACGAAGAGGGCCCAGTTGCCGGCGAGGTTGGCTATGGCGAGGAAGCGCCCAATGCTACCGTGCAGGTGCGTGGCCAGACGTCGAGCGGTTATACGCAGAAGAACTACAAGGTGGAGCTCAAAAAAGGAAAAGGTACCTGGCGCCAGCAGCGTGCGATTGCGCTCAACAAGCACATGGGCGAGGGTATGCGTTTTCGCAACAAGATGGCCTATGACCTCATCCGCGGGATTCCCCAGATGATGGGCCTGCGCACGCAGTTTGTGCATCTGTGGGTGTGCGACCAGACCGAAAAGTCCAACGATACCTTTGAGGACTACGGCCTGTTTACGCAGGTCGAGCAGCTCAACAAGACGGCTCTCAAGGCTCACGGTCTGGATAAGAGCGGACATCTGTATAAGGTGAACAGCTTTGATTTCCATCGCTTTGAGGACACCATTAAGCTCACCGATGACCCCGACTATAACCAGACAGCGTTTGAGGGCATGCTCGAGATAAAGGGCGATTCGGACCATACCAAGTTGATCGAGATGCTCGATGCGCTCAACGACGATACGCAAAAGATCGACGATGTTCTCGACACCTACTTCGACACCGAGAACCTGGTCTATTGGATGGCGTTTCAGATTCTGACGGGCAACTGCGATACGCAGAACCGTAACTGCTATCTGTACAGCCCGCTTAACTCCAAGGTTTGGTATATCCTGGATTGGGATAACGACGGCATGCTGCGCAAGCTCGAGTTGAGCCTGACGGGATTCTCGGATTATGCGAGCTGGGAGCGCGGCGTGAGCAACTACTGGGGTAACGTGCTGTTTAACCGCGCGCTGCGCAGCAAGTCGTTCCGCAGCGAACTCGATAGCGCCGTCAAGGACCTGCGCTCGTATTTGACCGAAGAGCGTCTGAGCAAGATGGTCGAGCATTATCGCGAGGTCACGGAGCCACTCGTCTTTGCTGCGCCCGACCTGGAGAATCTGCCCGTGACGAAGGACGAATACGAGCAGATTGCCGCGGCGATTCCTTCCGAGATCGAGGAGAACTATAAGAGCTTTCGCGAGAGCTATAAAAAGCCTATGCCGTTCTACATCGGCGTGCCGCAGATCGAAAACGGTAAGCTGCGCATTAACTGGGATGCGTCCTACGACTTTGAGGCGCGCGACATTCGCTACACCGTAGAGCTTGCGCGCGACTATGCCATAAGCGACGTGGTCTTTAAGGCCGAGGACGTGCTGCTTCCCGAGGTGACCTGCGATGCGCCCGATGCCGGCCAGTATTTTGTGCGCGTGCGTGCCACCAACTCCGACGGCTTTACGCAAGATGCGTTTGACTATTACGTTACCGACGATGGCAAACAGTACGGCATGAAGTGTTTTTACGTGCAAGACGGCGGTAAGGTCGTGGAGGACACGTATGAGGAGGGCTAGCGCGCTGCTTGAGCGCTTGGCGGCTCCGCCTGCGCGAACCACGCAGGAGCGTTACCGCCACGAGCTCAAATATCTCATTAACGAGGGCGAACACGCCGCGCTTGCCTGTCGCATGGCGCCGGTATTTAAGCTGGACAAGCATGCGCGGGCGGGCGGTTACACCATTCGCAGCCTGTACTTTGACGACTACTGCAACTCGGCCTACGAGGAAAAAGACGCCGGCATTCTCATGCGCAAAAAGTATCGCGTGCGCATCTATAACGGCAGCGACAAGGTGATTAAGCTCGAGCGCAAAAAGAAGTACGGTAGCTGGATCTACAAGGAGGACGCGCCACTTACGCGTGGCGAGTTTGAGCAGATCCTGGCCGGCGACTACGACTTTTTGCTGAGGAGCCCGCACCAACTCTGCCGCGAGTTCTACATCGAGTGTATCTGTAACATGATGCGCCCGCGGACCATCGTGGATTACGAGCGCGAGCCGTGGGTGATGGACGGGGGCACCGTGCGCATCACGTTTGACATGAACGTGCGTGCCGTGGTGGGAAGCTTCGATATCTTTGACGCGACGCTGCCCGCGCTGCCGGTCCTGGAGCCCGGCAAGCTGGTGATGGAGGTCAAGTTTACCGAGTTTTGTCCGCAGCTGGTGCGCGATATGGTGCCGCCGGGCGCGGCCGAGCTTACGGCGGTCTCCAAGTACTGCCTGTGTTACGAAAAGACCGCCTACCTGCGCGGTTTTAACTACTGGGAATCGGATTTTGAGAACCGAGGGGATATTTAGACCATGAGCACCAGGGACTTTTTTAAGAACTCCGTCTTGGAGGCGTTTGGCCAGGTCGACCCTGCCAAGATCGGTCTTTCGCTGCTCGTGGCGCTTGCCATGGGCATCCTGATCTATTACGTGTACAAGCGCTTTTTTACCGGCGTGGTGTATTCGCGCAGCTTTGCCGTTACGCTCGTAGGCATGTGCGTGCTTACCTGTATGGTCACGCTCGCGATCTCGACCAACGTGGTCATCTCGCTCGGTATGGTCGGTGCTCTGTCTATCGTCCGCTATCGTACGGCGGTCAAGGACCCGCTCGACCTGCTGTATTTGTTTTAGTCCATTACCACGGGCATTACGGCAGGCGCCGGCATGTACGCGCTCGTGGCGCTCACGGCGGTGGTCATCGTGGTGATGATCGCCGGGTTTGCGAGCCATCAGGACAAGGCGCGCGTGTACATGATGGTCATTCACTACACGGGCCAGACCACCGGCGACGATATCGTGCGTGCGTTTGGGCGTACCAAGTTCACCGTTAAGTCCAAGACGATGCACGGCGACAAAGTCGAGATGGCCGTGGAGGTATTCTCGGACGGCGTGGACATGCCCTATGCCGACGCGATTCGCACACTCGATGGCGTTGAGGACCTGACCCTCATCCAGTACAACGGCGAGTATCATGGATAACTATGTTCCGGCGTTCGTTAGAACGCCGGACCGCTCGACGCTGCGCGGGCATCTGCCGGGCGATCTGCCGCTCAAACCGTCGCTCACGTACATAAGTACGCTTCGCTCCTCTTTCGCCGCACCTCGCCACGGCAGCTGCCCGCTCGCTGACGTTTGTTCGACCAGGAATTCTATTTATTCAATTTGCTGGCAAGGCAGCTATCATGGTGCCTGTGAATTCGTTGTCAGGGGTACTCGTGGTAAAGATGAAAGATGTGGCCGAGCTGGCGGGCGTTTCGAGCGCCGCCGTCTCGCGCTACCTCAACGGTGGATATATCTCGGCCGTTAAGGCCAATCGCATTAAGCAGGCGATTGAGTTGACCGGATACGTGCGGTCCAGCCAGGCTCGCGCGCTGCGCACCGGCTCTACCAAGCTTATCGGCGTCATCGTGCCTAAGATCAACTCGGAATCCGTGAGCCGCATTACGGCGGGCATCGGGCAGGTGCTTGGCCGCCGCGGGTACCAGATGTTGCTTGCCAACACCGACAACGCGGCCGATCGTGAGCTCGAATACCTCGATTTATTCCAAAACCATCCGGTCGATGGCATTGTGCTGGTGGCAACTATGATTACCGATGAGCACCGTCGGGCGATTGAGTCGTGCCGCGTGCCCATCGTGCTGATCGGCCAGAATGTTGAGGGCACGGCTTGCGTCTATCACGACGATTACGAAGCTGCTTTTGAGCTGGGCCATGCGCTTGCAGCCCGCGTGGACGGCAAGATTGCCTACATTGGGGTTACCGAGGAGGACCGCGCGGCCGGTTATGACCGCCGTCGCGGTTTTGAGGCCGGCCTGCGCGCCGCGGGTAACCCGCTCGATGCCGCCTTGATTCGCCTGGGCTCGTTTACGCTCGACTCGGGCTATCGCGCTGCGCGTGAGCTGCTTTCCGTCGCTCCCGATGTTTCGTTTATCGCCTGCGCGACCGATACCATGGCGGCGGGCGCGCTGCGTGCCATCGATGAGGTTCGCGGCATGGGCGAGGGCATAAACCGCGTGAGCGGTTTTGGCGACAATGCGTTTTTGCGCGCGCTGACGGGCGGCATTCCCACCGTGCATTATGGTTACCTGACCAGTGGCGTCGAGGCGACCAATATGTTGCTCAACACGCTCGATGGCGTGGAGGGGGAGCGCGGTCTAAAGACGCTCAAGCTCGGCCATCAGCTTATGAATGTCTAGATTTTGGGCACGTCTGCCTGCCTCTGAGTCGCCTGTTTTTGCCTTAAAACTACCTTTCGCCGGCTTTTTCCTACCGTTCACCCGACTATGAAAACGATTACAGACATATGAAACTGAAAACGATTACAGTGTAAGTGTCAAAGATGGCCGGGTGCACATGCGCCCGTTGGAGGAAAGGGAAGTCATGGACTACCGCAAATCAGCCCAAGAGGTGCTCGACAACATCGGTGGCGCCGACAACGTTGTTTCGGCCGCGCACTGCGCCACGCGTCTGCGCCTGGTGATTGCCGATAACGCCAAGGTCGACAAGGAGGCCCTTGAGAATATCGACGGTGCCAAGGGCGTCTTTGAGGCCCAGGGCCAGCTCCAGATTATTTTTGGCACTGGCACCGTCAACAAGGTCTACGACGAGTTCATTGCGCTCAGCGGCGTCGAGGCTGCCACCAAGGCCGAGGTCAAGGAGGCCGCGGCGCAGCAGCAAAATATCTTTATGCGTGCCATTAAGGTGCTCGGCGACGTCTTTGTCCCCATCATCCCCGCCATCGTGGCTTCGGGCCTGCTGCTGGGCATTATGAGCGCCCTCAACTTTATGGCCTCCAACGGATTTATCGCTCTCGACACCAATAACTTTATTTATAAGATTGCCGACCTGGTCTCGGGCACGTCCTTTGGCATTCTGCAGATCCTGATCGGTTACTCCGCGGCTAAGGCCTTTGGCGCCAACCCGTACCTGGGCGCCGTCGTCGGCGGTGCATTCATCAACTCCTCGCTGCAGAGCGCCTACACGGTTGCCTCCGAGGGCGTGCAGACCATGGTCACCGTCATTCCCGGTGTGTACAGCTTTGAGTGGGTCGGCTATCAGGGCCACGTGATCCCCATCGTTATCGCCTGCGCCATCCTCGCTTTCTTGGAGAAGCGTCTCCACAAGGTTGTCCCCGAGATGTTCGACCTCTTTGTGACCCCGCTCGTCTCCGTGTTCGTGACCGTGCTCGTAACGCTCGTTGCCGTCGGTCCCATCTTTGTCTGGGCTGAGAACGCCATCCTCGGTCTGATTCAGACCCTGCTGACCCTGCCCTTCGGCATCGGTTCCTTTATCGTCGGCCTGTTCTATGCCCCCACGGTCGTTACCGGTATCCACCAGATGTACACCGCCATCGATCTGGGCCAGCTCGCTCAGTATGGCGTGACCTATTGGCTGCCCATCGCCAGTGCCGCCAACATCGCTCAGGGTGGTGCCGCGCTCGCCGTTGCCTTTAAGACTCGCGATGCCAAGATCAAGGGCCTGGCGCTTCCTTCGGCTCTGTCCGCCTTCATGGGCATTACCGAGCCGGCCATCTTTGGTGTGAACCTGCGCTTCTTTAAGCCCTTCATCGCCGGCTGCGTCGGCGGCGGTTGCGGTGCCCTGGTCTGCGCGCTCACCTCGCTTGCCGCTTCCGGCACGGGTGTTACCGGTATCTTCGGTATCCTGCTGTGCCTGGCCCAGCCCGTGCAGTACGCGATCATGTTTGCGGTCGCCGCGCTGGTTTCCTTTGCCGTCTCGTTTGTCCTGTACAAGGACGAGCCCAAGGCTTCCGAGCAGGCGTAGGATTCGCGTAGATATAACGCCCGCAGGCTCCATCCTGTGGGCGTTTTCTTTATCTGGAACCCTTGATTTGAGCGTTCGTTGATTTAATTCGATTGGATACCGACATGTCTAATGCACTTCAGCGCGATCTTGCCAAGCTCGTTGCCAACATGGATGCGGCGGCTGCCGAGCGTGGCCACGGGCCCTATGCTCAGCATTTTCACATCATGCCGCCGGCGGGCTGGCTCAACGACCCCAACGGTCTTTGCCAGGCAGATGGCGTGTTTCACGCGTACTTTCAGTATGCCCCGTTTGATGTGAACGGCGGCGTCAAGATGTGGGGCCATGCCACAAGCCGCGACCTTATGACGTGGGACTACGTTGGCGCCCCGCTGCTGCCCGACGAGCCGTTCGATTGCCACGGTGTGTATTCGGGCTCCGCGCTTGCCGAGGACGGTCGCATTCGCGTGTTGTACACGGGCAACGTTAAGCTTTCCGATTCAGACGGCACGTACGACTACGTCAACACCGGCCGTCGCGCCGACACCGTGTTTGTCGAGAGTGTCGATGGACAGACGTTCAGCCAAAAGCGCGTGGTGCTGGCGTCCGAGGATTATCCCGAGGATTTGACCTGCCACGTGCGTGACCCCAAGGTGTGGCGCGATGATGATGGGCGTTACCACATGGTGCTGGGCGCGCGTCGTCGCGAGGACGGGCCGCATGTCGAGAGCCGTTTTTGTGCGATGCACGGCGAGGGTGCCGGGCGCGATGTGGGCGAGATCCTGGTGTATGGCTCGGCTGACATGCTGAGCTGGCAGCTCGAGAGCCGTGTGTCTACGCCCGAGCGTTTTGGGTTTATGTGGGAATGCCCCGGCTATATCGAGCTCGATGCGAATGGCGATACCGCTGCATATTTGTCGTTCTCGCCCCAGGGCCTTGAGGGCGGCCGTTGGGACCGCGGCAACGTGTACGCCGCGGGATACATGCCTGTAACGGGCGACATTACGGGTGGTAATGACGCTTATGAGCTGGGCGAGTTCCGCCTGTGGGACGCCGGCTTTGACTTCTATGCTCCGCAGGAGTTTGCGTCCGAGGATGGTCGCCACATTCTGATCGGCTGGATGGGCATGCCCGATGAGCCGACCTATGGCAACGACCCCACCGTGGCGTGCGGCTGGCAGCACTGCATGACGGTGCCGCGTGAGCTTGCAGCCGGTGCCGACGGCGTGGTGCTGCAGCAGCCGGCGCGCGAGATTGAGCACCATTATGCCTCGGTGCGTGTGGGGGCGGGCTCGTTGGAGGTTGTCGGCGATACCTGCTTTGACGTTGTTGCCGACGGTGTCGACGGCGCGTTTACCGCGACCGTTGATGGCGAGCTGAACCTGGCATTTGTGCCCGCCGAGGGCGAACTGCCCTCGCGTTTTGAGATGCGATTTACCGATGAGGGTCGCGCTTCTGCCGGCTGCGGTCGCACCGTGCGCTGGGAGCCCGTCGACGAGGTGCGCAACGTGCGCATTGTTGGCGATGTCTCGTCGGTCGAGGTGTTTGTGAATGATGGCGCGCTCGTGTTTTCGACGCGCATCTATCCCGAGGCCTATGGCGTGACCGTTGACGCTCCGGGTGCGAGCGTTAACTATCACATGCTCATCGTCTAGGAGAATCGTCGCATATCGGCGCTATACTGCAGCCGTTGCCCACGATGCGGGGAACACCCGCATCGTGGGTTTATGTTATGAAGGGACGGTGTCGTATGGGCGTACAGCAGCTAGAAGAGGCCTGGGCTTTGAGGGCCGGCGCCCGTGAGGCGTTGTTGCTTGCGGCCTCGCATGTGCCGGCGGCGTTGTCGCTGTTGGGGATTGTGCGCCCCGGTGACCGCCTGGTTGCGTTTGCCGATGACTTTGCCGATGCGTTTGCGCGCAGCTTTGATGGCTGCGATGTCGCGCTGGTGGGCTCGCCAGCCGTCGAGGCGTTTGTCGCCGCGTCCGAGAACTTTGATGCTTCGCTTGATGCTGAGGGTCCGCACCTGTGGTGGTTCGTCAACTCCATCGGCGGGTTTGGTCTGCGTGTGCCCGATCTGCGTGCGCTGGGTCGGGCGGCGCGTGAGGCCCATGCGCTGCTGGTTGTTGACAACACCGTGGCGTCGGCTTTTGGCTGCGATCCGCTGCGGCTGGGTGCTGCGCTGTCGTTCGAAGCGCTTGACCGTGTGTGCGCCGGTGAGGCTCCACGCAAGCTCGTTGCTGCTTCGGTGGCGCGCTCGCAGCTCAAGCGCCATCGTGTGGATGCCGCTGCCGAGTGCGCGCACGTATTGTTTGCAGGCTGCGGTGCGTCGGCGCTCGACCTTTCTGCCGAGGAGACCGACGTGCTGGAGCGTGGGCTTTCCTCGCTTAACGTCCGCATGCAGGCGCATTTCGACCGCGCCCGTGCGCTGGCCGAGTATCTGGCCGCCAACGAGATGGTGCGCAACGTTCGCTATCCCGGGCTGAGTTCGCATCCCGACCATGCGGCTGCAACGGGAATCCTCGAGCACGGCTTTGGACCGGCAGTTGAGTTTGATCTTATCGAACGTAGCGCGGGCGAGCTGTTCGATGCTTTGCCCGGGGAGTTTCGCACATCGCCCGTCGGCGGCGCAACGACGCGCCTTTCGGCCCCACGCGGCAAGCAGGGGAGCACCATCCGCCTCTTCGCCGGTACCGACGACCCCTTGATCGTGGCCGCCACCCTAGACAATGCCCTCCGATGATTATTCTGGGACGGGGATTAAAAAATCATTAGGTACACAATGATTTTTTAATCCCCGTCCCAGAATAATCATCTATGGTGACCGACCAGCTAAAAAAGCCCCGTCCCAAATTGGCTACTCTTTGATGCTGGCGATGAGGGCGTTGGCTTTGGTGGCGATGACGTTGTTAATGTCGGCCTGCAGCTCTTCGTAGACCGCTATGGCTCGCTCGCCGGCGGGGGTGAGGGTGGATCCGCGGGCGCCGTCGCGCTCGATGAGCTTGCAGCCCAGCTGACCTTCGGCCTCGTTTACAATGCGCCAGGCCTTGGAATACGCCATGCCCATGCTCTTGGCGGCGCGGTTGAGCGAGTGCTCGCGGGCAATACCCTGCAGCAGCAAGACGCAGCCGTGGCCGAACACGCCCGGCAGATCCTTGTCGCACGCTTGAATGACCAACTTTGCCGTCGTCTTGTACTCCATGTGCTCCACGTCTCCCCGCTAAAGTGTTTGCTGGGCAAACGCATAGCCTGCGTCAAACCCTCGTGTGCTCTTCTTAAATCATGCATTGTAGCAGTCAAAGTGCGTTAAGATACTTCCCCAGTATTGGGCGCCCAAGGTTGGGCTGGGTCCTACGAGGCCTGCAGCCGACCGGTCGCATGGAAAAAGGAGAAACATGGCTACGTTCTTTCCCGGTGAGTCCCACACGTTTTCGGAGTATCTGCTGGTCCCTGGTTACTCGTCCTCGCAGTGCATCCCCAACAACGTCTCTCTTAAGACGCCGCTGACCCGCTTTAAGCGCGGTGAGAAGCCGGCAATCACCCTGAACATCCCCATGGTTTCCGCCATCATGCAGTCCGTCTCGGGCGTCGATATGGGTGTCGCGCTCGCTACCGAGGGTGGCCTGTCCTTCATTTACGGTTCCCAGAGCGCCGAGTCCGAGGCCGCTATGGTCAAGGCCGTCAAGGATCACAAGGCCGGTTTCGTTCAGTCCGATTCCACGCTGACCCCCGACATGACCATGGAGCAGGTCATCGAGCTTAAGGAGAAGACCGGCCACTCCACCATGCCGGTCACCGACGACGGCACTCCCAAGGGTAAGCTCCTGGGCATCGTCACCAGCCGTGACTATCGCCCCAGTCGTGATGACCACCAGACGAAGGTCTCCGAGTTCATGACCCCGCGTGAGCAGCTCATCGTGGGCGACAAGAACATCAGCCTCAAGGTTGCCAACGACGTCATCTGGGACAACAAGCTCAACGCCCTGCCGATCGTCGACGACAACGATCACCTTATGGGCATCGTCTTCCGCAAGGACTACGACAGCCACAAGACCAACCCCAACGAGCTGCTCGATAACGACAAGCGCTACATGGTCGGCGCTGGTATCAACACCCGCGACTATGCCGAGCGCGTGCCGCTGCTTATCGAGGCCGGTGCTGACGTTCTGTGCATCGATTCCTCCGAGGGCTTCAGCGAGTGGCAGAAGCGCACCATCGAGTGGATCCGCGCCAACTACGGCGAGGACGTCAAGGTCGGCGCCGGTAACGTCGTCGACGCCGAGGGCTTCCGCTTCCTGGCAGACTGCGGTGCCGACTTCATCAAGGTCGGTATCGGCGGTGGCTCCATCTGCATCACCCGCGAGACCAAGGGTATCGGCCGTGGCCAGGCTACCGCGCTGATCGACGTCTGCCGCGCTCGCGACGAGTATTACGAGGAGACCGGCGTCTACGTGCCCGTGTGCTCCGACGGCGGTATCGTCTACGACTACCACATGACGCTCGCCCTGGCCATGGGTGCAGACTTCATGATGCTGGGCCGCTACTTCGCTCGCTTCGACGAGAGCCCGACCGAGCGCGTCAACGTCAACGGCCAGTACATGAAGGAGTACTGGGGCGAGGGTTCTGCTCGTGCCCGCAACTGGCAGCGCTACGATCTGGGTGGCGCCGCGAAGCTCAGCTTCGTCGAGGGCGTCGACTCCTACGTTCCCTACGCCGGTTCCCTCAAGGACGGCGTGGGCGGCACGCTCTACAAGGTCAAGTCCACGATGTGCAACTGCGGCGCCCTCTCGATCCCCGAGCTCCAGGAAAAGGCACGCCTGACTCTGGTCAGCTCCACCTCCATCGTCGAAGGCGGCGCCCACGACGTAGTCGTCAAGGACTCCCAGCAAAGCGTCAGCTATCGCTAAGCGGCTTTCCCAAGCACCGCACCTTGCCGTTCAAACCGTCGCTCGCGTACCAAAGTACGCGTCGCTCCTCTTTCACGGCAATCTGCGGCACTTGGAAAACCCGATCATGCTTGGGCGGGTAACAATTAGCGGTTGATTCACAACCACGTTATTTAGATAAAGCGAGATGCCCGCAAGTCGCAGGCATCTCGCTTGTCGTATTTGCTATCATCAGTCAAGTTAACCTTAGGGTCGGTCGGCTTGGCTTTGTTCGCTACAAGTTCCGCACGCAAAGAAGAGCACTTAATGTGCTCTTCGTCTTGCGCAGGACTGTCCGCAGTAGCGAATAAAGCTAAGCCGACCGACCCCAGCTAAGATTAAAGGAGCTGATATGTGCGATTGCACAGATCATAAGGACGAGATTCCTGTCTACGACGCGCAGGCCATTGAGTCCAGGTGGATGAAGGCCTGGGAGGACTCCAACCTCTTTGCCGTCGACACCGACGACAGCAAGCCCAAGAAGTACGTGCTCGAGATGTTCCCGTATCCGTCGGGCGACCTGCACATGGGCCACGCGCGCAACTACACTATCGGCGATGCCATGGCCCGTCAGGCCCGCATGCGTGGCTACGACGTGCTGCATCCCATCGGCTTTGACGCTTTTGGCCTGCCCGCCGAGAACGCCGCCATCAAGCACAACACGCAGGCTGCCGCCTGGACGTATAAGAACATGGACCAGGCGCTCGCCACGATGAAGCGCATGGGCTTCTCCTACGATCTGGATCGCATGGTCAAGACCTGCAGCCCCGACTACTACCGCTGGGGCCAGTGGATCTTTGAGAAGATGTGGGAAAAGGGCCTGGTCTACCGTAAGAAGAACCCGGTCAACTGGTGCCCCACCTGCAAGACCGTTCTGGCTAACGAGCAGGTTACCGAGGGTAAGTGCTGGCGCTGCGGCACCGAGCCCGAGAAGCGCGACCTGGAGCAGTGGTACTACAAGATTACCGAGTACTCCCAGGAGCTGCTCGACGATCTGGAGAAGCTCCCCGGCTGGCCTGAGCGCGTCAAGCAGATGCAGGCCAACTGGATCGGTCGCTCTGAGGGCGCCGAGGTCGACTTTACCCTGTGCGACCAGGATGGCGAACCCATCGAGGGCGACGAGGGCAAGATCACCGTCTTCACCACGCGTGCCGATACGCTCTTTGGCGTTTCCTTCTTTGTCCTGGCTCCCGAGTACGCCGGCTTGCACGAGCTCGTCGAGGGCACGGAGTACGAGGAGGCCGTCACCAAGATCGTCGAGGACTCCAAGCATATCTCTGCCGTCGAGCGTGCCCAGGGCACCCTCGAGAAGCACGGTGCCTTCACGGGCCGCTATGTGGTAAACCCCGTCAACGGCGAGAAGGTCCCCGTTTGGGTTGCCGATTATGTCGTTGCCGACTACGGTACCGGTGCCGTCATGGCCGTTCCCTGCGGCGACCAGCGCGACTTTGAGTTTGCCCGTAAGTACGACCTGCCGATCGTGCCGATCATCCTGGACGATGACGATCGCGCTGCCGTCGAGGCCAGCGGCGAGAGCATCGATACCTTCCATGCCGAGACCGTCGACTGGGATTGCGCTCACGCTGCCGAGGGCACGCTCGTCCAGTCCGGCAAGTACACTGGCATGCGCGGCGGTAAGCACTCCGAGGGTGAGGCTGCCATCGTGGCCGATCTCGAGGCCATGGGCTGCGGCCGTCGCAAGGTCGAGTTCCGCTTGCGCGACTGGCTCATCAGTCGCCAGCGCTATTGGGGCAACCCCATCCCGGCCATCCACTGCGAGCACTGCGGCATCGTGCCCGTGCCCGAGGATCAGCTGCCGGTGACGCTGCCCGAGAACCTGGACCTGGGCGCCGGCGAAACCCTCGCCGAGTGCAAGGAGTTCTACGAGACCACCTGCCCGGTCTGCGGTCGCCCGGCCAAGCGCGAGACCGATACCATGGACACCTTTACCTGCTCCAGCTGGTACTACCTGCGCTATACCGACCCGCACAACACCGAGCTGCCCTTCTCCCGTGAGGCTGCCGACCGTTGGATGCCCGTCGATAACTACATCGGCGGCATCGAGCACGCTATTTTGCACCTGCTCTACAGCCGCTTCTTTACCAAGGCACTGCGCGACCTGGGCCTGCTGAGCGTGGACGAGCCCTTCACCAACCTGCTGTGCCAGGGCATGGTCAAGGACGAGAACGGCGACACCATGTCCAAGTCCAAGGGCAACGTCGTGCCCCCGAGCTCGGTCATCGAGCCTTACGGTGCCGACACCATGCGTCTGGCGATCCTGTTTATCGCCCCGCCCGAGAAGGACTTCGACTGGGATCCCAAGGCCGTCGAGGGCGCTAACCGCTTTATCAAGCGCGCCTGGCGTATCGTTTGGCAGCTCGTCCAGTCCGGCGATGCCAACGTGGCCTTCGACAAGTCCGTGCTCGGCGAGACCGCGATGAAGCTCTACCGTGAGCGTCACCGCACCATCGCCAAGTGCACCGAGGACTTCGATCGCGGCCAGTTCAACACCGCGATCTCGGCCGTCATGGAGCTCGTCAACGCGGCGAGCGCCTACCTCAACGCCACCGAGGGTGCTGACCGCGACAAGGCCCTGTGCTACGGCGTGGCCAAGGACATCGTGAGCGTCCTGGCGCCCATCTGCCCGTTCTGGGCCGACGAGCTGTGGCACGAGGCGCTCGGCTGCGAGGGCAACGCTTACACCGCCGCCTGGCCCGAGTTCGACCTGGCCGAGTCCATCGAGGACACGGTGCAGATCGTCGTCCAGGTACTCGGCAAGGTCCGTGGCCGCATCGACGTGGCCCGCGATGCCTCCAACGAGGAAATGCAGGCTGCCGCCGAGACCGCCGTCGCCAAGTGGCTCGACGGCAAGACGGTCGTCAAGGCCATCTGCGTGCCCGGCAAGCTGGTCAACCTGGTGGTCAAGTAAGCATTGCGCGCTTAACTGACGCATAAAAGACGAGGGGCGATCCGATTGGGTCGTCCCTCGTTTTTCATGTACCTGCCCTGATGTCTGCGGTCAATTGTCCTATTCTTGTGGAGAAGCTGTGCGCACGCTGACCTGCAGATTCGTACTGTGCTTGCACGTTTTCGCAGGTATTGGTATAGTTTGCTTGCAAATGAAGTAGTAATTGAAAGAAGTGGGGTTTCGGCCCCGCTTCTTTTTTGTATGGATGGAGGTGCCGCAATGGTCAAGACCAAGACCGAGCAGGCGATCATCGACGCGCTCGAGGCCGTCGCTCCCCAGCACGATGTCGATATTGTCGACGTTGAGCTCGTGGGCGCCACCAAGGCCCCCTGCGTGCGTGTGCGTATTGAGGGTGCCGAGGGTCAGAGCCTGTCGCTCAACGACGTCACGGCCAATACCAAGTGGGTCGGCGACGTGATCGAGGAGCTCGACCCCATTTCTTCGAGCTACACGCTCGAGGTGTCGAGCCCGGGTATGGCGCGCCCGCTGCGCCGCCCGCGCGACTTTGCCCGTTTTGTGGGCGAGGACTGCGAGCTCACCTCCACCGCCACCGAGGGCCGTCGCAAGTACTCCGGCAAGATTGCCGCCGCGACCGAGACGAACGTGACCCTCGTGCTCGAGGATGGCGAGTCCGTCACCCTCGATTTCTGTGATGTTAAAAAGTGCAAGTTGAAGCCCACCTACGACTTCAAGCCCGCGAAGGAAGGAAACTAACATGGCAGCATCCGACATGATGTCCGCCCTGATGGAGCTTTGCCAGGACAAGCACATCGACCAGCTCTACCTGATCGACCGCCTGGAGCAGTCGCTCGCCAAGAGCTACGCCGAGATCCTGCATCTTGAGTGGGGCGCCAAGGTGACCATCGACCGCACCACCGGCAAGATCTACGTCTACCGTCTGGAGCCGATCGACGATTCCATGGACGAGGAGGGCAACTTCACCGAGTTCGAGGAGATCGACGTCACCCCTAAGAACACGAGCCGCATCGCCGCCCAGCACGCCAAGGCCGAGATTAACGCCATCGTGCGCAACTCCGCCCGCGAGCAGATCTACGAGGAGTTCTCCGGCCGTATCGGTGACCTCATCAGCGGTACCGTGCTGCAGTCCACGCCCGACTTCACGATCGTCAAGATCCGCGATGGCGTCGAGGCCGAGCTGCCTCATTTTGACCAGCGTCGTTACGAGAACGAGCGCAACGAGCGTCCGATGGGCGAGCGCTATCTGCACAACCAGCACATCAAGGCCGTGATCATCGACGTCCGCGACCCCAACTCCAACTTGCAGCCGGTTCGCGGCGAGCACAGCCGTCCGCCGATTGTCATCTCCCGTACCCACCCCGAGCTCATGCGTCGTCTGTTTGAGCAGGAGGTGCCCGAGATCTATGAGGGCACCGTCCAGATCAAGTCGATCGCCCGCGAGCCCGGCCAGCGCTCCAAGGTCGCCGTCCACTCGCTCGACGATCGCCTGGATCCCGTGGGCGCCTGCGTCGGCCCCAAGGGCAGCCGTGTCCGTGCTGTCGTAGGCGAGCTCCGCGGTGAGCGCGTCGACGTTATCCTGTGGGATGCCGATCCGGCCGTCTACGTCGCCAACGCCCTGTCGCCTGCCAAGGTCACCCGCGTCCTCATCGACGAGGAGAAGGCCTACGCCGGCGTCATTGTGCCCGACGACCAGCTTTCGCTCGCCATTGGCAAGGAGGGCCAGAACGCCCGCCTCGCCGCTCGCCTGACCGGCTGGCACATCGACATTAAGTCTGAGACCCTTGCCGCCGACATCCTCAAGAACGTCCCCGTTCACGAGGAGCCCGCCGCCGACCTGATCGGTGACGAGGAGGACGACGACGTCCGTCGCTGTGAGTACGTGTCCGAGGACGGCATCCAGTGTCGTAACCAGGCCCGTCCCGGCTCCCGTTTCTGCGGTGTCCACGACACCGACGCCTTCGATGATGCGGAGGACCTGATCTAGCGCGCGGTCGCGCCGGACAGGCCCCGGCGCATCTCCCACGCTCGTTCAGTCTCTAGGCACCCAAGGTGCCAGAAAGGGTAGGTGAAGTCATATGGCAAAAGTCCGTGTGTCCACCCTGGCCAAAGAGTTCGGCATGACCTCCAAGGAACTGATGGGTCATCTCGCCGAAATGAAGATTCCCGCTAAGTCCGCTTCCTCCGCGCTGGAGGACGCCTACGTCGCCATGGTCCGCAAGCAGCTCGCCTCGGTGATCGAGGCCCGCGCCAAGGAAGTCGAGGCCGCCAAGCAGGCCGAGGAGGAGGCAGCCGCCGCCGAGGAGGCAGCGCGCGCTGCCGAGGCCGAGCGCGAGCGCATCGCCGCCGAGAAGGCACGCGAGGAGGAGCGCCGCCAGTTCGCCGCCGCCCAGGCTGCCGAGGAGGCCGCCCGCGCTGAGGCCGAGGCCAAGAAGAAGGCCGAGCAGGAGCGCCTTGCCCGCGAGAAGGAGGAGGCTGCCCGCGAGGCCCAGCGCCGCGCCGTCCCCGCTTCCGACTCCGGTTCGCGCTTCCGTTCGCTGCTCGACCAGATCGCCGCACAGGAGACCGTGCTCAAGGAGAAGAAGGACGCCGAGGCGAAGGCCAAGGCCGAGCGCGCCTCCGAGCGCGGCAACCGTCGTGGCGGCAACAACGACCGTCGCGGTGGCCGTCGTAACGATCGCAACGCCTCCGAGAGCAACTCCGATCGCAACGCCTCCGAGAGCCGTCCGCACAGCCATCGCACCAACGCCAGCAACAACGTCGCTGCCGGCATGGACTTCCCCAACCCCGACAAGCAGGGCAAGGGCAAGAAGCGCAAAGGCGGTCACGGCAACGATGAGGACCACTACAGCCGCATGGCGCGTGAGGCCGAGGAGTACAGCCGCGAGAAGGTGCTCGAGGAGGCCCGCGCCGCCGTCGAGGAGGCCTCTCGCGAGTCCACCGGTCGCCGCAAGAAGCGCAAGGAGAAGCGCGAGCGCGAGGCTGCTAAGGCTCAGGAGGAGCGCAAGATTGAGGAGGCGCTGGCCCAGGGCGTGAACCCCGAGGAACTCGACGCCATCAAGGTCTCCCAGGGCGTTACCGTCCAGGAGCTCGCCGAGGCGCTCGACGTTCCGGCCAACGACATCATCAAGCGCCTGTTCCTGCTAGGCACGCCGCTCACCATGACGCAGTCCATGTCCGACGACCTCGTCGAGCTCGTTGCCGACGACCTTGGCCGTCAGATCAAGATCATCACCCCCGAGGAGGAGAACACCTTCTCGTTCTACGACGATCCCGCCGACCTTAAGCCCCGCGCCCCGGTCGTCACCGTCATGGGTCACGTCGACCACGGCAAGACGAGCCTGCTCGACGCCATCCGTCACACCGGCGTCGCTGCCGGCGAGGCGGGCGGCATTACCCAGGCCATCGGCGCTTCGCAGGTCATGATCAACGACCGCAAGATCACCTTCATCGATACCCCGGGCCACGCCACCTTTACGGCTATGCGTGCCCGCGGCGCCAAGGTGACCGACATCGTCATCCTGATTGTCGCCGCCGACGACGGCGTCATGCCCCAGACCGTCGAGTCGATCAACCACGCCAGGGCCGCCGGTGTTCCCATCGTCGTTGCCGTCAACAAGATCGATAAGCCCGGCGCCAACCCCGACCGCGTGCGCCAGGAGCTCACCGAGTACGGCGTCATCCCCGAGGAGTGGGGCGGACAGAACATGTTCGTCAACATCTCGGCTAAGCAGAAGATCGGCATCGACGACCTGCTCGAGACCGTGCTGCTTCAGGCCGACGTGCTCGAGCTCAAGGCCAACCCCGACACCTTTGCCTCCGGCAACGTCCTCGAGGCCAAGCTCGACAAGGGCCGCGGTTCGGTTGCCACGGTGCTCGTGACCCGCGGTACCCTGCACGTGGGCGATACGCTGGTCGCCGGCCTTACCTACGGCCGCGTTCGCGCCATGCTCGACCCCAAGGGTAACGCCGTCACCGAGGCCGGCCCCTCCGACGCCGTCGAGATCCTGGGCCTGCAGTCTGTGCCTAATGCCGGCGACGAGTTCCGCGTGTTCGAGGACGAGCGCGAGGCTCGCGCCCTGGCCGATGAGCGTTCGCTCAAAGCCCGTATCGAGGAGCAGAGCCGCGTGAAGCACGTCACGCTCGAGAACCTCTTCGAGACCATCGCCGACGCCGAGGTCAAGGAGCTCAACCTGATCATCAAGGCCGACGTTCAGGGTTCCATCGAGGCTCTTCAGGACTCGCTCGACAAGATGGATCAGTCCGAGGTCCGCATCAACACGATCCATTCCGCCGTCGGTGCCATCAACGAGACCGACGTCGTCCTGGCCGACGCCTCCAACGCCATTATCATCGGCTTTGGCGTGCGTCCCGATGGCAAGGCCCGCTCCGCTGCCGAGCGTGAGGGCGTCGAGATTCGTTGCTACGACGTTATCTATAAGTGCCTCGAGGAGCTCGACGCTGCCCGTATCGGCATGCTCAAGCCCACCGAGGTCGAGGTCTCCACAGGTACCGCGACCGTCCTGGATACCTTTAAGGTGCCCAAAGTCGGTATCGCCGCTGGTGTCCGCGTGGAGGAGGGCGAGATCGCCGCGACCGATTCCGTGCGCCTGGTGCGTGACGGCATCGTGGTCTTCAACGGCAAGATCGCCTCGATGCGCCACTACAAGGACGAGGCCAAGAGTCTCAAGAGCGGTTCCGAGGGCGGCATTGGCCTGGAGAACTTCCAGGACATCAAGCCCGGCGACCAGATCGAGGGTTACCGCATCGACCAGGTTGCCCGTACCGAGTAGGGGGTAGCGCTATGAAGCAAACGCAGGCAACCCGCCGTTTGGGCGAGCAGCTCCGCGAGAAGCTCGGTTATATCCTGCTCTTTGAGGTTTCCGATCCGCGTCTCGACCTGGTCACCCTGACCGCGGTCGAGGTCGCGGTGGACCGTTCGTTCGCGCGCGTGTACGTGTCGTGCGATGCGAGCCGCTACGATGAGGTCATGGAGGCGCTTGCAAGCGCCAAGGGCCGTATTCGCAGCCTGTTGGCTCGCTCGCTCGATTGGCGCGTCACGCCCGAGCTCGATTTTCGCATCGATCGCTCGACCGATGAGGCCGAGCGCATCACGCGTGCGCTGGAAAACGTTCCGGCCACGCTTGCGATCGAAAAGGACGAGGACGGCTATCCAATTGCGGATGCCGCCCAGGAGGCAGCTTTAGATGACTAATTCCGCCGATCTCGCCTCGTGCGAGTCTGCAGATATTAAACGACGCATCCTCGAGCTCATCGAGGGTGCGTCCTCCATTGCGATCTCGGGTCACACCTCTCCCGACGGCGATGCCCTGGGCTCCGTGTTGGGCCTGGGCCTTTCGCTTATGAAGGTGTTCCCCGACAAGGACATCGCCCTGCTGCTGGCAGACGACGATCCTGTTCCGCGCATCTACCGTTTTATGGAGGGCGCCGATCTGCTGGTGCCGGCATCTGCCTACACCGGCAACCCGGACCTGTTCATTTCAGTAGACGTGCCGGTCGTCGAGCGCCTCAATAATTCTGCCGAGGTGTTGCGTCGATCGGCTCACGTGGCGTGCTTTGACCATCACCCGGCGCGCGAGGAGTTTGCCGAGGTCAGCCTTAGGTGCGTCAATGCCGCTGCTTGTGCCATGATCATTGACCGCTTTTTGGCCGATTGTGGCATTACCGCAAGCGACAGCATCGCCACCTGCCTGCTGTGCGGCCTGGTCACCGATACCGGTCGTTTTCAGTATCAGAATGCCGATGCCGCAGCATTTCATGCTGCTTCGCGTCTGGTGGCGCACGGTGCCGATCCGGCGCGCGTCGCGCTCGAGGTCTATCAGAGCATGCGTGTCGAGTTCTTGCACCTCAAGTCCATCGTCATGGGTCGCATCAAGACAGTCGCGCACGGGCGCGTGGCGTATAGCTACGCCTACGAGAGCGACCTTAAGGACTGCGGCGTCACCTCGGACGAGTGCGACGGCCTGGTCGATGTGGTGCGCGCGGTGATGGGCGTCGAGGTCTGCCTGTTCCTTAAGGGCATCGAGGGCGATACCAAGGTGCGCGGCAACCTGCGCTCCAAGGGCGAACTTGATGTTTCCGAGATTGCGGCCAACTTTGGCGGAGGTGGGCACCACGCTGCCGCCGGCTTTACCAACGCCGGAACGATTTCCGAGACGCTCACCGCGGCACTTCCCATGCTGGCCGAGCTGGTAGGGGAGGATCCCGCTTCGGTGACCGTCGAGCTCTAACTTTTTGGATGGTACATGGCTCGTCGTACACCTTCTCAACTTAATCTGCTGCTCGCCGTCGATAAGCCGGTGGGCTGCACGTCCCACGACGTGGTTTCGCAATGCCGACGCGCCCTCCATGAGCGGCGCGTCGGTCATGCCGGAACGCTCGACCCCATGGCATCGGGTGTCATGGTGGTGGGCGTGGGCCAGGCAACGCGTCTGCTGGGCATGCTCACGCTCGATACCAAAAGCTACGTCGCCGACATCTCGTTTGGCGTCGAGACCAATACCGATGATGCGGAAGGCGAGGCTGTCCGCACAGTGCCCATTGCCGCCGACCTGCGCGATCCGGCCTATGCCCGCGAGCGCCTGTCCGCCATGCTGGGCCCGCAGATGCAGGTGCCTCCGGCGTTTTCGGCCATTTCGGTCAACGGCGTGCGCGCCTATAAGGCTGCGCGCGGGGGCAATGCCGTGTCACTGCCCCCGCGTCCGGTCGAGGTGTACTCCGCCGACCTGATTGCCGTGGGCGGCGAGGACGACGTTTGCGTTTGGACCGTGGCGTTTTCGGTGAGTAAGGGCACCTATATCCGTGCGCTCGCTCGCGACCTGGGTCGTGCCTGCGACAACGCGGCGCATATTTCTGCATTGCGCCGTACGGCCTCCGGTGTTGTTTCCATCGGTGCCTGCCATGCGGTCGAGGAACTTTCTGCCGAGTCCGCTGCCGGCTTTGCCTTAGATCCCATTGCGGCGCTTGGCGCCACGCGCGTCGACTTGCCGGGTAATCTTGCCGACGATCTGCTGTGCGGACGTCGTATTCCTATTGAGCGCGCGCTTGCGGGCTTCGATGCCTCGAAGGCGCCGTTTGCGCTGGTGCTCGATGGCGGGCTCAAGGCGCTTGCCCGTATCGAGGGCGGTCGCTTTGTTATGGAGCATGTCTTTCCGCAGGCGATCGGCGGTGTTCGATGATGCTGGCCTCCCACGAGCTCGCGCGTATTTTTTTCGCGGGCGAGTCGGATGAGGCCCGCATAGTCGCCGCCGATGCATTTGATGATTGCGCTTGCCTGGGCGCCGCGTCTATCGCCATCGGCGTGTTCGATGGCGTGCATCGGGGGCATCGCGAACTGATCGACGCGGTCGTTCGCGATGCGCGCGCCCGTGGCTGCAAGGCGGTCGTGGTCACTTTCGATCCCGACCCGGACGTCGTGGTGAGTCCCTCGCCCGCTCAAAAACTGATGACGACGGCCGACCGTCTGCATGCCCTGGCTCTCACCGGGGTCGATGCGGTCGTAGCCGTTCCCTTTACGCCCGCGGTGGCGGCTCTCGACCATGCGGGCTTTCTTAAGCTGCTGTCGCGCGTCGTCGATATCCGCTCGATCCGTGTGGGTAGCGACTTTAGGTTAGGCCGCGGCGGTGCCTCGGGTGTTGCCGAGACGCAGGCTTGGGGAGCCGAGCGCGGCGTTGACGTCTATGGCCACGAGCTGCTGTGCGTCGATGGGCAGACGATCTGCGCCACCCGTATTCGCCAGGAGCTCCGCCAGGGTCATGTTGAGCTTGCCGCCGAGCTGCTCGGCCGCCCGTATATGCTGCGCGGTCTTGTTGCCGGTGGTCGTCACCAGGGCTCCGACATGGGTTTTCCCACGGCAAACATTCAGGTGCCTGAGGGCATTCAGGTGCCTGCCGATGGCGTTTATGAGGGCCTGGTGCTGGTCGACGATACCGTATGGCCCGCCGCCGTCAACGTGGGCCTGCCGCCGACGTATGCCGATGATGCCGCCTCGGCGCATCTCGAGGCCAACTTGATCGGGTATGCGGGCGACCTGTACGGCGCCTCGGTGTCGCTGGCGTTTACGCGTTGGCTGCGCCCGTCGCGCGTGTTCGATTCGCTGGACGAGCTTATCGCGACGGTCGAGGGTAATATTGACGATATCCGTCATCATTTGGGTGAGCAGGGGGTGAGCATCCGTGATTAGCGATGAGGAAAAAGACCAGGTACGCGCTGCGTCCGATCTGGTTGCCATCGTGCAGGAAACGGTTGAGCTCAAGCCCCGCGGCCATGAGTTTTGGGGCTGCTGCCCCTTCCATGGCGAAAAGACCCCATCGTTTCATATTATCCCCGCCACGCAGGTGTGGCACTGCTTTGGCTGTGGCGAGGGCGGCGACGTCTTCACCTACATCATGAAACGCGAGAACCTGAGCTTCCCCGAGTCGATTCGCTACCTGGCCGACCGAGCCGGTATTGAGCTGCACGATACCGGTGCTTATCGCGAGCGTGGCACCAAGCGCGCCCGCATCTATGACCTGTGCGCCGAGACCGCCCAGTTCTATCACACCATGCTTATGCGCGGCAAGGACAGCCGTCCGCGCGAGTATTTCGCCAGCCGCGGTATGGGCGGCGACGTCTGCCGCCGCTACTGCCTGGGCTTTGCGCCGGGTCGCAACGCGCTGGTGTCGCATCTGTCGCAGACGGGATTTACCCCGCAGGAGATGATCGACGCCAACGTGGCCGTGAGCCGTGGACGCGGGCAGCTTGCCGATCGTTTTTACGACCGCGTGATGTTCCCCATTTTTGACGAGCAGGGTCATAACATCGCCTTTGGCGGGCGTATTATGGGCGACGGCCAGCCGAAGTACCTCAACACCGCCGAAACGAGCGTGTTCCATAAAAAGCGAAACCTCTATGGCTTTAACTGGGCCAAGGAATTTATCGTCGCGCAGGATACCGCCATCGTGGTTGAGGGATATACCGACTGCATCGCCTGCTGGGAGGCGGGGATCAAAAACGTTGTCGCCACGCTGGGCACGGCGCTGACGGAACATCACGTAAAGACGCTCACCCGTTTTGCAAAGCGCATCGTGTATATGTTCGACGGCGATGCCGCCGGTCAAAAGGCCGCACGCCGCGCGATTCAGTTTATCGAGCAGGATTCGATGGACCTGCGCTGCGTGGTGCTTCCCGACGGCAACGACCCCATGGAGTTCATCACCGCGCATGGTGGCGAGGCGTTGCAGGCGCGCATCGATGCCGCCGAGCCCCTCATGGACTTTGTATACCGGTCGCTGCAGGAGTCAAGCGACATCACCACGCCGGGGGGTCGTGCCAAGGCGCTCGAGGATGCGCTGACGCTCATCTATCCGCTGCGTGATAGCTACATGATCGATACGTACTTTATTCAGATTGCCGACCTGCTGGGGTTGGATTTGGAGACGGTGCGTTCGAGCTCGGGCCGTGTGTTTCGCGATGTTGCCAAGCGCGAGGACGCCGAGCGTCGTCGCGAGCAGAACTACGAGCGCCAGCGGGCGCAGGCCGAGCGTGCAGGCAGCGCGGGCGGTCGGGCGTCTGGTTCGCAGGGGGCGCCTCGCGGCGCTTGGGCGTCGGGGGCGACGCCGCCGGTGTCCGCACCGGTCGAGGAAGAACCGTACGACTATGTTCCGCTCGAGGCCTACGGGGCCGCGCCGGTCGAGGTCGTCGACGATATACCGCCGATCGATGTACCGGTTGGTATGGATGGCGCGGCGCCGGTTGCCGATGCAACGGACGCGTCTGCGGTACCGGCGACGCCGATCGTGCTGACCGACCTGGAGCGAAAGTCTTTGGCGGGGGAGCGCGAGCTGCTGACGATGCTCACGAGCTATCCCGACCTGTTCCGCACGTATGCCGACCGCATCTGCTCGATCGAGTGGGTGGATCCGCGTCACGAGTCCATCGCGTGGGCCGTGCTCGCGACGCCGCCGGGCACCGACCCCACGGCGTGCATGGATGCGGCGCGCGCGGTGTGTCCCGAGGCAGCGTCGCTTGTCAGCGCCGGGCGCATTTCGTCGACGAGTAAGCACCCCACCGAGACGAACATCGTGTTTATGCTCGATACCCTCGAGCTCTACACCATCAAACGCCGCATGCGCGCCGCACAGGCAAAGCTTCGTCAGGATCGCTCGCTCGACGATGAGGCACGCCGTGTGCTGACGATGCAAGCGATGCAAGATTCTCAGCGCCAGCGCGAGCTCCAAAAGTCGATCGGTGGCGTGGCGGATCCGTTCCGTTTGATCGGTTTGGAGACCGCGGGCGCCGACCAGGCCTAGATGTTGTGGTCAACCAGCGTATTTGCGCCTATATCCAGTCTGAATTTTGGGTATAGACGTCAATGTGTGTGCTAAAGTAATGAGTCCTGTGGACTATGAAGGGAGAATCTGTGCCAAATAAGAGTGAGAGCACGGGTACTGGGCTGGAATCCTACGTTGCAAAGCTCATGGGCAACGGCTCAAACAGGACTTCGGTAACCGAGGACGAGATTCAGGTCGCCCTGAAGGATATCGATGTAACTGATGAGCAGCTCACCGCGGTGTATTCCGCGTTGCGCAACAGCGGCATCCAGATTATCTCCGCGAGCGGTAACGACGACGCCCCCATGGACGATGACGATAACGATACCGATACCGACGACTTTGGTGACGACGACGAGCACGATTCCGGCTCGCTCGACGATCACGAGCTCAAGATGGCCCGTCAGGCCGATGCCGAGATGGGCTCCTCCAAGAGCAAGAAGAAGCGCACCGTGCGCACGTCCCGTTCGCGTTCGCGCGTGCGCGGTATCGACGCCTCCACGGTGATGCTGACCGGCGACCCCGTCCGCATGTACCTCAAGGAGATCGGCAAGGTCGACCTGCTGACCGCCTCCGAAGAGGTCGATCTGGCTATGAAGATCGAGGCGGGTCTCGAGGCCACTGAGAAGCTCGAGGCCGCCGAGGCGGGCGAGCTTGAGCTCACGCGTTCCGAGATGCGTCGTCTGACCCGTATCGAGAATGTCGGTCTTGAGGCCAAGCAGGCGCTCATTAGCGCCAACCTGCGTCTGGTCGTCTCCATCGCCAAGCGCTACGTCGGTCGCGGCATGCTGTTCCTGGACCTGATCCAGGAGGGTAACCTCGGTCTGATTCGCGCCGTCGAGAAGTTCGACTACCAGAAGGGCTTTAAGTTCTCCACGTACGCCACGTGGTGGATCCGTCAGGCCATTACGCGCGCTATCGCCGACCAGGCCCGTACCATCCGTATTCCCGTGCACATGGTCGAGACCATCAACAAGCTCGTCCGTGTGCAGCGCCAGCTCCTTCAGGACCTGGGCCGCGACCCGACCCCCGAGGAGATCGGCGCCGAAATGGACATGAGCGCCGACCGTGTCCGCGAGATTCAGAAAATCTCGCAGGAGCCCGTGTCGCTCGAAACTCCTATCGGCGAGGAAGAGGATTCCCAGCTGGGCGACTTCATCGAGGACTCCCAGGCCATCGTTCCGCCCGATGCGGCCAGTTTCTCCATGCTGCAGGAACAGCTCACCCAGGTGCTCGATTCGCTTGCCGATCGCGAGCGCAAGGTTATCGAGCTGCGCTTTGGCCTCGTTGACGGACATCCTCGCACGCTCGAGGAAGTTGGTCGCGAGTTTGGCGTCACGCGCGAGCGCATTCGCCAGATCGAGTCCAAGACCCTGGCCAAGCTCCGTCACCCCAGCCGCAGCAGCAAGCTGAAGGACTACATCGAAAGCTAGGAGTTACGCGGTTTTACCAAACCGCGTAACGGGTCGACGCTGCAAACCCGCCAGAGCGGCAATCTGCCTTTCAACTTCGGCGGCATGACCAGAAGGTCAATGCCGCCTCGTTTCAAGGCACCTTGCTCGCTCTGGCGGGTTTTCGCTGTCGTTACCAAAACATCGGCGTTTTCGTTGCCGGTAGTCATTGGGGACGTTCTTGAATGACTAGTCGTTTAAGAACGTCCCCAATGACTAGGTCGGAAAAATTCTTAAAAAAGTTCTTGCCCTTCGCTCGATCGTCCGTATAATAAACTTCGTTGCTTGAGAGCACGCACCTATTCCTCGGTAGCTCAATGGTAGAGCACGCGGCTGTTAACCGCGCTGTTGTAGGTTCGAGTCCTACCCGGGGAGCCAGAATTTCTCAGCCCATTCAGCTGGGCTTTTAAATTCCTCGGTAGCTCAATGGTAGAGCACGCGGCTGTTAACCGCGCTGTTGTAGGTTCGAGTCCTACCCGGGGAGCCAGGTTGTAAGACCCGTCGCTTATGCGGCGGGTTTTTTCATGCCGCGATCGCCGTTCGCGAACGTTACCGTATCAACATTTCGTGTCGAGGATGTAATCCCGAGGCCCGCCACCTCAACATGGCGCGGTCGTTGTAGAATATTGCAATGATTGCTCCCACGACATGGTGCCGCGAGCACCAAGAAAAGGAGATTCTTGTGTCTGAGACCATTAACGGCAGCCTGAGCGTCTCGAACGACGTTATTGCCGATATTGCCGGTTATGCCGCGATGACGTGCTATGGCGTCGTCGGTATGGCCGAACAGCTCCAGGGCGCTGAGAGCGTGCGCCTGCTTGCCGGTCAGCGCCTCCGCAAGGGCGTGCTTGTCTCCGCCGACGAGAACGGCCTTACGGTCGATCTTCACGTCGTGCTCGAGAACGGCGTCAACATGAAGTCTGTCTGCCACAATCTTTCGAGCTCCGTTGCCTTCACCCTGCAGGAGATCGCCCAGATCGATCCCGCCAGCCTTAAGATCGGCATTCACATCGACGCGCTCAAGAGCCGTCTGAACTAGCATCCGAACACGGAGATTTCACCACTCATGATTGCAAAGACCATTCGCACCTGTTTTCCGATCGCTGCGGCTGCCGTTTCCGACAAGGCCGAGGAGATCAACAAGCTCAACGTCTTCCCCGTACCCGACGGTGACACCGGCACCAACATGTCGCTCACGCTCGCCTCGGTGACCAAGGAGCTTTCCGCCCTTCCCGCCGATGCCGACATGGAGGCCATCGCCGGCGCCATCACCCACGGCTCCCTGATGGGTGCCCGCGGCAACTCCGGCGTCATCACCTCGCAGATTCTGCGCGGTGTGGCCGAGGGCCTCGTCTCTGCCGACGATCCCATTACGTCTGCCAACATCGCCTTCGCCTTCCGTCGCGCCGTCAAGGTTGCCTTCCAGGCTGTTCGTAAGCCCATCGAGGGCACGATCCTCACGGTCCTGCGCGATGTCTCGACCAAGGCAGACGAGTGCGAGAAGAAGAAGTTCTCTGCCGAGGATGCGCTCGACGCCATCGTCGTCGAGGCCTACCAGTCCGTCGCCCGCACGCCCGACCTACTGCCCGTTCTGAAGGAGAACGGCGTGGTCGACTCCGGCGCCTTTGGCTTTGCCATCTTCCTTGAGAACTTCGTGGCCGCAGCACTTGGCCGCAGCACCGTTGTCGAGGATTTCTCCGCTACGTTTGATTCCGCTGGCTCTGCCCGCGACGCGGCCCTTGGTCGCGTTGAGATCGAGGCCAACGACGACTGGGAGGGCTCGGAGTTCCGCTACTGCAACGAGTTCCTCTTTAAGGCCGACGCTCCCTTTGACGAGGACGAGTGCCTTAAGTTCCTGGGCTCCATGGGCGACTGCGAGCTGCTCGTGGGTGCCTACCCCGACTACAAGATCCATGTGCACTCCAACACCCCCAACCTGGTGCTCGAGCACATGCTGCAGCTTGGTCAGATCTATGAGGTTTTTATCCACAACATGGAGATGGAGGCCCACGACCGTACCGCTAAGATTCACGAGGACCAGGAGAAGGCCGCCGAGCCCGCCAAGGCCTTGGGCTTTGTCGCCGTTGCCGCCGGTTCCGGCGAGGCAGATATCCTCAAGTCCCTCGGCGTTGACGTGATCGTCTTGGGTGGCCAGACCATGAACCCCTCGACCGCCGACCTGCTGGGCGCCGTCGACCAGGTCAACGCGACCTCGGTCATCATCCTGCCCAACAACGGTAACATCCGCATGGCTGCCGAGGCCGCTGCCTCTGCCTGCGCCGATAAGAAGGTCGCCGTCGTTCCTACCAAGACCGTTCCCCAGGCGTTCTCCGCGCTGTTCGCCGTCCTGCCTGATTCTGAGCTCGAGGACGCCGTTGCCGCTATGGTCGACGCCATCAGCGAGGTCCGCGATGGCGAGGTCACCCGCGCCGTGCGCGACTCCAGCGCCTCGGACGGCTCTCCGATTCATTCCGGTGACGTCATGGGCATCATCGCCGGCTCCATCGACGTGGTCGGTTCCGACGTGAAGCAGGTCACGCTCGACTGCATCAACCGCATGCAGGAGGAAGAGGAAGGCGACGCGCTGACGATTCTGGCCGGCGAGGAACTGTCCGATGAGGCCTTCCAGGAGATCGTCGACGCTATCGAGGAGGCTCAGCCCGACCTGGAGATCGACGCCCATCGTGGCGAGCAGCCGCTCTATCCCGTGATCTTCTCGATCGAGTAGGCTCTGCCTATGTCCGAGCTGTGCTCCGTGCCGCGCGTCTCGGAGCGCTTTGCCCAGAGCAATGCGCTCGACGAGGATATCGCGCGACTCAAATATGTTTCGGGTAAACGTGAGGAGGCCCTTCGCCGTCTGGGAATTCGGACGGTGGGGGACCTCCTTCTCCATATCCCTCATCGATACCTCGACTTTACCCGTTCTTGGTCTATCGAGATGGCGCCCATCGGTACCGTGTGCACCATCATCGCCACGGTTGACCGTATTGTCCAAAAGCAGCCGCGTCCGCGCATGCAGGTGACCGAGGTCTCACTCGTTGACGAGACGGGCGTGCTGCAGGTCGCCTTTTTCCGCCAGCCCTGGATTGCCCAGCAGCTTAAGCAGGGCGACCGCCTGGCCGTGATGGGCAAGGTCGAGTTTGCCTACGGCTTTAAGCAGATGTCCTCGCCGCACTTTGAAAAGCTCGAGGATGGGCGTGCCGCAGGCACCATCCTGCCGGTCCATTACGTGAGTGATGGCGTGAGCCAGGCGTGGATGCGCCGCATCGTAAGCGGCGCGCTCGAGGTCGTCGGCAATCCCTTTGATCCCATTCCGGCACCGCTGCGCGTTAAGCGTCGCCTGATGAGTAATGCCCGCGCGCTGCGCTCAATCCATTTTCCTTCGAGTATGGCCGAGCGCGATATCGCGCGTCGTCGCCTGGCCTACGAGGAGTGCCTCTACCTGCAGCTGGCGCTGCGTCTGCGCAACGACGGCGGCTTGGTCGATGTGGTGCCCTATGCCCACACCGCGGGCGAGCACCTGGCCGCGCTCAAGCAAGCCCTGCCGTTTTCGCTGAGCGAAGAGCAGGAGGCCGCGTTTCAAGATATCCTGCGCGATATGTGCGATGGCGGGCGCGTGATGAACCGCCTGCTGCTGGGCGATGTTGGTACCGGTAAGACCGCCGTTGCCGCTTGCGCGCTGGCAGTGGCTGCCGATAGCGGCACGCAGGCCTGCGTTATGGCGCCCACGGGCGTTCTGGCGCGCCAATATGCCGATAAGACCGGCCCTCTGCTCTCGCAGGCCGGCATGTCCTGGGCGCTTCTGACGGGTGCCACGCCGGCCTCTGAGCGCGAGCAGATCCATGCCCGGCTGGAATCGGGCGAGCTTGATGTGCTCTTTGGAACCCACGCGGTCCTTTCGGATGACGTTACGTTCAAGCATCTGTCGCTCGTGGTCATCGATGAACAGCACCGGTTTGGCGTCGGCCAACGCAACGCCCTGCGCGCGAAGGGCCCCGGTGCCGATCTGCTCGTTATGACGGCAACGCCCATCCCGCGTACGCTGGCGCTTTCGGTCTACGGCGATCTGGACACGAGCATCATCCGCCATCGGCCCGTCCCTGGCGCTGGCGTGACGACACGCGTACTCACCGAGTCGAGCCGTGACCTCGCCTATGGAGCCATCCGCGAGGCGCATGAAAAGGGTCAGCAGGCCTACGTGATTTGCCCGCTCGTGGAGCCGAGTGACTCGGCCGATGAGCTGGAAGACGTGCCCGGTATCGCCCGCGACGATGAGGGCCGCGTAACCGTCCCCGTGCCGCTGCACGATACGGTGACCGAGCTCGATCGCCTGCGTCTGGCGTTGCCGGGCCTTGCCATCGAGCGCCTTCACGGCCGCATGCCGGCGGGGGAGAAGGATCGCGTGATCGACGCCTTTAAGCGTGGCGAGATTGATGTGCTCGTCTCGACTACGGTGGTCGAGGTGGGCGTCGACGTGCCTAACGCCACCGTCATGGTCATCGAGAACGGCGAGCGCTTTGGTTTGGCTGCCCTGCACCAGCTGCGCGGTCGCGTGGGCCGCGGCAGTGTGTCGGGCACGTGCCTGGTCATGACGCACTCCAAGGGCAACGGCGGCGCGTCGGCGGCGCAAGACCGTCTCCAGTCGCTCGAAAAAACTTCGGATGGTTTTACGCTTGCCCAGATGGACCTGCGTCTGCGTCACGAGGGCGAAATCCTAGGGTACCGCCAGCATGGCGGTGTGACCCTGCGCTTTGTGGACCTGGACGCCGATGAGGACCTTATCGAATGGGCCCATTTGGACGCGGTCGAGCTCTTGCGGTATGCTTGCAACCTTGACTCTGTGGCGACGCGTCCCTTGCGCGACGCGGTCGCCATGCGTTATCGACATATCTTTAAGGAGGTCAGCGGAGGATGAGAATCATCGGCGGCGAATGGCGCGGTCGTAAGATCGAGGAGCCCCGTGGTCGCGATGTCACCCGCCCCACGACTGATCGCGTGCGCGAGGCGTGCGCATCTATGGTCATGTCGGCATTCGATTTCGATTTGGACGAGGTTCGTGTGCTGGACGCCTTTGGTGGCTCCGGTGCCTTAGGGTTAGAGATGCTCTCTCGTGGGGCCCGTTCGCTCACGACGTTTGAGATCGATCGCAACGCCGCGCGGCTCATTACCAAGAATATCGAGTCGCTCTGCCGTGACCGTGCGCGTTGGCGCGTGGTCACGGGCGACATGCTGGCGAGTGCCTCGCGCGGTCGTGTACCGGGCGGTCCCTTTGATCTGGTCCTGCTCGACCCGCCCTATGCTTTTGGTGCCGAGCCGGTCGAGGAACTGCTGCAGAACCTGGCTCAGCAAGGTCTGCTTGCGTCTGGCGCTTACGCCTTGTTTGAGCATGCCGCCGCCGATGCGGGCGTGCATCCGGCAGGCTTTGAGACTGTACGTGAGAAGCGCTACGGCATTACCTCGGTCGACCTGCTTCGTTGGGTCGGCGATGACGATGGTGAGGGCGATAGCGCCGGCACCGATGCTGACAACAACGATGCCGCGACGTTTCAGGAGGACGCCCATGAATGACACCATCAACCGCGTGATCGTCCCGGGCACCTTCGATCCCATCACGTTTGGCCATATCGATGTGATCCGCCGTGCCCGCCGCATCTTTCCCAGCGTGATCGTCGCTGTTGCCGAGTCGCAAGGTAAAAACGGTGTAGGCACCACGTTTATGCTCGATGAGCGCGTGGCGCTGGCCCGCGAGGCGCTCGGCGATATCGACGGTGTCGAGGTCCTGCCCTTCACTGGCCTGCTGGTCGACTTCGCACGTGAGCAGGGGGCGGGTGCCGTGGTCAAGGGCCTGCGCGCCATGACCGACTTTGAGTATGAGCTGCAGCAGGCCGACCTTAACTATCGCCTGGATAGCGAGCTGGAGTCCATTTTTGTCATGAGTGCGCCGCAGTACGGCTATATCTCGAGCTCGGTCGTTCGCCAGATTGCCTCGCTCGGCAGCGATGTATCGACGTTTGTCCCGTCCAACGTGGTCGAAGCGCTCAAACATCGCTTTTCGTGACGTTTCTTATTGCCTGGTGGCATGTGGTAAACTAGCACGATGATATGTTACCTATGAAAGGAGACCGGATGCCGGGCGAGAATTTTCCTGGCGATAGGATCGTCAGCTTGGTCGATGAGCTCGAAGGGCTGATCGAGGAAGCCAAGCCGCCTTTCGGCAAGAACGCTCAGTTCAAGGTCATCGACGCCGACGTGTTCTTCAACATCCTCGACGAGATCCGCATGAGCTATCCCGAGGAGTGGCAGAAGTCCCGCCGTATCCTTAAGGAGCGCGAGGAGCTTATGGCTTCCGCCGCCGCCCAGGCCGATTCCATCATCGCTGACGCTCAGCAGCAGGCCCTCACCATTGCCGGTGAGCAGGAGATCGTCCGCCTTGCGCAGCAGCAGGCCGACGACATCCGCGATCGTGCCCAGCAGTACGAGCGCGAGACGCGTTATGCTGCCGAGGACTACGCAGAGCAGGTCTTTACGCACCTGGAGGAGAACCTCAAGAGCCTGACCGGCACCGTTACCCGTTGCCGTCAGCAGCTCAACGAGGGTGCCGCCCAACAGAATGGTCAGTGGTAATGGCTGAGTTCCCGAGCGTTACCGTCGATCTTTCCGAGCAGCTCGAGTTTCCTGGAGATTCGTATCCGCTGACCGGTAAGGTCGATGTCGCCACCTACACGGTGGGCGAGAAGGAGTACCAGCTTCAGGACGGCATCGACTACGACGTTGTCTTTACCAATGCAGGTACCGGTGTCTTGCTCACGGGCATGGTCCGCGCGCACGCCACCGGCGAGTGCGACCGTTGCCTGGAGCCCGCCTCGTTTGATATCGCCGGCGAGATCGAGGAGTTCTACCTCTTTGAGGAACCCGAGGATCCCGAGGCCTACGAGGACGGCTACGAGCTCCTGGGTGAGGACCGCATCGTCGATCTGGGTGAGCCCATCAATGACGCGGTCGTTATGGACACGCCGTTTGTGGTGCTCTGCAAGCCCGATTGTCGCGGTCTGTGCCCCACTTGCGGTTGCAATCTCAACGTGGAGCAATGTGATTGTGCTGCCCAAGCCGAGGCCGAATGGGCCGAAGCCACGGAAAATCCATTTGCAGCATTGAAGAATCTCAAGCTCGATGAGTAAAACTGTGGTAGTATCGCTACTTGCGCGTAATCGCCACACTGGATAGTTCATAAGGAAGGTCACTATGCCCGTACCTAAACAAAAGCAGGGTCGTATCCGCACTCACACCCGTCGTTCCGCCAACATGAAGATCTCGGCTGCGGCTCAGTCCACGTGCCCCCGTTGCGGCGCTGTCAAGCTTCCGCACCACGTGTGCCCCAGCTGCGGTTTCTACAAGGACCGCGAGGTTATCGTTACCGAGTAACGGTATACTCTGGATGCGATGCCGTTCCAAATGGAACCACAATGGCCGGCTCAATGAGTCGGCCATTTTTGTTTAAGGAGCATGTATATGAGTAACGTTCGCGTTTGTGTAGACGTTGTGGGTGGAGACGAGAAACCTCAGGTTGTTCTCGATGGTATCGAGGCTGCACTTGCTGCCGATCCCGATATCGAGGTCTTGGCAGCTGGCCCCGCCGAAATCGTCAATCCCTTTGCTGCTTCCCACGCACGTGTTGAGGCCCTTGAGGCACCCGACGTTATCGCCATGGATGACGATCCCATTCGCGCCGTGATGACCAAACGCAAGTCTTCGATCGTGCTGTCGTGCCGCGCCATCAAGAAGGGAAATGCGGACGCGTTTTTCTCCGCCGGCTCCACCGGCGCCATGACCGCCGCTGCGACCGCCTACGTCACGCCGTTTAGATATATGGCCGAAGGTAAGAAGCAGCCGGTGCGTCCCTGTCTGACCAATGCGCTGCCCAATCGCGCCGGCGGTCTGACGGTGCTGTGCGATATGGGCGCCAACCCCGATGTCGAGGTCGAGGACATGGTGCGTTTTGCCCAGATGGGTAGCGCCTATGCTCGCGTCGTCCTGGGCATCGAGCATCCCCGCGTGGGCCTGCTTGCTAACGGCACCGAGGACGAGAAGGGCTCCAACTTTACCAAGGCCTGCTTCCCGGCCATGAAAGCCGCCGTTCCCGGCTTTGTTGGTAACTGCGAGGGAACGGACATCACCTCCGGTAACTTCGATGTCGTCGTTGCCGATGGCATGTCGGGCAATATTGCGCTCAAGGCCACGGAGGGCGCTGCCAAGTTTTTGCTGAAGGAACTCAAGGGTGCCTTTATGTCTTCGCTTGGCACCAAGATCGCCGCGCTGCTCATCAAAAAGCAGATGCGCGAGATTAAGGCCAAGCTTTCGGGCGACGCCAAGGGCGGCGCGATTCTTTTGGGCCTGCGTGGCGTGGTCCTGATCGGCCATGGCGCCACCTCGGTCGAGGCTGTTAAAAACGGTACGCTCGCGGCGGCCGAAGCCGTGCGCGCCGGGCTGGTCGAGAACGTCGCCAACTCCATGGACGGCATCGTTTTATAACAGCGGCGTTATGCGTCTCGGGGCGTGCGTCGTGGGGTAGAATCAGAACCGTGTCTTGGTACCGCCCGGGCGGTACCATTCTTTTGGTATTCATGCACTATGAGAGGAAGCGCTATGGATCGCTCCGAAATCTTCGACAAGATCGCCGATGTCGCTGCTGACGTTTTGGGCGTCGATGTTGCCGAAATTAGCGATGAGACCACCTTTGACGACCTCGATGCCAACTCGCTCGAGCGCCTGCAGCTGGTTACGGCTATCGAGGACGAGTTCAACCTCGAGATCGATGACGAGACCCTGCTCTCGCTCAACTCTGTCGCCGACGCCGTCGACGCTATCGAAAACGCCAGGGAGGCCTAGGTCTTGGCTTTGTCTGAACGACTTACGCGCGCCCAGGAAATTCTGGGCCACGAGTTCAATAATAAGGTGCTGCTGCGCGCGGCCCTTACGCATCCCTCGGCAGTCGAGGGCCAGCCGGTTTCTGCCAGCTATGAGCGCCTTGAGTTCTTGGGCGATTCCATTTTGGGCGCCGTGGTCGCACGCTCCCTGTTTGAGTCCTATCCGGAGTTTGACGAGGGCAAGCTCACGCGCCTGAAGGTGTCGCTTGTCTCGGGCGCTACGCTGTCCGAGGTTTCTCACGAGCTGGGCATCGACGACATCATCATCTTTGGTGCCTCCGAGACCGGTACCGGTGCGCGCGGCCTGCATTCGGCGCTCGAGAACGTCTACGAGTCGCTCGTGGGCGCACTGTACCTGGATGCCGGCTGGGATGCCGCAGCGGAGTTTATCCATCGTACGCTTAAGCCGCATTTGGCTTCCGAGCGTGCCGAGCATCCTGCGAACCCCAAGTCGTTTTTGCAGGAGTGCGTGCAAGCCGACGGTCACGAACCCCCGGCGTACAAGCTTGTTGGCTCCGAGGGCCCGGCGCATGCGCCCACCTTTACCGCCGTGGTTTTGATCGATGGCATTCGCCAGGGTCGCGGCTCCGGCTCTTCAAAGAAGGAAGCCGAGGGAGCCGCCGCGCTCGAAGCGCTCGACCGCATGGGTTACACCACCAACGGCGTGATTCTCAACAAGAAGCCTGTTTAAGCGAGGAACCGTGTATCTCAAGTCCCTCACGCTCAAAGGGTTCAAGTCGTTTGCCGACCGCGCCCATATGACGTTTGAGCCGGGCCTGACCGTCATCGTCGGCCCCAACGGCTCGGGAAAATCGAACATTTCTGACTCGATTCTGTGGGTCCTGGGCGAGCAGAGCGCCAAGCAGCTGCGCGGCCAGGCCATGGAGGACGTCATCTTCTCGGGCTCGTCAGCGCGCAAGCCGGTGGGTGTCGCCGAGGTCACGCTGGTGCTCGATAACTCGGACCATATGCTGCCCGTCGATTTTGACGAGGTCGCCATCACCCGTCGCATGTATCGCTCGGGCGAAAGCGAGTACCTCATCAACTCGAGTCCGTGCCGCCTGATGGACATTCAGGACATCCTGCACGATTCGGGCCTGGGCAAGGATACGCATTCCATTATTAGCCAGGGCAAGCTCGACGCCATTTTGCAGAGCCGCCCCGAGGAGCGCCGCGCCCTCATCGAGGAGGCCGCCGGCATCTCCAAGCACAAGCGCCGCAAAGAGCGTGCGCTCAAAAAGATTAAGTCGATGGACGAGCACCTGACGCGTGCCCGCGACATCAATAAGGAAATCGCCCGTCAGCTGCGACCGCTGGAGCGTCAGGTCGATCGCGCGCGCAAGTACAAAGAGCTGTCCTCGCGCGCGAACGAGCTTACGCAGATGCTGGCCGTTGACGAGCTGCGTTCGCTGCAGTCGCAGTGGAACGACCTGGAGAGCCGCTCCAAAGAGGGCGCGGCCGAGCTTGAGCTTGCGCAGTACCGCTTGGGCGAAAAGGAGCGCGAGCTCGAGAAGCTCCAGGTTATGCTCGAGGAAAAGGGCCTGTTTGTGGGCGATCTGGGCGAGCAGCGCCGCCATATGCAAGATGTGGTCGGCCGCATTAACTCCGACATGCGCCTGCTCGAGGAAAAAGGCCACAACATGGTGTCGCGTCTGTCTGACATGCGCGGTCAGATCTCGAGCTCCGAGCATCAGCGTCGTCGCGTGGTCGAGGAGCTCGAGGACGCACGTGCGCAGCTTGAGGAAGTGACCGGCGCGCATATGCAGGCCCAGGAGGACGTTGACGCCGCCGGTCCTGCCGCCGCCGAGCTCCACGAGCGCCGCGTGGCGCTCGATAATCAGATTTCGCAGCTCACGCGCGAGCAGCGCGATGTGCAGCGTGTAGCCGATAACGCCGCGCTCGAGCTCGCCAAGGTGAAGGACTCGCTGAGCAATGCCGAGGTCGAGGATAACATGTATGCCTCGCGCCTGGAGCAGATTGACGAGCAGCTCGAGGAGGTCACGACCTCGCTCGAGAGCCGTCGCGACCGCGCCGAGGAGCTTGAGGGCGCTCTTGAGGAAGCGCGCCAGGCTCAGGTCGATGCGCGTGAGGCCGCCGAGGCGGCACGCGCGGCCCTGAAGGACCTGCGTGCCCGCGAGAGTGAGGCGCGCAACAAGTTATCCGAGGTGCGCTCGGAGCTTGCCAGCCAAAAGAAACTCGATGCCCGCATGGCCGACAGCTCGCCGCTGGTGAGCCGTCTGGTGGGTGCGCTGGGCGATGACGTAATGGGTCGCCTGGGCGATGTGCTCGAGGCCCCTCGTGAGCTCGAGGGCCTGGTCGAGCAGCTGCTTGCCGGCGATATCGATGCCCTGTTGTTTGATGACGCTGACGCGCTTGAGCGTGCCGGTCGTGCCGCTCTGGACCAGAAGAAGGCTTCGGGCGAGGCGCTGCTGGTGGCGCGCGGCGTGAGCGGCTCTACCGCCGCTGAGGGCGCTGCCGGTACCCGTCTGGTTGATCGTCTGTCCGTGTGCGCAGGCTACGGTCCCGTCGTCGAGGCGTTGCTCGGCGGATATTACGTAGTGGACGATCTTGCTGCCGCGCTGTCGGCGCCGGTCGTTGACGGTGTGACCTACGTGACTCCCGATGGCGCCCGCGTAAGCTGTGGCGGCCTGGTGCGTGTGGGGCTAGATGCCGGCGAGGCCTCGGGTGCTCTGGAGCGCAAGCGTCGCATTCGCGAGCTGGAGGGCCTGGAGCCCGATCTGGCTGCCGTGTTTGAGCATGTGTCGGATCAGGTCGTCGAGGCCAATGCGGCCGTTGAGGAAGCGCGTGCCGCCGAGGGCGATGCCGCTGGCGAGATCGCCCGTCTTGAGGGCGAGCGCCGCTCGCTGCTCTCCGAGATCGGCCGCTTGGAGCAAAGCGCCAACAATGCCGAGGTCGAGCGCGTGCGCATCTCCAAGCGCCGCGAGCAGGCCTCCGAAGCCGTTCGCGCTGCGCGCCCGCGCGTTGACGAGCTCACCCGTTCGCGTGACGAGGCCCGTGCGCAGGCAAGTGACCTGGGCTTGCAGATTGCCGAGGCTAACGACGAACTCGACCGCGTTCGCCGTGACGATTCCGAGGCTGCCGGCAAGCTCGCCGACGCCAAGGTTCGCCTAGCCCAGACGAGCGAACGCCTGCGTTCGCTGAAGGGCCGCGTGCCCGACCTGGAGCATCGTCTTGAGGGCATCGACCGTCGTATCCGCGGAACACGCCAGGCTTCGCGCTCGCTCGAGCTGCTGCGCCTGCGTGTCGATCCCATGCACGAACGCTATTCTGCCCTGTTGGAACGCGCGTCGGATTGGGCAGCGCGCCTGCGTGACCAGGCCTCTCTGGAGGAGGCGGACTCCGCTTCGCTCAAGAAGACCATCGAGGATGCCAAGGCAGAGGTTGCCCGCGCTAAGGAGCGAGTCGATACCGCTTCCGCCACGCAATACGAGTTCAAGGTCGCGCGTGGTAAGCTCGAGGTGCAGGTAGAGGCCGCCATTAAGGCCATTACCGCCGATGGTACCACGGTACTCGAGGAAGCGCTCATGCTTCCGGCGCCCACGGACCGCGATGCCGCCGAGCGCGAACTCAACCAGCTTGTGTGCCAGATCAACAACCTTGGTCCCGTTAACCAAGTTGCCATGGAGGAGTACGAGCAGCTCAAGCGCCGCGCCGACTACATCGAGGAGCAGCTGGCCGATCTGGAGAGCGCGCGCAAGGCGCTCACCAAGATCACCGTGGCCATCGACCGCAAGATGCGTAAGGCCTTCCTGGTGACCTTTGAGAAGGTCGATGCGAACTTCCGCGAGATCTTCGCCATGCTGTTCCCGGGTGGCCAGGCACATCTGGAGATGACCGACCCTGAGCATCCGGCCGAGACGGGCATCGAGGTCGTGGCGCAGCCGCGCGGCAAGCGCATCACCAAGATGATGCTCATGTCGGGCGGCGAGAAGAGCCTGACGGCGCTCGCCCTGCTCTTTGCCGTGTATCGCACGCGTACGGTGCCGTTCTATGTGCTGGACGAGGTCGAGGCGGCGCTCGATGACGCCAACCTGTCCAAGCTCATCGGCGCGCTCGATGTTTTGCGTTCCGATACGCAGCTCTTGGTTATCTCGCATCAGCGCCGTACTATGGAGGACGCTGACGTCCTCTACGGCGTCTCGATGCAAGCCGACGGCGTCAGCCGCGTCGTCTCGCAAAAACTCGATCGCGAAACCGGAAAGGTCGTGAATGCATAATGGGATTCTTCGATGCTCTCTCGCGCGGACTTGAGCGCAGCCGCGAGGCCCTCAACGAGGTCTTTTATTTTGGCGGCGAGGTCGACGAGGATTTTTGGGAGGACCTAGAGGACACTCTCGTCATGGGTGACATGGGTGCCGAGGTCGCGATTAAGGTGTCCGATGACCTGCGCGATGCCGCGGCCAAGAAGAACCTCAAGACCGCCCCGCAACTCCGTCGCGCCCTGGCCGAGCAGCTCGAGCAACATTTTGTGCCCGTTGAGCGCGATCCGTTCGCCGACACGCCGAGCTGCGTGCTGTTTGTGGGCATTAACGGTGCCGGCAAGACCACGACGGTCGGCAAGATCGCGAGTGCCATGGCTGCCCGCGGTAAAAATGTCGTGATCGGCTCGGCCGATACCTTCCGCGCCGCCGCCATCGAGCAGCTCGATGTGTGGGGCCAGCGCGCCGGCGTCCCCGTCATCAAGCGCGACCGCGGCTCCGACCCGGCAAGCGTTTGCTACGACGTGCTGGACGAGGCCGATAAGCGCGGCAGCGACCTGGTGCTTATCGACACCGCCGGCCGTCTGCACACGAGCCCCGAGCTCATGCGCGAGCTTGCCAAGGTGGTCAACGTGACGCGTAAGCGCGCCGCCAATATGGCCGCCGGCCCTATGCCCGTCTCGGTTATCCTCGTGATAGATGCCGCGACGGGTCAAAACGGTCTGAACCAGGCGCTCGAGTTTAACGAGGCGCTGGGTCTGGACGGTATTATCATGACAAAGCTCGACGGCACGGCAAAGGGCGGTATTGCCATGGCCGTGGCCGAGAAGCTCAAGCTCCCGATCCTGCGCGTGGGCGTGGGTGAGCAGGTCGATGACCTGCAGGAGTTCAATGCCAAAGATTTCTGCCGCGCCCTGGTGGGCGAGTCCAATTAAGGAGTGACTAGTGTTTGATTCTCTGAGCGATCGCCTCAACGACACATTTGACCGCCTGCGCGGCAAGGGTAAGCTGACCGAGGCCGACATTACCTCGGCAATGCGCGACATTCGCATGGCGCTGCTCGAGGCCGACGTCAACTTCAAGGTCGTTAAGGAGTTTGTCGCCAAGACCAAGGAGCGCTGCATGACCGCCGAGGTCATGGAGTCGCTGTCGCCGGCGCAAAACGTCGTCAAGATCGTGCTCGATGAGCTCACCGAGATGCTCGGTTCCACCGAGAGCAAACTCGTCTTTAGCAACCGCATTCCCAATGTCATCATGCTCGTGGGCTTGCAGGGCTCCGGTAAGACCACGGCTGCCGTAAAGCTGGCCTACCTGCTCAAGAAGCAGGGCCGCTCGCCGCTGCTCGCCGCGTGCGACGTCTACCGTCCCGCCGCTGCCGACCAGCTGGCCACACTCGGTGGAGAGATCGGCGTGCCGGTCTTTCGCGGTGACGGCGAGCACCCGGTCGATATCGCCAAGGGCGCCATCCAGGAGGCCGTCGACCACCTGCGCGACGTGGTCATCGTCGATACCGCCGGTCGTCTGCAGATCGACGAGCAGATGATGCAGGAGGCCGTGGACATCAAGAAGGCCGTCAAGCCCGATCAGGTGCTGATGGTCGTCGATGCCATGACCGGTCAGGATATCGTCAACGTCGTCTCGACCTTCGCCGAGCGTACCGATTTTGACGGCGTGATCATCTCCAAGCTCGATGGCGACGCCCGTGGCGGCGGCGCGCTTTCCGTGCGCCAGGTGACCGGCAAGCCCATTAAGTTCGTGAGCATGGGCGAGAAGCCCGATTCGCTGGAGCCGTTCTACCCCGACCGCATGGCCAAGCGCATTTTAGGCATGGGCGACGTCGTCGGTATTATCGAGAAGGCCCAGGAGGCGGCCGACGCCGAGCAGCTCGAGGCTGCCGAGCGTATGCTGCGCGAGGGCTTTACCATGAACGACATGCTCGACCAGATGAAGGCCGTTAAGAAGATGGGCGGCATGAAGGGCATTCTGGGCATGCTCCCCGGTGGTCAGCGCGCGCTCAACCAGATGGGCGGCAACCTGGATGAGGGCATCTTCGACAAGAACGAGGCCATCATCATGTCTATGACCAAGGAGGAACGCCTTCGTCCCTCTATCATTAACGGCCAGCGTCGCGCCCGTATCGCCAAGGGCGCCGGCGTGACCCCCACCGAGGTGAATAGCCTTATGAAGCAGTGGGGCGAGATGAACAAGATGATGGGCCGCATGCGCACGATGGCCAATCAGGCGCAGGCCGGTGGTAAGAAGGGCAAAAAGGGTAAGAAGGGCAAAAAGATGCGCATGCCCAATATTCCCGGTCTGGATGCCATGGGTCTGGGCGGCATGGGCGGCCTGGGAACGGGCGGTCCTAAGTCGGATATGGACCTGCTGCGCCAGATGGAAGCTCAGATGCGCAATAAGAAATAGGGCTGTAATTCCAGCTTGATATGGCAAAGGCCACTCGGAAGCTACCGGGTGGCCTTTGTTGTTGGCTTTGATTGCTGGGTTGCGTTCAGCGTCGCACCCCGAGCTCGCGGTGCCGTGCCGTTAGTGGCAGCCGCAGCCCTCGTGGCCCTCGTGCTCGTGATGGCCGTGGCAGCCGCAGGACTCGCCTTGCTCGTGGGTGTGCTCGTGGTCATGGCCGTGGCAGTCGCAGGTGGCCTCGCCGGTCTGCGCGAGCGTGCCGGCAATGAGGGCATCGACGCAGGCGTCGCAGCTGCCTTGGGCGCCCGCATAGACCATGATGCCAGCCTGGGTGAGCGCGTTGATGGCCCCGCCTCCGATACCGCCGCAGATGAGCGTGTCTACGCCACCGTTGGCAAGCAGACCCGCCAGGGCGCCGTGACCGGTGCCGCCGGTGCCTACGACCTGCTCGTTGAGCACCTTGCCACCCTGGATGTCGTAGATCTTGAATTGCTCGCTGCGGCCAAAGTGCATAAAGATGTTGCCGTTGTCGTACGTCGTTGCCACCCTCATGGTGCCGACCTCCTTTGCTGGCCATGCGGCCGTCGTTGTGGTGATGGGGGAGTATGCGATATTGCCGCCCTCGATACACAGTGCGCGCCCGTTGACCAGCGCGTTTGCCACCTTGCGATGTGCGCGGCTGCAGATTGCCGCCACCGTGGCGCGGGCAATGCCCATGCACTGGGCGACTTCCTCCTGATTGAGGCCTTCCAGGTCGCATAGGCGCAGGACCTCGAGCTCGTCGACCGTCATGTCGATGGCATCTCCGCTGGCAAGGCCGTCGGGGGTAAAACCGCGATATTCGGGGATGATCCCTACGCGGCGTAGTTTCTCGCGTCTTCCTGCCATACACCCTCCAAATCTGACATATGTCAACAATAAGATAGCGCGCGAGCTGAACCGTGCAAGGCATTTTTGGCATATGTCAGAAAATGAGGGCTTATTTTTGGGCTGTGGGGCCGCGTGCGCCTGGGCTACAATGAATTGCGCTTATAGGCGACTGACAGGAGGGTCAATGAGCAAGGCTGATCAACAGTTTGTAACCATGTGCCGCGATATCTTGGACCATGGCACCACCACCGAGGGCCAAAAGGTCCGACCGGTGTGGGAGGACGGCACCCCTGCCTATACCATTAAAAACTTTGGCGTTACGGCTCGCTACGACCTGCGTGAGGAGTTCCCCGCGCTCACACTGCGTCGCACGGCGCTTAAGTCTGCCATGGACGAGATCTTGTGGATCTATCAAAAGAAGTCAAATAACGTCCACGATCTTAATAGCCATATTTGGGACGAGTGGGCCGACGAGACTGGCTCCATCGGCAAGGCCTACGGGTACCAGATTGGGCAGAAAAGCCATTATGCCGAGGGTGACTTTGACCAGATGGACCGCGTGCTGTACGACCTTAAGAACACGCCGTACAGCCGCCGCATTATGACCAACACCTACGTGTTTAGCGACCTGTCCGAGATGCACCTGTATCCGTGCGCCTACAGCGTGACCTATAACGTGACGCAGCGCCCGCAGGACGATAAGCCCACACTCAACATGATTCTCAACCAGCGCAGCCAAGATATTTTGGCCGCCAACAACTGGAATGTGTGCCAGTACGCCATTTTGCTGATGATGGTCGCGCAGTCGGTCGATATGATTCCCGGCGAGCTGCTGCATGTGATTGCCGATGCCCACATTTACGACCGTCATGTCGATATCGTCCGTGAACTTATCGAGCGTCCGCAGTTTGCGGCGCCTAAGGTAACACTTAACCCCGATGTGCACGATTTCTATGCGTTTACGACCGACGACCTGATCGTCGAGGGCTATGAGCACGGCCCGCAGGTCAAGAACATTCCCATTGCGGTGTAGGTGGCGCTCATGACGTGTAAGCTTTCTGCCATTGTCGCCGTGTGTGACGATTGGGGCATTGGGTGCGAGGGCGACATGGTGGTGTCCAATCGCGCCGACATGCGCCATTTTGTGGCCTGCACCAAGGGTTGCCCGGTCATCATGGGGCGCAAGACGCTGCTGAGTTATCCCGGTGGGCGTCCGCTCAAGAACCGTCGCAATATCGTGCTTACCCGCGACGAGAGCTTTGCCCCCGAGGGCGTCGACGTGGTGCATAGCATCGACGAGGCGCTCGCTGCGGTTGCCGATGAGCCCGTTGCGTGGGTGATCGGCGGCGGCGATGTCTATCGGCAGTTTTTGCCGTATTGCGCCGAGGCCGAGGTCACGCACAACCATTGCACCCATGCCGTGGACACGTACTTTCCCGACTTGGACGCCGATCCCGCGTGGGAAGTTGCGCGGCGCGAAGGGGTTGCCACGATTGCCGCGGGCGAGGGCGACGAAGGCCTCGATTATGAGTTCGTGACGTATCGTCGCGTTGATGCTTAAATCTCCTATTTGCCCACGGTATTATCGGGTCGGAATGAGTAAGGGGCGGCGCCTGGCGTCGCCTCGTTTGATATAGATGCTGCTGTAAGAAAGGTACGGGCTGGCTGTTATGACTGATGCCGTTGAGGTGCTGCGAATCGAGTCGCTCGAAGACGAGCGACTCGACGCCTACATGCGACTGACCGAGCGTGAGCTGCGCTGTGTACTGGAGCCGCAAAAGGGCATCTTTATCGCGGAGAGTGCCAAGGTTATCGAGCGCGCGGTTCGCGCCGGATACGAGCCGGTGAGCTTTCTTTTGGGCGAGCGCTGGCTCGACCAGATGATGCCGCTGTTTGAGCGCCTGGCGGTACGCGAAGGTGCGGGCCCGGTTCCCGTGTTCGTGGCCTCGATGGAGCTCATGGAGCAATTGACGGGCTTTAACGTGACGCGCGGTGCGCTCGCGGCGTTCCGTCGTCCGCGTCAGATTCCGGTTGATGAGTTCTTGGGCGGCGTCGTCGAGGCGGCGGGGGAGCGCCCGGTGCGCGTGTGCGTGCTCGAGGGTATTGTCGACCACACCAACGTCGGCGCGATTTTCCGCTCGGCCGCCGCGCTCAATGTCGATAGCATTTTGGTGAGCCCCACTTGCTGTGACCCGCTGTACCGTCGCTCGGCCCGCGTGAGCATGGGCACGGTTTTCCAGGTGCCCTGGACGCGCATTGGCAGCGAGGCGCGCGTATGGCCGCATGATGGGCTGGCGGCGCTGCACGATGCCGGCTTTTCGTGTGCCGCCATGGCGTTGACGGATGATTCGGCGTCGTTGGACGATCCCGCGCTGCAGGAGATTGACCGTCTGGCGATCTTTATGGGCACCGAGGGTGCTGGCCTGGGCGCCAAGACCATCGCGGGCTGCGACCGGGCCGTGCGCATTCCGATGGCGCATGGGGTCGATTCGCTCAACGTGGCCGCGGCAAGTGCTGTCGCCTTTTGGCAGCTGTGCCCGCATGTGAGCAACGAGTACCACTACCAGCCGGGGCTGTATCACTAGCGGGGTGCTCTCGAGCTTTGCCGCCAAGGGCGTTTCTGCTGTCTTCGGTTGGTGTTAAGCTGATAATGGCTTTGCCGTTCAATTGATGTTTTGTTGTATGACGTACGCTAGTGGGGAGGGCGTGTGGCTAAGAAATCTACGGCTATCGATGTAACGCAGGGCGTTATTTGGCAGCAGCTGCTGTCGCTGTGCGTCCCCATCTTCTTTAGTTCGTTCTTTCAGCAGGCATACACGCTTATCGGTACCTATATCGTCGGTCAGTTTGGCGGCAAGCTCGCGCTGGGTGGCATTCAGGCCACGATGGTGCTTACGGAGCTCTGCATTGGTTTTTGCGTCGGTGTGGGTGCTGGATGTGCCGTTATTACCGGTCAGTTTTTTGGTCAGCACGATGACGAGCGCCTGAGCCGATCGGTCCATACGGCCATGACGCTCGCGCTGGTGGGCGGTATCGTTTTCTCGATTCTTGGCATAGTGTTCGTTGAGCCCATGCTGGTACTTATGAACACACCGCATGAACTATTGGCCGAGGGCGTTGCCTATGCTCGTTGCTATTTTGCCGCCATGGTTGCGGCGCTGCTGCTCAATATGGGAACGGCATTGCTGCGCGCCGTGGGCGACACGCGCGGGCCTGCTGTGATCATCGCTTCCGGCTGCCTTGTTAATGCGGTGCTGGATGTCATCTTCGTTGCCGTGCTTCATATGGAGGCTTTGGGCTGCGGCATCGCGGTGGCGCTGACCATTTGCTCCAACGCCACGATGATCGTGATTCGTATGATGCACGCACCGGGTGCGTGGCGGCTTTCACTGTCCAAACTCGGCATTGATCCGGGTATTTGTAAGAGCATGATCTCGTGTGGTCTGCCGCTTGGCTTTCAGTCTGCTGCGTATTCGATTTCCAACGTTTTGATTCAGGTGTCGGTCAACTCGTTTGGCGCCGATGTCACCACGGCGTGGGGTCTTTCGGGCCGTTTGGATGGCATTGTCTGGATGGTTACCGAGGCGCTTGGCGTGTCGATCACCACGTTCTCGGCACAGAACTTTGGCGCGCGCAACTACGAGCGCATGCGCAAGGGCTACCATACGTCGCTCGTGCTGTCGTTTATGCTCATTGGTGGCCTGTCTGCCGTGCTGCTGGTGTTCTCGGGTCCTCTGTCGCGTCTGTTTGTCGACGATGCTTCGATTTCGGCGTACACCACGACGATTCTTCATTTCATCGCGCCGTTCTACGCAATCTTCTCGATTATCGAGAACGCGTCGGGCTCTATCCGCGGCGCCGGCGTGAGCCTTCAGCCCATGCTGCTCACGATTTTTGGCACCGTCGTGCTTAGGGTGATCTGGGTGTTTGCGATTATGCCGTTCGATCCGTCGCTTGAGCACCTGCTGCTTGTCTACCCCGTAACCTGGGTAATCACCGCCATGATGTTCACCGTCTACCATCACAGCGGCAACTGGCTCGGCCGCGCCACCGCCTAGCCATTCGGGACGTCCCCAATGGCTAGTATTCGATGCCTTGGCGGGCTAGGAGTCCTTCGTCGAAGTAGTGTTTGACGGGGCGCATTTCGGTGACCAGGTCGGCGAGGTCAGCGAGGGGCAGCAGGCCGCGGCCGGTCAGTATGAGCTCTGTGGTGTCGGGTTTCATCGCGATCAGTTGCCCGTATAGATTTGAACCTTGCCGACTTCCAGTGATGCCATCTCTATCCTTTCGTGCCCGGCGTCGGTTTATCGCCGGCCGGGTTGGGTATTCTAGTTAGCATTATCAACCCCAGTAGATGGAGTTCAAGCAGATGGAGATGGATGACAACAAACGTAGACGGAATATGATTCTCTACGTGCTCATCGCCTTCGTCGTCTACCTCGTGCTCTCGACCGTTCTGTTCCCTAACATCGGTCACACGCAGCAGATTACGAAGACCGATTACTCGACGTTTGTCAAAGCGCTCGATAAGAAGAGTGTCGACAAGGTCGAGTACAACACGGACGATTACTCGATTTATTACACCAAGAAGGGCGAGGACGAGAACATCGCCTATAAGACGACCGGTGTGCCGAACGATGCGGGCTTTACCGATCGCGTGCTTGAGTCTGGCGCTTCGCTGGAGTCGGTCGTTCCCGATAAAAACTCGGGTTTGATGACCTACTACCTGCTTACGCTCATCCTTCCCATGGCGATTTTCTTCCTGATCGGCTGGTGGCTCAACCGCCGCATGAAGAAGGCCATGGGTGATGACGGCCCGTCGATGAACTTTGGCGGCGGCGGTTTTGGTGGCGGCGGACTGGGTAAGTCCGGCGCGCGCGTGATCGCCTCCAAGGACGTGGGCGTGACCTTTAAGGACGTCGCCGGCCAGGAAGAGGCCAAGGAGTCTCTCAAGGAGGTCGTCGACTTTCTGGAGAAGCCGCAGCGCTACGAGGAGATCGGCGCCAAGCTGCCGCGCGGTGCTCTCCTTGTTGGCCCTCCGGGTACCGGTAAGACCCTGCTTGCCAAGGCTGTTGCCGGCGAGGCCGGTGTTCCGTTCTTTAGTATTTCGGGCTCTGAGTTCGTTGAGATGTTTGTTGGTCGCGGCGCTGCAAAGGTTCGTGACCTGTTTAAGCAGGCCAAGGAAAAGGCCCCGTGTATCGTCTTTATCGATGAGATCGATACCATCGGTAAGAAGCGTGATGGCGGCGGCTTTAGCGGCAACGACGAGCGCGAGCAGACGCTCAATCAGTTGCTGACCGAGATGGATGGCTTCGATAACCACAAGGGTATCGTTGTCCTTGCCGCAACCAACCGCCCCGACAGTCTCGATCCGGCGCTGCTGCGCCCCGGTCGTTTTGACCGCCGCATTCCCGTCGAGTTGCCCGATCTGACCGGTCGTAAGAACATCCTCGAGCTTCACGCCAAGAGTGTGAAGACCGAGCCGCCGATCGATCTGACCGCGATTGCCCGCGCCACGCCCGGTGCCTCGGGCGCCGACCTGGCCAATATCATCAACGAGGGCGCCCTGCGCGCCGTTCGCGAGGGTCGCAAGCGTGCAACCCAGGATGACTTCGAGGAGTCGGTGGAGGTCGTCATTGCCGGCCAACAGCGTAAGTCCACGGTGCTTTCCGACCATGAGAAGCAGGTCGTTTCCTACCACGAGATCGGTCATGCCATCGTCGCTGCCCGCCAAAAGGGTTCCGCGCCGGTTACCAAGATCACCATCGTGCCGCGCACGAGTGGCGCTCTGGGCTACACCATGCAGGTCGAGGAGGACGAGCGCTTCCTGACGACGCGCCAGGAGGTCTTGGACAAGCTCGCCGTCTACTGCGGCGGCCGTGCGGCCGAGGAGCTCATCTTTGGCGAGATGACGACCGGTGCCGCCAACGATATCGAGCAGGCCACCAAGCTCGCCCGCAACATGGTGACACGCTTTGGTATGTCCGACGAGTTTGGCATGATGGCGCTCGGTACCGTGCAGAACGCGTATCTCAATCAGGACACGTCGCTCACCTGCGCCCCCGGTACGGCCGAGCGTGTGGACGCGATTGTCGCTAAACTGATCGAGGACGCGCACGATCGCGCCCTGCAGATCCTCAAGGAGAACAAGTTCAAGCTCCATGAGCTGGCTCGTTATCTGTACAAGAAGGAGACGATCACGGGCGAGGAGTTCATGAACCTCCTCACGCGCGAGAATCCGCTGATGCCAAAGCAGCAGTAATACTGGTTGCGCAGTGTCAATCGCCCCATTTGAGTGTTTATCTCAAATGGGGCGTTTTGCGTGGGGAGAGTTGTATATGAAGATCGTGGTAAGTGCCTGCTTGATGGGCGAGAGCTGCAAGTATAACGGGCTCGACAACTATCATCGCGAGTTGGTCGAGGCCTGCGAGCGTACGGGGACCGAGGTCCTCTTGGTGTGCCCTGAGGTCTTTGGCGGCCTGCCCACGCCGCGCAGGCCGTCCGAGATTGTGAACGGCGAGGTCCGTACCTGCGAGGGCGTGTCCGTTGACCTGGAATTTCGCCTAGGCGCCCAACGTGCGCTCGACATGTGCGAGCAGGCGGGTGGGCCGGAAGAGATCGCCGCGTGCATCCTGCAGGACCGCAGCCCCTCGTGTGGCGTAGGTCGCATCTACGACGGAACGTTCAGCGGTACGCTCACCGTGGGCAACGGTGTTTTCGTCGACCTGCTCCTGCGCCACGGCTACCGTGTGATCCCGGCAAGCGAGTTCGACTCGAGCATGTTACGGCAATAAAAAACCGCCACAAAGGTGCCTGTCCCCTTTGTGGCGGTTTTGGTCGGTTAGGCCAGGATAGATTGGCCGTAGGCGTTTGCGGCCTTGATGGCGGCGGTGAACTTTTCGTCGGTGAAGGGCTCGGGGTTGCCCTGCTTCCACTCGTTGGTGGCGTGCGCGTACTCGCACAGGGCCGGGATATCGGACTCGGAAAGCCCGACCTGCTCAAGCGTCACGGGCAGGCCCATCTGCTTGTTAAAGGCCACGTAGCGCTCAAGGTTCTCGGTATCGCCCGTATAGGCGAACAGCACGAGCACGCCCAGGCTCACGACTTCGCCGTGCAGGTAGGTGCCCTCGCGCGGAATGCTGCATGTGGCGTTGTAGAATGCGTGCGCCACGCTCGAGTTGTAGTAGTAATCGTTCTGGTTCGTCAGGTTCGAGACATAGCCCGTATTGACCACGATATCGAGTGCGATTTGCTTGACGGCCTCGCTCGACAGGTCCTGGCGCACGTCCTCAAGACCCTGGACGCCATAGGTAAACAGCGGCTCGGAGCAGGTGTGGGCAAGCGCCAGGCCAAGACCGGCGGTGTGCTCCAAATTACCGGCGCTCGTTGCGTACTCGACCTCGGGCTGCTTGGACAGGGCATCGCCCACGCCGGCCCAGAAGTACTCCGCCGGTGCCTCGGCGATGATCTTGGGGTTGATGAAGATGTGCGCCGGTCGGTTGGGGTACGAATAGCCCTCGAGCGAGCCGTCGTCGTTGTACACGACGGCAATGGCGGTCGCGGCGGAGCAGTTGGAACAGATCGTCGGGACAGTGAAGACGATCTTCTTGAGCTCGATGGCCGCCGTCTTGACGGTGTCGAGCGCCTTGCCGCCGCCGCAGGCGATAAGAACATCAGCCTCCTGGCAGGCAGGGGAGTTCACGACCTTGGCGATATTGGCACGCGTACTGTTGGTGCCATAGACGCGCGTCTCCAGGACCTCGACATCGGTACCTTCAAGTGCCGCCTCGATTCCCGGCAGCGCCGCAGCCAGGGCTCGCTTGCCACCGATGATCGCGACCTTCTTCGCGCCGTACTCGGCCAGTGCGCCGGGCAGCTCGTCAAAGCAATCCTCGCCAACGGTGTAGTCGCTCATTCCAATCGTGCGCATATCAACCTTCTTTCGTTCGATAAAGTGCTTTCAGGTATTTTGCTCCAAGAGAAGGTCCACAGCCGCGAGAAATTTCGAACGTATAAAACCAGTGTTGAGGGTTTTTCGCCGGCGCTGAACGTGCTAGCATACTCCGCATAGCGTTGATGGGGACGAGTAGTCGGCCGTCCGCATGCTACAGAGAGCGGGGAGCGCTGAGAACCCGTGCATGCGACCGATGAAAATCACCCCGGAGCTGCGGTCCCAACGGACGTGCCACACAGGCACGTCTTAGTAGATATCGCCGAGATGGTCGTCGATACAGGCCAGCCGAGTAACGGATGCGAGCGCGCTAGAAGCGGGCGAGGGCATCTAAGCTGGGTGGTTAAGCGAAGAGCTTTTGCGGGCACAGCCCGTTTTGTGGCGCTTCGTCCCAGCTTGTAGGGACGGGCGCCTTTTTGGTGCCCAACGGGCGTGTGCGCCCACGATATGAAAGGGGTACCGTGGCAAACGAGTACAAGCAGACGATGAATCTGCCCAAGACCGGTTTTCCCATGCGTGCCGGTCTTTCCAAGTCCGAGCCCAAGCGACTCAAGGACTGGCAGGACAACAAGGTCTACGAGCAGGTTCTGAAGAAGAACGAGGGTCACAAGAAGTTCGTGCTGCACGACGGTCCTCCGTACGCCAACGGCCCGATCCACATCGGCCACGCCATGAACAAGATCTCCAAGGACATGATCAACCGCTACTGGATGATGCAGGGCTATGAGGTTCCCTATGTCCCCGGTTGGGACTGCCACGGCCAGCCGATCGAGCACAAGGTCGAGGAGAAACTCGGCACCGAGAAGTTCAACCAGACCCCCACGGCCAAGATTCGTGAACTCTGCAACGAGTTCGCTGTCGAGAACATCGAGCTGCAGAAGGCCGGCTTCCGTCGTCTGGGCGTGCTCGGCGACTGGGACAACCCCTATCTGACGCTCTATCACCAGCATGATGCTGCCGATATCGAGGTCTTCAAGGCCATGTTCGATAAGGGCATGATCTATCGCGGCCACAAGCCGGTTCACTGGTGCAAGCACTGCCACACCGCACTCGCCGAGGCCGAGATCGAGTACTCCGACGAGACGAGCCCGTCCATCTTCGTGCGCTTTGAGATGACTTCCAAGCCTGCCGGCCTCGAGAACTTCGACGGCCCGGTCGACTTTATCATCTGGACGACCACGCCGTGGACCATCCCCTCCGACCAGGCCGTTTCCCTCAAGCCCGGCGCCGCCTATGTCGCCGTTGAGCACGAAGGTCGTGCCGAGGTCATGCTTGAGGACCTGGCTCCCAAGTGCTGCGAGGAGTTTGGCTGGGAGTACACCCCGGTTATGGTCGACGGCAAGCCCTACGTGGTTCCCGCCGAAACCTTCCACCACATCCACTACAAGCAGCCGATCTTTGACGGCGTTGAGGGCGTGGCGCTGCTGGCCGATTACGTCGGCGTCGATGACGGTACCGGTATCGTCCACAACTCGCCCGGCCACGGCGTCGACGACTACTTTGCCTGCCTCAAGGAGGGCATCACTGACATCTGCATGCCGGTCGATGACGACGGCAAGTTCTACACCGGTGAGGAGTTTGGCACCGGCGGCCCCTTCAGCGGTATGGATACCGATGAGGCCAACCCGCACATCATCGAGTTCCTGCGCGAGCGCGGCACCCTGGTCCTCGAGAAGAAGATCACGCACAGCTATCCGCACTGCTGGCGCTGCAAGCACCCGGTGCTCTTCCGTGCTACCGACCAGTGGTTTGTCTCGATGGACAAGACCGGTTTGCGTGAGCAGGCTGGCAAAGAGGTCCGCGAGAACGTCAAGTGGTATCCGGCGCATGCCGCCAACCGCATTGGCGCCATGGTCGAGCAGCGTCCCGACTGGTGCATCAGCCGCCAGCGCAACTGGGGCGTGCCTATCCCGAGTTACACCTGCGCCGACTGCGGCGAGAAGGTCATGAACGACGCCACGCTCGACGCCGTCATCAAGCTCTTCCACGAGAAGGGCTCCGACGCCTGGTTCACCGACGCTCCCGAGAGCTACCTGGGCGAGGCTTGCGTCTGCCCCAAGTGCGGCGGCCATCACCTCAAGGCCGATAAGGACATCCTCGACGTGTGGTGGGACTCCGGCGTGTCCTGGAAGGCCGTCTGCGAATATCGCCCCGAGCTTGAGTACCCGGCTGACGTGTATCTCGAGGGCTCCGACCAGCATCGCGGTTGGTTCCAGAGCTCGCTGCTCACCTCGGTGGGTGCCAACGGTCATGCCCCGTACAAGGCGGTCGTCTCGCAGGGCTTCACGCTCGATGGCCAGGGCCGCAAGATGTCCAAGTCGCTCGGCAACGTCATCGACCCCAACAAGGTCTGCGACGAGATGGGCGCCGACATCATCCGCCTGTGGGTTGCCTCGGTCGACACCAGCTCCGACGTGTCCATCGACCACGAGATCCTTGCCCGTACGTCCGATGCCTACCGTCGTTTCCGCAACACTCTGCGCTTCCTGCTCTCCGAGCTCGAGGGTCAGTTTGAGCCCGAGACCGACGGCGTCGCCTTTGCCGACCTGCTGCCGCTCGACAAGCTCATGTTTGCCCGCCTGACCCAGGTCCAGGCCGAGGTCGACGATGCCTACGCCAGCTACGAGTTCCCGCGCGCCTACCGTGCGCTCTACGACTTCGTGGTTACCGAGCTCTCCAACGTGTACCTCGACGCCCTGAAGGATCGTCTGTACTGCGACAAGCCCGGCTCGCTCGAGCGCCGCAGCGCTCAGACCGTGCTGGCTGAGCTCTTCTCGATGCTCATGCGCGACCTGCAGCCGATTCTGTCCTACACGGTCGACGAGGCCATGGCATATGCGCCCGCCGGCTGTGTCGATCACCAGAAGTACGCCGCGCTGCTCGATTGGTATAAGTCGCCCATCACGGTCGACGAGGCCAATGAGTTTGAGGGCGTGCTCGAGGCTTCGCTCGAGCTCCGTAGCGCCGTGACCAAGGCCCTTGAGGATGCCCGCTCCGCCGGCACCTTCACTAAGAGCCAGCAGGTCCGCGTCAAGGCGGTCGTTCCCGCCGAGATGTACGCGCTGCTGACCGGCGATAAGGCCGTCGACCTGGCCGAGTTCTACATCGTCTCCGATGTTGAGCTGACCCAGGGCGAGGAGCTCTCCGTTGCCATCGAGGCTGCCGAGGGCGAGTGCTGCGACCGTTGCTGGAACTACCGCACCACCGTCGGCGAGTACAACGGCCACGCGCATATTTGCAAGCGCTGCGCCGATGCTTTGTAGGTTACGGCGTTCGTAGAACGCCGTAACCTACCGACGCTGCAAACGCCCCTAAGCGGCAATCTGACGTTCAATCGTCGGTCGCGTACCAAAGTACGCTTCCCTCCTCTTTCACGTCACCTTGCTCGCTTAGGGACGTTTTCGCTGTTGGTGACGATAACGCGGCGTTTCCATTGCTGGAGCTAGAGGCTTTCTTTCGACTTGCGTTTTTAGTCGAAAGCTATTAAGCGACATTCCGTTATTCGGAATGTCGCTTTCGTTTTTAGCTGGTTATTTCGCTTGCGTTGGTGGATATGTCGTGCGTTCTGCGTATGGCAATATAAGATAGTTCTTTGTATTAAACGTAATTCGATGATCTTGAGGGTAGGGGATTTCTTTGGGTCGTGGTGCGGATATGACGCCGCCTTTGCGTTGGCGGTTGGGTGTTGCTGGTGGGGTGGCGCTGGTTGTGCTGCTTGTTGACCAGCTGACCAAGCTTGCGGTTCGTGCCGTGGGCGACGCTTTGCATGTGACCGTCATCCCCGGTGTCATTGACTTTATGTTTGTCCGTAATATCGGTGCTGCCTTTAGCATGGGCGAGGGGCATGGCGTTGCGTTCGCTTTGCTGGCGCTTGCGGTCATTGTCGCCATTGCCGTGTACTTGCTCCGTGCGCCTCAGCTCGCTCGTCTAGAGGTTGTGGGCATGGCCATGGTTGCGGGCGGCGCCATCGGCAACGCGATCGATCGCCTTGTCTTTGGCTTCGTGACCGATTTTATCGCAACCACCTTCATCGACTTTCCCGTCTTTAACGTGGCTGATATCGGCATTACGGTCGGCGTCGTGCTGGCGCTCATTGGTTACATGTTCTTGAGTCCCGCCGCTCGCGAGGTTGATGCGACTGCCGAGCTCAATGCCCGTGATGAGGCCCGCGCTAAGCGCAAAGCCAAGCAGCGTGGGGAGCGTGCCCGCAAGATTCGCGAAAGGAATGAGCGTTAATGGCTGACATCCATATTCTTGTTGCCGACGATTCCGCTGGTCAGCGTCTTGACGCCTATTTGGGCGCCAACGATGGCTGTCCCACGCGCTCTGCCTGCGCGCATCTGATCGAGGGAGGTGCCGTTGCCGTCAACGGTGAGACTTGTCTCTCTAAAAAGTACGCCGTACGCGCCGGCGATCGCATCTCGGTCGACTTGCCCGAGCCGCACGACCCGACCGACGTGATTCCCGAGGCCATTCCCCTCGATATCCGCTACGAGGACGACTACCTTATCGTGCTCTCCAAGCAGCGGGGCCTGGTGTGCCATCCCGCCCATGGCCACGAGAGCGGCACCCTTGCGAACGCTCTGGTCTACCACTGCGGCATCGATCATCTTGGTACTGTGCAGGGTGAGGACCGCCCCGGCATCGTGCATCGCCTGGATCGCGATACCTCGGGCCTTATGCTCGCGGCAAAAGACGACGACACCCAGCGCGCGCTTCAGAATCTCATCCGCACGCGCACGCTCGACCGTCGCTATATCACGCTCGTTCACGGTCACATCGCCATGGACGAGGGCACTATCAACACCGGTATTGCCCGTTCCACGCGCGACCGCGTGAAGATGGCGGTTTCGGATGACCCCTTTGCCCGTCAGGCCATTACGACCTTTAAGGTCCTCGAGCGCTTTGATTCCACGCGTTTTGACGACGGCTATACGCTCGTTGAGTGCCACCTGTTTACGGGCCGCACACATCAGATTCGCGTGCATATGCGCCATATCAACCACGCCTGCGTGGGCGATCCGCTCTACGGCAAGTGCGATGCGCGTGCCGATCAGGGCCTGACCAGGCAGTTCCTGCATTCTTGGCGCGTTGCGTTCGATCATCCCGTAACGGGGAAGCGCATTGAGTGCCGTGACGAGTTGCCGTGGGATCTCGCTGCGGTTCTCGACGATCTGGCTCCGCGCTCGCTCGGTCGCACGGCCGTTGGAGATGAAATCGTTCCGCAGCTCGGTCTTCTCGAAGCCTAGCCAGTATTAGGTGGTTTCTTGAACTCGGTAAGCCTGCGGTAAGATATACGATTGTTTACGTTACACGTTGCTGGGAGCCTGCATGCTCGCCTTTTTACAAACCAACACACCCATCGTGATCTTCAACCAGATTGTCGTCACGCTGCTCACGGTCTGCTTTCTGTACCAGGTGGTCTTCTTTGTCATTGGCGCTCTTCGTGGCGAGGTCGCGCCTCCCAAGGCCAAAAAACTCCATCGCTATGCCTTTTTTATCGCGGCGCATAACGAGGAAGCCGTAATTGCCAATCTCGTACGCTCCATCAAGGACCAGGACTATCCGTCCGAGCTTATCGAGGTCTTTGTCGTTGCCGACGCCTGCACCGACAACACCGCGCAGCTCGCACGCGAGGCCGGTGCCATTGTTTACGAGCGCAATGATCTTGCCCGTAAGGGTAAGAGCTGGGTCATGGACTTTGGCTTCGACCGCATCCTTAACGAGTATCCCGACACGTTTGAAGGCTACTTTATCTTCGATGCCGATAACGTTATCTCCCGCGATTACGTGTCCAAGATGAACGATGCCTTTGACCAGGGATTCCATGTGGTCACGAGCTATCGCAACTCCAAGAATTTTGGCAGCTCGTGGATCTCGGCAGCTAATGCTACTTGGTACCTGCGCGAGGCGCGCTTTCTCAACAACGCGCGTAATATCTGTAAGACGTCTTGCGCCGTCTCGGGTTCGGGCTACCTCATCTCCGCCAGTGTCATCGAGGGCATGCACGGTTGGCAGTTCCACACGCTGACCGAGGACATCCAGTTCACCACGTTCTGCGCCATTCACGGCATTCGCATTGGCTATGCGCCGGCGGAGTTCTTTGACGAGCAGCCGGTGACGTTTAAGGCGTCCTGGAAACAGCGCATGCGCTGGACCAAGGGCTTCTACCAGGTCTTTTTTACCTATGGCAAGCACCTGGTCAAATCGACCTTCCGCTATCATCGCTTTGCTGCCTACGACATGTTTATGACCATCGCCCCGGGTATGCTGCTATCGCTGATCTCGATGCTCGCCAATGCGACGTTCCTGATCGTGGGCGGTCTTTCGCACGGCTTCTTGGCTACCGAAGTCGAGATGCAGGCGTGCGCCGCTTCGCTCATTATGACCTTCGCCATGATGTATCAGACCTTCTTTATCCTGGCGCTGCTCACGACTATCTTTGAGTACAAGCACATTCACTGCGCGCAAAAGTGGCGTCTGGTGACTAACCTGTTTACCTTCCCGATCTTTATGTTCAGCTATATCCCCATCACGGTGGCCGCGCTGTTCCTGAAGGTCGACTGGGTGCCGACGCAGCACGCCGTCAACGTTACCCTTGACGAGGTCATGCAAGGCGCCAAATAACCACCACCAAAACCACCGCAAAGGGGACAGGCACCTTTGTGGTGGTTTTTGCTTTTGCGATGCAGCTCGAGGAGGCGTCCGATGGTCTATATCCCGTTTTGGATTTGCATCTTTGCCGGCGTGGCAATTGATGCCCGAGAGCGACGGTTTCCCAATGGGCTTGCCGGCGCATGTGCCGTGGCGGCGTTGGCGGGTGTTTGGCTCGACCTCGGTTTGAACACAGCGCTTGACCACGCCGGTCTTGCCGTCATTGTTTATCTTGCTCTCGTGCTGACTGAGTCCCTCTGGCGTCGTCTTCGCCAAATCCCGGGCATCGGCATGGGGGATGCCAAGGCACTCTTCGCGCTTTGCACGCTCGACCCTATGGGTGGCATCGTGGCATTTGCCGTCGCACTCCTGGCCCTGGCCCTCTCCTGTCTCTTCACAAAATCGCGCTCCCTGCCATTGCTCCCGTTTTTAGTGCCGATTTTTGCCATAATCGAGGTCGTGGGCTGCACTTTGTAACCGATTGCGCATCCTTCTTAAGGAGCATGCCATGGCATCTAATCAAGAAACGGCCGTCATTAAGGCGCGCATGGACCGTATCCCCTCGGCGTTGTCGCCCGAACTTGTCGAACGCATTGCCGCCGATCGTGCTTCGGGCTATGTCAACCCGTATCGTTGCAACGACGATCAGGCTATTCGTCGTATTGATCGCGCCGCCGACAAAGGCACGCTTATGCGTCCGGCGTTTATGCGCGATACCGAAAAGATACTTCATCTTCCGGCGTATACCCGTTATGCAGGTAAAACGCAGGTCTTTAGCTTCCGTAGCAATGACGATCTGTCACGCCGCGGTTTGCACGTGCAGCTTGTCTCGCGCATTGCGCGCGATATCGGTCGCGCCCTGGGGCTCAATTGCGATCTGATCGAGGCGATTGGCCTGGGCCACGACTTGGGACACACGCCTTTCGGCCATGCCGGCGAGCGCTTCCTCAACGATATCTATCACGAGCGTACGGGGCGTTATTTTTTCCATAACGTGCAGTCGGTCCGCGTGCTCGACGCGTTGTATGGCCGCAACGTGTCGCTCCAGACGCTTGACGGCGTGCTATGCCATAACGGCGAGTACGAGCAGCGTGTGTTTGAGCTCTCGGACATGGGCTCCTTTGACCAGTTCGATCAGACGGTTGAGGACTGTATCGCCGCGGGCTATGGCGCTATTGAGCACCTGCGTCCCATGACGCTCGAGGGCTGCGTTGTTCGCATTTCGGATATCCTTGCCTACGTTGGGCGCGATCGCCAAGACGCCATTGCGGCGGGCCTGCTGTCACCCGACGCCTTTGATGATGGTCGGGGCGGGGCCTATAACAGCTGGATCCTCACGCACGCTTCCATCGACATCGTTGAGCATAGCTACGGTAAACCGCGTATCGAGATGAGTGAGGACCTATTTGAGGAGATCCGCCGGGCCAAGCGCGAGAACTACGAGAAGATCTACAGCAAGGGCGGTATCGAGGGCGATTCCGAGGCGGAGCTGCGTGAGGCATTCGAAAAGCTTTACGACCGTTGCCTGCAGGATATAAACGAAGGCGACGAGTCTTCGTATATCTTTAAGCACCACATTTCGCGCATTGAGCAGCAGCTTTCCTACTACGATCGCACCTATGCCTGGCAGGACGACAAGGATCAAGCCGTGGTGGATTATATCGCGAGTATGACGGACGGTTATTTCTGCGAGCTGACGAGTAAGCTGTTCCCTGGTTTAAAGTTTCCGCACCGTACCTATATTAACGAACGGTAGTTCGTATCCTTTCGGTATACTGGTTAGTTGAAAACGTTTTTGATTGATGCACGGGATGGCTATGGACGACCTTTTTTCTGCCTCGACGCGCGAGCGTTCCTTTAAAAATGCGCCGCTCGCGGTGCGCATGCGGCCCAATTCGCTCGACGAGTATGTGGGCCAGCAAAAGGCCGTCGGTAAGGGCTCGTGGTTGCGTGCCGCAATTGAGCACGACGTGCTGTCGAGTGTGATTCTGTACGGGCCGGCCGGTACGGGCAAAACGACGCTGGCCCACATTATCGCTAACCATACCAGGAGCGAGTTTGTCGAGGTCAGCGCCGTGACGGGTACCGTGAAGGACCTGCGTCGCGTGATTGACGAGGCCAAGACGCGCCTGAATACCTACGACCGCCGCACTATTCTATTCATCGACGAGATTCATCGCTTCTCTAAGTCGCAGCAGGATGCCCTGCTGCATGCGGTTGAGAACCGCACCGTCATTATGATTGGCGCCACGACGGAGAATCCGTACTTCGAGGTCAACTCGGCGTTGCTCTCGCGTGGTCGCGTGGTGGAGCTTGAGCACTTAAAGGACGAGGACATCGCGACGCTCATCGAGCGTGCGCTCGAGGCACCGCAGGGTCTGAACGGCAAGTTCTCGGCCGATGAGGATGTGGTTAAAACCATCTGCGCGCTGGCCGCGGGTGACGCTCGTTCGGCGCTCACGACGCTCGAGCTTGCGAGCGAGATTGCCGTCACGCGTCTCGATACGGACGGGACGCCAGCGCCGGCGGCGGGGGAGCGCTATCCCATCACCGTGGATGACGTTAAGATTGCCAACCCGCGTCGTGGCTTTTCGTATGACAAAAACGGCGACATGCACTACGACATCATCAGTGCGTTTATTAAGTCCATGCGTGGCAGCGATCCAGATGCCACGGTCTACTGGCTTGCGCGCATGATCGATGCAGGCGAGGATCCTAAGTTTATCGCCCGTCGCATTATGATTCATGCCTCTGAGGACGTTGGCAACGCTGACCCACAGGCGCTTTTGGTGGCACATGCCGCGTTTAAGTCTGCCGAGGTCATCGGCTATCCCGAGTGTCGAATTAACCTTGCTCAGGCTGCACTCTATGTGTGCTTGGCGCCAAAATCCAACGCGTGTGAGGCTTCGATCGATGCGGCGCTGGCCGATATCCATTCTAGTGGGCTTCGCGAGGTGCCGAGTTATCTGCGCGATCGCCATCGCCCGGGCAGCGATGAATACGGTGTGTATAAATATCCGCACGATTATCCTGAAGGCTGGGTCGATCAGCGCTATTTGCCCGAGGGGCTGGAGCGCGGTGCGTTCTGGCAGCCTGCCGGGCGCGGCTGGGAAGAGTGGCGCGTAGAGCAAAGCGAACGTGACCGCAGCGGGAATGCACCGAAGTAGCTGCTGATAATTTTGTCCCACGTTGCTGCTCTTGGCATGTTCGGTCCCCTTTGGGGTACCATGAAAAGCGTCTGTATTTCGATTCTTCCGGGAGGCTTGTATGAGTCCCATTCAAATCGCCCTGCTGCTGCTCGCCGTTGCCGGCGTGTGGGCCATCGCTGAGCTCGCGCTTACCCTGCGCAAGACCCGCAATGTTGTTGACTCGCTCGATAAGACCGTGAACGACCTCAACAACACCATCGCCGAGGCTCAGCCTGTGGTGGCAAAGCTCGATGGCGCTGTCGATGAGCTTACGCCGGCGCTTGCCCAGATGGAGCCGCTGCTTAAGTCGAGCAAGACGGCAGTTGATGCCCTTACCTCCAATCTCGTAGAGGTCGAAGCCGTGGTTCGCGACATTTCCGAGGTTACGGGCAGCATGGCCGAGGCCAGCAATGCTGTGTCGAGCGTGACCGACTCTGCCGCCGGTGCTGTGCAGAAGCTCTTCAATAAGGTGAAGGCTCCTGCAGCTGAAGCCGAGCGCAAGCTTTCCGCTGCCGCCGAAGAAGCCGAGCAGCCGACCGAGCGCGTCTTGATTGGCGAGGACGAGGCCGCCGCGGGCGACGATGATGGCCGGAAGTCTGTAGCCAAGCCGGCTCAGTATTACACGTATACGCCCGCCGAGACCTCTGAGGAGTCCTGCGATGAGTAGCGAAGCAACCTGCCCCATCACGCTGACCGTTGCCGGCGACCCGCGTCTCGCTCGCCTTGTGCGCATGACGGCAGCCAACGTTGGTGCCCTGTGTTCCATGTCTGTCGATCGCATCGAGGACATCCGCATGGCTGCCGAGGAAGCCTTTATCTTTGGCTGCACGGCTGTTGATTCCGACGACATCTCAATCAAATTCGATGTCGATGAGACCCACGTTGGCATGACCTTTACCTTTGGCGATCAGGCCACTGTCGACGAGGATGACCAGGCTGCTGTTTATGCCGAGCTTATTTTGGCGAGCGTGTGCGACTCCTACGAAAAGACTGCGGCGCCCCTGACGCTTTCCCTCGACCTCAAGGCGGATATTTAATATGACCGAACGTTCCCGGAGCGGCAAGACCGCTTGGGACAAGGAGAAAACCCGCGAGCTGTTTCGTCGTTACAAGGAGACCGGTGATCCGGACGCCCGCGAGCAGCTCGTCATGTCCCATATGAATCTGGTAAGGTTTCTTGCCAACAAATTTAAGAATCGCGGCGAGCCGCTCGACGACCTCATGCAGGTCGGCTATCTGGGTTTGCTCAAGGCTATCGACCGCTTTGACCCCGAGCGCGGGCTCGAGTTCACGACGTTTGCAACACCCACTATCCTGGGCGAGATCAAACGTCACTTCCGCGACAAGGGCTGGAGCGTGCGCGTGCCCCGTCGCTTGCAGGAGCTCTCGGCCAAGGTCAACCAGGCTACTGACAAACTTACCAACGAGCTGCAGCGTTCGCCCAAGGTTGAGGAGATCGCTGAGTATCTAGATGTGACTGTCGATGAGGTCCTCGAGGCTATGGAATCGTCTTCGGCTTATACCTCGGTGCCCATCGAGGCTCCTGGTGCGTCCGATTCCGACGATGCCCCCTCGATTCTCGACCGTTACGCCGACGACGACAACGAGCTCGACTTTACCGATGACCGCCTTGTGATCGAGGAAGCCATCCGTGATTTCTCGCCGCGCGAGCGCGAGGTGATCGAGCTGCGCTTTGTGAAGGGCATGACCCAGATCGAGATCGCCAAGAAGCTGGGTATTTCTCAGGTGCAGGTTTCGCGTCTGCTGCGCCGCACGCTTAAGAAGATTCAGGACAAGATCGACCCCGACGGAGTGATGATTCGTTCATGAGTGAGCACCCCCAACAAACCGATCGCGTGCTGCGCGACACCCGCATTCTGACGCTGCGCATTTGGGCTGTTGTCGGCTGCATTGTCATCGCCGCCGTCATCTTTAACCTGATGGGTATCCTGGCACCGGTTATTGAGTTTCTTGCCGTCGGCTCCATCGTTGCTTTTGTGATGTCCCCGATTACCAACTGGCTCGAGCATCATGGCGTCGGTCGTGGCATCGGTTCGCTTATTGCCCTTATCGTGGTTGTGGCGGTGCTCGTTGGTGTCGTCTGCATCCTGTCGCCTATTTTGCTTGGTCAGATCATGGAAGTCCTGAGCCGTCTGCCTGAGCAGCTTCGTGCTGCGGGCGGTGATCTCAACGAGATGGTCTCGCATGCCAAGACGCTCAACAACACGCCGCTCAAGGAGTATTTGGACGATAATCTTTCGTCGTTGGTTGCCGTTGCATCGAAGTATGTGTCTCAGATCGCTGCCGAGCTCGGTCGCGGCGTGTTCCCGCTGATCACCAACACAGCCTCGCAGCTGTTCGTCATCTTCCTGGGCTTGGTGCTTGCCTATTGGTTGGCCTGCGACTATCCCCGCATGCACCACGAGGTCTGCACCATCATCGGGCAGGAAAAGGAGACCTCGTACCGCTTTATGGTCGCGATTCTTTCGCGCTCGGTCGGCGGTTATATGCGCGGCATGGTCGTGACGTCCATCTGCGGTGGCATCCTCGCCTTTATCGGCTTTACGCTCATTGGGCATCCCTACGCGGCGCTCATGGCCATCTTTACCGGCATCATGCACTTGGTCCCGGTTGTCGGTCCCTGGGTAAGCGCGGCGATCGCCACGGTTCTCGGCTTTATGTTCAGCCCCATGCTGGCGTTGTGGACGCTCGTTGTGACCATGGTGGCTCAAAACGTCACCGATAACGTCATTTCCCCCAAGGTCATGCAGAGCTCGGTGCAGGTGCATCCCATCATGAGCCTCACGGCGCTCGTTATTGGCTCGGCACTCATGGGCCCCATCGGCATGATTATTGCTATCCCGCTTTGTGCGGCCCTCAAGGGTATCTTCGTGTACTACTTCGAGAATGAGACCGGCCGCCAGCTTGTGGCCTATGACGGCGCCGTGTTTAAGGGCACGCCGTACCGCGATGCCGCTGGCAACCCGGTCGCCGCCTACGACGCGCTCGGCGACGACACCTTCATTTACGAGTCCGAGCTCATCGGCAACGAGACTGCGCCCGAGGCCAAGGCCATGCCCAAGCCCGAGCTCGATAATCCCTGGATCAAGCTCTCGGGCCTGCAGCCCGATGCCACGGGCTTCTTCAAGAATCCCTTCGCCAAGGACGATGACTCCAACTCGGACGACGATACCAAAACCGGCATCGACGGCTCCATGGACGATGACGATAACTATCGGGGTAATTCGGGTTAACATTCATACGTGCTAACATGCAATTTCGCTGGAGGGTCGCTGTTTGGCGGCCCTCTTTTTTGCACAGGCGCGGCGGGATGGTAATATCGTTACGTTTGAACTATTTCGATGTGAAACCGAGGAGATTCCCTCTATGAGTGCTGACTACCCGTCAATGACTACGGCCGAGATTCGCTCCAAGTTCCTCAACTTCTTTGAGGAGCGCGGTCTTAAGCTCTATCCTTCTTCGTCCCTCGTCCCCGACGATCCCTCGCTGCTGCTTGCCAACGCCGGCATGAACCAGTTTAAGGAATACTACCAGGGCAAGAAGACCATGAAGGAGATCGGCGCTATCTCCTGCCAGAAGTGCGTCCGCACCAACGACATCGATTGCATCGGCGAGGACGGCCGTCACCTGTCCTTCTTTGAGATGCTCGGCGACTTCTCCTTTGGCGGCGTCTCCAAGCAGCAGGCTTGCGCCTGGGCCTTTGAGCTCATCACCAAGGAGTTCAAGCTGCCGCTCGACCGCCTGTACTTTACCGTCTTCACCGAGGACGACGAGACCCACGACGTGTGGCGTTCTCTGGGCGTTGCCGAGGACCACATCTCCCGCCTGGGCGAGGACGACAACTTCTGGGCCGCTGGCCCCACTGGCCCCTGCGGTCCCTGCTCCGAGATCTACTTTGACATGGGCGAGGAGGTCGGCTGCGGTAGTCCCGACTGCAAGCCCGGCTGCGATTGCGACCGCTTCCTGGAGTTCTGGAACCTCGTCTTTACCCAGTATGACCGCCAGGAGGACGGCTCCATGCCGGAGCTGCCGCACCGCAACCTCGATACGGGCATGGGCCTGGAGCGCATGGCCGCCATCATGCAGCACAAGACCGCCAACTACGACGGCGATCTGATGCAGCACCTCATCAAGCTGGGCGAGAAGATTAGCGGCAAGACCTATGACGCCGACGATTACTCTGGCGCCAGCCGCTCCCTGCGTATCATCGCCGACCACTCCCGTGCCGTCGACTTTATGATCTCGGACGGCATCCTTCCCGGTAACGAGGGTCGCGAGTACGTCCTTCGCCGCCTGCTCCGTCGTGCCGTGTTCCACGGTCGCCTGCTGGGCATCGAGGGCGCCTTCCTGACCAAGTTCATCGACGAGGTCAACGCTCAGATGGGCGAGGCCTATCCTGAGCTGCTCAAGAACGTCGCGCTCGTCAAGGGTATCGTCGCCTCCGAGGAGGAGCGCTTCTCCACGACGCTCGACAACGGTCGCGTCTACCTGGATGAGGCCCTGGCAGCGCTTGCCGACGGCGCCGTCCTTCCGGGCGACGTTGCCTTTAAGCTGCACGACACCTTTGGTTTCCCCATTGACCTGACTGTCGAGATCGCCGGCGCTGCTGGCCACGACGTCGACATGGACGGCTTCACTGCCTGCATGGAGGACCAGAAGGCCCGCGCCCGCGCCAATGCCAAGGGCGACGCCTGGGGCAGCTTCAACGACGTGTGGGTCGAGCTTTCGGACAAGGTCGCAGCGACCGAGTTCGACGGCTATGACAACGATGTGATCGAGGGCGCCAAGGTTGTTGCCATCGTGCGCAACGGCGAGTCCGTCGAGTCCGCTGCCGCCGGCGAGGATGTCGAGGTTGTGCTCGACCGCACCCCGTTCTATTCCGAGATGGGTGGCCAGCAGGGCGATGCCGGCAAGCTTTCCGCCGAGGGCGTTGTTCTGACCGTTGCCGACACCAAGAACCACAACGGCCTGTATGCCCACGTCGCGCACGTTGCCGAGGGCACGCTGACTGTCGGTGCCGCTGTTACCGCCGCGCTCGACGCCGAGCGCCGTGGCTTCCTGCGCCGCAACCACACCGCCACGCACCTGCTCGACGCCGCCCTTAAGCAGGTCCTGGGCGAGCACGTCTCCCAGGCCGGCTCGCTGGTGACGCCCGAGCACCTGCGCTTTGACTTCACGCACTTCGAGGCCCTGTCCTCCGAGCAGCTCAAGGCTGTCGAGGACCTGGTCAACCAGCAGATCTTCGCTTCCAAGCCGGTCGTGACCCGTGTCATGGGCATCGACGAGGCTAAGGCTGCCGGCGCTGTCGCTCTGTTTGGAGAGAAGTACGGCGATGTCGTCCGCGTCGTCTCCGTGGGCGCCGAGGACCAGCCGTTCTCCCGCGAGCTCTGTGGTGGCACGCACGCTGCCAACACCGCTGAGATCGGCCTGTTCAAGATTATTTCCGAGTCCTCTACGGGCTCGAACGTCCGCCGTATCGAGGCCGTGACCTCTAAGGGTGCTCTCGACTATATGGCCGACCGCCTGGCGCTCGTTGACGCCGCCGCCGCTGCGCTCAAGTGCCGCGTCGACGAGGTTCCCGCCCGCGTGGGGAACCTGCAGGCCGAGCTGCGCGAGACGTCCAACAAGCTCAAAAAGGCTCTGACCGGTGGCTCCTCCGACGCCATTTCCAGTGCCATCGAGGGTGCTGTCGAGCTCGGCGGCTACAAGCTCGTCGTCGCTGAGCTCCAGGGCCTTGAGGCTGCCGACCTGCGCAACGTATGGGATACCGTGCATCAGAAGGTCGCCGGCCCTGTCGCTTGTGTCGTCGCCAGCGTGACTGAGAAGGGCACTCCGGCCCTGCTCGCTGCCGGCTCCGATGACGCTGTGAAGGCCGGTTTCCACGCCGGTAACGTGATCAAGCAGATCGCGGGTCTGGTTGACGGTCGCGGTGGCGGTCGTCCCAGCATGGCCCAGGCCGGTGGCAAGAATGCTGCCGGCATCGCCGATGCCCTCGCGGCCGCTAAGACCGCGCTCGGCGCCTAAGAATCTAAGAAGTCGCTGTGGTTGCGCTCGCGCTGGACATAGGGGAGACCAGGATTGGCATCGCCGTCTCGAGCCGTGATGGCAAGATGGCGATGCCTGTCAAGGTGCTTCCGGCTGCCGAGGTCACCGGTATGGCCAAGACGTTCCGCTACCTGGTTGAGGACTATGAGCCCGACATCCTGATAAGCGGACGTCCCCTGACCATGGCCGGTGAGCCCGGCCCTCAGGCCGAGCGCGTTGCCGCTGTGGCGCAAAAGATTGCCGACGAGCTCGATCTTCCGTTGGAGTTTGAGGACGAGCGTCTGTCCTCGCAAGAGGCCAAGCGTATCCTGCGCGAGCAGGGACTCAACGAAAAGCAGATGAGGGGCAAGATCGACATGATTGCCGCCAGCCTGTTTTTGCAGACGTGGCTCGATCGTAAAAACGAGGAGGTTTCGCATGCCTAGTGCTTCTGATCCGCGCCAGCCGAATCGTACACAGCAGCCGGCGTCGCGCCCTGCCCAGCCTGGCCAGCGTCCGGCACAGCCGACGCAGCGCGCAGCTCAGCCTGCCGCGCGCCCGGCGCAGTCCTTCTCTCGTTCGGCCCAACCTGTTCAACGGACGGGTCAGCAGCCTTCTGCTCGTTCGGTTCAGCATTCGGCTTCTCACGCGGCTCAGCAGCCCACTGCTCGTACGGCCCAGCCTGCAGGCGGCACCCGCTTTAAGCAGCAGGCACCTACCCAGCGAACGCAGGCCCCCCAATCGCATTCGCATCACGCTCGTGGTTCGCATGGCGTTGCTCCGGCGACCCGCTCGAGCTACAACACGCATGCTCGTCGCGGTGCTCAAAAGAAAAGCTCCCCGGTGCCTATGATTATCGGTGGCGTTGTTGCCGTGCTTGCGCTTGTCGCGATCGTTTTTTTTGTCGTGCCAGCCGTCAAGGGCTTCTTTGGCGGTGAGGGTGCGAAAGTCGTTGCAGGCCAGCAGGTTACTATCACGATTCCCGATGGTGCCTCGGGTGACAGCATCGCTTCGATTCTCTCCGAGAATCATATCGTCGAAAATCCCAAGGATTATTATGCGGCGGTGAAAAAGCTCAACGCCGATATGTCGCTCAAGCCTGGTGATTATTCGTTCACCTCACTCATGGATGCGACCAAGGTTGTTCAGCAGCTCATGGAAGGCCCCAACGCGGGCTCCAATGCGCTGACTATCCCTGAGGGCCTGACGGTCGATCAAGTCGCCGACCGTGTGGCCCAGGCCTACGACAGCATCTCTAAGGAAGACTTCCTCAACCAGGCCAAGGCCTCCAACTACGTGGACGACTATAGCTTCCTTAAGGGCGCCGCTAACGACTCGCTCGAGGGTTTCTTGTTCCCCAAGACCTATTCGTTGGGTGATTCGCCGACGGCCGATGGCGTGATTCGCGCTATGCTCGATCAGTTTAAGACCGAGTACAAGTCGCTTGACTTTGCGAGCTGCGAAGCCAAGATCAAGGAACGCTACGGTGTGGAGATGTCCGACTACGATATCGTCAACTTGGCCTCCATCGTTGAGCGCGAGGGCCTCAACGCCGATCAACGTGCGCATGTAGCCTCGGTTTTCTACAACCGCCTTGCCGGCAAGCTCGATGGCCTGCGCTATCTCAATAGCGATGCGACTATGATGTATGTCACCGGTGGCGAGGTTACCGCCGACGACCTGCAGAGCGATAGTCCGTATAACACCTATAAGCATGAGGGCCTGCCGCCCACGCCCATCTGCTCTCCGTCGCTCGAGGCGCTCAAGGCCACCCTTGAGCCGACCGACTCCGACGACCTGTATTTCTACATTACGCAGGACGAGGAGTATTTCTCGAAGACCTACGAAGAGCATCAACAGTCTTGGAATTGATCATGAGGATTTTTAGCCCCAAACGATATGTTGCCTCGGTCGATCGCATCGACCTCGATACCCTCTGGGCCGACGGTAAGCGCGCCATTCTGCTCGACCGCGACAACACCCTGGTGCCACGTGATACCGAGCAGGTACCCGCTGCGGTCTCCGCCTGGCTCGAGGCCGCCCATGCTAAGGGCTTTAAGCTGTGCATGGTGTCCAACAACTGGCATCGCGACCAGGTTATGGCGTCGGCGCGCGAGCTGGGGCTCGAGGCCATTAGCCACGCCATGAAGCCCGCCCCGTTTGCCTTGAAGGCGGGTCTTAAGCGTCTGGGCGCCACGGCCGACGAGTCCGTACTGATCGGTGACCAGCTGTACACCGACGTATGGAGCGGAAACTTTGCCGGCGTTGACACTATTCTGGTCAAGCCGCAGGCAACCCAGGACCTGTGGTATACGCAGATCTTCCGTATCTTTGAGCGCCGGGCCCTGCGCGACCTTCCCTGCGAGGAATAGGTTTCGCCATGTCTCAGCACATCAAACACGGCTGCGACCATATCTTCTTTATCGGCTTTTTGGGCGCGGGCAAGTCGACGCTTGCGCGCAACGTGGGCACCATGTTCAAGCGGCGTTTTATCGATACCGACCGTCTGGTCGTGCGCCGTTGCGGCAAGTCGGTAACCGAGATTTTTGAGACCGAGGGCGAGGATCGTTTTCGCGAGCTCGAGACCTCGGCGCTCCGTTCGCTCCAAAGCGAGCGCAGCCTGTTGGTTTCGTGCGGGGGCGGTATCGTCGAGACGCCGGTGAATATTGAACTGATGCACGAAATGGGTACGTGCGTGTACCTCGAGGGCGACTTCGAGGATTCGATTCGCCAGATTCGTCGGTCTGACACGCGCCCCGATTTCCGTTCGCCCGAGCATGCTGCGCGCCTGTTTGAGCATCGCCGTCCGCTGTATCGTCAGGCCGCCGACCTTACCCTTGATATTCGCAACAAGTCCTTCGAGGACGTTTCCTACCTTTGTGCCGAGATGCTTTTGGAGCGTGGGCTGCTATGATTCGCCGTCAACTGATCAATTTCCAAAACCGCAGCGTCGATGTCCGTGTCGGATTGGGCGCGTTCGATGAGCTGTCGCGCATGTTTGCCTCGGCCGTTGGCAAGCCTAAGCGCGCGATGGTGGTTTGGAACGACGCCACATCCGAGTGTTTTGGTGAGGTCGTTGAGCATGCGCTCGTCGACGCCGGCTTTGTCGTGTCGCCGCTAGTCCTTGAGGTTTCGCCTGCTGGTGCCACGTTGGCCGATGCCGATGCGATCTTTGGCGCCCTGTCTGCCAACGGCATTACCTGCGACGATCTGGTTGTCGCCGTTGGCGATGCCGCAACCTGCTCGGTTGTTAGCTGGTGCGCCAACCAGTGGTGTGGCCGAACCGAGTGCGCTTTGCTGCCGACGACCTTCGATGCCATGCTCACGGTCGCGACGACCATGAAGCCGCTCGTCGCCTCGTCGGCCAATGCGCTTCCCGCTATCGCGTTCCGTCCCGAACCGGGCTTGGTCGTGTGTGACCTCGACCTTGTTCGTGAGGCGGACCCCGAGGACCTCAAGCTCGGCTTTGTGGTGCTTGTTGGCACCATGCTTTCGAGCAGCAAGTCCCGCTGGAATCAGTTTACTGAGACCGTCCCCGAGATTCTCGCGGGCGAGGAGGTCGCGCTCGTCAATGCTGTTCAGTGGTCTCAGACTGCCCGCAAGGACGTACTGATGGCCACGAACCCGAGCGCCCGCCATGCGCTCGATTTTGGTAAGACGGGGGAGCGTACCCTGCGCGCCTGCTTGGGCGATGCCGCTTCGCAGATCCCTGCCTACCAGCTGTTGTCCGAGGGCATGCGTTTCGAGGCGCGCGTTGCCCACGATGCTTGCGACTTCGATATCGATTACGTTTTTGAGGTCGATGACTGCCTGGAGGACTTTGGCATTGAGGAGCTTGCCTTCGACCTGGAGCCCACCGCGTTTATCGAGGAGTTCCGCAAGCAGCAGTTCGCCCGCTCGAACCGCAGCATGTTGCCGCTGCCCGCAGCGCTCGGCGCCATTCGTCTAACGAGTGTTGAGGACGAGGTTCTTGAGCGCCATGCTCACGCCTACTTGGCTTCCCGCAAAGAACTTCTCTAAGATTTATTGACATCCATCGTCTTTCGTATCATGTTGAGGGACGGGTTTCCAATCGGTTGCGGTTCGCATGCGATTCCGACGTTCGGTTGAGACCCGTCCCGCACTTTTTGAGACAATAAGAAAGGAATCTGCATGTCTGAATTTGCTGCCGGTCCTGCCGGTCGTATCGAACGTGTCCGTGCGCTGATGGTCGAGCGCGGCTACGACGCTATCGTGGTGCGCGACGAGGCCAATCTTCGTTGGCTCACGGGCGTGAAGGGCGTCTTCGACTACACCTTCGAGTTCCCGCACGCGGCGTTTATTACGGCTGACCAGTGCCTGTTCCATACCGACTCGCGCTACCTCAACAGCTTTGAGGAGAACACACCCGCCGGCAGCCCCTGGGTCTACGACATGGACGAGGGCACCATCCCCGGTTGGGTCGCCGGCAAGATCGCAGCCAACAAGTGCCGCGTCTGCGCTGTCGAGGACGATATGCAGATCAACTTCTACCAGGGTATTCAGCGTGGCCTGGAGGACCGTTCCGTCGCCTGCATGTTGCCGCTGATGCACGACGACATCCGCAAGATGCGCGCCATCAAGGACGCCGAGGAGATTGAACTCATGCGCCATGCGCAGTCGATCACCGATGCCGCCTTCCAGCACATGCTCGGCTTTATTAAGCCCGGTATGACCGAGAAGCAGGTACGCAACGAGCTCGAGATCTTTATGTTCGCCAACGGTGCTGACAGCCTTGCCTTCGGCTCCATCGTGGCGAGCGGCCCCAACACCGCCAACCCGCATGCCGTCCCGAGCGACCGCGTGATCGAGAAGGGCGACTTTGTCCTCATGGATTACGGCGCGGGCTACTGCGATTATCGCTCCGACATGACACGCACTGTCGTGATGGGCGGGCCCACGCAGGAGCAGCTTGACCTGTACGCGCTCGTGCGCCGTACGCACGAGGAGTGCGTCGCCGCCATCCATCCGGGCGTCGAGGGCAACGACATTTTCAAGCTTTCCAAGAAGATCATCGGCGATGCCGGCTATGGCGATTACTACAACCATGGTCTGGGCCACGGCGTCGGTATCGACATCCACGAGCTGCCCAACTTCAACCGCAGCAAGAACACCATCGAGATCGGCTCGGTTGTCACCATGGAGCCTGGCGTCTACCTGCCCGGCGTGGGCGGCGTGCGCCTGGAGGACTACGGCGTGGTCACCGAGAACGGCTACGAGCCCTTCACCAAGACCCCGCATGACCTCCACGTCATCGATTGCTAGTCCATTTCGATAGATTTTTGGGGCGGGGCGTCCGGATAGATTCGGGCGTCCCGCGTTCTCTTTTTATGCGCTCGCTGCAGGCGCCGTCTGCAAGTGTATAATTTCGGTCGTATGTAATTTGGACGCTTGTGCGTTCTGCCCATAACAAGAAAGGTCGCTATGCCTACCATTTCTACCGCCGACTTCAAGAACGGCCTCGGTCTCCGCATCAAGGACAAGGTCTACACCATCGTCGAGTTCCAGCATGTCAAGCCGGGCAAGGGCGGCGCGTTTGTGCGCTACAAGACCCGCGACATCAAGAGCGGCCGCGTCGTCGAGAACACCTGCAACGCCGGCACCAAGTTCGAGAGCGTCATGCTCACCACCCGTGAGTTCCAGTACCTCTACAACGATGGCACCGACTACATCTTCATGGACAACGAGTCCTATGAGCAGGTTCCCGTTCCCGAGGACATGGTGGGCGAGAACTCCAAGTGGCTGCGCGAGAACGACGTCTGCCAGCTGCTCTTCGCCGACGATGAGCTCATGGGCGTGACCCCGCCGATGTTCATCGAGACCACCATCGTCCAGACCGACCCGGGCTTTAAGGGCGACACCGTCCAGGGTTCCACCAAGCCGGCCACGATCGATACCGGCGCTGTCATCCAGGTTCCCATGTACCTCAACGAGGGCGAGGTCATCAAGGTTGACACCCGCGACGGCAAGTTCGTCTCCCGCGTCTAGCAACCAAATCTTCTAGGAGGACTCATGCCCCAGGAAATCAAGATTGACGGCATCGGCATTTCGCCCGATGTTCTGACCGCCATCGTCTCGCGCGCCGTGTCCGATGTCGAGGGCATCGCCTCCGTTGGCGTCAAGGACCTTGCCACCAACCTTGTCTCCATGATGCTCTCGTCCAAGGCCCCGGCTTCCGAGCCGGCGGTCGAGGCCGAGGTCGTCGGCGACAAGCTCGCACTCACCGTGCGTGTCGTGGTGTTCTTTGGCTATCCGTTCAAGAAACTCGCCGAGGCTGTTCGCGCCGCCGTGGTCGCCGCCATCGATGCCCAGGTGGGCGTTGAGGTCGAGCGTGTTGACGTTTGCATCGACGGCCTCGTTTTCCCCAAGGAGTAACCTTTGAGCCTTAAGGTTTATCGCGGGCGTACGCTTGCCCGCAGTCAGGCGCTGCAGCTGCTGTTCCAGGCCGAGGCCACGGACATCCCGCTCGAGCGCGTCCTCGAGGGTGATTTCCTGATCTCGAAGGGTCCCCTCGACCCCTATGCGTTGGAGCTGTGCCGCGGTGCCTACGAGCATATCGACCGCATCGACTGCGCTCTGCGATCCGTTGCCAAGAACTGGGATCTTATGCGCATGCCCGGCGCCGACCGCAATCTGCTGCGTATCGCTGTTTACGAGATGCGTTTCCTCACCGACGAGGAGGTCTCGGACGCCATCGTGATCAACGAGGCTGTCGAGCTTGCCAAGGCCTATGGCACCGACCAGTCCGCATCGTTCGTCAACGGCGTGCTGGGCAAGATCGCTCGCAGCGAGGAGCTGCCGGGCGAGGGCCTGTACCAGGAGCTGCTGGCCGAAGATCGCGCTCGCGAGGAGGCGCAGGCTGCCGAGGCTGCCGCCAAGGTTGCGGTTGCCCAGGCCGAGGCTGGCGTGCTGGCCGAGGATGCGGACGCCGCCGAGGCTGACATCGACTCCGTCGAGGAGTAGCCATGCCAGAGGGTTCTGTCCGTAACTTTGATGAGATTTCGGACCGTCTGGATCAGATCATCGCTACCGTTCGCTCCAAGGATACCTCCTTGGAGCGTTCGCTCGATTTGTTTGACGAAGCGATTGAGCTGGGCTCCCGCGCGGTCGATATGGTCGACAAGTTTGAGTTGACGCCGCGTGAGGCCGACAAGCTCGAGCAGGAATACGATGAGGATGCGGCAAACGAATCCCAGGATAGCTAGGCCGCATCTCCGGATACGAATGGTTGATGGCATTCATGAAACGCGTGCGTCTTGATGACGAACTGATTTCACAGGGCATCTGCGCCGATCGCGCGGATGCCCTTCGCACTCTTATGGCCGGCTTGGTCTCGAGTGGCGGTGAGCGCTTAACTTCGCCGGGCCTTAAGGTGACCCCGGGCCTGCCGCTGCACGTGAAGGGGCGCATTCCCTATGTTGGCCGCGGCGGTCTTAAGCTCGAAGGCGCGCTTGATGCGTTTGGCATCAATCCGACGGGCCTTGCCTGTCTGGATGTGGGCTGCTCTACCGGCGGCTTTACCGATTGCCTGCTCAAGCGCGGAGCTGCGACCGTTGTCTCGGTGGACGTGGGTCGCGCCCAGTTCGATTGGTCGTTGCGTCAGGACGATCGCGTGACGCTGTATGAGCGCACAAACGTGACACAGCTGCCTGAGCTTGGCTATGCCGGCACCATCGACTTGGCTGTGTGTGATGTCTCGTTTACCAGCATCGCGAACATTATCGATGCGGTGCTGGCGTGCCTGGAGCCCACGGGTGCATTCTGCACGCTCGTAAAGCCGCAGTTTGAGGCTCCGGCGGCGCTGGTGGGCGAGGGCGGCATTGTGACCGATCCCGCCGTGCGCCGCGATACACTCGTGGCGGCGGTTGAACTCTTTGCTGCCAAGGGCCTGTTCCCGGTCGATGTGTGCGTGTCGCCCATTCATGGTGCCAAGGGCAACGTTGAGTTTTTCCTGTACGGCACGAGATTTGACCCCGGCGATCGCTCGCAAGACGAGCTGCAATCCCAGGTATCGGTTATGAGCGAGAAAGCTGCAACGCTATGAAGGTCTTTCTGGTTCCCAATTACTACAAGCAAGAGGCGGTCGAGAGCGGCCTGATGCTCGAGCTTTGGCTGACTCGCCAGGGCTATGAGGTCGCATGGGCTGCCGACCAGCGATCCAAGATTCAGAGCACGCCTGATATTGACGGCTCCGATCTGGTCATTACGCTCGGCGGCGACGGCACGTTGCTGCGCGCTGCCCGCATCCTCAACCATCGTGAGATTCCTATCCTCGGTCTTTCCTATGGTCACCTGGGTTTTTTAACTGCTGCGAGTCCCGAGGAGCGCGACATTCTGCAGGTCGTGAGCGACGCCCTGTCCGGCGAGCTGCATGTGAGCCGTCGCGCTACCATCGCCGCGGATATCGTGTCCGTGCGCGAAGATGGTACGAAGGATGTCGTGCGCACCTTCGCCCTCAACGACATGGCGCTTACGCGCGGCCCCCTGTCCGATATGGTCGAGTTTGACATCACGGTGTCCGGTCACCATATCGACCGCCTACGCGGTGACGGTGTCGTCGTTTCGACGGCGACTGGTTCTACGGGTTACGCGCTCAGCGCCGGTGGCCCCATCGTGAGCCCTGACTATACGGGCATGGTCTGCGTACCCATTGCGCCGCACACCATTCAAGCTCGCGCTTTCTTGACTTCGCCGAGCGATGTCGTCGAAATCTTTATGTCTGATGACCGTCCGAGCGTTCCGGCGATCGCTATCGATGGACAGTTTATTACCTGCGACGGCACGGTCGAGAGCGTGGCCGTGCGCCGAGGCCCCGGCGATGTGCTGCTGCTCGACTACGGCCCCGAGAGTTTTTACAACTCGGTGAGCCGCGTATTCTACGGAGTCCGCCATGATCGATGAGCTGCAGGTTTCTAACATTGCACTCATTCGCGAGGCGACGCTGGTGCCGAGTGCCGGCCTGACTGTCCTGACTGGCGAGACCGGCGCCGGCAAGACCGCGCTGCTCTCGGCCCTCAAACTTATTTTGGGCGAGCGCGCGGATTCGTCGACGGTGCGCGAGGGCGAGGCGCTCGCGAGCGTCGAGGCACGACTCTTCGACGGGCCGCACGACACGGAAGGGTTCACCGTACAGCGCAGCCTTTCTGCCGAGGGCCGCAGCCGCGTGAAGATTGACGGGCGCATCGCCAGTGTGCGCGAGCTTTCGGAGCGCGTTGGCGTGATGATGGATTTGTGCGGTCAGCACGAGCACCAACGCTTGCTCGATCCGGCACATCACGTTGCGATGGTCGATGCGTGGGCGGGGCGCTCTGCGCTCGAGGCACTCGAGCACTACCGTGCTTGCTTTAAGGCTTCGCGCGCTGCCGCTAAGGAGGTTCGACGTGTCGAAGAGACCTCGCGTGCGCAGGGGAGCCGCGTCGAGGAAGCACGCTTTGCGCTCGAGCGCATCGGCGAGGTCGACCCCAAACCGGGCGAGTATGAGGAACTCGAGGAACTGCTGCCGCGCTCCGAACATGCCGAGGTACTGGTTGCCACGGCTAACGATGCCCATGCATCGCTTGCCTCTGAAGGGGGAGCGCTCGATGCCGTGAACAGCGCCGTGGCAGAGCTTTCCCGAATGGCTACCGTCGATCGCAAACTCGGCGACATTGCCGATGCACTTTCGGATGCCTGTATCTCCCTTGAGGATTGCGCGAACGAACTTCGTGCCTATCGCGATGGCGTCGCCTTCGATCCGCGCGAGCTCGCTCGCATGCGTGAGCGGTATTCCGACCTCAAGGGCCTGCTGCGTCAGTGGGGTCCTACCATGGACGATGTTTTTGCCATGCGCGATCGCTCGCAAGAGCTGCTGTCCCTGGTCGATGATGGCGATGAGCAGATCAAAAAGGCGCGTGAGGCACTCGGGAGCGCTGAGCGCGAGTTGTTTACCGCTGCCAAGGCACTTAAGCGCGCTCGCAATACGGCGGCCCCGCGCTTCTGCCACGAGGTTGGCCGCCAGATGGCTCGCCTGGAAATGGGCGGCGCCGAGCTCGTCTGGGAGTCGCGCGATCTTCCCCGTGCTGAGTGGACGCCCGTTGGTCCTTCGAGCTACGAGCTGCTATACCGTAGCGGTGCCGGTTTGACGCCGCGTCCCCTGCGTCGAATTGCGTCGGGCGGCGAGCTCAGCCGCGTCATGTTGGCAAGCAAAGTTGTCCTCGGTAATGCGGACGGTGTCGATACGCTTGTGTTTGACGAGGTCGATGCTGGTGTCGGTGGCTCCACGGCGCGTGCACTCGCGGGCGTGCTGGCAGATCTCGCCGCTACGCATCAGGTGATTGTCGTAACCCACTTGGCGCAGGTCGCCGTCATGGCCGACAAGCATTATGTCGTCAGCAAGGAACCGGGCGATGTTCCCCAGACGCATTTGGACGAGGTAACCGGCGAAGCGCGTATCGCCGAGATCGCCCGCATGTTGAGCGGCGATCAGTCCGAGGCAAGCTTGGTCCACGCAAAGCAGATGCTCGAAGAAGCTCGAGGTTAGGTCGTATCAGCGGTGTTGGTGGGACAAAATAGACTGAAATTTTTGTCCCACTACGCGTTTTACTCCACAACCTTATCCGGCTGGATGAGCTCCTCGTAGTAGCTGATATGCTCACGCGCGTCTTCAATCTCGGGCAGCAGGAAGTTGTAGATGACTTCGATGATCATCGTGGCGCTGATCTTGGAGAACGCAAAGTCGCCCGTCGTCAGCAGCGCTTCGTGGTTGACGGTATTAAAAGTGTAGTCTGCCAGGCGCGCGAGCGGGGATTTGCTGTCACTGCTGATGACGACTACGGTTGCGCCGCAGTTGCGAGCCGCTTTTGCCATGCGATTCAGTCGGCGCGATTTACCGGAGTTTGAGATTAGCACGATGACGTCACCCGGGCGTAACGTGAGCGCAAAGCCGATTGATGTCTCGCTAATGGTGCTCGCCATGCAGCGCAGGCCCAGCTGCGAAAACTTAAACGTCGCATCGAGCGCGACCGCGTTCGTATTGCCCACGGCTGCAAACTCAATAACCCCTGCATGCTTAAAGGCATGCACAACAGCCGCCAGCGTATCGTGGTCGATTCCGTCGATGGTCGCATTAAGCTCGCTTACCTTGGCAGCCAGGATGTTCTTGAGGCTCTGCTCCATATTGTCGAGCGAGACCTCGTCGGTCAGGCCCTCGTTGCGCTGGCTTTCCAAATCCCTCGCCAACGAAAACTGAAAGCTGCGGAAGCTACCAAAGCCCAGCTTGCGGCAGAAGCGCGAAACGGTCGCTTCGGACGTGGCAGCGGCGCGCGAGAGCTGAGCCGCCGTGAGGCGTGGCGCCTCGGACTGGTGCTCCAATATATAGTCGACAATGCGCTGCTCGGACTCGCTGTATCCCTGGTGGGTACTAATGAGGGAAAGTGCGCTTTTGCTACTATCGGTCATGGATGGCTCCTGGTTGGCATGAAAATCTAACTTGATTTGCAATGCCATAGTATACGGGCATTTTCAATTACAAGATACACCTTGCCGTTTCAAGTGTTGATGGTAAACTTTCACTTGCCGTTTACGGTTATGAAAGAACCTTTCACCGGAGAATTGCGCCTTGTCTCTTCTCACGCGGACGGTAGGTTGGTATCTTTCAAGTGTGGAAAAACGCGCATCGAAGCGCGTGTAGGGGAGCGCCCGCGGGCGCTGTACTCAAGAAGGAGGGACACATGGCTAAGTTTGACATCATCGCCGCGACCGGTTGTCCGACCGGCATTGCGCACACCTTCATGGCGAAGGAGGCGCTGGAGAAGGCAGCTGCCGAGCGCGGTCTGACCATTAAGGTCGAGACTCATGGCCAGGTCGGTGTCGAGAACGAGCTCACCAAGAGTGAGATCGCTGGTGCCAAGGCCGTCGTCGTCGCAGCCGACAAGGATGTCCAGGCTGAGCGTTTCGCCGGCAAGCCCATGGTTTCCGTTGGTGTTTCCAAGGCCCTGTCCGTTGAGGCCGCCGGTAAGCTGATTGACCGCGCGCTCGCCGCCAAGGGTGACGACACGGTTGCGGCTGCTGCCGATGTCGAGGACGAGGTCGAGGAGAAGGAGTCCATCGGCCACATCATCTACAAGCACCTCATGAACGGCGTCAGCCACATGCTGGTCTTCGTCGTTGCCGGTGGTGTTCTGACCGCCGTCTCGTTCCTGTGGGGCATTACGTCCTTCGATTCGACGGCGTCTGACTACAACAGCTTTGCTGCGATGCTCAAGATCATCGGCGGCATCGCCATGAACCTCATGGTTCCGGTGCTTTCCGCCTACATCGCCGAATCCATCGGCAAGCGCCCGGCGCTCGTCCCCGGCTTTGTTGCCGGTATGATCGCCATCCAGGGCCTGCCTGTTAACGCCGAGACCGGCATGATCGACGCCGGCGGCGCCGGCGTGGGCTTCGGCTTCCTGGGCGGCATCGTCGGCGGCTTCCTCGCCGGTTATGTCATCCTGCTGCTCGAGAAGGTCTTTGCCGGTCTGCCCAAGAACCTGGACGGCCTCAAGGCTATCTTCCTGTACCCGCTGTTCTCGACGGCCATCGTCGGCCTGGTCATGCTCGGCATTTCCGGGCCCATGGCTGCCATCAACACCGCCATGATGGACTTCCTCAAGGGCCTGTCCGCCTCTGGCGCCGTTGTCCTGGGTCTTGCCATTGGCTGCATGTGCGCCTTTGACATGGGCGGCCCGGTCAACAAGGCTGCTTACGTCACTGGTACCGCTATGCTCACCGAGGCTCTGGCCGCCGGTGTTGGCACCGACACTTACAACTTCGGCACCAACTTCATGGCTGCCGTCTCCGCCGCTTGCATCGTTCCGCCGCTGATCACCACCTTCGCCGTCGTTGTCGGCAAGAAGTACTTCAGCCAGGAGGACCATGACGCCGGTGTCGTCAACCTCATCCTTGGTTGCACCCACATCACCGAGGGCGCCATTCCGTTCATGACCAAGAACATCTGGCCCGTCATGCCCATCATGATGCTCGGTTCCTCTATCGCTTCGATCCTGACCATTATGTTCAACGTTCACGATCCGGCGCCTCACGGTGGCTTCCTGGTCCTGCCCGTTGTCGAGAACGGTCCGCTGTGGGTCCTCGCGATCCTCATCGGCGCTGTGGTCGGTGGCATCCTGTTCGTAGCCTTCAAGAAGTACGACTTCGAGAAGAACCAGAAGGCCGCTCCTGCAGCCAAGCCGGTTGAGGCCCCCAAGGCCGCTGCCGTAGAGGCCCCCAAGGCCGAGGCTGCCGACTTCGTGAAGGTCGAGAATGTCTTTGTCGCCGAGGACTTCGCTTCTCGTGACGAGGCTCTGAGCTTCGTTTCCAACCAGGCCGTCAAGGCCGGTATCGCCAGCGACGCCGACGCCGTGATGAACGCCTTCCTGGCCCGCGAGGCCGAGGGCACCACGGGCATGATGGAGGGCTTCGCTATCCCGCATGCCAAGTCCGATGCCATTACCGAGGCTGCCGTCATCGTCGTCAAGGACGAGTCCGGCGTGACCGGTTGGGACACCATGGACGGCGCTCCCGTCAACGTGGCTATTGCCCTGCTCATCCCCGGCGCCCAGGCCGGAACCACGCACCTCAAGATCCTGTCCAAGGTCGCCGAGGCGCTCATGGACGAGGACTTCCGTGCCACCGTCAAGGGTTCCACCGACGCCGCCGAGATCGCCAAGACGATCAACGCCCGCTTGGTCTAATTCCACGGTACGCGAATAACATCGCCCCCTGTATATAAGGCGGAGCCCCTCTCCAGGGCCTCCGCCTTTTTTCTATCCCTCCCATAAGTTGCGGTGAAATAGGGACTGTTTAAACGATTCAACCCCAAATTCAGTCCCTATTTCACCGCAACTTATAAAAGGGCATAGAGGGAGCTGCCCATCGAGTCTTTGTCGCGAACAGTTCATCAGCCAGAATTCCTTTCAGCCGACATTACTTTGGACCGACCGAGTTTCCGCAGCCTGCTCGCCCACAGAGGGCCGGGCGCGGCCTGTGAGATTTATCGCGAGTTCCGCACGCAAAGGAAAGCACTTAATGTGCTTTCCGTCTTGCGCAGGACTGTAGAGCAGCAAACTTAATCGCCCCGCCCGGCGAGCAAGCGGAAGACAAACACATCTGTCCAATAATTCGTCTGAAACATAATGAAAAACCGTTTGATGTGAGTTAATATAAACAACGTCGTGAATCTGACTCCTGCCACATGCATGACAGGGGTTAAACACAAAAAAGGAGTCAACTATGGTTTCTGAGAAGGCTACCCTCGTTAATCCTCAGGGTCTGCACATGCGTCCGGCTGGTCTGTTCGCCTCCACCATGGGCAAGTACGCCTGTGACGTGACGGTCGTCACCCCCGAGAAGGAGGTCAACGGCAAGTCCCCGATGGCCCTCATGGCTGCTGGTATCCCCTGCGGCACCGAGGTCGAGGTCAAGTGCGACGGCGCTGACGAGGCCGAGGCTCTGGCTGCTGCCATCGAGCTCATCAAGAGCGGTCTTGGCGAGTAGAACTCAAACGGGTCGCATGTTGAACAACTAAGTTCATATTTGGGGGCGCAGTGACCTGTTGTAAGGTAGCTGCGCTCTTTTGTCATGGATATGGCAAAACGCTTTATCACATGACACGGAGAGAGGAATGGGAATGTATCAGGGAGTCAACGCTTCCGAGGGCATCGGTATCGGCACCGTCATGGTTGCCGTCGATCCCGACTTGACGTTTGAGCCGCACGAGGTTGCTGATTCGGCAGCAGAGAAGGAGCGCTATCAGTCCGCTCTTTCGGTCTTCTGCGAGAAGACCCAGGCTCAGGCCGACCACATGAAGGAGACGGTGGGCGAGGCCGAGGCCGAGATCATGAGCGGACACATTGTCCTGGCTCAGGACCCGGGCATGACCGACGCCATCAACGCCGCCATTGACGGCGGTACCTGCGCCGAGCAGGCGCTCATGGACACCTCGACCATGTTCGAGAACATGTTCCTGTCCATGGACGACGAGATGTTCCGTCTGCGCGCGGCCGACATCGCCGACATCCGCACCGGTATTCTGGCCGAGCTGCTGGGCAAGGAGGTCGTCGACCTCTCCGTCCTGCCCGAGAACACTGTCGTTGTCGTGCACGACCTCACGCCGTCCATGACCGCCACGATCGATAAGGCCCACGTTGCCGGTATCGTCACCGAGACCGGTGGCCGCACGTCGCATTCCGCGATTATTGCGCGCGCCCTTGAGATCCCGGCTGTCCTTTCGGTTTCCAATAGCTGCACTGCGCTGCGCAACGGTATGACCGTTGTCGTCGACGGTGGCAAGGGTATCGTTGAGGCCGATCCCGACGAGGAGACGCTCGCTGCCTACACCGCCAAGGCCGAGGCCTTCGCTGCCGAGAAGGCAGCCCTCGAGGCCTTCCGTGGCAAGCCGTCCGTGACTGCCGATGGCATCAAGAAGATCATCGCCTGCAACATCGGTAACCCCGATGACGTGCCCAACGCGCTCGATCACGACGCCGAGGCCATCGGTCTGTTCCGCTCCGAGTTCCTGTTCATGGACTCCGCTGAGCTTCCTTCCGAGGAGGAGCAGTTCAACGCCTACCGTAAGGTCGCCAGCGCGCTCAAGGGTGCTCCGGTCATCATCCGCACGCTCGATGTGGGTGGCGACAAGGAGATTCCGTATCTGCACATGGTCAAGGAAGACAACCCCTTCATGGGCTTCCGCGCCGTGCGTTACTGCCTGGCCAATCCCGACCAGTACAAGGTCCAGCTCCGCGCTCTGCTGCGCGCTAGCGCCTTCGGTGACGTCAAGATCATGATCCCGCTCGTCACCTGCGTCGAGGAGGTCTTGGCTGTCAAGGAGCTCGTCGAGCAGTGCAAGGCCGAGCTGTCCGAAGAGGGTCGAAAGTTCAACGAGAACATCGAGGTCGGCATTATGGTCGAGACGCCCGCCGCTTCGCTGCTCGCAGACCGTCTGGCCGAGGTCGCCGACTTCTTCTCCATCGGCACCAACGACCTGATCGGCTACACCATGTGCGCCGACCGTGGCAACGACACCATCTCCAACCTGTACCAGGTGTACTATCCCGCCGTGCTCCGCTCGCTCAAGAACATCATCGAGAGCGGTGTGAAGGCCGGCATCATGGTCGGTATGTGCGGCGAGGCCGCTGCCGATCCGCTGCTCGAGCCGCTGCTGATCAGCTGGGGCCTGGAGGAGTTCTCGATGAGCGCTCCGTCCATCCTGCGCGCCCGCAAGACCATCAGCCAGTGGACCAAGGCCGAGTGCGACGAGCTCGCCGAGAAGGCGCTCGCCTGCAACACCGCCGCCGAGGTCAAGGCACTGCTCGAGTCCGCAGCTCGCTAATTTGGTATCAGAGGTAACCGCGTGGTTGGAATGGGCCGGCCACGCGGCCCTCACATATACAGGGGGTACTGTAAATGTTCTACACGCTAACCGCTAACCCGGCTGTCGACATGACGGTTTCGAGCTCTCCGCTCGAGCCCGACGAGAACGTCCGCACCGGCTCGGCCAGCTACACGGCTAACGGCAAGGGCCTCGACGTGTCCTTCGCCTTTAAGAAGATGGGCGTCGACACCGTCGCGCTCGGCTTCTTCGCTGGCTTCACGGGCAAGTTCATCGTCGAGGAGGTCATGAACCTGGGTTGCCTCTGCCGCCCGGTCTGGACCGACGGTATCACGCGCATTAACACCTACGTCAACGATGGCCAGCACGAGTACGGCATCCTGAACCCGGGTGCTCCGATCACGCCGCAGCACCAGGAGGAGCTCTACAACATCCTGGACACCGCGGGCGATCTCGAGTGCCTGATCGTTTCCGGCTCCGTGCCTCCCAAAGCTACGCCTGACTTCCTGGCTCAGGTCATGGAGCACGCTCAGGCCCGTGGCGCCGACGTCGTCCTGGACCTGTCCTCCGATAAGCTCAAGGAGCTCGCTCACAAGAAGCCGCTGCTCATCAAGCCGAACCATCACGAGATGAAGGCCATCTTCGGCGTGCCGGTTGACACCGACGACGAGGTCCGCGTTGCCATGAAGATGGCTCACGACGCCGGCGTTCAGAACGTGCTGCTCACCCGTGGTAGCCGCGGCGACGCTTACTTCTCCAACGGCGAGGACATCTGGTACGCCAAGCGTGAGTTCAACATCAAGCTGGTCTCTTCCGTCTGCGCCGGCGACTGCACCCTCGCTGCGTTCCTGCACAAGTGGTACAGGGATCGCGACAACGTCGAGGAGGCCATGAAGCTCGCTATGGCCACCGGCGCCAACGTTGCCGAGTCCGTCGGCATCGGCGACTTCGGTCACGTCGACGAGTACAGCAAGCGCGTTGCTGTCCGCAAGCTCGATCGTCAGTAATCGAAACGCGACATATTCGTGCGCATGCGGCGCCCCGGTTTCGGCTGGGGCGCCTTTTTGTTCCGCCACAGGGGAGAGGTGTCCCGCCGTACTTCATCGCTTCCACACCGTTCACCGAGTTGTCCTAGCCTTTTACCGATGCGTGGAATATACTTTCATTAACACGCTGCTTCGTGAAAGGAACATTCATGATTTACACGCTCACTGCAAATCCCGCCATTGACTACAACATCGCCTGCGACGGCCTTGCTGCCAACACCGTCACGCGTACTCGCAACGCCGTCTATACGCCCAACGGCAAGGGCCTTAACGTCTCGTTTACGCTTGACCACTACGGTGTCGACACCACGATCCTTGGCTTCTTCGCTGGCTTCTCGGGCGAGTTCATCGTCAAGGGCGCCGAGGCCCTGGGCGTGCCCGTCAAGCCCGTGTGGACCGACGGCATCACGCGCGTCAACGTGTTCCTCAACGCCGGCCCCGACACCGAGTACAACATGGTCAACGCCGGTGCCGCCATCAACGAGGCCAACGAGCAGGAGATGTTTGAGCTCATCGATTCGCTCGATGACATGACCTGCTTGGTCATCAGTGGCTCGCTGCCTCCCAACGCTTCCGAGGGCTTCCTGGCCGAGGTCCTGCGCCGCGTAAAGGCCAAGGGGGCCGAGTTCGTCCTCGATATCTCGAGCCATCAGCTGGCAGACCTCATTGCCATGGAGCCGCTGCTGATCAAGCCCAATGACGATGAGCTGCTCGATATCTTTGGCATTAAGGTGAGCGGTGGCGACGATGAGTCCGTCAAGGGCGCGATGGCCGAGCTGCACGCCAAGGGCGCCAAGAATGTGCTGCTGACTCTTGGCGGCGCCGGTGCGTACTTCTCCAACGGCGAGCACATCTGGTTTGCCAACCGCACCTTCGACGTCAAGCTGCTGTCGACGGTGTGCGCCGGCGATTCCTCGCTCGCTGCCTTCCTGTCCGTGTGGCACGACGCCCCCGAGCGCGTCGAGGACGCCCTGCGCCTTTCGATGGCTACCGGCGCCAACGTGGTCGAGTGCCCCGGTCTGGGCGATTTTGCCAAGGTGGACGAATATAAGAAGCACATCGAGGTTCGCCAGGTCTGCTAGCCGCATCGATACATCGTTGCCGAACACCCGCTTTGGATTACCGAGGCGGGTGTTTTTTTGCGCGCTGAACGTATGTGGCGTCTGCTGTCTCGTTTTATCGAATCGACGAAGCAATTGCGTGTGCGCGCTTTCTCGTTTCTTGCTAGACTTCTTGAGAACCATCGATTAACGCTCACAAGTGCAGGAGGCCATAGACATGTGCAATGTTTCGCTCAACGGTACGCAACCGTCCGATGCCTCCCTGCGCGTCCTGCTCGCGCTTGAGGCGGCTGGTCTTGAGGCATGGTACGTAGGCGGTTGGGTGCGCGACGCCCTGATGGGGCGCCCCAACCACGATGTTGATATGTGCTGTAGCGGCCTGTGGCAGGAGTCCAAAGCGGCGCTCGAGGCCGCTGATATCGCGGTCGTGGAGTCGGGCATTAAATTTGGCGGAATCACGGCTATTTCCGATGGCGAGCGTATCGAGGTCACCACGTACCGCCTGGATGGCTTTTACACCGATGGGCGCCATCCTCAGAGTGTCGAGCGTGCCGCCTCGCTCGAGGACGATCTGGCCCGCCGCGACTTTACCGTCAACGCCATGGCCTGGCATCCCGAGCGCGGGCTTGTCGACCGCTACGACGGCCAGGGTGACTTGGAGCGCAAGCTGATTCGCGCTGTCGGTGATCCCAAGCGTCGCTTTAACGAGGACGCCCTGCGCATGCTGCGTGCGGTGCGCTTTGCCTGCCGTCTGGACTTTATGATTGAGCCCGAGACTAAGCGTGCGCTTGCCGAGTGCGCGCCGCTGCTCGATGCCGTGGCGCGCGAGCGTGTGGGTATTGAGCTCGAGGGCATTCTTTCGACCGGTCATGGGGGAGACGCGATGCTTCGCTATCCCGAGCTCATCTGTGCCGCTGTGCCCGAGTTGGCAGCGGGTCGCGGGTTTGATCAGCGAAGTGTCTACCATGCGTTTAACGTCTACGAGCATATCGCCCGTGTGCTGACGGTGGCAGGGGAGCTGGCGCTGTGCGACGGCGTCGCGCCATCGTCGAGCCTTATGTGGGCGGCGTTTTTGCACGATGTCTCCAAGCCCGAGTGCTTTACGGTCGATCACGCCGGCAGCGGACACTTCTACGGTCATCCCGAGCTCGGCGCCAAGAAAGCGCGCATCATTATGGATCGCCTGGCTCTCTCGCACGACCTGGTGCGCGACGTGTGCCTGCTCATCAAATATCACGATAAGCCGCTGCGCCCCGAGCGCTCCTGCCTGCTCAATATGATGCGCGCGCTTTCGGGTGAGGGCGTCGACACGCCGCGTCTGATGGACGAGCTCATGGACCTCAAGCGTGCCGACACACTTGGCAAGGCCCCGTCGTGCTTCTATTACGTCGAGACGATTGAGGAGATGCGCGCGATGGCGCACGTGCTGCTGAGGGCGGGGGAGCCCTATACGCTCAAGATGCTCGCCATCAACGGCGGCGACCTGATTCGTGCTGGAGTCAAGCCCGGGCCGGAACTGGGGCAGCTTCTCAACTCCGCCCTCGACGCCGTGATCGAAGACAACATTTCCAACGAGCGCGAAGCTCTTTTGGTCCATCTCAACTTGAATTAGCTACCCAGTTTACCTGCGTGTTCCATAACCTGCCGACAATTTTTCGGCAATTTGGAATTTCTTCTTGCGCTGACGTTTTTTGTCCCGTAATATATTTCCTCGCAGCACGGCAGTGCAGATGTCATGTGGCCCGTTCGTCTAGCGGTTTAGGACGCCGCCCTCTCAAGGCGGAGATCACCAGTTCGAATCTGGTACGGGCTACCACGCATCTGATACCCGGCCTTCCCATGGAAGGTCGGGTTTTTTATTTTCAAACAACCGTCTGCAATTCCCGTTTGAACCAGAGCTTTGCGTTCTGCCTATGGCCCTTACGGGTACAATATCCAAGATATTTTGACTGTTAGAAGGAGTCTCATGACGGAGTCCTCTCAGCATACGTCTAAGCCCCAGGTCGAGGTTGAGGCCTCGGGCGGAGATGACAATAAGAGCGCACGCCGCGGCGCCATCTTTATCGGCGTCGTGCTGGTGGGTTATATCGTCTATCTGGTGGTAACCGGGCAGATGGGGCAGTTCTGGGCCGCAATGTCGAGCGTCCAGGCGCCATGGCTCGTTGTCGCGTGTCTTTGCATGTTCATGTATCTGTTCTTTGGCATTGTGGCCTATGCGATTGCCGTCTGGCTCGACCCATATTCACCCGTCGGCATCCGCGACCTGATTTCGGTCGAGGCGAGCGGCATCTTCTTTGGCAACCTCACACCTATGATGATGGGCTCGACTCCCGCCCAGATCTACCGCCTGACCAAGGCGGGCCAAAATGTCGGCGAGGCTGGCGCCACGCAGTTCACGCGCTTTATCGTGTATCAGTTTGGCCTCGTTGCCTGGGGCGCTATCCTACTGCTTGCTCGCATGCCGTTTTTTGCCGAGCGCTATGGCGACATGACGCTGCTGTGTGTCTTTAGCTTTGGTGGGCACTGCTGCATCTTGCTGGGCATCTTCGCCGTCGCGCTCATGCCTAAGACCGTCACGCGCGTCGCCCATTGCATCATCAATTGGCTCGAGCGCATTGGTGTCTCGGCCACTAAGATCGAGGGTTGGCGCACGTTTGTCGATGGCGAGATCTACTCCTTCTCTGAGAAGTTCAAGCTTTCGGCTGGCCACTTTTCGTCCATGCTGCTCACGGTGGTCATCACCATGCTGCAGCTCGCGTTTTTCTACCTCGTGCCGTATTTCCTGATGCTTGCCTTTGGCCACCATGAGGTCGACTTTTTCTCGGTCATGGCCGCGAGCGCCTTTGTCCAGCTGTTGAGCTCTGCGGTCCCCCTGCCCGGTGGAACTGGTGGCGCTGAGGGCGGCTTTGCATTGTTCTTGGGTCATTTCTTTGGGTCGGCTTCGACCGCTGGCTATCTGCTGTGGCGCCTCATTACGTTTATTGCGCCGACCATTTTGGCTGCGCCCCTGCTGGGCCTTAAGAGCGCCCACAACGAGAGCATCCATGCGCGCTGGGATCGCGTGATGCGCAAGCTCGGCCGCACGCCTCAGACGCCCTCTGCGCCCACTAAGCCTCACCCCGCGAATGCTGTTACTGTTGATCCCAAGAAGCAGGCTCAGAAGGCTTCTGGGACCGCTAAGCCGGCTCATAAAGCCTATGTGCGCCAGACAGGCGATGGTATTCGCGTATCTCCGTCGGTACTCAATAAGAAGAAGCACCCTAAGTCGCAGTAGGACAGTCGTGCGTTCTTCATGATGCGGGGCATATTTGTGCTGTATGGGGGATAATCCTCTTACGTAGATTATCTCTCATCTGTTGATGAATGCTCGCATATCGAAGGGACACGCCCATGGCAACCAGCAAACCGCGTCTTGATCGTCGCATCGTTCGCAGCCGTAATGCCATCCTTTCCGCTTTCGAGCGCCTGCTCATGGAAAAGCCGCTGGCAGACATTACGGTGAGTGCCATCGCGCGCGAGGCCAATGTCGACCGCAAAACCTTTTACGTTCACTTTGGTACGGTTGACGGCCTGCTCGATGCCATTGCCGTCGATGTGGTGGAGATGATTGTCGACTCGGTCGAGAAAACGCTTGCTTCCATGGACGGCGACACCAACGAGCGCGCTCTGGGCGCGGCGGCGACCTTCTTTAAAACCGTTAACGAGGCACTGTGTAACAACTTGGTGCTCAATCGTCAGCTGATCGAGAACATTCCGCTCGATGATTTTATGGCTCGTCTTCGTTCGCCGCTCGAACACGAGATTGCCGAGCGCGATCTGCTGCCCCAAGGTCTCAAGGACGAGATGTTCGACTACTATCTGGCGTTTTTGCTGTCGGGTATTATCGGTATCTATCGCACGTGGGCATTGTCTGATGGCTCGGTTCCTATCGAGCGCGTCTCGGAGGTTGCCAATGACCTCACACTCAACGGCCTGTCGAGTCTGGAATCTCGCTTGGATTAGGCCTAGTTGGGCTCGTCGGCGTGGAAATTCCTGTTCCTGAGGTTCTCCGGCGCCTTGGAGACCTTGCCGGCGTAGGAGCTGTAGCCTGAGGATCCTTAAAAGAAAGTCCAGTTTATCCTTCCCACTCCAATTTTGGAATCCTCCGATGCGCCTTCGCACGCTCGCATGACCTCGATACCATGCGAGCGTGCAAACTCGACGAGCTCTGCGTTGCGGGCGTTTATGGTGCCGAAGGCGGCGGGGCACACGATAAGGCGCGCGCAGTGGACGAGGAGCTCTTTGGCGCGGGCTATGGTTTTATCCCCGATCGGCTCGAAGGCGCGCTCGGCCACGCATTCCGCCGCCAGGTCGCGCGCGAGCTCGCAGTCGATGTCCCCTTCGTGCAGAACTCCCGCGTAGAACGCCTTGCCCTGCCGGATGAGCTGGCGAAACATAGCCGACCCCGTACCTGCGCCGGCGATGACGAACGTGTGCGCATCGCCGTGCGGGCGCCCAATTTCCACGCTGCCGAAGCGCTCGTTGAAGGTGCCATGTTTAAGGCCGTAGAGCTCGCCAATCGTCTCGCGCGTGAATATGTCCTCGGGTGCGCCGGCGCGGAAGACCCGGCCGTCCTTCACGCAAATCACCTTGTCGGCGCTTTTCTGCGCGAGCTCGAGTTCGTGGATGGACATGATGACAGCCACATTCCGCGATTTCGCAAGGTGGCGAAGTATTCGTAGCAGGTCGATCTGGTAGCGGATATCGAGATACGACGTGGGCTCGTCGAGAACGAGTACACGCGGATCCTGCGCGATGGCGCGCGCGAGCATGACGCGCTGGCGTTGCCCGTCGCTTATCTGCATGAAGTCGCGCTCGGCGAGCTCTTCCACATGTGCGGTTTTCATTGCCTCATCGACCCGACTATGGTCGTCGGGCGAGAGTGTGCCCATTCGCCCGGTGTAGGGATGCCTTCCCGCCTCTACGATATCGCGGCAGGTGAGGAGCTCGGTCCGGGGGCGATCTGTCAGCATAACGGCAAGGTTCCTTGCGAACTCCGCCGTCTTCCATCGGGAAATCTCCCGCCCGTCGAGCTCGACCGCGCCGGCAAGCGGTGCCAGATGGCGTGTGATGGTTTTCAAGATGGTCGACTTGCCAGAGCCGTTCGGCCCGATGAGCGCCACGACGTCGCCCGCGCGAACCTCCAGATCGACGCCTTCGACTACGACCTTCTTGTCGTAGCCCGCCGACAGGTCGCTTATGCGGAAAAGCGGTGCTCCGTCAGCCTGCGTTTCGACCGGGGTTTCGAGGTTCGACTCCCCTCCGAGCGTTTTGGGCCGCGGCATGAATTCCCCCATCTACCTCACTCGTTTCTTCAACATGAGCGCGATAACCACCGGCGCGCCGAAGATGGCGGTGACGGCGCTGATGGAAAGCTCGACGGGGGAGAACAGCGTGCGCGCGATCAAATCGCAGCCCGCGCAGAAGATGGCGCCTCCCAAGAAGCACGCAGGAATCACGCGGATGGGCTTCGACGACTTCAGCGCCGACTTAACGAGATGCGGAACCGCGATGCCTACGAACGACACCGGACCGGCGAACGCGGTCACGCAGGCGGAGAGCATGCTCGCTAGAAGAACGAGCACCACGCGGAAGCGTGCGACGTTCACGCCGACGCTTTTCGCGTAGGCTTCTCCCAGCTGGAAGGCGGAAAGGGGCTTCGATATCGCGAATACGCATGCGCTCACGGTGATCACCACGACCGCGATGACCGCGATGTCGTTCCAGCTCGAACCCGAGAAGCTACCCAAAGACCAGTTGTGCAGGTTCACGATGGACTGGTCGTCGGCGAAGGCGATGAGGAAGTTCGTCGCCGCCGAGCAGATGTATCCCACCATGACGCCCGCCACGATGAGCATGGCCATGGAACTTATGCGCCGTGCGATGAGGAGCACGAAGCCGATGGTGATAAGCGAGCCCAGAAACGCTGCGGCCACCATGGCCGGCGAGGACATGGCCTGGTTCGCGCCCAGAAGTGCGATCATCGTAAGCGCGACGACGAACTTTGCGCCCGAGGAGACGCCCAAGATGAACGGGTCGGCGATGGGGTTGTTGAAAAACGTCTGCAGTAGGAACCCGGAAAGCGAAAGTGCCCCGCCGAGAAGCACGGCTGAAAGCACGCGCGGCAGGCGAATCTCCCAGATGACCTGGCTTTCCATGGAATTGGCCGCGCCGCCCGAAAGGATGCCGGGGATGTGGTCTGCTGGCACGAGCACGCTCCCGATGCACAGGTTGGCCCCGACGAGCACGATGAGGGCAACAGCGAGCAGCGCCGTCACGACGCGACACCGCGCGGCGCGCCCCGATTCGTCGTATGTCATGGAAAGTCGGCTTCTCATGGCGCTAGCCGAGCTTCCTCAGATAATGGAAGTCGCTCGCGTCATCGCCGGTGAACGCCCCGTGCAGCTCGTCGATAATGTCGGCGGTAGAAGTCATCTGCTGGTACATGTCGGCGCTTGTGACCCAGACGTTGCCGTTCTTCACGGCTTTGAACTGCGACAATAGCGCGTTTTTGCCTACGAAGTCGTTCAAGGTGGCAACCGATTCGTCGATGGTGCCGTTGTAGACGATGATGTCGGCATCCTTCGCCGTCGCGTAGAAGCGTTCCATTTCGAGCGTTACTGACGAACCTGACGTCGACGCCGTCTGCGCGTCATCGAGCGCGTAGTTGCCGCCTGCAAGCTCGATCATCTGTGCCACGTAGTCGCCCGCCCGCCGCGTGACGGCGGCCCCGTTCGAGTTAATGTAGAAATACGCCACGGTTTTACCTGACGACGCGAGCCCCGACGTTTGCTCGACGCGGGCCTTCTGCTCGTTGAACAGGTGCGCGGCCTCGTCTTCCTTGTCGAACAGGACGCCGAAAAGCTTAATCCACTCGACGCGCCCGAGTGCTTCGGGCTCGCTCGACGACTGTTCGGTGAGCACGACGAGCCCGAGTTTCTGCAGCTTTTCCTTCACATCGGGTGTGTGGTTGATCATGGTGTTCTCGATGGCGAGCGTGCAGCCCGAGGCCGATATTCGCTCGTAGTCGGGCGCGCTGTACTTGCCGCCGTAGGCGATCGCCCCACTATCGAGTGCGCTTTTGAAGCCCGCGACCGAGCAATCGTCGGCCTTCGTGCCCGACATGATGATATTGTCGTTCGCATCGAGCGCGTCGACCAGGCACATCGTCGCCGACGACACGAGGTACACCTTGTCGGCGGGGCGCCTTATGACCGCGATGTCGGAGCTCAACCCATCAGGTACCTTCGCATCTTGCGGCACCACGAGGAAGCGCTCCCCGTTCGAAATGCAGATAAGCCGCAGGCCGCCTTCGAACTCGTCGACAGTGAAGTGCTCGGCGTATTCAAGCTGAAGCGTCCCCGTCGGCTTCCAGCCGCAGCCCAAATCGGCGTTGTGGAAGTCGGCCGCGGCGCTTGAAGCCGTTCTCGCAGGGGAGCCGCCGCTTGCTTCGTCGCCCGATTTCTCCTTCATGGTGGATGAGTCGAAGTGGAGCGTGTAGTCGATGGTGTGCGGCGTCGACATGGCGACGGTTTCGGCCGACACGGCGATGTCCTCGTCGAGCGTGACGGGTATCTCGAACGTGGAGTTGCCGCCGCCGTTTATGGGTGCGTAGTCCACGCCGTCGACGGTCATCTTGTCGTAGTTCGAACTCGACCAGGTGATGGTCGCGGTGTAGGTGTCGCCATCCTTCACAATTGTGGTTGGTGAGGCGATGCTTGCGCGCCCTGACCCGCCGGAGAGCGAGACGCTCACAGTGTATTCCTGAGAGCCTGCCGTGCCACCGGTCGCGTTCGGGCTCGCACTGCACCCCGCGAAGGGAAGCGCGAGCAGGGCGACGAGAACGCAGGCGATCGCGCGCACCGCGATGCTGCGACGCTTCCTGCTTTCCCCCTTGGGAAGAATCGACCGCATGGCGTTACTTCAGTGCGTCGGCGCGCAGATCGACGCCAGCGGATTCGAACACGAGCGTGCGGTCGTACCACTGCTCTTTTCTAATACTCCACGCGGCGCAGGCGGTGTCCTCGTCGAGCGCTTCAACGGGCACGTCGTAGGTGTACTTGCCTTCCGCGTTTTCCACATAGGGGATGAAGTCGGCCTCGCTCGCGGCGGCAGCCTCGTCGCCCGTGCCCATGAAGAGCTTGCCGTAGCCCGTGCCGGAAAGCGTCATCACGCAGTGCATGGAGCCGTTTTCCACGATGAGCTGGGCGTCCACAATCCTGAACATGTTCGAGCTGGAATCTACGGTGATCGGATAGGTGCCGTCGGCCACCTTGTCGGCGGTGATGGGGGCAGCGCTTGCGCCCTCGGGCGCATCGGCCGCCTGTTCGGTCTTTTCCTGGGAATCGGCATCGCTTGCCTTTGCGCTGTCGATTGAATTTCCGCCGCAGCCGGCGAGCGAGAACGCAAAAAGCGCCGCCGACAGGGCGAAGGCGAGGGTTTTCTTCAACATGGAGGGGGTTCCTTTCAATCGCTTCGACCGCCCGCGCCGTGCGGTGGGCGGGCGGGATGCGAATGCAACGGGCATGCGCCGTCGGTCGGGGAAGGCGCATGCCCGTTGCACGGGGACGCGACCGGCGCCCCCGTGCGCGGCGAGTTTACAGCTTGGCGATGGCGTCGTCCACGTGCGAGACGTAGATGTCGTCGACCGCGGCGTTCTGTCCCAGACCCTGGAGCAGGCACGTCACTTCGAAGCCAGCGGCCACGAACTTCGCAGCCCAGCTGTCGGGGTCGGTCTCGTCTGCCATGTCGTTGTTCGCGTGGTCGCCCGCGACCACCATGAACGGCGCGAGCACGGCCTTCTTGTATCCTGCGGCGCTCGCGGCGGCGATAACATCCTCGCAGGTCGGCTCAGCCTCGACGGTGCCGACGAAGAACTGCGTCAAGCCCTCGTTCTTGAACACTTCCTGCATCTTGGCATAGTCGGCGTTGGAATCGGCTTCGGTGCCGTGGCCCATGAGGCACAGCGCCGTCTTGCCGTCGTCGAAGGACGCCATGTTCTCATTAATGGCTGCGGCCACCTTCTTGTAGTCGTCGTCGGAGGTGAGCAGCGGGTCGCCGAGCGAGATCTTGTCGAACTTGTCGGCGTACTTGTCGAGCTCGTCTTTCACGTCGGCGTATTCCAGGCCAGCCATGAGATGCGTCGGCTGCACGACAATTTCCTTCACGCCGTCTTCCACGCAGCGGTCGAGCGCCTCGGTCATGTTGTCGATCGTGATGCCGTCGCGCTTCTTCAGCTTGTCGATGATGATCTGCGCGGTGAAGGCGCGGCGGATGTCGTAGTCCTGCCAGTACTTCTCGCGGATAGCGTCTTCGATGGCGCCGATGGTGATGTGGCGCGAGTCGTTGTAGCTCGTGCCGAAGCTCGTGGCGAGGATGACCGGCTTCACGGCCTTCTCTTTTTCGCTCGATTTCTCGGAACTCGCGGAGGTGCTGGAGCAGCCCGCGAGCGCGACTCCGGCGAGCGTGAATGCTCCGGTTGCTGCGGCGCCCATGAAGCCGCGGCGTGACATCTGGTCGGACATGGTTTTTCCTTTCCTCGGTTTGCCGGTCCCCCGGCGACAGTTGCTTGTCGGCACAAGCGAAAGAAAAGCGCGCCCCTCGGGGTTCACAAGGAGCTAACGCCACGGCGATGCCGTGAGGAAAAGGCGAAGCAGTCTGGCTTGGGGCGCGAGGCGGTTCGCCTGCGCGTCCTACACAGTAATGTCCCTTGCCCAGGATTCCCACCTGGTTCCCTCCGCAAGCCAGCGCGGGCTGTGCGGGCGCCGCGCCGGTCATTTCCTTTTATCCGATTGTCATATGCTCGTTGCCGAAACTTTTACTATGATAGTGGGCACTTGTGAACGTGTCAAAGCCAGGGCGGGCGGCATTGCGCCTTCTGCCTGCGTATTTGCGCCGATTGCCGCTGCGGGCGCCGTGTTTTGCCCGCTGCGCAAATGGCGGCGTAAACGGTTGCGATGAGAAACGGGAAGGGAAGGCTCGGATGATTCATATCGTTGGCGCAGGCTCGGGCGCCGCCGACCTTATCACGCTGCGCGGGGCGCGCCTTCTGCGCGCGGCCGACGTGGTCGTTTGGGCGGGAAGCCTTGTGAACCCCGAGCTGCTCGCTGAGTGCAAGGAATCCTGCATCGTCTACGACAGCGCGCATATGACCTTGGAGGAAGTGCTCGATGTGATGTGCGCGGCAGATGCGCGGGGCGAGGAAGTGGTGCGCCTGCACACGGGCGACCCGTGCCTGTACGGCGCCATACAGGAGCAGATGGACGCGCTCGACGCGCGCGGCGTGGACTACGAGGTGGTGCCCGGCGTGTCGAGCTTTTGCGGTGCCGCGGCGGCGCTTCGCCAGGAATACACGCTGCCGGGAATCAGCCAGTCGGTCGTGATCACGCGGCTTTCCGGACGTACCCCCATGCCCGCGGGCGAGGGCATGCGCACCATGGCGGAAAGCGGCTCGACTATGGTCATCTTCCTGAGCTCGGGTATGCTCGCCGAGCTTTCCGCTGAGCTTTTGGCCGCGGGCCGCAGCTCCGACGAGTCGGCGGCGCTCGTGTACAAGGCGACCTGGCCTGAGGAGCGCGTGGTGCGATGCACAGTGGGCACGCTCGCCGATGCGGGCGCGCGAGAGGGCATCGACCGCACGGCGCTCGTGGTGGTTGGCCGCGTGCTCGGAGCTCGCGGCGGGCTTGCGCACAACGGCGCGCAAGCGGAGTCGTACGAGCGCAGCAAGCTTTACGACCCTTCGTTTGCCACGGGCTATCGGAAGGCGAGCAGCTAGCGTGGCCTTCGAGCACTACATATATACCGGGACGACCCGCCTGCGCTGTGGCTACACCACGGGGAGCTGCGCCGCGCTCGCGGCGAAGGCGGCCTGCGAGATGCTCTTGTCACGAAAGCCCGTCGGCCTCGTGTCGATCGTCACCCCCGGCGGGCTGCCCGTCGAGGCGAACGTGGTCGACGCATGCATCGGCGAGGGGTGTGCCCAGTGCGCCGTGCGTAAGGACGCAGGCGACGATGCCGATGTGACCGACGGCGTGCTCGTGTACGCGCGCGTGGAACATTCGGGGTCGGGCACGGGTGCTGCGGACAGCAAGGACGTGCCCGCGCACGAATCGGAAGTTTCCGTCGATGGCGGCGTGGGCGTGGGGCGCGTGACGTTGCCCGGGCTCGAGCAGCCGGTGGGGGCGGCCGCCATCAACGCGACGCCGCGCGCGATGATCACTTCGGCGGTGCGCGAGGTGTGCGCCGCGCACGGCTTTTCTGGAAATATTGCTGTGACGATTTCGGTACCCGAGGGCGTTTCCCTTGCCGAAAAGACCTTCAACCCGCACCTGGGGATAGAGGGCGGCATCTCCATCCTGGGCACGACGGGCATCGTCGAGCCTCGCAGTCTCGCTGCCTTGCGCGACAGCATCGAGCTCGAGATCCGGCAGCATGCGGCTATGGGGCGGCGCGGAGTCGTGCTCACGCCCGGCAACTACGGCGGGCAGTTCATCTCGGGGCATTTCCACCTAAACGGTGCGCCGGTGGTCTTCATCTCCAACTTTGTGGGCGATGCGATTGATTGCTGCGTTCGCGAGGGATTCACCAATGTCCTTCTTGTGGGACACATCGGCAAGTTGGTGAAGGTCGCGGGCGGCATCATGGACACCCATTCGCGTACCGCCGACTGCCGCGCGGAGATTCTGGCCGCCCACGCGGCCATGGCCGGCGCGGGCGCGAAGACCGTGCGCGAGATCATGACGTCCGTCACGACCACGGCGGCGCTCGAGGTAATCGAGGCCGCCGGCGTGGGGGACGCTGCGCGCGCCTCGCTCGCTGCGGCAATCGAGGACAGGTTGCTCCGGCGCGCGGCGGGCGCATGCGACATCGCCGCGGTCGTGTTCGACGCGGAGCGCCGTGAGCTTTTCCGCACGTCGGGCGCCGATGCAGTTATCGGGGAATTGGGGGCGACGTATGAGTAAAGGCGTGCTGTATGGGGTGGGCCGCGCAATCGGCTGGCCGGGGACGAAGGTGGTCATGAAGGCGCGCCGCTCGCTTGCGGACACGAAGCGCATCCTTTGCGAGGAGGGCGCCTTCGACGGCACCGAGCTCGTTGAGGACTGTGGGCTTCCGGGTGAGCGCGTGTACCGCTCGCTCGACGATGTGCCCGATCGGGGCAGCTACTTCTCGACGATGGTGGTGCGCTAGATGAGGGTTTCCTGCATAGCGTTCACTGAGAGGGGGTATGCGTTGGCGGAGCGCACCGCACGCGCGCTTTCCGATTGCGCGCAGACAGGTGAAGATGACCCTGGCTGGGACGTTTCTGTTTCGCGCGGGTTCGGCGAGGGGAAGGTCGACCTGCGCGCATGGACGGCGCTCGCGTGGGAAGCGTCGGACGCGCTTCTGTTCGTGGGCGCGGCGGGCATCGCCGTGCGGGCTATCGCGCCGTATGTCGCCTCGAAGGCAAACGATCCCGCGGTTGTGGCGATCGACGAGGCGGGGCGCTTTGCCGTCCCGCTTTTATCGGGGCATTTGGGCGGTGCGAACGAGCTGGCGCAAACTGTGGCACGCGTGGCAGGGGCCATCCCCGCCATCACCACGGCGACTGACGTCCGCGGCGTGTGGGCGGTGGATACGTGGGCGCGCCGTGTGGGGCTCGCCGTTTCGAATCCCGAGGCCATCAAGCGAGTGTCGGCGCGGCTGCTTTCGGGCGGGCGCGTGGCGCTCTATTCCGACATGCCGATTTCGGGACAGCCGCCTGAGGGGGTTGACATTGCGTCAGACCGCGCTCGGGCCGATATCGTCGTGTCGCCGTTCGCTGGCGCGAACGCAGGTGCGTCCGTTTGCGCGGCGGAGACAACGGGCGAGTTCGTGCTCGCCGGTGAGACGGGGAAGCCGGCGGGCGTGCGGGCGCAGGCGCCTGCGTCCGAGCCGCTTCGCCTTGTCGTGCCCTGCATCGTTGCGGGCATAGGGTGCCGTCGCGGTGCGTGCGCCGAAGCGATCGAGGAGGCGTTTCTTCTCGCGTGCGGGCAGGCGGGTATCTCGCCTTCGGCCGTGCGCAAGGCGGCGACGATCGACGTGAAGGCGCACGAGGAGGGTCTGCTCGCCTTCTGCCGCGCGCGCAATATTCCGCTTGCGACGTATTCCGCAGATGAGTTGTCGCAGGTCGAAGGCAGCGTTTCGCCATCTGATTTCGTGCGCGCGACGGTGGGGGTCGACAACGTGTGCGAGCGCGCGGCGCTCGCGGACGGGGGCAAACTTGTCTTCCCGAAGCTCGCTCACGGCGGCGTGACCGTCGCGTTTTCCAAGGTAACTATCGAACTTTCGTTTAAGGAGCGGTGATGGGAAAGCTCTTCGTGGTGGGGATCGGCCCGGGCGGCCCCGACGGCATGACGATTGCGGCCCGGCGCGCGCTCGAGGCGGCCGACATCGTTGTGGGGTACACGAAATACGTGGAGCTCGCGCTCGCCGCCGTGCCCGACGCGGCGCATCTCGCGACGCCGATGATGCACGAGGTTGAACGGTGCCGCTTGGCGCTTTCGCGCGCGCAGAGCGGAGAAGCCGTGGCGCTCGTGTGCAGCGGTGACGCGGGCGTGTACGGCATGGCGAGCCCCGTGCTGGAGCTTGCGGAGGACTACCCCGATGTAGACGTGGAAGTTATCGCCGGGGCCACCGCGGCTCAGAGCGGGTCGGCGGTGCTCGGCGCCCCGCTTGCCCACGACTTCGCGGTCGTGTCGCTCTCCGACCTGCTCACGCCGTGGGAGGTCATCGAGCGCAGGCTCGCCGCCGTGGCGAGCGCCGACTTCTGCATCTGTTTGTACAACCCGCGCAGCAGAAAGCGCGCCGACAGGCTCTCGCGCGCGGCGAAGATTATGCTCGAATGGAAGGCCCCCGACACGCTCTGCGGCTGGGTACGCAACATCGGGCGCGAGGGGCAGCAGCCGGGCATGTGCAGGCTCTCCGAGCTGGGGGAGATCGACGCCGACATGTTCACCACCGTGTTCGTCGGCAACGCTGACACGAAGCTCGTAGGCGGCCGTATGGTCACGCCGCGCGGGTATCGGGAGATTCCATGCGAAAGGTAACGATCATCGGGGCGGGGCCCGGAAACCCCGACTTGCTCTCGCGCGCGGCGCTCGACGCGATCGACATCGCCGACGTGGTCATCGGCGCTCATCGCGCGCTTGCCGGCATCGACGTGCCGCCCGACGTGGTGAGATGCGAGCTCGTGAAGACGGCGGACATCGTCGCCGCGCTCACCGATGCGGCGTCGTGGCGGCGCGCCGTGGTCGTGATGACGGGCGATGTGGGGCTGTTCAGCGGCGCGCGCCGCCTGGTGGAGGCGCTCTCCGGCGACGCGCAGGTGGACGTGCGCGTTGTTCCCGGCATAAGCTCAGCGTCGTATCTCGCCGCGCGCCTCGCGCGTCCATGGCAGGATTGGCGCTTCGCGAGCGCTCACGGCGTGGCGTGCGACATTGTGGCCGAGGCCGAGCGCTCAGGCGAGCTCTTCCTCGCCACGTCGGGCGGGGAAGACCCTTCGCGGCTTTCGGGCGAGCTTGTGCAGGCGGGCTTCGGGGACGCGCGCGTGACGGTGGCCGAGCGCTTGTCGTACCCCGATGAGCGCATCACCTGCGCGACCGCAAGTGAAATCGCAGGTCAGACGTTCGACGACTTGAACGTGATGCTTATTGAGTTCGCAGGCAGCGCCGGGTCGCCTGCGGGCTCTTGCGCAGCCTCCGAGGTGCCGGCCGACGCGTCATCGCCCGCGGCGGCTTCTTCCGCGGCGGACCCTGCGGGCGAATCCCGCGCCGCGAGCTCCCGCTGGCCGTACGCTTCCTCGGGCATTCCCGACGAGCTCTTCATCCGCGGCGACGTTCCCATGACCAAGCAGGAGGTGCGCGCCGTCGCGCTTGCGAAGCTGCGCCTTACCGCGACCGACACCGTGTGGGACGTCGGCGCCGGCACGGGGAGCGTATCGATCGAGGCGGCGCTCGTCGCGCGAGCGGGGTCGGTATGGGCGGTCGAGCGCAACGCTGCCGGCGTGCGGCTCATCCGAGAGAACGCGGATGCATTCGGGTGCGGCAACGTGCATGCGGTCCCCGGTGTCGCCCCCGAAGCGCTCGCGAAACTGCCCGTCCCCGACGCCGTGTTCGTCGGCGGGAGCGCGGGCGAGCTTCCCTCCATCGTGGAGGCGGCGCTCGAGAAGAACTCGCAGGTTCGTCTGTGCGTGCCATGCGTCACCGTTGAGACGCTCACCGAGGCGTGCGCGCTCCTCTCGGGTTCGCGCTTTAAGGGGTTCGAGGCGTGCCAGGTGTCGGCCGCCCGCGCCGAGGCTGTAGGCTCGCACCATCTCATGAAGGCGCAAAACCCCGTGTTCCTCGTCAGCGCGCGTGGTGCAGGTGGGGAAGGCGGCGCCCGGTGAGCACGACCATCCCGCGCTTCATGGTCGCTGCGCCCTCGAGCGGGAGCGGCAAGACGGTCGTTACGTGCGCGCTCCTGCGCGCGCTCGCGCGCCGCGGCCTTGCATGCGCGGCCTTCAAATGCGGCCCCGACTACATTGATCCGCTCTTTCATCGTCGCGTCGTGGGCGCGCGCTCGGGCAACTTAGACGGCTTCTTCACCGACGCCCCGACGCTGCGCGCCCTGCTCGCACGTGGCGCCGCTGGCGCGGATGTCGCGGTGCTCGAGGGGGTCATGGGCTTCTACGACGGCATGGCGCCCGGCGTGGCCGACGCGAGCAGCTACCAGGTTGCGCGCGACACAGAAACGCCGGTCGTTTTAGTGGTGAACGGGCGCGGCGCGTCTTTATCGCTCGCCGCCGTAATCCGCGGCATCGCCGAGTTCCTGCCTTGTGCGAACGTGCGCGGCGTCGTGCTGAACAAGACGAGCGCCGCTGCCTGCGCCTATGCGGCGCCTGCGATCGAGAAGCACGCGGGCGTCGCGGTTTTGGGGAATATCCCCGCCGACGAGGTGTTCTCGCTCGAAAGCCGGCATCTGGGGCTTGTGACCGCCGACGAGGTGGAGCAGCTCTCCGCGCGCATCGATAAGATGGCCGAGCTGGTGGAAAAGAGCGTCGACGTCGACCGCTTGCTCGAAATAGCGGCGACGGCACCCGATATCCGCGAGGAACCTTACCGGTTGGAGCCGATCGCGGGAGCGCGGCCCATCGTCGCCGTCGCGCGTGACGAGGCGTTCTCGTTCTACTACGAGGAGAACCTGCGCGCGCTCGAGGACCTGGGTTGCGAGCTGGCCTTTTTCAGCCCCCTGTGTGATAGCGAGTTGCCCCGGGGGACAAGCGCCCTCTATCTGGGAGGCGGCTACCCGGAGCTCCATGCGCGGCAGCTCTCCGAGAACGCGCCGATGCGCGAGGCGGTGCGGCGTGCGGTGGAATCCGGCGTGCCGACGGTCGCCGAATGCGGTGGGTTTCTGTACCTGCAGCGCGAAATCGCCGATAGCGAGGGGCGGCGTTGGCCTGTTGCGGGCGCCCTTGAGGGCGCAAGCGAGAACGGGGGAAGGCTGTCCCATTTCGGGTACGTGGATCTCACTTCCCAACGCGACGGGCTCTACGGGCCGCGCGGCACACGCATCCGCGCGCACGAGTTCCACTACTGGCAGTCCACCTGCCCGGGCGGCGACTTCTGGGCGCAGAAGCCCCGGCGCGACAAAGGCTGGCCGTGCATGACGACTACCCCGTCCCTGGTTGTGGGCTTCCCGCATGTGTACTATCCTGCGAACCCCGACGTTGCGCGCGCGTTCGCGTCTGCCGCAGCGTCGTTCGCAGAGAGGAGACGGCATGGCTGAAGCAACCGAAACCGCGCTTGCCTGCATCCGCGAGGAAGTCGAGCGCGCGTTCTCGTCGGCTCCGGGCGCCGTGCTCGAAGCCGCGCTCTCCCGGATCGCGCCCGCAGACGAGTGCGCCCGCGCCGCCGCGTACGCCGCGTGGGACTCCATCGCGCACCCCTTGGGGGGATTGGGCGACTTTGAAGACGCCGTCGCGCGTATCGCCGCAGCTCAGGGGAGCGCCGAGGTGGCCGAGTTTCCCCGTGCGCTCGCAGTATTCTTCTCCGACAACGGGGTCGTTGCCGAAGGCGTGTCGCAAAGCGGGCAAGACGTGACGCGAGCCGTCGCGCGCAACATGTGCGAGGGGGCCACGAGCGCCTGCCGCATGGCGGCGTTCGCGGGTGCCGAGGTCGTGCCCGTCGACGTTGGTATGGCCCGGAGCATAGAAGACGCGCGCATGGTGCGCGCGAACGTGCGGCGGGGGAGCGGCAACATCGCGCACGGGTTCGCTATGTCTCGCGATGAGGCCGTGCGCGCGATCGAGGTCGGAATCGCCGTCGCGTGCGGGCTTGCCCGCGCCGGCGTACGCCTTCTCGCCGCGGGCGAGATGGGCATCGGCAACACGACCACCTCGGCGGCGGTGGCCGCAGTGCTCATCCGGGCGGACGTGCGGAGCCTCGTCGGGCGCGGCGCGGGGCTCTCGGAAGCCTCGCTCGCGCGCAAGCGCGACGTTGTCGAGCGCGCTATCGACGCGAACTCGCCCGATCCCGCCGACCCGATCGACGTGCTCTCGAAGGTGGGCGGCTTCGACATCGCAGCGATGTGCGGCTTCTATCTGGGGGCCGCGGCCTCGAAGGCGCCGGCGCTCCTCGACGGGGTCATATCCTGCACGGCGGCCCTGTGCGCGGCGCGCCTGTGCCCCAATGCCTTGGGCTACTTCGTGGGCACCCACGCATCAAGCGAACCCGCAAGCCAGGAGCTCCTTCGCGAGCTCGGCATTAAGGCACCCCTCGACGCGGGCATGCACTTGGGCGAGGGCGCGGGCGCCATGGCGTATCTGCCCCTTCTGGATTCGGCGCTGCGCGTGTACCGGGATGGGAAGACGTTCACGGCGACTGGCATGGCTGCTTACGAGCATTTCGAGGCCGGGAAATGACGGTGACGTTCGTTATCGGCGCCGCAGCGAGCGGCAAGAGCGCCTATGCCGAGTCCCTGTGCCTCGGGCACGACGGCCCCCGCGTGTACCTGGCAACGATGGAGCCCTTCGGGGAAGAGGGCGCCCGCCGCATCGCGCGCCATCGGGCGCTGCGCGAGGGCAAGGGGTTTTCCACCCTCGAGCGCACGCGTGACGTGGGCGCCGCAGCGTCCGGGCTTCCGTGCGGCTGCACGCTTCTTTTGGAGGACGTGGGCAACCTGGTTGCGAACGAGCTCTTCGCGGAAGGCGGCTTGTCCCCACGTGACCCCGATGCTGCGGCGCGCGAGGTGCTCGGAGGCATCGAACGGCTCGCTCAGGCCGCTGCGCATACGGTGGTGGTTACCGTCGACGTGTTCGCCGATGGGATGCGCTACGATGAGGGGACCGAGGCATGGAGGCGCGCGCTCGCGCGCGTGAACGCGGGCGTGGCGGCGCTGGCCGACCGCGCAGTCGGAGTGGTATGCGGGATTCCCGTGTGGATGAAAGGCGAAGGACCTACAAGGTGAAGATAGCAGAGGCAATCGGCGCGGCGTTCGGAACGTTCTCGCGCATTCCCGTCCCGAAATCGGCCTGGACCGATTTCGGATCAACCCATGCGCTTGCCGCGTTTCCCCTGGTGGGCCTTGCGGAAGGCTTCCTCATGACGGCGTGGGGGTACGTGGCGAACCTGCTCGGCGTACCCGCGACCATCGTCGCGGCCGTGCTCGCGGCGCTGCCTGTGGCGGTGACGGGAGGCATCCACCTAGACGGGCTCTGCGACACCTCCGATGCGCTTGCAAGTTGGGCCCCGCGCGAGCGAAAGCTCGAGATCATGCACGACCCGCGGGCGGGCGCCTTCGGGGTCATTGATGTTGTCGTGTACCTTATTCTGCAGTTTTCCCTGTTCACCGCGCTGCCGCTTACGGCGGGGGCGTTCCTCGCGCTTCTGTGCTCGCTCGTGTTCTCCCGTGCGCTTTCGGGGCTCGCCGTAGAATGCTGGCCTGCCGCGCGGGCGGACGGCATGGCCGCGGGACTCTCGCCTGCTAAGAAGCGCGCGGCGATCGTCGTGCCGCTTTGCGCTTTCGCTGCGGCTTCGGCTGCAGGGATGGTCGCGTGCGCTCAGGCCGTCGGCGCCCTTATGGCGGTGGCGGGGCTTTTGGCGCTCGCGTGGTACCGTCATGTTGCCCTGTCCCGCTTCGGCGGGGTGACGGGGGATTTGGCCGGATGGTTTCTGCAATGGGCCGAGCTCTCGATGCTTGCCATGCTGGTGGCGGGGGGTATGCTCCTATGATTCTCGTGGTAGGCGGCGCGCATTCGGGGAAGAGGACCTTCGTGCGCGAAAAGCTCGGGTTCGCGGCGGACGATTTCGTCGACGCGGCGCAGCTTGCGGAGGGCGGCGTGCCCGCGGCTTTTGCCGGCCGTGTCGCGTACCGTGCTGAGGAACTCGTACGCGCGCTCGACGCTGACCGGGCGCTCGAGCGGCTGATTGGCTTCGACGCAGTGATTCTGCCCTTGGTCGGCTCGGGGGTCGTCCCCATGCGTGCGCAAGACGCCCAATGGCGCGAGCGCGCGGGGCGCCTGGGATGCGCGCTTGCTGCGCGCGCCGACGTCGTCGTGCGCATGACGTGCGGGATTCCCCAGGTCATCAAAGGAAACCTTGCCGATGCGCCTCGAGGGACGCAGGACGCGGGCGCGCCTTTTGAAGTCGTCTTCGTGCGCCATGGTGCCACGGCGGGCACGGAAGACCATCGCTACAGCGGGGCGGGCACCGACGAGCCCCTGTCGAGCGCGGGCGAGCGCGCTTTGCGCGACCTCGCGTGCGATCGTGACGTGTTCCGTGTTATCACGAGCGGCATGGCCCGCACCGACCAGACGGCACGCATTCTCTTCCCGAACGCGGAGCTTATGGCGTGCCCCGGTCTGCGCGAGATGGATTTCGGCGACTTCGAGGGGCGAAGCGCCGCCGAGCTTAAAGAGGATGCGCGCTACCGCGCCTGGGTAGACTCCTGGTGCGAGACGCGCTGCCCGCATGGCGAGGGCAAGAGCGATTTCACCCGCCGCGTCGTCGCGGCGTTTCGGGAGGCGTGCGAATCGGAGCGCGCCCAGGGGAGTGGGCGCGCCGTCTTCGTCGTTCACGCGGGTACCGTGAAAGCGCTGCTCTCCGAGCTGGCTGTCCCGAAAATGGGATACTTCGACGTGCATACCGAGCCGGGCGGCGCATGGGCCGCCACCTGGGATGGGCGCTGTCTTCGCGACGTTCGCCCCGCTTCGGGGGGCGATGCCCGGTGATGACGATTCTTGCCGTCGCCGCCGGGTTCGCGGCCGACCTTGCCTTCGGCGACCCGCGCTGGCTTCCCCATCCCGTCGTCGCCATGGGGCGCGCGATCATGTGGGCCGAAGGCCGCCTGCGGCGCGCATTCCCGCAAACGTCCGCGGGCACGCGCGCCGCAGGGCTTGTGCTCGCCGTGGCGCTTCCGCTTGCGTGTGGACTTTTGACCTGGGGAATCCTGCATCTTTGCGGCATGGTTCACTCCGGCTTGCGCTTCGTGGTCGAGGCATGGGCGAGCTATCAGATTCTCGCGACATGCGAGCTGCGCCGCCAGAGCCTGGCCGTGGCCCGCGCGTTCTCGAAGGGCGGCCTTGTCGCGGCGCGCGAAGCCGTCGGGCTCATCGTGGGACGCGACGCGTCTGTTCTCGACGAGCAGGGCGTCGTGCGCGCCGCCGTGGAAACGGTGGCGGAGAACGCGAGCGACGGCGTCATCGCGCCGCTTTTCTACCTTATGATCGGGGGTGCGCCATTGGGCATGGCGTACAAGGCGGTGAACACGCTCGACAGCATGGTGGGCTACAAAAACGAGCGCTACATCGACTTCGGCTGCGCCTCGGCGCGCCTCGACGATGCGGTGAACTGGATTCCCTCGCGCTTATCGGCCCTGCTCATGATCGCCGTGTGCCCGATCGTTGGGCTCGACGCGCGCGGGGCGGCGCGCATCTGGCGCCGCGACAGGCGTCGCCATGCGAGCCCCAACTCGGCGCAGACCGAGTCAGCGTGTGCGGGCGCGCTCGGGCTGCGCCTGGCGGGACCCGCGGTGTATTTCGGCAAGCTCGTTGAGAAACCGACGATAGGCGACGCGTCTCGCGAAATCGAGTGGGGCGACATCGCCCGGGCGACAAGGCTCATGCTCGCCGCGTCCGTATGCGCGCTCGTCGTCTTCGGCGCCGCGCGCGCGGCGGTCGTGCTCGCCGTGGGGGCGATGGCATGAGGGAAGACCACGCTGCGTCCCGGGCTGCCGGGGGAATCCTGCGCGCCCGTACGCATGGGGGTAGCTCGCAATCGCTCGGCATCGCCTGCGAAGGGGGCGCCTCCGACCTCATTGACTTCTCGGTGAACGTGAATCCGGCAGGTCCCTCGCCGCGCGCCGTCGCCGCAGCTTGCAAGGCGCTTTCTCGAATCGACGCCTACCCCGATAGGGAAAGTCTCGCCCTCGTTCGCGCCCTAGCGCGCGCCCAGGGCATTCCCGAAGATACTATCGTCTGCGGCGCGGGCGCGTCCGACATCATCTGGCGGCTCGCCGCGGCGGTGCGCCCGAAACGCATCGTCGTGTGCGCGCCGACGTTCTCTGAATATGCGGAGGCGGCATCGTACTACGGCGCATGCGTGCAGGAGTTCCCGCTCTCCGAAGCGGACGACTTCGACGTGCCCGCCTCCTTCGCCCGCGCGATCGAGGGGCCGGGAGACGTGGCGTACCTCTGCAATCCGAACAACCCGACGGGGCGCCTCGTCGACTCCCGCGTGATTGATGCCGCGGCTTGCCGCTGCGAGCAGGCGGGCGCGCTGCTCGTCGTGGACGAGTGCTTCCTCGGATTTGCGCCCGACGCCCGCGAAAGGAGCGTGGCCGCACGCGCCGCGTGTTCGCGCCATGTGGTCGTGCTCTCCGCGTTCACCAAGCTCTACGGAATGGCGGGGTTGCGGTTGGGATATCTGATCAGCGGAAACGCCCAACTCATCGAGGGGATTCGGCGGGCGGGGCAGGCATGGCCCGTCTCCTCGGTCGCCGAGGCCGCGGGCGTCGCCGCCCTGGAAGACGTCGAATACGTCTCGCGCACGCGCGATGTATTGGCGGGCGAGCGAGCGTGGCTTTCCCACGAGCTCTCCTCGCTCGGGCTTTCCGTCGTGCCGTCGGATGCGAACTTCCTTTTAGTCCGCACGCCGGCGAAAGACATCCCCGAGCGCCTGTATAAACAGGGGGTTTTGGTCCGCACGTGCGACTCGTTTTCGGTACTGTCCCGTTTCTGGTGCCGCGTCGCGGTGCGCACGCGCAAGGAGAACGCCCGGCTTGTGATGGCGTTCAGTCGCGCGCTTCGGGCGGAAGGCGCATCGGGCGAAGGCGAACCCGACGAACGGGGCGGCGCTTCTTGCAGCGGCGCTATGGCGGGCGCGGATGGCCGAGGCTCGGAGAAGGAGGTCGATACCCGTGGGTAGGGCGAAGCCCATCATGATCCAGGGCACCATGTCGAACGCGGGGAAGAGCCTGCTTGCGGCGGGGCTGTGCCGTGTGCTTTCGCAGGACGGCCTGCGCGTGGCTCCCTTCAAGAGCCAGAACATGGCGCTCAACAGCGGTGTCACGGCCGACGGGCTCGAGATGGGGCGCGCCCAGATCATGCAGGCCGAGGCGTGCGGCATCGCGCCCGACGTGCGCATGAACCCCATACTGCTCAAGCCCGAAAGCGACCACCGAAGCCAGCTCATCGTGGCCGGCAAGGCGCAGGGAGCCTTTGCTGCGAGGGACTACTTCGCGCGAAAGAAGGCGCTCATGCCGCAGATTTTGGAGGCGTTCGATTCGCTCGCGGAGGAAAACGACGTCATCGTCATCGAGGGCGCCGGCAGCCCCGTCGAAATCAACCTTGCCGAAAACGACATCGTCAACATGGGGCTTGCGCGCGCCGTGTCCTCCCCCGTGCTGCTCGCGGGCGACATCGATCCAGGCGGGGTGTTTGCCCAGCTCTACGGCACGGTCGCGCTCCTTTCGCCCGAGGATCGCGCGCTTTTGCGGGGGCTTGTGGTGAACAAGTTCCGCGGCGATGTGGAAATCCTGCGCCCGGGTTTGGCCCCGCTCGAGAAGATGTGCGGGGTTCCCGTCGTGGGGGTCGTGCCTTATCTTACGCTCGACCTGGACGACGAGGACTCGCTCGCGCCGCGCCTATCTGCCCGCGAGGCGCGCGGTGTCATCGACGTCGCCGTCGTGCGTCTTCCGCATCTGTCGAACTTCACCGACTTCGACTCGCTTTCGCGCGTGCCCGGCGTGGGCGTGCGCTACGTTTCCTCGACGACCGATCTGGGCCGACCCGACCTGGTGGTGCTTCCCGGCTCAAAGACCACGCTCGACGACGCGCGCTGGCTTGCGGCTAGCGGCATCGGAGCCTGTGTACGCGCGCTTTCGGGCGCGGGCACGCCGGTGCTCGGCATATGCGGAGGCTACCAGCTTTTGGGAGACGAGCTTTCCGATCCGCACGGCAGGGAAGGCGCTGGCACCGCGCGCGGGCTCGGGCTCATCCCTGCAAGTACGGTGTTCAAGGAGGAAAAGCGCCTCGCCCAGTCGGAGCTGCGCATCACGGGCGCCCAAGGCGCGTTCTCGGTGTGGAACGGCATGACGGCGCGCGGGTACGAGATTCACGACGGCGAAACGACCGTCTCCTGCGCCCCTGCGGGCACGATTGGCGGCAAACCAGAAGGCGCGGCCTGCGGAAACGTGTTCGGAACCTATCTCCACGGCCTGTTCGACGAACCGGGGGTGGCGCTCGCCCTCGCGCGCTCGTTTGCGCGTATACGCGGCCTGCCCGAGAGCGTCGTGGGTGCTGCGGGCGCGGCGTCCGCGGCCGATCACCGTGCGCGCGAGTTCGACCGCCTGGCCGACGGCGTGCGCGGGGCGCTCGACATGGAGTATGTCTACCGCATTATCGAGGAGGGCGTATGATCCACGTGTATCATGGCGACGGCAAAGGCAAGACCACGGCGGCGATGGGCCTCGCCCTTCGCATGCTCGCCGCAGGCCGCCGCGTCGTCGTCGTGCAGTTCCTGAAAGACGGCGAAAGCGGGGAGGCGCGACTGCTCGCCGAGCATTTCGGCGTGCCCGTGTTCGCGGGGAAGGTGTCGGAAAAGTTTACCTGGTCCATGACGTCGGAAGAACTTGCCGCGACGTGCGAGCTGCACGATGGGAACCTCGCTTCCGCGCTCGCCGAGCTCGAGGGCGCGCAGGAGGGGCTGCTCGTGCTCGACGAGGCGCTCGACGCGCTTTCGAAGGGGCTTGTCGACGAGGCGCTCGTGGACCGCGCGCTCGATATGTCCGCGCGCGGCGTCGAAGTAGCGCTCACCGGGCGCGCGCCTTCCCGCAAGATCGTGGAGAAGGCCGACTACATAACCGAGATGCGGTGCGAGAAACACCCCTACGCTCAGGGGATATGTGCAAGGGAAGGAGTGGAGTACTAGATGGATTCCAAGGAGATGGCGCCCGGCGACATCGAGCGGCGCAGCTTCGAGATCATCACGGAGCTGCTGAGGGACCGCGTGCTCGACCCCGAAAACGAGCTTGTCATCAAGCGCGTCATCCACACGACGGCGGATTTTGATTATGCGGACAATCTCGCGTTTTCGCCGGACGTGATCGAAAAGGCAAAAGCCGCGCTTGCGGCAGGGGCGACGGTGGTTACCGATACCAATATGGCGCTCTCCGGGGTGAGCAAGGCGACGCTGGCAAAGCTC
>CABUWV010000002.1 GCA_902495355.1 uncultured Collinsella sp.
AACCGGACACACATTCTGTCCGAGCGGTTAAAAGCGGGCACGGAATTTAAACGGCTGAAAAAGGGGCATCGACCTGCGCCGATACCCCCAACGTGGACACACATTTTGTCCTATAAGCCTCCGCGGTCGGCCCTTTGCGTTTGCCCAGATAAAACCTGCCAAAACAAACCTGTCCCTTTTTGGCAGGTTAGTGACGGTACTCGGCGATGATGAAGTCGATGTCAGTCTGAAGGGTATCGAGGTTTGCCAGGCGCTCTTTGTCGGCGGGGCGCGTGCGGTAGTAGTAGGGCGTCATCTGAAACACCGCCTCGATGTCGGCCTGCGTCTGAAGCGTAATATTCGCAGATACCCGCTGCGTTCCGACTAACTCGAGCTCGGTGGTCTTCGGCAGCTTCTCATCGTTAAGGTACGGCGTGTCGTAGAGCACTTCCTTGAGCCCAAACAGATGACGAGCGCCCGGCACCACGGTGTAGAGCGAGCCCTCTGGCGCCAGCACGCGGGCAAACTCACGCTCGTTAAAGGGAGCAAAGAGCTCGGTCACCATATCGAAGGCGCCATCGGCCACGGGGATGTCCTTCATGTTGGCCACGAAGTAGGTCGCATCGCCGCGCTTGGCGGCCAGGCGCACCATTTCTTTGCCCAAATCAAACCCGTAAGCGTCCACGCCCTGCACCGCGCCCATGGCGCTGGTGTAGTAGCCCTCGCCACAGCAAATATCGAGCAGCGTCATGGGACAGTTCGTAGACGCGGCACGTCCAGACACCCGCTCGCGCACCAGCTCAACCATCGCATCGCGCAACGGCGCATAGTAGCCGCGGTTCAGAAAGTCACGTCGGCTGCGCGCCTGCGACTTGGGATCGCCCATGGAATCGCCGCTCTTGGACGAGCGTAGGAGGTATAGATAGCCCTCGCGCGCGCGGTCAAACCGGTGTCCGCCCGCGCATGCAGCACCGCGCTCATTGTCCGCCAACGGCTCATGGCAAACGGGACACAACAACATGGCAACTCCTTAGCGCGAACAACACAACGCCCACCATTGTCGCACGCCTTCCCCACCTAGTCATTGGAGACGTTCTTGAATGACTAATCGTTTTAGAACGTCCCCAATGACTAGTCGATTAGGAGTATCATCGTCTGCGCAAATAGGCACGAAAGAGCATATTAGAGATTGAGAGCGTATGGCTGATACCGCATCTAAGCACATTGACATGACCACCGGCTCGCTGTGGCGCAATATTCCCCTGTTCGCCTTCCCCGTGGCCGCCACGAGCATCTTGGAGCAGCTGTCGAACCTCATCGCCACGGTCATCATCGGTAACTTCTCGGGCGACCAGGGAACCCTCGCCATGGCGGCGGTCGGCTCCAATGTTCCGCTTACCAGCCTTATGCTCAACCTGTTTATTGGCATATCGCTTGGCTCCAACGTGGTCATCGCCAACGCTATCGGCCGCAACGATCAGAACATGGTCAAACGCGCCGTCCATACCTCGATTTTAATGGCGCTCGTGGGCTTTGTCGTCATCGCACTGGGCGAGATCTTTGCCGAGCCCATGCTCGCCGCGCTCAACGTTCCCGCCGAAACCATGCCGCTCGCTTCGCTCTACCTACGCGTCTTTTTGCTCAGCATGCCCTCAATCTTGCTCTACAACTTTGAAGCCGCAATCTTCCGCTCCGTCGGCATCACCCGCATGCCGCTGCAGGCGCTTGCCGTGTCCACCGTCCTCAACATTGGCCTGGACCTCATCTTTGTCCCCGTACTTCACTGGGGCGTCGCGGGCGTCGCCATCGCCACCGCCATCGCCTACACCGTCAGCGCCGCTACGCTCTTTATCCGCCTGCTCAAGACCGACTCCGTCATCCGCGTCACCCCACGCGACTTGGCTATCGACCCCGTCGCCCTCAAGCGCATCGTCAAGATCGGCCTGCCCGCCGGCATCCAAAGCGCTGTCTTCGCCGTCGCCAACATCATCATCCAGTCCGCCATCAACAGCCTGGGCACCGAGGTCATGGCAGCATCGAGCGCCGCCATGAGCCTGGAGTACGTGTGCTACAACCTGCTCAACAGCTTTAGCCAGGCGTGCACCACGTTTGTGGGACAAAATCACGGTGCTCGCCAGATCGACCGCTGCACCAAGACGCTCAAGGTCTGCCTGGTCGAAGGCGGTATCGTTGCACTCACCACGATCATCGTTATTGTCGGCCTGGGGCACGAGATTTTGTCGCTCTTTAACAGCGACCCCAACATCGTCTCGATCGGCTATATCCGCGTATGTTCGATTTTCCCGGCGTACGCCTTTAGCATGTTCTACGAAAACATGTCCGGCTACCTGCGCGGCTTTGGCATCTCGCTCATGCCCGCCCTCATCACCATGATTTGCGTCTGCGGCATTCGCTTCTACTGGGTGTTCTGCGTGTTCCCGCACTTCCGCACCTTTGCGAACATCATGATGGTTTACCCCATCAGCCTGGGCACCACGGCGTTCTTTATGGTCGTGGCGGTATTACTCTGCCACCCGGCACGCACCTATCGCGCCACCAAAGCCAAAGCGACAGCCCGCTAAACGCCGCACTCAACGCCACGCCAGTCATTAATTGACAATATGCGAGCTCATATAGTCGATAAAGCGCCTCGTGGCGATGGGCATGGTGTCCCAGCTGCGCCAGGCGGCCACCACGTCGCGCGAGGGGGCATGCACGATGGGACGTACGCGAATATCGGCCCGCATGCCCTCCACAGTACGACGGTAGAGCATGCTCACGCCCAGGCCCTCCTCCACCATCGCCATGATGGTGTAGTCGTCGGTCACCTCGCTCGTCACGTGCGGCGACAGCCCATGCGCCGCGAATGCATCGAGCACCAGACTCTGTTCGCCCTCATCCAACAGTACAAACGGCTCGGACGCCAGGTCGGCGAGCGTCACCTTTTCCTTTGCCGCCAGCGGATGCGCGGCCGGCAACAATGCCACCAACTCGTCGTGATAGACCACGCGCTTCTCGAGCCCAGCGGTAAATCCGCGCGCCGTAAAGCAAAAGTCAACCACGCCATCGTGCACCCACTGGGCGTTGCGCGTGTAATCGCCCTGCTTGAGGGTAAAGTGCACGCCCGGGTGCAGCGCACCAAAGTCGCGAATCACGCGCGGCAATACGGTGCGGCTCACGTTGGTAAACGTCGCGATACGAATATCCGTCGAGGAGAGCCCCAGCAACTCCTGACGTTTGCCCTCAAGCTCGGCCTCGGCGGTCACAATCTGGCGCAGGTACGGCAGATATTGTTTACCGTCGCGCGTAAGCGAAACGCCCTGCTTACCGCGCTCGATAAGTGTGGTGCCCAGCTCGCGCTCGAGCGCCTTGACGGCCTGGCTCACCGCACTTTGCGTATAGCCCAGCTCGTCCGCCGCACCCTTAAGACTGCCGCGATCGACCACCATACAAACAATCTGATACCGCGATGCCATCGTGCCTCCACATCAATGCAGCCGTAAAACGTTTTGCCAGGGCTTTTCGTGCCTACTTTAGCATTTCTTAATCATACTGAAGATACATTCGCTTTACTACATCCAAATCTGGGAGCAGAATCCTTTTTACGAAACCGTTCTGTAACAAAAGGAGTCCCATGGACCGCAAAAAAGCAATCGCGCTCTCATTTTCCGTTCCCGTCGCATGGGGCTTTTCGTACCCCCTCATGAAGATCGGCATGGACAGCATGAACGCCACGAGCATCGTCGCGCTACGCTGCATCATCGCCTTTGTGGTCTGCCTACTGCTCTTCCACAAGCACGCGTTGCGCATCAACCGCGACCTTATGGTCCGTGCCGCCATCATCGGCGCCGTTATGGCAACCGAGCTCACCTGCATGTGCCTGGGCTCCAGCCTCACCTCCGCCTCCACCGCCGGCTTTTTGCAGAGCCTGACGGTCGTGATCGTGCCGTTTGCCAACGCCGCCCTGCTGCGTCGCGCCCCCGAGCGCAAAGTGCTCGTCGGCACCGCCATCGTCACCTGCGGTATGTTGCTGCTCTCGGGCGCAGACTTTACCAGCCTGAATCCCGGCGCGATCATCATGCTGCTCTCGGCCTTTGTCTACGCCGGACACATCATTGTCGCCAAGCGCTTTGTCGAAGAAGTCGACCCGCTGTCCCTGGGCGTTTGGCAGCTGGGCTTTGGCGGCCTGTTCTCGGGCATCGCCGCATTCACCTTTGGCGGCTTCACGCTTCCCAGCACGCCCAGCGAGATCGTGGTCGTCGTCGCGCTCGCGCTCATCTGCTCTGCTTACGGCTTTATCACCCAGACGCTCGTGCAGCCCCACGTGCCCGCCGAGACCACCGGCTTTGCCTTCTCGCTCGAGCCGGTCTGCTCCGCCGTCTTCTCGTTTTTCCTGGTCGGCGAGGTCCTGAGCCCCATCGCCTTCTTTGGCGCCGCCCTCATCCTCACCGGCGTCATGGTGGCAACCGTCGAGCTTCCGCGCCTCCGCGCACATGGACAAGCTCGCATGGCAGGAGCGCCCGAGCACGTCTCGTAGACCCTACTCTTCATACAGCCGTGGCATAAAGGCAACCGGTGCGCCTTTACAATAGATTCCGACAGAGCATCTGACGTAAAGGAGCCCCATGGACGCCGCGACCCGCGACCGCAACATAGCAACTTGGTTGGGCGATGCGCCGCAGCCGGTACGTGACACTACGAACCAGTTGCTCGAGCGCATCGCCCTTTTGCGTGCCGAGCAGACCATCTACCCGGCACAAGACGACATCCTCAATGCCCTCGCCTACACACCGGCCGACCAGGTCAAAGTTGTCATCTTGGGTCAAGACCCCTATCACGGACCCAACCAGGCCATGGGACTGTCGTTCTCGGTCCCCGCGACGCAAACCAAGTTGCCGCCGAGCCTGCGCAACATCTACAAGGAACTCAATGCCGATTTGGGCTACCCCATTCCCGTCACAGGAGATCTAACGCCATGGGCACAACAGGGCGTCCTGCTTCTCAACACTACGCTCACCGTGCGCGAACACGCCGCGAACTCGCACGCCAAACTAGGCTGGAGCACCCTGACCGACTATGTTATCGAACGCTGCTGCCAGCTGCCCCAACCGGTAGTCTTTTTGGCATGGGGTCGCTTTGCCCAGCAGATGGTTGAGGGCAAGCTCGTCGCAACTGGTGCGGGCAAGGCAACCGGCAAGTTCTGCCTGGCCTCTACGCACCCCTCGCCGCTTTCGGCTAACCGTGCCACGGCAGAACTCCCCGCCTTTATGGGGTCGCGCCCCTTCTCGGCAGCCAATCGGCTACTCGAACAGCACGGCTCGACCCCCGTCAACTGGACTTGCCTCGGCTAAAAATCGATACATCAAAAACGCGCCCGACGGCAATCTTGCCATCGGGCGCGTTTTGTTACTCGGGCCAGATAAACTGGGTGCGGCCGGCCTCGCCACCATCGATCAGCAGACTCTGTCCGGTCATAAACCGGTTGGTCACGCCCACAAAGTAGATCCACTCGGCGATTTCTTGGGCGGTGGCCCAGCGCTTAAGCGGCGTGAGCTCCATAATCTGGTTCCACAGGTGTTCGTCTTCCATCACGCAACGGTTGAGCGGCGTGATAACGCCACCCGGGTCCACACTGTTGGCGATGGCCTGCGGCGCCAGGCGGTTTGCAAGGTTTTTGGTGTAGGCGATAACGCCGCCCTTGCTGGCAGCATAGGCGGGAAACTCCGATCCCGTATGTCCGCTCGCCGACCCCACATTGACCACGGATTCGATAGCCGGCGCCGGCTTGGCGGCAAGCCCCTCCCCCACAAAGGCGTAGCGCTCGGTCACGTTGATGGTGCCACACAGGTTGGCGGCGATGTCGTCAGCCGAATCCTGCACACCGGCAACGTTCACGATTACCTGGGGTTCAAGGTCGTCCGGAAACGCGTCCGGCTTGCGGACATCAACGATCAGATGGCGGTAGCGCTCGTGTTCGATCGCCGCCGGCAGCAGATCAAAACCCACGACCTCGTGGCCCTCGTCCAAAAAGCGCTGCACGCACGCGGCTCCGATACCGCCCGAAGCGCCCGTGATCAAAACCCGCATACTTGCTCCTTAGGCGGTTGCGTGGCGCTCGAGGTACTCGGCGCCCACGTTCTCGCGCTCCCAGCCGCGCACGACCTTGTAGCCCACGGGGCTCAGGAAGACCTCGCACAGCAGCTCGGCGACGGCACCCGTCAGCGAGCACATAAGGACCTGTACCCAGGTCCAACCAAAGAACGTGTGGCTTACCACAATGGCAAAGACCAGGTTGTCGATAAACTGGCCAACGCCCGTGGACACATAGGAGCGGAAGGCAAAGCTCGCAAAGTTATTCTTTTTGAGCATACGGCCGAGCGACTGGTTGAGCGTGGAGTTAACCACGGCAGAAACGAGCATTGCCAGCGAAGAGCCCAGCACCACGTACCAGGTGCCGCCGATGGTGGCGTTAAGGGCATTGTTGACCTCGATCATGCCCGTATCGTAGTACGCGCCCCACATGCCGGGCGTGAGCGAGCACGCCCAAAAGCACAGGCTCACGGCAAGGTTGACCGCCAGTGCGAGGATAGAGATTTTGATGGATGCCTTGGCGCCAAAGCGCTTGCAGATCATGTCCTGGCACAAAAACGAAACCCAGCTCACCACAAAGCCGCAATCGAGTGCCAGATACGGCAGGCTGATGAGCTCTTTGTTGGCCAGCAGGTTCATCATGATGACGCTCACGAAAAACAGCGAAACCGTTGCCGCGGGAATGCTCCGCAACAGGACCTTGTAGTCCTCCATGACCTTCTTGATCATTATGTACTCCTTTGGTTTTAGGTTTAACGAGCAGGATATCGGACCCGAACTGCTCGGACGCCCCGGTCTTGAGACGACGGTGGGTATGATAGCCGCTCACACGGCATCAGGCAAGCAATCGGCGCGGCAGCCCCGCAGGGCCACCGCGCCGATGCGTTAAAACGCTACGTTGCCAAACTCCGACAGGATAAGGTCGGGATTGTGGTCGGTAGCCCAATCCACGTTCCACGGGCTCGTGAACAGCAGCAACTTACCGCCGCGCATGTCCTCGACGCGCAGGGTGTCGCGCGTGAGCGAAAGAGCCGGGATATCGATGCTGTCGGGGTCGTTCTGGATCCAGCGGATGTCCGTATAGGGCAGCGGCTGACGACGAACCTCAACACGGTACTCGGCCTTGAGGCGGCGCTCGAGTACCTCAAACTGCAGCACGCCGACCACGCCCACAATGACGCTCTCCATGCCGGCACCCAGCTCGCGGAAGATCTGGATGGCACCCTCTTGGGCAAGCTCCTCCATGCCCTTCACGAACTGTTTGCGCTTGAGCGTATCGACCTGCGTGATGCGGGCGAACATCTCGGGAGCGAACGTCGGGATCTGCGGGTACTGCACGTGGCGCTTGCCGGAGCACACGGTGTCGCCGATGCTAAAGATGCCCGGGTCGAACAGACCCACGATATCGCCCGCGTACGCCTCGTCCACGATGGCGCGGTCATCGGCCATCATCGACGTGCCCGTAGCGAGCTTGAGCTTGCGGTTGCCCTGCATATGGAAGGCGTCCATGCCGCGCTCGAACTTGCCCGAGCAGATGCGCACAAAGGCGATGCGGTCGCGGTGGTTCTTGTCCATGTTGGCCTGGATCTTAAAGACGAAGCCACTAAAGTCGTCGCGGCAAGGATCGACCGGCTCGCTGGTGAGCGTGTCGGTGTAGGCGCGCGGCGTCGGGGCCAGACGCAGGAACTCCTTGAGGAAGGGCTCCACGCCAAAGTTGGTGAGCGCCGAGCCAAAGAACGCCGGGCTCAGCTTGCCGCAGGCCACGGCATCCAAGTCGAGCTCGTCGCCGGCGCCATCGAGCAGCTCGATGTCGTCCATTAGGTTCTTATGGTTCTCCTCGCCGATGAGCTCGTCCATGGAAGGATCGCCCAGCTCGGCCTCGACCTCGGCGACCTTCTTGGTGGCGTTGGCGTGGCCGTCGCCCTCAAAGGCGATAACGCGACGGGTCTGACGATCGAACACGCCGCGGAAGTTGCGGCCGCTGCCGATCGGCCAGTTCATGGGATACGTATTGATACCCAGGACGTTCTCGATCTCTTCCATGAGCTCAAACGGATCGCGAGCCTCGTGGTCGAGCTTGTTCACAAAGGTGAAGATGGGAATGTGACGCAGCGTGCAGACCTTAAAGAGCTTTTTGGTCTGGGCCTCGACGCCCTTGGCGCCGTCGATGACCATGACAGCGGCGTCGGCGGCCATAAGGGTACGGTAGGTATCCTCCGAGAAGTCCTGGTGGCCGGGGGTATCGAGGATGTTGACGCAGGCGCCGTTGTAGGTGAACTGCAGGACCGAGGAGGTAACGGAAATACCGCGCTCCTTCTCGATGTCCATCCAGTCCGAGACGGCATGCTTGGCCGAGCTCTTGCCCTTGACCGAGCCGGCGGTCTGAATGCTGCCGGTATAGAGCAGCAGCTTCTCGGTAAGCGTGGTCTTACCGGCGTCCGGGTGGCTGATAATCGCGAATGTGCGGCGCGACGAGATTTCATCCGACAGGCTTGCCATGCGGATCCTTTCTTGCATTGAGTGCATTACGTCGTTGTAACCGCACTATTGTAGCCGCGAAATCCCGCTCTAGAGCGCCTATCAGGACAAATTCATCAGTTGGGGCCTGGGTAGCCGGCCCAATCCGTATTTACCTCTTGCATAACTGTGCATAGTGTATATATACTGTGCTTACCGGTTATATACACGTGTAGCCCAACAGCTAAGGAGCCGCTGTGGACATCATCCTATCCAATTCGAGCGACAAGCCCATCTACGAGCAGATAACCTCGCAAGTCAAAGCTCAGATCTTATCGGGCACGCTCGCTGCGGGAGCCAAACTCCCCAGCATCCGTGCACTCGCGAGCGATCTTGGCGTGAGCGTCATCACCACCAAGCGCGCCTACGCCGACCTGGAGCAACTCGGGTTTATCTACACCGTGCAGGGCAAGGGCTGTTTTGTCGCCGAGGGCAACCAGGAGCTTTTGCGCGAAAACCAGCTCTGCCATATCGAAGAGCTGCTTGCGAAAGCGGCGAGCCAAGCCGAAACCCTGGGCGTCACGCGCGACAAACTGCACGAGATGCTCGACCTGGTAGCCCCCGAAACCATGCAGTAGCCATCTGCAAGAAAGGCTATACCATGCAAAACTTGTTAGAACTCAAAGGTGTCTCACGCCGCGTGAGCGACCGTTTTTCGCTGCGTGATGTCACGTTCGCCGTGGAGCCCGGCCAGATTGTTGGCTTTGTGGGCGCTAACGGTGCCGGCAAGACAACGACCATTCGCGCCGCGCTCGGGCTTATCAAGCTCGATGCCGGCGAGGTGCGCCTGTTTGGGCAGCGCTGTGGCGCCGACGCGCCCGATGAGACACAGCGCTGCCTGCGCTCCCGCGTCGGTCTCGTCCTGGACACATGCCCCTTCCCTTCAACGCTCAAGGTGGGCCAGATCGAGGCACTCGTAGGCCAGGCGTACCCCACGTGGGACCGCAAAACGTTCGCCGGATTCATCGACCGATTTGGCCTCGATCCCAAGACAAAGGTCAAGGACCTCTCCCGCGGCATGGGCATGAAACTGCAGCTTGCCTGTGCACTCAGCCATAATGCCAAGCTACTCCTTTTGGACGAAGCCACCGCGGGCCTCGATCCCATGGCGCGCGAGGAACTGCTCGATGAGCTGCTTGCTTTTGTCGCCGACGGCCAGCACAGCGTGCTGCTCTCGAGCCACATTACGTCCGACCTCGATCGCGCCGCCGACCGCGTCATCTGCATCGATAACGGCTCGATTGTGTTTGACCTGCCGCGCGAGGACATTACCGACCGAGCCGGCATCGCCCACTGCACCCAAGCGCAGGCCGCCGAGCTTATGGCTTGCGTCGAAGGTGCCCATGCCGCCCGCCACGCCTACAGCGTGGACGTGCTCGTGCCCAACCGTCGCGAAACGCTCGAGGCCTTTCCCGAGATTCCCTGCGATCGGGTAACCATTGACGACTATCTTCGCCTCACGCTGAAAGGGGCTTCAAAATGAAACGCGCCTTTATGTCCGAGCTCGCCATCGCTCGCACGCTCATCCCGAGCATTGCGGGCGTCGGCCTATTCATCTTCGTCGTGCTAACCCTTGCCAACGCATCGGACGGCGATTCCGGTATGAGCGCCGGCGCCTGCGCGGTCAGCGCCATGTCACCCATCATAATCATGAACTCACTGGCTGGCTACGATAACCAAAACGGTTGGGAGCGCTATCGGGCAACGCTGCCGTTCTCGCGCAAAGACATCATCTGCGCACGCTACCTGTGCATTATTGCTTTCTCGGCCGTCATGGCATGCGCCGCCGTGCTTTTGAACATCATCGCCCTTCCGTTCTTCGATCACACGGGCATTCCCTCGACGGGACAGACCGTCTTTGAGATCACAATAGCCTCCGCCGCATCGATGCTCATCTCCCTCATGATGGTGTTTTTAGCACAGCCGCTGTTCTTTCGATTTGGACACATGGAGGCGCTGCGCCTTTCCGTCGGCCTGTTTGCCCTGATGGGCTGCGGTACCATGGCAATGCTGAGCTCTTCCAACCCCATTAGCAACTGGCTCATGTCGATTGCCGGAGCGAATCCCGATCCTGCCGTTCTGGGCTGTCTGTGCGCAGGAATTGCCGTGCTGGCCCTCGCGCTATGTGCAATCAGCTGCACCGTCAGCACCAAGGTCTATCGAGCACGCGATCTGTAGCCACGCGAGTCTCAATCCACGAAGGGCGCGATCGCCGCCCCTCCCCGCAAATCCGTGGCAAACGGCATGTCCCTGGCGTGCGCCACCGTACTACTTGCACAGCGACTTGGGTAGCGGGATACCGGCGGCGATGACAGCCGCGATGATCATGCAGACGATACCCTTGAGTGGGAAGCACATGAGCAGCAGGCCCACGACCATGACCGGCTGGCGCATGACCGCACCCATCGTCGATGCCGTGCAGACGGCGACGCAAAAGACCGGATCGGCGCCGGTGAGGATGGCAAGGCCGTAGCCCAGGCTCACACCCGAGAAGATAACCGGGAAGAAGTGGCCGCCACGCCAACCAAGGTTGATGAGGGCGGGCGTCAGCATGGCCTTAACAAGACCGGTCGCGATAAGCACGCCAGCGGGAATGGTCAGGTAGGTTTCCATGAGCACGTCGGCCTGGGTCTCGCCGGCAAACATGGTGTAGGGCAGAACCGTGCCACAGATGGCGAGCGCCAGACCGGCTAGCATGGCCTTGACGACAGGACGCTCCCCTATTGCATGAGACAGTGCCTCGCTCGCATGCTCGGAGACAAAGTACAGCCAGCCGCAGATCGTTCCGATCAGCGACAGAGGAATGAGCCAGGTAAGCTCCAGGTTGCCCACCACGGCAGCCTCGAACCTCGGCATGCCCATGCCGCCGCCCACAAGCTGGCCGAGCAGCAGGTAGGTGCCCAGACCGCCGGCAATCGCAATGCCGTAGACCACCGTCTTTTGCGCCTTGGGCAGCTTGATGGTGATCTCGCCGGACGCGGACTCATCGTCGGCGTCTTCGCCCTGGCCGTCAGCACTTCCGGCAAGCGGCGCCACAAAGCCAAAGACGGGCGCGGTAAAGAGTGCCGTCAGGGCAGCCTGGGTGCCCAGCAGCGTGAGCTCCCTAAACTCGGCGCCAAAGCGACGCATGCGATCGCCGACCCAGCTGCACAGACCCGCGATGACGCCGGTCAGGCCGGCCTCCGGTCCAATGCTGCCGCCAAACAGCAGCGGCAGCAATGCCGCGAGCGAAAGCTTGCCCAGATTGTCGTACGGGTAGCGTCCATCGCGCTTTACCTTGGCCATCACCTGGTTGAGGTCATCGGTCTTGGTGCCCGTCGTCTTTTCGTACAGACCAATCAGCAGGCCGCCCAGCAGGCAGACGAAAAACGGGTATGGCAGAAAGCCAAACGGGCCGCTGGCAAGCTCGGGCGAAGCGACGCCCAGCGCGTGTGGAATCTCGGTCCAAAGATAGTCGATGCCGTGCTCCATCGCAAAGAAGAACAGCCAGACTGCGGCACCTGCGAACGCACCGGTCACGGCAACGCTAACTAAAAACAGCGCGCGGTTTGTGGGTTTGGCAAGGTTATCCATCGGGTCCTCCCGCGGTCAAAGTCGACATAGATACGTTTTATTGTAGAGCGAGTGTGGCCCAGACAAGCCAACCGTCTGCGCCGCAAACGGCACCATTGGGAGCCATAGTAGGGCAGGCTCAAGGCTTATCCGTTGATAATCGAGGCAATCTCGCGCAAATCGTCGGCAAAGTAGATGCCGTGCTGGCGCTTCAGGCTCGAAAGCCCCTTATCAATCATGTGCCCGAGCAGCGCCTTGAGGTCGTTGTAGTAACCGTTCAGGTTGTACAAAATGCACGGCGCATCGAGATGCCCCAACGACACGGCGGACATGACCTCGGCAATCTCCTCGAGCGTGCCCGTCCCACCGGGAAAGGCGATGAACGCATCGCCGAGCTCAATCATCTTGGCCTTGCGCTCGGCCATATCGCTCGTCACGATAAGGTCGTCAATACCGTCATGCTGAAACTCGGCCTCGATAAAAAAGCTCGGCTCAACACCCGTCACATGTCCACCTGCCTCGAGCACGCTATCGGCGAGCGCACCCATCAGGCCCGACTTGGACCCGCCGTATACCAGCGCGTGTCCGTTGGAGCCAATCCAGTTGCCCAGCTCCTGCAGCGCGGGCAGAAACGCCGGGTCGTTACCGACGCTGGCACCCAGATACACGGTGATATTCATATTCAGTCCCCCTCATCGTGACGCGCGGCGCCCGTTCTAGCGTTGGCGGCGGCGATATTCGCGCACGCGGCGCGACAGGTCGGCGAGCTCGTCACGATCGAGCTCCTCCAAATGCTCAAGATCGTCCATAAAGCGCGCCATGGTGTCCTTTTGGCGCAGCTTGATGAGCGTATTGCAGTAGTTCACCGCCACGCCCGTAAGCATGGCGATATAGAAGATACTGATGACGCTTAGGATGACGGTAATGGCGCGGGCAACCGGTGTCTCGGCCGGAATGTCGCCAAAGCCGATCGTCGAGACCGTCTCAAAGCTAAACCACAGGCCATCGCCAAACGTAAGGGTCGTGGGCTCGGACAGCCAGACGGCCGTCGAGCACAGCAGATAGAAGACGAGGAACAGCTCCGTAATGCGCACGAAGCCCGCCTGGCGCAGTACGTCAGCAAGTGTCCTGAGCTTTTTCATCGCGACCCCTTCCACGGACAACCAATCACGTTCGCTCGGTATTGTCCCACGCCTCCCCCGCAAACGAAACTAGTCGTTGGGGACGTTCTTAAATGACTAGTCAAACAAGAACGTCCCCAATGACTAGTCGTTTAAGAACGTCCCCAATGACTGCCGGGCGGGACCGTTTAGCGGTGCAGCTGCCGACTGGGCAGGCTGAGCTGGTATCCTTATGCGGTAATGTCTCGATTCGTTAGGATTGCATGTGAGAGCTTCCGCTGTCCTTCGTTCAGTTATATATCGCACCCTGGCCGTCGCGCTTGCCGCGCTCGCCATACTGGGCACCATCATGCCCGCCCCCGCCTATGCCGCCAATACCGATCAGCAGGTCAAAACGGTCCGCGTTGGTTGGCTTGTCAACAACGAGGGCTTCCAGGACGGCACCCCCGGCGAGCGTCTCTCGGGATGGGGTTACGAGTACCTCCAGACCCTCTCGTACTACACACCCGGCTGGCAGTACGAATACGTCTCCGGCACCTTCACCGAGCTTATGGAGAAGCTCGAAGCCGGCGAGATTGACCTCATGCCAAACATCTCCTACTCCGAGGAACGCGCCCAAAAGCTGCTCTTTTCCTCGAACCCCGAGGGCACCGAGCGCTACTACATCTATGCCAGGCCCGAGCGCGACGATCTGGCCAAGGGTGACCCCCGAGCGCTCCAAGGCCTTACCATCGGCTGCAACCCCGGCGTTATGCAAACCTTCGTTGGCCAGCAATGGCTCGCCAACGAAGGAATCGCCTGCACATACAAGGAGTATGACGGAAACTCCGTTCTCTTTGACGCGCTGGCAAACGGCGAGGTCGATGCCGTCATCATGAACGACACGACCTCGTCGCCCAGTGCCTCCCCCATGTTCTACATTGGGTCGAGCGACTACTATTTTGCCGTCCCCAAAAGCCGCCCCGACCTGATGGACGACATCAATGCCGCCATGACAGCAATCGCCCGCGTCAACCCACGCTATAACGACGAAGTCAAATCTCACTACTCGGCCCAAAACAGCGGTTCATCATCGCTCAACGGCCCCGACTGTTCCTGGCTCAAAGCAAACAACAACACCATCACGCTCGGCTACATTACGGGCAAACTCCCCTACTGCAACGAAGACGAAGACGGCAAAATGGAAGGCTCGCTCGCATCGCTTGCGACGACGCTACACGATAAATTTGGCATTACGGTCAAAACCGTCGCCTTTGATAGCTACAAGATGATGTCAAAGGCCCTGTCAGAGGGAAGCATAGACGTTGCGCTGCCGGCATACCGAGATTACTGGTTTGCCGAGCAATCAGGCGTTGTGCAGTCGGTATCGTTGGGGACCATGTCCCTCACCGCCATCCACACCGGCAGTAACCTGAAAAAAGACCTTCAGAACATCGCCTGTACCAAATCATCGTTTGTCAACCGAAATGCACTTGAAAGTCTATTCCCCACAGCGACCGTAACCGAATACCAATCCGACGATGAAGCGTTCGACGCCCTCAGGAAGGGAACGGCGCGCTGCATCGTCGCTCCCAGTTCACGCGTAAAAACCATCGGTGACCGTTATGATCTCGAGGACTGCGAGACGGTCGAGCTCCCTGACACCTGTGACCTCGCGTGCTTGATGTCGCGCGGCAAGCCCGAACTGCTGGGAATCATCAACAAGGGCATCATCAATGCCGGAGAATCGCTCTCCGCAAGTAATTACTCCTCCACGTCGTACACGGCCCAGGAATCCAACACGCTTCAATTCCTTTATCGCAACCGCACCGCCATTGCAGCTACCCTCATCGGTATGTTGTCGGTCGGCATCGTCCTGCTCATCTGGGCGCTCGTGCGCGCTCGAACCGAGCGCAAAAAAGCCGATGCTGCCAACGCCGCTAAGACGGCATTCCTCACGCGCATGAGCCACGACATCCGTACGCCGCTCAACGGTATCCTGGGCCTTATCGAAATTGAAGAATTGAAGGAAGGCGATATGCAAGTCGCCCGCGAGAGCCGTGCCAAGGCGCGCGTTGCCGCCAATCACCTGCTCTCGCTGATCAACGACATCCTCGAGATGGGAAAAATCGAAGACCGCAAGCTAACACTGGAACATGCGCCTTTTAACCTCAAAGAGCTTTGTGACGATACGCTGGTGCTGTGCAAGCTCCGCGCGTCCAGTAACGGCATCACAATGCAGGACAATAGTCTGCCGTACGCCACGGGGCCATACGTAATCGGCAGTCCCACCCATATCCGACAGGTCATGATCAACCTGTTAGACAACAGCATTAAGTACAACAAGCACGGCGGCTCCGTCACCTTTAGTTCACAGACCAAGCCACTCGATAACGGGCGCGCGCTCTTTTGCTTTAGCGTTTCGGATACCGGCATTGGCATGGCTCCCGAGTTTTTAAAGCATATCTATGAGCCGTTTGCCCAAGAAGGTGACGATGCGCGCAGCAAGTTCCAAGGAACCGGCATGGGCATGCCAATCGTCAAGTCGCTTATTGAACTGATGGGCGGCACCATCGAAGTCACCAGCGAACTCCATGTGGGCACCACGTTCTACGTGGAAATTCCGCTCGATATCGACAAGAACCCCCGGGCGCGGGCGAATACGGTCGAGAGGGCGCTCGACTGCTCGCTCGCCGACATGAACGTGCTGCTCGCCGAAGACAACGAATTGAATGCCGAGATTGCCCAGACGCTGCTAGAATCCGAGGGCGTCGTGGTCACCCGCGCCGTCAACGGCAACGAAGTCGTCGATCTGTACCTGTCTCATCCCGCCGGCAGCTTCGATGCGATCCTGATGGACATTATGATGCCGGACATGGACGGTTACGAGGCAACCCGCGCGATTCGCCTGAGCGAGAAGGTCGATGCAGCCGATATCCCCATCATCGCGCTCACCGCCAATGCCTTTGCCGAGGACGCCAAGGCGGCACACGACGCCGGCATGAACGCCCATCTGTCCAAACCGCTCGACTTTAACAAGCTCAAAAACATACTCGCCCGCATCAAGAAAAACGGATCCGTTTCGCTATAGTTTGTGCTCAACCACCACGCACGACCAGAAAGGAAGCCAACGATGTTTAGGCCCTTACGTCGAAAGAAACGCGCCATCACCGACGAGGAAGCGCGCAAACTGCTCGCCACCTGCAAGCGCGGCGTCTTTGCCGTCAACGGCGACGATGGCTACCCGTACGCCATTCCCGTCAACTACTTCTTTGACGCCGAGCACGACAAGATTTATTTCCATGGCGCCAAGGCTGGCCACAAGGTCGACGCACTTAAGCGCGATGACAAGGTCTGCTTTACCGTTTACGGCAACGAATGGCACCAGGACGGCGACTGGGCTCCCTACGTTATGAGTACCGTAGTCTTTGGCCGCTGTCGCCTGGCAAATGACACTCCCGCGTTTATCGAGGATAAAGTCCGCCAGCTCGCACTTAAGTACTACCCTTCTGCCGAAGAAGTCGAAGAGGAAATCGCCAAGGACATTAAGGGCGTCCAACTCTACGAGATTACGATTGAGCATCTCTGCGGCAAGCAGATTCAAGAAAAGTAAGCCCCTCATCAGGCCTCATCAATAGCAATATGGCTCGGTTCCAACCCACCTTGGAACCGAGCCATATGCTTATGAAGCGTCGGCGGCTATGTGTGCAAGCGCCTCAACGAGCTCCTGCGAGCTCACAGGCTTGCTCAGGTGCGCGTTCATGCCCGCCTCGCGCGAAAGCCTACGGTCGTCGGCAAAGGCGTTGGCGCTCACGGCGATAATCGGCGTGAGCGCGGCATCCTCGCGATCGAGCGCTCGAATCCGACGCGTGGCCTCAAAGCCATCGATACCGGGCATCATGATGTCCATCAACACCACGTCGTACTCGTGCGGCGCGCTCGCGGCAAACATCTCGACGGCAGACTCACCATCCTTAGCATGCGTCACGACGGCGCCGGCGCGGGCGAGCGTAAACTGTGCAATCTCGGCATTCAGGTCGTTATCCTCTACGAGCAAAACGCGCAAGCCCTGGAGCGCATCGCCGTCACCCGCGTCCACGCGCACAGCCTGAGGAATCTCGGAGCGCTTGCACTTCTCAAACGGCAGACGGATGGTAAACGTCGTCCCCTGCCCCAAGATACTCGTAAAGCTCATGGTTCCGCCCATAAGCTCGACCAACTGTTTGGCAATAGGCGCACCCAGGCCAGTTCCCGATGAAGCGCCTTCCACCTGTTGCTCCTCGCGACAAAACGGCTCGTAGAGGTGCTGTTGAAACTCCTCGCTCATGCCAATACCGTTGTCGGCGATCGTGTATTCATAGACGGGGGCGCCATCCACTGGCTCCACCTCGCGGCATGTCAGGCGAACATAGCCGCCCCGGCGGTTGTACTTGACGGCATTACCGGCAATATTGAGCAACAAGCGCTTGAGGTGCGTCACGCTCACCCGCGCATAGGGATGATTAAGCGTCTGCTGGTCGCAGATAATTGTCACCAGACGCTCCTCGGCCTGGCGCTCCAGAATATCGCGCACTTCACAGTTGAGGGCCACCAAATTTATGGGCACGAGGTTCAGGTCGACCTGCCCGCTCTCCAGGCGACTCATATCGAGTGCCTCGTTGGCAAGGTCGAGCAGCAGTCCCGATGCCGTCCAGATTTTTGAGCGGCACTCAGTCTGTTTTTGCAGATCGTCCGCATTGGCATTGCCAACCTCGACCATGCCGCGAATGCCGTTGATGGGCGTGCGCAGATCGTGGCTCATGCGACGCAGAAACTCCGTCTTTGCCGAGTTGGCGGACGAGGCCTCATGCGCCGCCTTTGCCAGCTTGTCGCCATAGTCGCGCTCCTGCTGCAGCAAGTCCGTCAAACGTCGGCGATCAGCGCGGCGACGCACCGTCACAACAACGGCTATAACACCGCTGTAGAGCGCCAGCACGCCGGCAGCAACAGCCGCGACAACCTCAAAGTAACGCCGCGCCGAGGCATAGGTGTACACATAGAATTTGTGCGCTTTTCCAAATGTGCCCAAATACCACTCGCCGTCGGCGTTAACCAATCTGACCTTACCAGCCAGGCATCGATTCTTAATGCCGTCGACAATGAAGACGTCCGTCGCAGGCAGATCGAATACGCCCAATACGGTGGGTTCAACGGCATTGGTCGCAACGACCTTGCCGTCGCTTTCGATCACGATATTGCCGCTATCGATGGTTTCATAGCCATCAAGCAAGCTCTGCAGTTTGAGTGTATTGCTTGCAACCGCCTTCGCGCTCTGATGCCTTACCGCGATAACGATGCCCTCGCCATCCCGCCGAGTCACGCAGCCAATGTCTGCGACCGAATCATCCGCAAGCGTGATGCGGGCGGTATAAGACTTAAGCGGATGAGTTGCCACCTCCAGCACGGGTGATTCTTTGAGATACGTAGCGAGCGACTCGTAGCCCACATCGCCCGTCGAGGACTCGGACACCAAATTGCCCGATGCGTCCGTCACGATCAGCGCGCTCACGTTGAACTGGTCGGCATATTGCTCCAGCATGGCGCTATCCACCGAACCGTCGCGCTCCATATCGCGGGCAGCCTCTCCGGCGATCTCCATAACGCGAATCAGGTTTTTGGTCGTATAGGCGCTGTTGAATGCATCGTAGGAAAGGCTCTGCGTCGCCACGTAATCGACAACGTCGGCAAAGCGCTGCTCGGCTTGGGCCGTCATGTAACCGTAGCTCATCATGCCGGCAGCAACCGAGAGCGCTATCCCCAGCAGAGCGACAAGGAGCCATGCCCCTGCCGAACGATTGTCCCGCTCCTGAGCGGCGTGGTCGGGCGCATCGATCATGACAGGCCCTCCACATTCAAAAATGGTGAAGGGTCATCAAAGTACTTTGACACCAGGCGTTCCATGGTGCCATCGGCAAGCATTTCTTGGTAGGCATGAGTGAGCTTGACGTCGATGCCGCGCGTATCGTTGATATCGAAAGCGGTGCCCAAACCAACCTCTAGCAGCGGCTCATCCAAAATGCGATACGTTACGCCATAGTCTTTTTCGTAGGTGAGCAGCAAGGACTCATGCGCGGCGATGGCGTCGACCAGGCCCTCGACGAGCGCCGGGTTCAGGCATGAACGGTCCGAAAAGCAGTAGAGCTCCTTGATCTGCGGAACGTTTTCATTTGTGCGATTGAGCAAAATGCCCTCAGGCTTGGTGGTGGACTGAACCGCCACGATCTTATCCTCAAGATCGGCAAGCGTATAGATATCGCTCTCGGGATCGACCGCGACCACCTGGCGGCTCGCAAGGTACGGACCAGCCCAACGATACTCGTTTTCGCGACCCGTCATGCTAAAGCTGCCCATGACACAATCGAGCTCGCCACTCGCCAGCAGTTCTTTCTTCTTTTCCCAATCGATCAGCTGGTATTTTGGCTTGTAACCAATGCGGGCCAAAGCCTCGGTTAATATCTCGACGTCCAGGCCAACGATATCGCCGTACTCGTCGGCATACACAAACGGTGGATAGAGGTCGCTGCCGACGTTGAGCGTCTTAAGATTGTCGTCCTTGACCTGCGAGGCTTCCAGACCTTTTGATGCAGACGTCGAGGCTTCGTCATTCGATCCAGAGCAGCCAGCTATCGCTACGACAAAAACACTCACCACTGCAAGCGCAACGAACAACGATATGGCAACCGAGCGACGGGGTCTTTTCATCGAGCTCCAGACGATCCTGTTTACAGACTGAAATGCTAAAAATAATAGCAAATGAAACCACTCGAGCGCCCAATGGTTACAGACGCATTACCATGCGGGGCCTTCTAGCCGACTTGGCAGAAGGCCCCGCATGCAGCGCACACTTACCGTGCATTAAAAACGTAGCGGTCTAGGCGGTCGCACGCCTCCCTTACGCGCGAAAGCGGCAGCGCCAGATTCACGCGAATGTGGCAGGGTCCGTGGAACGGGCGGCCGTCCTGATACCCCACGCCCACGCGCGCCCCCTCGTCGAGTAACCACTGAATATCGCGGCCATGCTCGCGGCACCACTCGGTGCAGTCCAGAAACACCATGTAGGTGCCCTGCGGACGCGAATAGCTCACGCCCTCAAAATGCTCGTCCACGTAATCGCAGAAGTACTCGATATTGCCGGCAAGCACCTGGTTGAGCTCATCAACCCACTCGTAGCCTTGCGGCTGATAGGCACCGATAAGCGCATGCATGGAGAGGACATTCATCTCGTTGTAGTGGGTCTTGTTGGACACGGCGCACACGCGGTCGCGCAGCGTCTCGTTGTAGATAATGTGGTAGCTGCCGACCAGACCTGCCAGGTTAAACGTCTTGCTAGGCGCGTAGAGGGCAACCGTGCGCATGCGGGCATCCTCGCTCACCGACTGCGTCGGGATATGCTTGTGACCCGGCAGGATGATATCGGACCAAATCTCGTCCGATATCACCACGCAATCGTGCTGGCGATAGATGTCCATGGCACGTTCGATCTCGTCGCGCTCCCATACGCGGCCGCAGGGATTATGCGGCGAGCAGAACACCGCGGCATGGATGTGGTTTTGGGCGAGTTTGCGCTCCATGTCCTCAAAGTCCATACGCCACACGCCCTGGTCGTCGAGCTTAAGCGGGCTGTGGACAATGCGATAGCCCGCGGCCTCGATGGACTTGGTAAAGCCGATGTAGGTAGGGCTGTGGACCAGCACCGCATCGCCTGGCTGGACATACGCGCGCAGCGTCGACACGACACCGCCCAACACGCCGTTTTCGTAGCCGATATGCTCCGGCGCCAAGTCCTCAACGCCGTTGCGACGGCTCTGCCATTCGATGATGTGGTCGAAGTACTCGGGACGCGGATTGAAGTAGCCAAACATGGGGTGCTGAGCGCGCTTGATGATGTACTCCTGAACCGTGGGCACCGTAGCAAAATTCATGTCGGCCACCCACATGGGAATGCGGTCGAAGCCCTCGTCTGGTGCGTTCGGAGCCATACCGGGGATCTCGCCCCAAGAGTCAACGGCGATGGAGTCCATGCCGTGGCGGTCGATAAGCGAGCTAAAGTCGTATTTCATGCTGAGCTCCCATGCAAAGCGGACTATTTTGGTATTGGTAGGCGTTATTGTCCACCAGTATGGGCGATTTTGACATGGGGTTTGGCGCTTAATTTGACGGGTTCAGACGAATGGCTGGTTAGGCTTGCGCGTCGTTGACGGCGACTACGGTTAGCTGGGTTTTATCGACCGTAAAAGATATGTCGAGCCCAGCATAAGCTAAGTGGTAAACGCGGTTTGGCTCGTGCTTGCTGCCCGCGCGGCGCGGATCTTGGCAAAGGACCTCGACCAAGCCGGGGAGCTTTGCGGGCGGGACCATATCCTGCAGCGCTTGTGGAAACTCAACATCGAGCTCTTGCCATGGAGCGCCCTCAATCCAGCCGCCGGTCGCATCCGGGTGGCAGTCCGCAAACGGGATGTAGGGCTTGATATCGTAGATGGGCGTGCCGTCGCGCAGATCGGCCCCCAGCACATGGATGATGGGGCCGTCGTCGGTAAGCTCCACGCGGTCGAGCTTAACGCAGGTGAGCCCGATGGGATTAGGGCGAAACGGACTGCGCGTGGCAAAGACACCCACGCGCTCGGCTCCGCCCAGACGCGGCGGACGCACGGTCTTCGACCACTTGACGTTGGTGCCGGACCTGTCCTGCGACTTGGCATCGGCAGCTATGTCTTTAGCCGTGCCGCCGGGCGTTCCGTTTTCGAAGCGCCACAGCAGCCACAGGTGAGAGAAGGAGTCCAAACCCTCAACCGCTGCATTGGAGGCAAATTCCGGCTCAAAGACGATGTGTCCCTGCAGATGAGGCGCCAAAAAGCTGTTGCGCGGAATGCCGAACTTCTGCGGCAGGTCGGTATGTATGTGTGCGATAGGTTCCATGCCGGTCATTGTACGGCATGGAGGTGTGGGGCGTTGCGCGCAATTCTTCGCCGCGGTCCCCGTCGTGCAACCAACGGTTGCTTGGAAGGGCACCTGCGGCCGCTTATGCTTAAGCCATCAACTAGCAGAAAGGAGCCGCTATGGCCTTTGCAGAAAAGCTCATCGCCGTCCGTCGCGCCCATCACCTTACCCAGGAGCAGCTCGCCGCCAAGCTCTTCGTCACACGCCAAGCCGTCAGCCGTTGGGAGCGTGGCGAGGTCACACCGGGCATCGACATGATGAAGCTCATCGCCGCCGTGACTGGCGAGCCCCTGTCTCATCTGCTCGAAATGCCCGAGCACTATTGTCAGAGCTGCGGCATGATACTCACGCCCGACGACTGCGGTACCGATGCTGCGGGCACCGCGACCGATCATTACTGCAAGTGGTGCTACGACCACGGCAAGTACACCTACGACACCACCATGGAGGCGATGATTGAAGATTGTGCCCCGCGGCTGGCGCAAAACACCGGCATGTCGCTCGACGAAGCCGTCTCGCTCATGGGCGCCGTCCTGCCGCAACTGGAGCGCTGGCGCACCGTGCAGGAAAACGAGGAGCGCTACGGTGCCGAGGCGCGGGCGCGCTATGGCGATGAGGCTATCGATGCAGCAAACGAAACGTTACTGGACATGGATCCTCAGACATGGAACGACATGAAGGAACTTGAACGCGCTATTCTGGGTCAACTCTCGATTGCCATGGGCGACGGCGATGCGGATGGAAGCGAGGCTCGCAAGCTTGTCGCGATGCATCGTCGTTGGATTGGTCTCAACTGGGGACGCGAACCCCAGAACGAAGCGTACCTGGGCCTCGCCCACGGCTATCTTGCCGACCAGCGCTTTGTTGACTACTACGACAAGCCCTGCGGCACCGGAGCCACGGCGTTTCTGGCCCAGGCCATCGAGTTGTCACTGGCCCGCGCATAGACCGCGGCGGCTTTGGGTATTTCAATCAAAACCGCAACCGATTGGAGACCTATGGCTACTAATCATGAGCTCGCACTGTACGTTATGACCGGCTGCCCGTATTGCATAAAGGTCAAGCGTTTCCTTGCCGATAACGGCGTGACCATTCCCGAGCGCAATATCTCGACCGATTCCGATGCCGAACAGACACTTATCGCCGTCGGCGGAAAACGCCAGGTTCCCTGCCTATTCATCGACGGCAAACCACTCTACGAATCGAGCGACATCATCGCATGGGTACAGGAGAACCTGCTCTAGTGCAACAGAGTCGTTGGGGACGTTCTTAAATGACTAGTCGTTAAAGAACGTCCCCAATGACTAGCTAGCTGTGGAAGCGGGCTATGGGCGCAAGTGGCTGCTCGCGAAAGACGCGATCGACGGCGGCACGGTATTCGTCGACCTTTTTAGTCTTACGCACGAGCTTGTGGACGGTGGCGGGGTCGGCGAAAGCGCACTTGGCGTAGAACCACCACTCCTTCATGCGAAAGACCGCATTGCCGCCAATCTCTTCTGCATAGGCCGCGAACAGCGTGTCGTGGAAACGCTGTAGCTCGGCTGCTGTGGCAGCAGGACCGCCGTTGACCATGCGTGCCAGCGCAGGGTTCGCGAGCAACCCGCGTCCCAGCATCACGTGGCGCGTAGCAGGATAGGCCTCCACCAGCGCTTCCATATCCTCAAGATCAAAAATGTCGCCGTTGTATGCCACCGGAAACGGTGCCCGCTCCAACGTCTCGCCATAAAACTCTTTGCGCGGCGAGCCCGTATAGCGGTCCTTTTGCACGCGCGGGTGCACAATCAGCTCTGCCAGCGGCATGTGGCAATACAGATCGAGCACGCGCTCGTATTCGTCGTCGCTCTCCAGCCCCAGCCTGGTTTTTACCGACACCGGCAACGGCGAACGTTCGCACACATCGTTCAAGAACACCTCGAGCTCGTCGAGATTGCGCAAAAAACCCGAGCCCTTGCCCTTGGCGACAACTGTTCCCGAGGGGCAACCCAGGTTGAGATTGACCTCGCGATAGCCCATGTCGGCGAGCACCTGTGCCGCCCACACAAACTCGTCCGCGTTCTTGGACATCAACTGAGGCACCACGTCGAGCCCCTGGTTATTGGCAGGATCGATCTCCTTAAACGCCTTGCCGCCAAAGCGGTTTCCCACCCGCGGCGGCGGCAAAAACGGCGTGTAATAACAATCGAGCGCACCGAAGCACTCCGCATGCACGCGACGGAACACATGCCCGGTAATCCCCTCCATAGGGGCAAGCGAAAGAATCATCTACTCTTCTCTCATATCAACGAACATGACTAAGGGACTGCCCCTTTGTCATGTTCATTATGCCTTGTGCTCTAACACCACGCCATTAGCGCCGTGTTAGAGCAACCGACGCCTTGCACTCATTTATACTCAAACGCATGCGTGCATCGCCCCCGAAAAACGATGAGAGTCGAGGCCCCATGCAGCAACTCACCGAGCAAGAAAAGAAACGCATCCAGCGGTACTGCACATACCCCAAAATCGCAGCGACCGCACTCGTCATGTCGTTCGTAGCATGCCTGTTGATGTTGCCACTCCAAATGATCAACGATATCGCGTTTCACCAAAAGGAATTCCAACCCGCGGGCATATATACCGCCATCGCACTCACCGTAATCGAACTCGCCATCTTTTGCTATTGCGCTCTTGCGCCGCGCTTTGGAATGCAGGGCAAACAGTGGAAGGAGCTGCAGAGCAGGCTTGCGGTGGCCCAGACCAACAAGGACCGTTCCGCGGAGGTCGCCGGCATGCTTGCCACGCAAGCTGCCGGCCGCCTGCTCAAGAACAGCGATAACGATCTCGCGCGCAACCTGGGCGGTACCGCCGAGGTTGCCAGCGCCGTAGGGGCAGTCGCCACGGCGGCAGACGTGCTGGCCGAGACCTCGAGCAATGCCGAGGCCATGGCAAACGCATACGGCGTGACGATTCCAAACGTCAAGAAGCAGATCATAGCTCTCGCGGTGTTGCCCGCCATTGTGCTGCTTGGCGTCTACATCCCGCAGTTTGTCCAGGGAAATAACGAGCTTCAGGCAAGAAAGGCTGCAGCCGCCGAGCAGCTCGTCATCGCGCAAGATGCCTTGGAGCCCGTGTGCGAACGCGTCGCAGCAGACGACCCATACGAGTCGTATCACGACTACGGCTACCGCATTATCGGCTATCTGCGCGATAATGACCTCGGCACTCAAACAGCCTATGTCTACCTTTCTTTCGATGCAGATGGCATGCTCACGGACGTCGATTACACCAGTCAGATCGACCCCGAGGCAAGCCTTGCAGACAACCTCGCCCGCGCCGAGCAGGATATTGCAACGCTCTGTGCCCCGCTCAACGGACTGGACATTTCCGTTGCCACGCCTGACCTCCTCGCGCCATGTAGCCTGTCGGATGAGTTTAAGCAGGCATTTTTGGCCGGATCCTTATACGAGGAGATCAGCATCAAGACGGAGGACGAATCCATCAAGTCGTACTACGCCTTTGACACCGAGCCCGAGGAAGAGTTCGACGAATACACCCATCCGGAAATTAGGCTCATGCTCTCTGCAAAGAAGAGCTAGAAGCTTGCGTTCTGATTTCCGCTCGCAAACGCCGTCTATATCTCGAGGTCTAATACTTTCCCCAGAAGTGAATGGCTGTATTTGGACCCCCGAAGCATCGACATTTTCAGACGCCAAAACCGCAGGATTTGACTGGCAAAACCGCAGGAAATTGCATCACAAAAGTGCCGATGCTTCGGGGGTCTATTTTGACTCGTTCACTTCTCGGAAAAGTATTAGACCCTGATTTCGCAAGGGTCTCGATGTGACAAAGGACCGTCCCTTGTCACATTATTCGGAGCGCAAGGCCTCCACGGGATCCTTCCTGGACGCGCTGCGGGCCGGCAGCAGGCCGGCAACAACCGTCAACAGCACCGAAATCGCGATGAGCACCAGCGCATCCTGCACGGGCAGGCTCATCAGATTGGGTACCTGCTTGGCAGCAAGTGCCCAGGCATTAACCGGAAAGCTCACGAGCACCACGACGACAATGGCAAAGACGCCGGCGATGAGGCCTTCGATAAAGGTCTCGGCGTTAAACACGTTGGCCACATTGCGCTTCGATGCGCCGATTGCGCGCAGGATGCCGATCTCCTTTTTGCGCTCCAGTACGCTGATGTAGGTGATGATGCCAATCATGATGGAGCTCACCACCAGGCTGATACTCACGAATGCGATGAGCACCAAGCTGATGGTGTTCACGATGTCGGTCACCGACCCCATGATGATACCCATGTAGTCGGTGTACGAGATTGCCTGCTCATCGTGGCCAGCGGCTTTGACCTGCTTGTTGTACGCGTCGATATGATCGAGCACGCGCTCTTTGGCCTCAAAGTCGCGCGGGAAAATCTTGACCGAGATGGGGTCGGCCTCGTCCGCATAGCCCAGTGTGGTCAGATTGTTGTCGTAGGTGAGCTTCGACGCCTTGGCATAGCTCATCATGAGCGAACTCAGGTCCTCGGCGTCCATGTTGAAATGGATGGCACGAGCAAAGGCGCTCGCATCCACGTGCATGGCGCTCGCCAGGCTGGCAAAACTCGAAGACATCTGCGTCGCCATCTGGTCCATGAGCCCCGCCGCGCCCGCCTTGAGCTGGGACGATACCGTCGACGCTACCTGCTCGCTGATTGCCTTCATCACCTGGTCCATAGCCTGCTGCAGATACGGAGCCAGCTGCTTTTGCACATAGTCGGTCATCGCCTGCTGCAGGCGCTCGGCCAGGGCATCGCCGCCGAGCGCTTTGAGCTGGGCCAGAATTTGCTGGGCTGCCGTATCACTCTCAAGATACGTCGAGAACGCGGCAGCGAGCTTTGACGCGTCCTTAAGATCATCGGGTGTCAGCGCCTTAAACTGATCAGACTGCAAAAAGCCCTCAAACAGCTGGTTGGCCAGCGTTCCCACCTGCTGCATTTGCTCGGGTGTGAGTTCCAGACCGTCAAAGATACCCGAGAAATCTGGGGCTGGCGCTTTGGCCATGATGTCGCTGAAGTCGATGTCCTTCCCAACGCCCGAAAGGTCAATGTCCAGACCCGACAGATCGATGCCCGTTAGATCAATGCCGCCGCCGGCCGCACCCGAGAGTGCAGACGTATCGAACGAGAACGCGCTCTTGAGCGCCGCCTCGTCCACACTGAACATACTGCCCAGATCCACGCCCTGTTTGGCCTCGCCCTGCAGTTCATCGAAAGACTTGCCCGTAAAGACATCCGTCTCGGGGCGGGCGAGTTGCTCCTGCACAATCTGCGAATCGGCGGCGCGCTCCATAAGCCGGCGAGTCAGCGCATGCGTATAGGCAATGCCCGGAGACAACGCACTCGCGTTGGCCGTCTCGTTAGGTCGCACCACGCCCACAATGTGCACGTCAATACCGTTGGCAACCTTGGCCGTCATAAAATCGGCGTCGCCAGACATGTCAGTCCACATGCCGGTCTCTTCGTTTTTGCGATAGGCATCGGCCGGCGACAACACCTTAAACGTCGTGGACAGCGCATCGTCGTAGGTAAAGTCGGCGCCGGTCTCGGGCGTCTCGACCCCACCGTCAGCCGTCATGGCGCTGTTAACCAGATCGTTGAGTTCATTGATATCCAACGCACCGATGCTGTAGAGCGTGTAGTCGCCCACCGTGCCGCGACTCGAAAGCACCATCACGGCTTCGTTAGCAGACGTAGGCCAATGCCCCGCCACGACGTCGTATTGGCTGTCGAGCAGGCTCTGGTCGTCAATCATTTCGTTGAAGACCGAGGTTCCCATGGACTCCATGCTCACCGTTGCTGCCGAGCTCGCGCCGCCGCTCATGGCCTCGGTCATGGCATTGGGCACCAGACGCACGGGCTTCTCGTCTCCCTTGCCCGCGCGATAGACAACCGGCGTTACGCCATAGCCGTACTGAATAGCGTTGACCTCTTTGTCAATACCATCGCCACCGGCATCGAGCCATGCCTTAAAGCTCGTCATGTCGTTGGACTTAACACTTGCAAACATATCCTTTACGGCCGTGACCACGGGAATCTTATCGGTTCCCTGAGCCTTGCCGTCGGTACCGTCGTCGGACGAATCCTCGCCGTTGGACGCCTCGTCATCCGTGGCCCCCTGCCCGCCCATCATGGACGACAGGTCGTAGTCCTGCTTGGAGATCGTAAGCGGGTAGCTCGAGAGCGTATCCTCCTCGACCTTTTTGATGTAATTGTTCACGCCATTGGAGAGCGCCAGGATCGCCGCAATACCGATAATGCCAATCGACCCCGCAAAGGCCGTCATGGCCGTACGGCCCTTTTTGGTCATAAGGTTTCGGGCAGAAAGCCCCAGCGCCGTCACAAAGCTCATCGAGGTTTTGCGCGTAGGCTTTGCCTCGCGACGCGTGGCGCCAGCGATATCGAAAGGATCGGAATCGTCGGTGATCTTGCCGTCCGCCAGGTTGACGATGCGCGTGGCGTATTGGTACGCCAGCTCGGGATTGTGCGTGACCATAATAACCAGACGGTCGCGCGCCACGTCCTTGAGCAAGTCCATGACCTGCACGGACGTTGTGGAATCCAAGGCGCCGGTCGGCTCGTCTGCCAGCACAATCTCGGGATCGTTGATTAGGGCGCGGGCGATGGCCACGCGCTGCATCTGCCCGCCTGACAGCTGACTCGGACGTTTGTTAACGTGCTCGCCCAGGCCGACTTTCTCCAATGCCTCGCGCGCACGCTGGCGGCGCTCGGCATGCCCCACGCCCGTGAGCGTGAGCGCCAGCTCCACGTTTTCCAAAATGGTCTGATGCGGAATGAGGTTATAGCTTTGGAACACAAAGCCGATGCGGTTGTTGCGGTAGGCATCCCAATCGCGATCGTGAAAGTCCTTGGTCGATATGCCGTCGATGAGCAGGTCACCGGAATCGAAATGATCGAGCCCGCCGATAACGTTGAGCATCGTGGTTTTACCCGAGCCCGAGGGACCCAGAATGGCTACGAACTCGTTATCGCGAAAAGACAGGCTTACGTTGTCGAGCGCCACCTGCGTAAACGACTGGGTAACGTATCGCTTGCAAATACCTTTGAGCTCTAGCATGGACGGCAACCTCTCCCGCGCGGGCACGCTCGCCCGCTCTCCCCCGCCGTTCGTATTCGACGCGTTTGTCCTACTCTATCCCCATTTTTTGCCGGCACCAGTGAAGAATGTAGGGAACCGCACCAAAAAACGAACGGGACGGCGCCTAAAAGAAGAGGCCCCGAGCGGGACCTCTATATGGTGGAGATTATCTTGAAAGGCAGCGGACTACTCCGCGCAGCGGCGCACGATTCTCGCCATGCTTTACGCGTTTTTTACTGCTCGCTATTCGCAATCGCCTGGTCGATAAGCTTGTCGAGTGCTGCGCGCTGCTCGGCGGAGCTAATGGCTCCCACGATTGGATCCCCTACGATGTTGCCGTTCTGATCGATGACATACGTTGTCGGGAACGAGAACAAATTTGACGTAAACTTACCGGCCTCGCTATCCGACTTGAACCAGATGTTCTTATATGTCACGCCCTTCTTGCTCAGCACGTCCTTGGCATCTGCGATCTCGCCCTTGTTGCCATCGAGCGTAAAGGAATTGACGCCCACGACCTGGCCGCCCTTCTCGGCAAGTTCTTTATTCAGATTCTCAAGATCGCCCAGCTCGCCCACGCACGGCTTGCAAGTAGTGAACCAGAAGTTCATGACGGTGACCTTGTTCTTAGAGAACAGCTCGTCGCTATTCACGTCGTTGCCATCCAGATCCTTGCCCGTAAAGCTGGGGAACTTCGTCGTCTCGCTCGAAGCATTGGCACCGGCCGTCATGCCAGCGGTCGAAGCGTCGACGCTCTCGCCTGCGCTCGGCGTGCTTCCACAGCCGGGGAACTCCTTCTCCAAGCTCTCGAGCTTGTCCTCGATCTCCTTGATTTGCTGTGCACCGGCCTTCAGCGTCTTAAGCTCATCCGCCGTGAACTCATCCTTGGCGCCGTCGATGGTCTTGAGCAGGAAATCGCCGTAATTGCTGCCGTCCTCGATCATTGCCGAGTCTTTATTTGCCGCATTGAATACCTTTTCCCACAGCGCGTTATCACTCGAAAAGATCTCGTTCTCCTTCTGCATGAGCTTCGCATACAGCTCGGCGGCCTCGTCGGCATTGGCCGGCTTCTGCGCAGTGAGTTCTGCGATCTTAGGATCGGAGCTCGCAGATTCGCTCGCATTGCCGCCAGGTGCCGAGCACGCCACAAGGCACAAGGCCAGCACCGGCACCATAAACAGGGCCGCAATCTTAGAAAGCTTCATAGTCATTCCTCCGTTTTGTCGAAGCTTGTTTACTTTTTATCGGCGGTCAAGGGGAGCTTTTCCGCCGACACATCCAGGCCATAGCGATAGCTGATGGCATCGACGGGACAGGCCCCGATGCACTTTCCGCACCGGATGCATTCGGTATGATTGGGCGCGCGGACCACATCAACGTCCATCTGACAAACCCTTGAACACTTGCCGCACGAGATGCATTTGCACGCGTCGACCCGGATCCCCAGTAGGGATACCTTATTCATGAGCGCATAGAATGCGCCGAACGGGCAAATCCATTTGCAGAAGGGGCGATAGAACAAAACGCTCAGCACCACCACAGCGATGAGAACGACAAGTTTCCAAGTAAAGAGCTGTCCCAACGCAGATCGAATGCCGGCATTGGCAATGGCCAGAGGAATGGCGCCCTCGAGCACTCCCTGCGGACAGATGTACTTACAAAAGAACGGGTCACCCATGCCCACGTCGTTAACCACCAAGACGGGTAGCAGCACCACGGCAAACAGCAGCACGCCGTACTTGATGTACGTGAGCGGCTTAAGCTTTTTCGTGGAGAACTTTTTGTCGGGAATCTTATGAAGCAGCTCCTGCAGCCAGCCAAACGGGCACAGAAAGCCGCATACAAAGCGTCCCAGCAGCACGCCGAGCAAAATGAGCGTACCGGTGACGTAGTAAGAAAAGTTGAACTTGGATGAACCTACCACCGACTGGAACGACCCGATGGGGCACGCACCCGATGCCGCGGGGCACGAATAGCAGTTAAGCCCGGGTACGCAGACTGTTTTTCCCGCGCCCTGATAGATGCCGCCTTTGGCGAAGTTTGGCAGGTGAATGTTGGTGACGAGCGTCGCCGCCGCCTGAATGAATCCGCGAAATCGAGCCAAAACATGCGACGCAGTGTTTTCTCTTTTATCCAATTCCGATACACTCCAAGCACAGCCTAATCGCTTTGGCCAGCACGGCATCCGCCTCGCCACGCATAACGCCAAAGCACACCATGGCAATTCCGACGATCAACAAAGCGACCTGTACCACGGGTTTTACCGCTTTGAACAATCTGACCACTCCTTTCGTTACGCGACCATTGGACCATATCGGCTATAAAATCCGTGTTAAGCGCGATTTGGAATATGCAAGGAGACTGTTATGCGAATTTTGATCGTCGAGGACGAGCGGGCGCTGTGTGACGCAATCGCGCGCAGCTTGCGAAACTTGGCGTACAGCGTCGACTGCTGTCACGACGGACAGGAGGCGCTCGATCTACTGAATGTTGAGGCCTTCGACCTCGTGGTACTCGACCTCAACCTTCCCCGTATCGATGGCATGACCGTACTCAGGGAACTTAGGAAAACTGACTGCGAGACTAAGGTACTGATTCTGTCCGCACGCGGCGAAGTATCAGATAAAGTCGCCGGACTCGATGCCGGCGCCAACGATTACCTCACCAAGCCGTTCCATCTGGACGAGCTTGCGGCAAGGATTCGCAGCCTTACCCTCAGACGCTTTACACAAAGCGACATAGTTTTAACCTGCGGAAAGCTCCGCTTTGACACCAAGGCGCGCATCGCTTCCGTGGACAGCGAGGCTTTATCTCTTACGCGCAAGGAAACGGGAATCTTGGAATACCTGATGCTTAATCAGGGGCGTCCGGTAAGTCAAGAGGAGCTTATCGAGCACGTTTGGGATAGCAGCGTGAACAGCTTTAGCAACGCAATCCGCGTTCACATCTCGTCACTCCGCAAAAAGCTACGCATCGCTTTGGGGTACGACCCGATTCGCAATCGGATTGGAGAGGGCTACGTTATGGAGGATAGCGAATGAAAAGGCTTTCGCTGCAATGGCGCATAACGATTATGACGGCACTGCTCACGTGTGCAGCATGCGTGCTGACGAACTGCCTGGTCGGCTATACGGGCATGCGCTACATGGATGCCATCGGCAGTGACATCTCGGCCCTTAACGCAACCGGCGAAGATTCGCCCCAGGCATTCGACCCAACGAAAGCGACCCCCGATGACAAGGTCACGATCGTTGTAAACGACGCACAGGAGTCTTTTGGCACGACAACCTGGTACATCACGGCTGGAGTCACACTCCTTGGCGGCGCGCTGGCATACTTTGTGAGCGGCCGTGCACTCAAACCGCTACGGGCTTTTGCCGCCCAGGTAGAGCGCGTGCAGCCTGACAACCTAAGCGAAATCAGACTCAGTGAAGATGTGCCCACCGAGCTACAACGATGTAGCGCCTCTTTCAACGACATGATCGCCCGTCTTGGCGAAGGGTTCTCTGCACAACGTCAGTTTACCGGCAACGCCGCACACGAGCTGCGCACCCCGCTCGCCCTTATGCAAGCACAGATTGAACTTTTCATCTCCGAGCACTCCGGTTTGCAACCCGAAACAGCCGAGCTGCTCGGCCTGCTACAAGAACAAACCGAGCGCATGTCTCGAATGACCAAGGTATTGCTCGAGATGAGTGAACTCCGCAGCGTTCCTTGCGAGGACGCTGTTGAACTTGGTCCCTTGTCCGAAGAGGTCCTCACCGACCTTGCGCCGCTTGCCGAGAATAAGGACGTAACCCTCGATTGCGCCGGAGACGCTTTGACAATCGGAAGTGATACGCTCCTCTATCGGCTGGTGTTTAATCTGGTCGAAAACGCCATCCGTTACAGCCGCTCCGGCTCGACTGTCAACGTCTCCATCAGCGACAGCGACAGCCACGTGCTCCTGCGAGTCAAAGATGAGGGCCCGGGAATACCCAAGCAGTACCGAGAGAGCATCTTCCAACCGTTCTTTCGTCTAGACAAATCCCGCAGCAGGGCATACGGCGGCGCAGGACTCGGACTAGCGCTTGTTTGGGAGATTGCAGCGCTTCACGGTGGCACGGTAGAGGTCGAAGCAAGTTCCGAGAACGGGACCACCATGCTCGTAAGCCTTCCAAAACGATCCGCAGCGTTAACCGAACAGTAAAACGAAAGGGGTCCCGAGCAACAGGAGTACAATTGCTGCATTGTTGCCACCTGATGGGAGATGGAAGATGGACTGCGATGGCTACCCATGCGTTCCCATGCCGTTGATGTGCACCGCCTTTGCGCCGGGACAGATTGACGCTGCGGCTGCAGGCATTTCCGACCCCGATTCGCGCGCCATTGCCACGGCAGAAGCGCTGTACTTTCGCGGACAGGCCGCCCTCGCTGCCAAGGCGGCGCATCCCTATCTTGACGCCACCGATCCCGCACTGCGCTATTCTGCATGCTTTATCTGCGGATACGCCAGTCTGTCGCTCAACCGTATCGCCGATGCCCGCCGTTGCCTTGCGGGCATCCTCGATACGCCGACTGACAAGGAATCGCCCGCCGTCCACGCCACGCATATCCTGTTCGCCTCGGCCGCAAGCGTCCTGCTGCACTTGCCTTCCCCATATTCTGCCGAAGAGTTTTATCCGCTTGCGGCGCATCTGCCCGAAGGTCTGCGCCTGTTCGCCAGCTACGTGATGGCGCACGCCTTGTATCTACGCGGCGAATACGGCCGCAGCCTGGGCATGGCGGAAAATGCCCTGATCATGAAACAGGGAAGTTATCCCATCTCGGAGCTGTTCCTGCACTTGGCAGCTTCCATGGCATGCATGAGCCTCAAGGACATCGACGCCGCAAAAACGCATTTCGGAGCTGCTTGGAACATTGCGCGCCCCGACGGCCTTATCGAGCTCATCGGCGAGCACCACGGCCTTTTACAGGGGCTCATCGAGGCATGCCTAAAAACGCAATACCCTGACGATTTCGCACGCATCATCGAGATTACGTATCGATTCAGTTACGGCTGGCGGCGCATCCACAACCCCGATTCGGGCGAGGACGTGGCCGACGATCTAACGACCACGGAGTTCACCATGGCCATGCTCGCCTGCCGCGGATGGACCAACGCCGAAATCGCACGCCACATGGATGTATCGCCGGGCACCGTTAAAAACCGCCTATCCGGCGTATACGCAAAGCTTGGCATCGGCACACGCGCCGAGCTGGTCGCCCACATGTTGCGCTAGTGGCCAGACTGCCCGGCGTATCGAAAGCGCTCCGGAGGCCTGACGCTTTCGCGCACTCAAATTGGACATTTTGGCCATCGAACGGCACTACCGCCACGGGGCGCCTTCTCGCAAAATTGGATTATTTCCTCCGATATTTGCAGGATGGGAGCCCAAGATGCTTGATCGCCGTTCGTTACTTGTTGCCGGAGCGTCCTCGCTAGCGAGCATTATGTTGCCTCGCGTGCCGGGAAGCGCAAACGCCTTCCTGCTGCCGTTCGCGCCCACCGCGGCCTATGCCGACGAAGAAGACCCTTTCAGGGTGCTCGTTCTCTCGCGCACCATGTTCGGCGTGGTGGTGGTCGATGTCGCCAACAAGAATACGCCTATCGCAGGCGCCAAGGTCACGCTCACGTCGCGCTATGCCGCAGGCAAGCAGCTCACCGCCACGACCGATGACGAAGGCACGGCCATCTTTGAGGTCGCGCCGCTTTCAGAAGGCTACGTGGACGAGGCGACGCTTCTCGACGCGTACGACTTTAACGGCGGCATCTCCATTAGCATGGCGGGTTACCGCGATGTCGAGATTCCCCTCGCGCGCGTCCAAGGCGGCACTGCCATAACCGCGCCCACGCGTCCGCTTTCCGACGGCGAGCCGTACTTCCGCCAGCTCACATTCGACGAATGGGACATCCAGTACGCCGATGCTACGTTCATGGCATTGCCGAAGGACGACACGGCAAACGAGCAGCCCGATACGCACGCCTTTACCGTGCAGGCACATCTGCCACAGGGTGGACAGGCAACGCTGCGCATCAACAAAGTGACGCCTGCCGCGGGCAGCTCACCCGAAACCGTCACGCAGATTGGCCAAGTCAAGGCCAGCGCATCGGGCGCGGATAATCTGGCGACGTTCACACTCGAAGACAAGTTCCTCGATGCAGCTTCGGGCCTTCTGGAGGAAGGATGCAAACTGCGCTTTGTGCTCGACTACCAGGGCAAAACCTACACGCTCTCATCCCCCATGACCGTTGTCACCGCGCCGGCCGCAAAGGCGGAATCGGGCTCGACCACTATCGTCCCCACCACCATGGACCAAGAGGTCACTCCGTTTGATTTCCCCGCGGCGTTTCCCGGCATCGGCGGCAATAAGTTCACGTGCTGGATGCCCTCGTTCCCCATTTTGTTCGATTTCTCGTTTGCCGGGTATGTACTGTTTGGCGGAGGATACAAACCGGTCGGTTACATGAACGATTCGGGCAATCCGGATCCGGAGTACTGGAAGAAGTCACCGCGCGAGTCGGGCGCCAAGCAGGCAAACCGCTACCTCGACGAGATGAAGGGGAAGTGGAATCAGTACAAGAGTATGAGTGCCGGTTCGGGCACCGATCCAAGAAACACCAAGCTGCTTCGCCACCACTGCACGTTGCTGTTCACGATGGATATCGCCACGCAACTGTACGGATCGCTCGCCTACGATTGGGTGGGCAAAACCTGGGGTAACAACAACGACCCCGCATACGGCAATATTAAGGCCCTCTTCCAGGTAAGAACCGACCTCAATTGGACCGAGCAATTTACCCTAGGACCGGTGCCGTTTTTCCTAAACGTCAATCCCTGGGTGCTGGCAAAACTGGCGCTCGCCGTAGGCGCCCACACGCACGGTAGCGGCGCGGCGTTTTTCAAAAACATATCGCTCGATTATTCAAACACCTCGGGCTCATTCACCATCCAAATCGGGCTCGCCGTCACCTTTGGCGCCGGCGTTGCAGGCGTCGCTTCGTCCGCCGTGCGCGGCGCCGCGTCCCTCACACTGTTCATTGGATACGAGAAGGCGGACGGTCACCAGCTTCCGCGACTGCGCGTGGGTGCAGACGTCGATGTCGATGTGATACTCCAGTTCGTAATGTTCAAGTGGACCACCAAGGCTTGGTCGGGGTCGTGGCCCACGCTCATCGATTCGTGGAATATGTCGGTGAACAATGGCAACCAGTATGTGCTCCAGCGCTCTGAGCTAGCCTTGGGTGGAGATACGCCTTATACGCTGGATGCCTGCTTCGGCTCGGCCGGCAACGCCGAGGGAGGTGGTGTGCCGCAGTTTATCGCGTCGGCCACCATCGTCACCAACGCCGAGCTGCTCGCACGCGCCGAGGTTAAGGCCACCGCAAGGAATGTCGCGCCTGTCGTGCGCGATTGGGATCAAGCGGTCGCGCGCATTGAGCTCGCGGCAGACGCGGAGAGCGACGACACGGGACAGATCGAGCATTTCGTCCACGTGCTGATGGAGAACGACGAAAATGCCGCGCCGATGTATGAGTACACCTACATCGGCCAGGCGAAGAACGGCGTTGCGGACCCCAACGCCAATTCTGCCGGTGTATCGGAAGACGAGCGTGGCGGCATCAAGCCCTCGAGCGACAACGTGCTGTTTGCTGGCGTGCTCAGCGAAGCTCACATGAAGCTGGCAATGATTGCCGGCGTAGAATGCCTGTTCCGTATCGCCTCGGTGCGCTACGGCGACAACGGCCGCTCGCGCCTGGTGGTGCACACAAAGGCAAACGGCACATGGTCCGCCCCCACGCCCGTGGACTTTCCCCTTGGGTTTGGCGAGAGCGACGTGGAGCGCGACGGCATATTCGATTACGACTTCGACGTGGTGGAATATACGGACGGAAGAGAAAACCAGGACGCCTACGTGTTGCTGGTCTCGGGCGAGCGCCGCGACGGCGACAACACCCCTTTCGATGCGGCGAGCACAGCCGGCATACTGTCCGTTGTGCGCCTGCGCATAAGCAACGACGGAGTTCGCGTGGTGTCGCATACGTCATGGCGCAGCATCTCGCGCGGCCGCCTGCAAGAAGATGGCTACCATTGCCTGCAGTGCCCGCGCATCACGGTGGGCAAGACACTGGTCGACGGGCGCCTGTCGGGTGCCTACCTCCACCGCCGCGGAACCACCGCAGAAAAGGCGCTCGGCAGCGAGGCAGAGGTTGCGCTGGAGTGCTTCACCCTGTGGTCGGACGTTTCGGGCGACAGCCTAACCTTCCGCCAAGTTCTCCGCTTTCCGCAGGCACCGTCGAGTATCGAGCTGAGCGAGCCCGAGAATATCAACGGCAAAATGGTGGTGCCCGTTGCATACGAAACTGCAAACGGTTGTGGCTGCGCATCGTATGCCGTGATCGGCCAGTCCATCGCGGGTTGGGGCGTTATGCCGCCAGATGCCACAGTGCCCCACGCGGTGCCGTGGCCACAACATTCGGGCTTTTTGGCAACCGTCAACGAGCAACTGCAGCATATTACTTGGACGCGAGGCGCATCGGCATTTGCAACGCAGCCCGTGGGTGCCGCAGGCTGTGGCCCGGCATCGTTTAGCGTAAGCAACAACGGCAGGTGCGTGCTCTATGTAGAGAACACCGATGGCAAGGTGGGACAAACCTACGACGAAGAAGGCAACCCGGTAGCAGTGATGGGCAAGCACTTCCGCATCTTCGCCAGTACCTTGGCAGGAGATTTGTTTACGGAGCCGTTCGTGATGTGCGAGCTAGACCATCCCGTCGATCAGATAACGACATTTTTGACGTCGGGAGGCATGCTCTCCGCGCTCGCCACACACATTGTGAGCGCGGAGAAGAGCGAGGCAGAGCTGCACGGCATCGAAGTGCCCTTGGTGGCGTGCGCCACTCCGACGGGCGCTGTCGCTACCTCGGGCGCGGTGGTGCCCGGAGCAGCAGGCGAATCCTTCATGGTCACGGTGCGAAACGACGGCAACACTTTGCTGACCGCCGGCACGATCGATCTGTACCGAGAGGGCTCCAGCCAGCCGTTCTCCAGCGCATCCATCGGATTCGGAGCGAACGCGCGCATGGCTTCGATCTACGATCCAGAGCTTGCCGAGGACGCTTCGGCCAACGACATGGCACACGTGAAATACGCGCTCGAGACGCTGGGCGCGCGTTTTGCAACGCACCCGCTGGTAGCCGACAACGGCAACGCCGTGCTGGCACCGGGTTGCACGGCACAGTTCCGCATGAGCTTCGCCATCCCCGAGAGTTGGAACGACGAAGTGGGCAGACGCGTAACGCTCTACGCAAAGGCGCGCGACCTGGTGGCGCTCGACCCCGTGACGCTCGAGGAAATCCGACCCGGCGCAAACTCGGCACTGGGCGCCGTACTGCACGAGCTTCACGCGTCCGATGCAGCATGCGAACGCTCGGAAGTTCAGGTCGGCGTATGTGACAGTGCAGATACGACAGGACTTCACGACGCCCCGATGACAGCAGACGGCGATGGTGGCTCGAGTGGCGACGGTACTGACAAGGGCGGCGGCTCCAGCAGAAGCAGCTCCGGCAGCGGCAAGGATCACGGCAATAACAAGCATTCCGGAAAAGCGGGCGTGCTTGCGGGCACGAGCGATGTCAACGCTCCCCTCATGGCAGCCGCTGCAGCACTCGCCGCGGCAGGCGCCGGCCTTGTCGCCTACAGCGCCCGCCGCACGGCGCTCGAAAACGACACCGCCGATGAGGTCAATTCGGATAGGCCTCGCTAGCTCCTAGTTACTTTTGTGAGAGACGCCGACTAGGCTCATCGAGCACCAAATGGGCTGGTTCTGGATACCCAGAGCCAGCCCATTACGCATTAGATGTCGTCAGAGGAGTCGAGTTCTGCCTCGAGCTTGGCACGGCGTCTTTTCGCCGTGAAAAACGTTGCGCACAGGGCAGCAAACGTGGCCGCGAAAATCGTCGCACCGCAGAACACGCCCGTGGCCAGGTTCGCCAACCAAAAGACGCTTTCGAGCGGTACGATCTGCGCCTCAGCGATACAGCGCATTGCGGCAATAACAAGCGCGAACGCGGCGCCGCTAAGGCCGCTGACAAGCAGGAAATATCCAACAGGAAGATGCTCGGTTTGCCCAAAACGATTGGTATCGACATAGCCCTTCCGCGTTTGCAGTCCTGCGCAAATCAACATCACGAGAACGAGCCACAAATACATGGCTGCCTCGAACGGCGTTGCAAAGCCATGCGGCATTTCACTGGCGTCGCTGTGAACCCACGCAACCTGTCGAGCTATAAACTGGTAGAAAAAGATCATCAACATGCCAAACGAAAGCAGCACGAAACCAATCTTGTAGATCTTCGCGCTCTCAGCCTCCAGGCGCTCGTCCTTTGGGCCGGCATATTCACGCCACTTTTGCACGAGTTTTAAATCTTCAAATTTCATAGCGAACTCCTAAAGAGCGTCAGGGTCGACGTCGTTTTCGTCTTCCCAAAACAAGTCGTTCAACGTAACGCGTAGCGCTTTACAGATTGCCACGCACAAATTGAGCGTGGGGTTGTAGCCGCCCGCCTCGATCAGGCCGATGGTCTGGCGCGTAACGCCCACGGCCTCGGCCAAGTCAGCTTGCGAAAGGCCAACCGCCGCGCGCGCCGCTTTCATGCGTAGGTTCTTTTTGCCCGGCATGGAGTTCCTTTCGTGGTAATGGACAGATATCCGTTGCAACATGGCAGAAATATATTGCATCTATCAGGCAATGTCAACTATATCTGTCATTATGAAAACCATGTCTGTCATTGCGGCACGGCGCACCGCTGTACCCGAAACCGTGCGAGGCACTGGCCCTGCTCATCGAGCACCAAAAGGGCTGGCTCCGATAACTCGGAGCCAGCCCTGAGTCGCCTGACATGGGAATCACAGCGCTACTTGAGCTTTAGCGCCTCCATCATGGGCACGGCGGCGTCCCAATCGATCTTCCAGCCAATCGACACGCGGACGGTTTCACCCGTTGCGGGAGCCGTCGCAAACAGCGTATGACCGTTGTCGGGACCAGTAAAGCGCAGCCACGTTACGCCGTTGTACTCGACCTGGTCGGTTGTTGTCTCCTTGCCTTCGTAGACCTGCTCCAGGCTTGCAACCTCTTCCTCCGGCGAACGCGGGAAGATACTGATGTGCAAGCGTCCTCCAGTCTCGTCGTGGAAGAAGTCTGCCTTTTCGCGCTCTTCGTTGGACGAATCCAGCGTGTACCCATCGGCGGCCTCGATACTGTACGAAGTGCAATCGATGCCGGTCATATTGGCCGCGTCACCAGAATCGGCCACACCGCCCGCCGCCTTAAACTCCTTGGTCTCGCATCCCGTGGTGTCAAAGTGCATGGCCTCATGATTCTTGGCGGGGGCGTTAGCGTCTACGAACTCGACAGTGATGGGCCCGTAGTACGCCGTCTTGGGTGCCCAGAAATACACGTACTCAACAGTCTCGCCCGGACCGATATCTGGCCTCTTGGAAAGATCGATGCCCTCGTGAAGCTCATCGGGAGCCTCGCTTGCAACGTAGTCGAGCACGGCCGCCTTGCCGGAAGTAAACAACGGGTCGCCTGCCTCAAGATCGCCCTGGGCAGCATGCACGTTAAAGAAGTCAAACGTCCTGTTCTTTGCATTGTTGTTGGTGATCTTGACGTGTAGGTAAAAGCCGTCCTGCAGCTTAGCGTCGCCGCGATAGAACGTACCGTGAGCCACCGACTCATAGGTTATGCCAGCCACCTCGACCGTCTGCGACTCATAGGCCTTCTTCTCTACGGGAGCACTGCCGCTGCCCGAGCTGCCAGCCGAGCCACTCGGCGCATTTCCGCCGCAACCGGCAAGGGTGCAAGCCAGCACGGCCGAAAGCGTCACGGTGGGAATTCCTAACAGCAGCTTCTTCGTCATGGGCTTCATCATCCTCACCGCTCCTTTCGGCTTGCAGCTCATCCGTCGCCCGAGGCATTCGTTGTCCCCGTGGCATCGGCTTCCACTATGAGCGTATGGCGAAAAGCAGCGCCGGCGAAGTGACCCGTGGCCCAACTAGCAACCGCCCAGCATCCCCTATGGACCAAAAAGACTCGTATACGCACGCCCTCGGCCCATAAAATGAGACGCCTGTCCCAATGTTCGATTTGAGCCATCCACGCGGCACTTTTCGACAAACGTATCCAGCCGCAAACAAAATGAAGCGGGCTCATCCGTCTTCAAACTTACTCGGGCAGAAACGAGTAAGTGGAATTCATCGGTAAGGAGCGTGGGCTCACCCGCATTATTAAGAAGACGCTCAAGGCGCCCGAGCAGCGCACTGATTTAGATAGGCGCCCACCGCCCGCTATTCGACATCCGACCCCTCCCCCATCAGCCATCGGGCGAGGTCGACCACCTTAATCCCCTCATAATCAACAGCCTCGTGCTTTGTTCGCGCAATGACCATCTTGGGATACGCATCACGTATCGCAAGCAGAGGTGCCACTTCGCGCTCAAAGGTTTCCTGACGCGAAATGTCATCGCTAACTTGGATATACACTCGCTCATCGCGACGAATTGCCACGAAGTCGATTTCCTTCTTATAAAGCACCCCGATATAGATTTCCCAACCGCGTCTTAGGAGCTCTAAAGCGACCATATTTTCATATACATGCCCGAAGTCGAGTTTTTTAGTTCCAAGTTTTGCGTATCTGATTGCATGATCCGATAAATAGTATTTATCACCCGAAGCGAGGTACTTTTTACCGCCTACGTCATAGCGGCGCACTCGATAGAACGCAAAGGCCTGGCATAAAAATCCGAGGTACTGGGCGAGCGTTGCCACGGAAACGCGTGTTCCGGCAGCATCCAGCGCAGCCGCAATCCCACTAACAGAAGATATGTTACCGATATTGTCCATTAGAAAATCGCATGCACGTTCTAGTTGCACTTTGTTACGAACCCCATGCTTTTCTTCCACATCACGCAAAACCAAGACATCTAGCACGTTCGCAATATATCGATAGCGAGCTCGCTCGCTAGGATACAAATAAGAGCCAGGCATTCCGCCCTCTCTTAAATAGCGGTCAAGCGCTTCGTCTGGGTCATGAATTGCGTGATACGTCGAATACTCAAGCAAGGAAAACGGGAATACCTCGACCTCATATGTCCGCCCGCGAAAAAGCGTCGCCAAATCACTCGAAAGCAAGAAAGCGTTGGAGCCAGTAACGTAGATATCGTATTTACCCGATGCATGAAGGCTATTGACCGCTTTTTCGAACCCAACGCAAGTTTGCACCTCATCGATCATCACAATGTTATCGAGGCCCTCGCAATAGCTTTCCTCAACGTAGCGATGCAATGCTCGATAATCCGTTAGCTCCTCGAATTCGAGGAGATTGAAATTGATGCGGATAATATTGGCATCGGGGTCGGCCTCACGAAAGCGATCGGCAAGAGCTTCCAGTAGAACAGATTTGCCGCACCTACGAATGCCGGTAATAACCTTGATGTCCGGCGTTCCCTTAGCGCCAAGAAGCGCTTCCATATATTGAGGACGTTCGATAATCTTCATATCATCACCGTTCTATTAAATAAAAGCTCTTCTGATTCGTTTTTGTTTAGTATATATGAGGTTCTACTAAATGGAATCAAATATCTATTGATTTCATTCAGCTATTTTTTCCAATATCGTATTATCGTCTATATACTCCGAACGGTTGTTCGATGGATTTCGTGTTGGGTGGAATCGTCTGTGGGCTGGGCTATGCTACCTTGACTATCTATATGACTTAAACGCAGCAAAGGAGCACCGAGAGAGCGAGTATGGCAAAAAACACCGCAAACTATGGTAACGACAGTATCCGCCAGCTCAAGGACGAGGAACGCGTACGTCTGCGCCCTGCCGTCATCTTCGGCTCGGACGGACTCGATGGCTGTGCACACGCTGCCTTCGAGATCCTGTCCAACGCCGTTGACGAGGCGCGCCAGGGCTACGGCAAGCTCATCACCCTTACCGCCTTTCGCGATGGCTCCATTCAGGTAGAGGACAACGGCCGCGGCTGCCCGCTCGACTGGAACCCCTCCGAGAAACGCTTTAACTGGGAACTTGTCTTTTGCGAGCTCTATGCCGGCGGCAAGTATAACAACAACCAGGGCGGCGACTACGATTTCTCGCTCGGCACCAACGGCCTAGGCTCCTGCGCGACTCAGTACGCTTCCGAATACATGGACGTCACGGTTTGGCGCGACGGCAACAAGTACTCCCTGCACTTTAAGAAGGGCAAGGTCGTCGGCGCCAAAAAGAAGGCACTCGAGATTGAGCCTAGCGACGAGAACCGCACCGGCACCACTATCAAGTGGCGCCCCGATCTTGAGGTCTTTACCTCGATTAGCATTCCCCACGATTGGTATCGCGAGACCATGCGCCGTCAGGCCGTGGTCAACGCCAACGTGACCTTCCGCCTGCGCATCGAGGGCGACGATGGCGAGTTTTCCGAAGAGGACTTTTGCTACCCCAAGGGCATCGAGGACTATGTGCTCGAGAAGGTCGGTACCGACTACCTTACCGAGCCTTTCTTTATCGAGGCCGACCGCCGCGGTCGCGACCGCGAGGACCTGCCCGACTACAATGTAAAGATCACCGCGTGCATGTGCTTCTCGCGCACCTTCACGATGCAGGAGTACTACCACAACTCCTCCTGGCTCGAGAACGGCGGCTCGCCCGAGAAGGCTGCCCGCAGCGCCCTCACTAGCGCCATCGATGCTTACATTAAGCAACAAGGCAAGTACAACAAAAACGAGAGCGGCATTAAGTGGCAAGACGTCCAAGACTGCCTGGTGCTGGTGACCAACTGCTTCTCCACCCAAACGTCCTACGAAAACCAGACCAAGAAGGCCATCAATAACCGCTTTATCCAGCAGGCCATGACGGCATTCTTTAAGGAGCGCCTCTCGACCTACTTGATCGAGAACAAGGACGCCGCCAATAAGATCATGGAGCAGGTGCTCATCAACAAGCGCTCGCGCGAGAATGCCGAGAAGACGCGCCAGAGCATCAAGACCAACTTGCAGCAGAAGACCGACATGGCCAACCGCGTGCAGAAGTTCATCGACTGTCGCTCCAAGGACAAGAGCCGCCGCGAGATCTACATCGTAGAGGGCGACTCGGCAGCAGGCGCCATTCGCACCTCGCGCGATGCCGAGTTCCAGGGCGTTATGCCCGTCCGCGGCAAGATCCTCAACTGCCTAAAGGAGGACTACCCGCGCATCTTTAAGTCCGACATCATCATGGACCTCATGCGCGTGCTGGGCTGCGGCGTGGAGATCAAGGACAAGCGCATCAAAAACCTTGGTGCCTTTGACCTGGACAACCTCAACTGGAACAAGGTCATCATCTGTACGGACGCCGACGTCGACGGTTATCACATCCGTACGCTCGTGCTCACCATGCTCTACCGCCTGGTGCCCACGCTTATCGACGAGGGTTACGTGTATATCGCCGAATCGCCGCTCTACGAGATCAACTGCAAAGAGAAGACCTACTTTGCCTACACCGAGCTCGAGAAGAACGGCATCCTCAAGGAGATTGGCGACCAAAAGTGCTCCATCAACCGCTCCAAGGGTCTTGGTGAGAACGACCCGGACATGATGTGGCTCACCACCATGAACCCCGAGACGCGTCGCCTGATCAAGGTGGAGCCCGAGGACGTCACCAAGATGGAGACCATGTTCAATCTGTTGCTGGGCAACGACGAGGCAGGCCGCAAGCGCCATATCTCCGAGCACGGCAAGGAATACCTGGACCAGCTGGACCTGCAGTAACAGCAAATCGATAACGACGGCCCATAAGAAGTTCAAGAGGATATCGTGGCAAAGAAGAAGACGAAGAACCAGCCAAAGAAAAAGCAGGTCAACGCCGAGAACGTCATCGGCCTGCACTCCGAGGTCACCGACCAGCCGATCACGCAGACGCTCGAGGTCAACTACATGCCCTACGCCATGAGCGTCAACGTCTCGCGTGCGTTCCCCGAGATCGACGGCTTTAAGCCCTCGCACCGCAAGCTGCTCTACACCATGTACAAGATGGGTCTGCTCAAGGGCGAGCGCCAGAAGAGCGCCAACATTGTGGGCCAGACCATGAAGCTCAACCCGCACGGCGATGCCGCGATCTACGAGACGATGGTGCGTCTGGCAACCGGCAACGAGGCGTTGCTCGCGCCGTTCGTTGAGTCGAAGGGCAACTTTGGCAAGTATTATTCGGGCGATCTGAGCTACGCCGCCTCGCGTTATACCGAGGCCAAGCTCTCCCCCATCAGCGCCGAGATCTTCAAGGACATCGACAAGGACCCGGTCGACTTCGTCGACAGCTACGACGGCGCCATGAAGGAGCCGCGCCTGCTGCCCACCACGTTCCCCAATATCCTCGTCTCGGCCAACAAGGGCATCGGCGTCGCCATGGCGTCCGACATCTGCGGCTTCAACCTCAACGAGGTCTGCACCGCCACGATGCACTACCTGCAGGATCCCGACTGCGACCTGCTCGAGTACATGCCCATGCCCGACTTCTCGACCGGCGGCGAGATCATCTACCGCCGCGAGGAGATGGAAAAGATTATCGAGACCGGCCTTGGCAGCTTCCAAATCCGCTCCCGCTGGCGCTGGATTCCCGAAGAGCGCATCATCGAGGTCTACGAGATTCCCTACACCACCAAGACCGATGTCATTATCGAGCGCATCGTCAAGCTCTCCAAGGAGGGCAAGGTCAAGGAAATCGCTGACATCCGCGATGAGACCGACCTCTCGGGTCTGCGCATCGCCATCGACCTTAAGCGCGGTGTCGACCCCGACAAGCTCATGGCCAAGCTCTATCGCTCGACCACACTGCAGGATTCGTTCTCGTGCAACTTCAACGTGCTCGTCGACGGCTATCCCCGTGTTATGGGCGTGCGCCAGATTCTGCACGAGTGGGTCAAGTGGCGTATTGAGTCCACGCGTCGCCGCATTAACTTTGACTTAGGCAAAAAGTCCGAGCGCCTGCACCTGCTGCACGGCCTCGAGGCGATCTTGCTCGACATCGACAAAGCCATCGCCATCATCCGCGGCACCAAGCTCGAAGCCGAGGTCGTGCCCAACCTTATGAAGGGTTTCGACATTGACGAGACCCAGGCCGAGTTTGTTGCCGAACTTAAGCTCCGCAATATTAACGAAGAGTACATCCTCAACCGCACCAAGGACATTGCCAAGCTCGAGGGCGAGATTGCCGAGCTTGAGGAGATCATCTCCAGCGAGGAAAACATCAAGAAGGTCATCAGCGACGAGCTGGCCGCGGTCAACAAGAAATATGTGATGCCGCGTCGCACGGGCAGGATCGAGCCCCACGAGGTCATCGAGGTAAGCCTGGAGCCCGAGGTCGAGGAGTACCCGGTCACCATCATGCTCTCGCGCGATGGCTACCTTAAGAAGATGACGGACCGCGTGCTCAAGAAGGCGACCACGCTCAAGTACAAGGACGGCGACAAACCCTTTATCGAGTTCCCGTCCTCCAACACCCACGAGCTGCTGGTCTTTACCAACAAGAGCCAGGTGTACAAGTGCAAGGTTGCGGCGTTTGAGGACACCAAGTCGGCCCAGCTGGGCTCGTACCTGCCGACCGATCTCGAGATGGAACCCGATGAGAGTGTCATCTGGGTCATCGACCCCGAGGACTACAAGGCCGACGTGCTGTTCGTCTTTGAGAACGGCCGCGTGGTGCGCGTCGCGCTTTCTGGATACGTCACCAAGACCAACCGCAAGCGCCTCAAGAACGCCATCTACGGCGGCAGCAAGCTGCTGTATGCCCAGGTGCTCAAGGAAGATCGCGACATCGCGCTGGTCTCGAGCGACTATCGTTTGATGAACTTCAACACGTCGCTGCTCAAGACCAAGACGACCACCAACACGCAGGGCGTCCAGGCCTTTACGACCAAGAAGGGCCGCTCGGTCACCACCGTCGGCACGACCGAGGAGATTCTTGGCGCCGGCGTCTCGGCCGAGAAGTTCACCGCGCAGAGCCTCCCCTCCGCCGGCGCTCTCATGAAAGAAAACGACATGCCGAGTCTGTTTGACTAGGACGACGGCAGAACCGCCATAAGCTCTCAAAGCAGCGGGGCCCGGAGTGCAGCAACATCGCGCTCCGGGCCCCGCTCGCTGCAACGTAGTCGGAATAATAGGAATCCCCGTTTTTCACTCCTGCAACCCCACGGCACAAGGCATGTTAAGCCGTTAGCAAAACTTGCAAAGGAGCTACCATGGATCGCAGCAAATGGCTCCGCCATGCCAGGCATGCTCGAAGATATTATCGAGCGAACCAAAGAAGCGGCAGATAGCTACCTCTCACAGCCTCACGTGCGCATAAACGGTGTTCAAATTGGTCCAGTGGGCCTCGATTGGACATATGCTCAAGAGGCCCAGGGCAACTGGCGCACACGCATGAATGGCATCTTTAAACAACTCGAAAAACATGACATCGGACTTCTCATCACCATCGATGAAGTCACAGTAGATCTCGAAGAAATGCTTCAATTTGCCTCTGTTTACCAGCACTTTGTACGCGAAGGTAAAAAAGTTGCCCTACTCATGGCAGGACTGCCCTACAAAGTATCGGCGTTGCTGCGTAACGATTCCGTCTCGTTCCTCAGGCGTTCCCAATATCATCAGTTGGGACGAATCACTGACGTTGAAATTGCAAACGCATTCCGCAAAACCGTTGAGGCCGGAGGCCGCTCAATCACGCCAGAAGCGCTCGAGGATGCCGTGAAGGCCGTCGACGGATTTCCCTATATGATGCAGCTCGTCGGATATCGCACATGGGATGTTTCGGAGAACTCGCCCAAAATCAGTGCACCTGATGTACAGCAGGGTTCTCTGCTTGCCCGCATGGAGCTGCGCGATCGAATTCTCGAAACGACCTATCGGGAGCTTTCCGATAAAGACATTGAGTTTTTGCTCGCAATGCTGCCCGATTCTGGCCCCAGTAGAGTCTCGGAGATAGCCAAACGCATGGGCGTCGCCAGCAACTACGCAAGCCAATACAAACGCCGCCTCCTGGAGGACGGCGTCATTGGAGAGCGCGGGCGTGGTCTCGTTGGCTTTGACATTCCCGCGTTCAGGGAATTCTTGAACGAGAAGGCGTTTTAGCACGCCGGAATTGTCCGCGGAAGCATCAACGCATGGCAATCAGCATTCCTCTTGGTAAGGATAGCAAGCATTTTCCACCAACACCGATTGCCATGCGTTCTTCTTGCCCTTAGGCGAGCTTGCGGGCGAGCTCTCGCACCTCTTCCAGCTTGGGCGAGGATGCCATGCTGTCGCGCTCGGTCATACCGCTGATGGTGACAATGCCCTGGTCCTCCCACTTGCAGTACGCGCAGGTTGTCTTGTACATAGCGATCGCCGCATCATAGACGCCCTCGCTGTGGCTATCGAGCAAAAGGGCCGTCTTAGTGAACGGGAAGCCCGTAGCACCGAAGGCGTACAGGCGGTCGATGGCGGCCTTCTCCTGCGCAGTGATATCAAACCAGTAGATAGGCGAAGCGAAGACAACCATGTCGGCGTCTTTCAGTGACTCGATCACGTCGGTCATGTCGTCCTTCTGCACACAGGTGCCCTCATGGGCAAAGCAGTACCGGCATCCCAAGCAGCCGGCGATCTTCTTGCTGGCAACGCGGACGACCTCGACCGTATGACCGCCCTCGCGCGCGGTCTCGGCAAACGCCTCGACCATGGTGTCGGTATTGGCGCCCTTGCGCGGGCTACCACTCAATACAACGATATTCATAGAAATCTCCCTCCTTCATGCCGCAGGCGCGCGGCATGTTTTCTTGTAGCCAAAACGAATGGAGTTAATCAATCGCCTCGTTTCAGCTACTCCCACTCTTTAGAAGAATCGTCGCTGGAAACTTGGTATTGAATCAAGGCGCGCCTTATTTCAGGTATTCCTCAAAGAATGCCTTCAGCTTTCCAAACGGAATGATGTCCATCTGATCGTAAAGGTCGGTGTGGCTGGCACCAGGGATAATGAGCAATTCCTTGTTGTCCCCCGTCAGCTTGCCGTACGTGGTTTCGCTGAAATAGCGGGAGTGCGCCTTCTCGCCATGCACCAGCAACACAGCTGAGCGGATTTCGCCGCTATATTGCAAAATCGGCATATTCAAAAACGACAGCGAGGACGTCACATTCCAGCCACCGTTGGAGTTCAGGCTGCGGGGATGATAGCCTCGCGGAGTTTTGTAGTAGGCGTTATAGTCCGCTACAAACTGCGGCGCATCCTCCGGTAGCGGATCGACCACGCCGCCCGCCAGCGCATAGCTGCCGTTTTTATAGTCCTCGGTGCGCTGCGCGTTCAGCGCTTTCCGCTTTTCAAAGCGCGCCTGCTCGGAATCCTCGGCGTCGAAATAGCCGTTTGCGGTCACGCGGGTCATATCGTACATGGTCATAGCCGCGGTAGCTTTGATACGGGTGTCTATGGCCGCCGCATTGACTGCCATGCCGCCCCAACCGCAGATACCGATGATGCCGATACGCTCCGGGTCAACGCTTTCCTGCACAGAGAGGAAATCCACCGCTGCGCAGAAGTCCTCGGTGTTGATGTCCGGCGATGCTACATAGCGGGGTGTGCCGCCGCTCTCGCCGGTATAGGACGGGTCAAAGGCAATTGCAAAAAAGCCCAACTCCGCCATTTTCTGCGCGTACAGACCGGAGGACTGCTCCTTCACCGCGCCAAAAGGGCCGCTGACGGCGATGGCGGGCAGCTTGCCTTCCGCGTTCTTAGGCACGTAGACGTCAGCCACCAGCGTGATGCCGTATCGGTTATGGAAGGTCGCCTTGCTGTGCTCAACCTTGTCGCTTTTGGGAAATACTTTGTCCCATTCCTGCGTCAGATTCAACTGTTCCATACCTAAACCTCCTTGTCAGTCGCTTTAAGGTATTGCTCGTCGTCCACGGGCTCCAACCACTCGTTGGAGGCCTCCTCGCCCGGAACCTCCACCGCGAGATGGGAGAACCAGCTGTCGGGCGCCGCACCGTGCCAGTGCTTTACGCCTGCGGGAATATTTACTACATCGCCGGGGCACAGCTCCTGTGCCGGTTTGCCCCATTCCTGGTAAAACCCTCGGCCAGCCACGCAGACGAGAATCTGCCCGCCGCCGCTTTTGGCGTGATGGGTGTGCCAGTTGTTGCGGCAGCCTGGCTCGAACGTAACGTTGTAAATGCCGACCTGCTCGGTGGAAAGGGGCGCGAGGTAGCTTTGCCCGATAAAGTACTTCGCAAATGCGTCGTTGGGGGCACCGATGGGAAAGGCCATCTCGTTTTGATGCTTAGCTCTTGCATCAGCGGCATTGTCATCCGCCCAGACCTCCTTCGCCATGCGAAAGGCCGCCCACGCCTTGGGCCATCCCGCATAAAACGCCGCATGCGTAAGGATTTCCGCTATCTCAGCCCTGGTCACGCCATTGTTCTTTGCGGACATCAGATGATATTGAAACGAAGAGTCCGTCAGGCCCTGCGCCATTAGGGCAACCACCGTCACTATGCTGCGATCTCGAAGGGAAAGCCCGTCTTCTCGACTCCAAACCTCGCCGAACAGCACATCGTCATTGAGCTGTGCAAATTTGGGGGCAAAGTCCCCCAGGGCATCCCTGCCCGCTGTCTGCTTAATCGTCATGTTTGATTCCTCCTGTCGATGGTTTTGAGTACAAACTGCTTTCGCGCAGCTAAGCCGCGCCTAGATTTCCATGCCCATTCGATGCGCCTGCTCCAGAGCGGGATGCCCGGCGATTTCGCCCACGCCGTTCACGCCGCCGGCGAAAACCGTTCCGGCAAGCGCGCGCCTTTGGCGAAAATCCCTTGCACTCCTTATATATATTGACGAAAATAAAGGTAATACCTAAACCTAACTTTAGGTCAAGGAGTAAATTCGAGATTTGTCCGGAGGAACCATGTACACAATCGGACAGGTAGCGGAGATGTTCGGTCTGCCCGTTTCCACGCTGCGGTATTACGACAAGCAGGGGCTGTTCCCGGGATTGGAGCGGGCGTCGGGCATTCGCCGATTCGACGATACAGAACTCGAGGCGCTTCGGGTCATCGAATGCTTAAAGAAGGCTGGGATGGAGATTAAGGACATCCGACTGTTCATGGAATGGTGTGCGGAGGGCCCATCGACATATCCCAAGCGCAAGGCCATGTTCGAGGAGCGGAAGGCCCACATGGAGTCGGAGATCGCGAAGATGAACCGCGCGCTGGACATGTTGAAGTTCAAATGCTGGTACTACGAGCAGGCGATCCAAGATGGAAACGAGGATAGAGTGAAGGCGTTGATTCCCGACAATTTGCCAGAAGAAATCAAAGATACCTACGATAACGCCCACACTCAATAATGCCGCCCGATGCTCAAGGGGCTTTGGCAAGGAGTCGTTTTAGGCGGACATGCAAAAAGAAAGCCTCCGAACCAGAAGGTTCGGAGGCCGTTATTCCCGTTATTTCGCTGATGGCTTTGCTCTATGGCGACGCCGAAACAGCATCAGGCGGTACTCGACGGTATCAAAGCGCAAGCTCAGAAGCCAGTTCCCGTTATTCCCATAGGCATAAGCGCATCTGCTCGCGATTGCCTATCGATGCTTTGCCTCGAGCGCGGCAGACACCGCATCGAGGAACTCCCGCACATGGCCTGCGGGGTGCGACGAATGAAGCAGCCCGTAAGACACGAGACAGTCCCAATCGGTAGGGACGGTTTTGAGCATGGGGTGGACGTTGGCCCACAACGGCAGCGTCGCAAGCGCGAGGTCCTCGTTCGCACCGCGATTGAACACCTCCGCCCGATATTGCGGGAAGTCTACGAGCGCGATTTGAGGATGATGCAAGAGTATCTCGTCGCGCACGCGGTCGATTTCGGCGTTCCAGCCCCGGCGTATAAGCATAAGACTGTGATTGTGGAGGTCGTCGAATGTGACGATGTCGCGTTTGGCGAGTTCGCTGTCGACGGGAACGGCGCACCAGAGCGGCTCGCGCGAAAGCTCGAGGCCCAGGCACCCGCGCTCTTTAAGAAAGGCATCGTCGAAAATCCCCACCACGATATCCATGTCTTGCCCGAGGTTCGCCAAACCGCGCGCCGCCGAGGGTGTGTTTTCAAACGTGACCACCTGAAGGCTCATGCCAGGGCAACGTTCCTTCACCTTCGGCCACAGCTTTGTGAGCGGCGTGCTGGGCGTCATGAGCGACACTCCCACGCGGATGATGCGCTTCTCTCCACGCTCGGCGATGCGGGCGCGTGCGATTGATTCTTGAGAGTACTGCACGATATGGCGGGCGTCGGCGAGCAGCGACCTGCCTGCTCGCGTAAGCGAAAGCCCCTGATGCGATCGGTGGAACAGTGTAAGGCCTAGCCGCGACTCCAGCAGGTTCATCTGCTTGATGACGGCCGTGGGCGTGATGAAGGACTCTTGTGCCGCCTTGGAGAAGCTGCCCGCCTCCGCCACGCGGATGAAAGTGTCAAGCTGTGGGTTGTACATCGATCCTCCTGTCACGCATTATGTGCCGTATATACCCCATGGTTATATCCATCATTCCAACGTGAACTTCTCGCACGTCAGTAAACGCCGTAGCCTTGTATTCGAAAAGTCACCATTAAGGAGGAGACCATGGAGTATCTGAAGCTCAACAACGACGTAGAGATGCCCATCGAAGGTTTGGGCACCTTCCTCATGACCCCGGCCGAGGCCGAGGCGGCCGCAACCGCCGCGCTCGCGGCTGGCTACGAGCACATCGACACCGCCAACGCCTACATGAACGAGCGCGCCGTGAGCCGTGCCGTCGCCAAGAGCGGCATCGCGCGCGACAAGATCTTCGTCTCCACCAAGCTCTGGCCGAGCGTCTACGACGCGGGCATGCCGGCGGTGGACGCCACGCTCCAGCGTCTGGGGCTCGACTACGTCGACATGCTCATCCTGCACCAGCCGGTAGGCGACTACCTGGCCGCGTGGCGCACGATGGAGGAGGCCTACCGCGCGGGCAAGGTGCGCGCCCTCGGCCTCTCCAACTTCCCGCAAGACAAGATTGCCGAGGTCATCGAGGTCGCCGACATCAAGCCGCAGCTCGTGACCGTTGAGTGCCACCCCTACCACGCCCAGCGCGACCTGCGCGCCCACCTCGCGCCGTACGGCACGGTGATCGAGGCGTGGTACCCGCTCGGCCACGGCGACAAAGGTCTTCTGGAGGAGCCCGTCTTCGTCGCTCTCGCCGAGAAGTACGGCAAGACCCCGGCCCAAGTGATCCTGCGCTGGCACGTGCAGATGGGCACCTCCATCATCCCCGGCTCCAAGAACCCCGCCCACATCGCCGACAACGCGAACATCTTCGACTTCTCCCTCACCGAAGACGAGATGGCCGAGATTGCCAAGCTCGACGGGACCATGACCTACTACACCGCCACTGAGGAAGCACTCGAGGGCTACCTGGCCATGCGCCCCGATTTCGACGCGCAGGAGTAGCGCTCAGACGATAACGGACCAACCAAGCCGCCGCCGAGGACCAGTCGGCTGTCGAGGACGAGCCCGCCGCAGTGCCCGCTGCAGACGGCAACGTCCTCGTGGCCTACTACTCGGCACAGGGCCACACCGCTGTCGTAGCTCAGGCCATCGCCGACGAGCTCGGCGCCGATCTCTTTGAGGTGACACCTAGAACCCGCGGGTTATAACACCGTGCGCACTCCAGCGTTATAGAACCCTCACCAACGGAAACTTCCGCCGACGCGGCTCCCCTCGTATGGTGGATACGTCAAGTTGCGAGAAAGGAAGGCACCATGAACTACATCACCTTGAACAACGGCGTCAGGATGCCGCAGCTCGGCTTCGGCGTGTACCAGATCCCGGACGCCGCGGAATGCCAGCGCGCCGTGGAGGACGCGCTCTCGGTCGGCTACCGGCTGCTCGACACGGCCGCGAGCTACGGCAACGAAGAGGCGGTCGGGGCTGCCATTCGTGCGAGCGGCCTGCCGCGCGACGAGGTGTTCGTGACGACCAAGCTGTGGATGTCGGATGTGAGCTACGAGGGGGCCAAGCGCGGCTTCGACGCGTCGCTCAAGCGGCTGGGGCTCGACTACGTCGACCTCTACCTCATCCATCAGCCGTTCGGCGACGTCTTCGGCGCGTGGCGCGCCATGGAGGAGCTCTACGAGCAGGGCGTTATCCGCGCCATAGGCACAGCCAACTTCTACCCCGATCACCTCGCAAACCTCATCTCGTTCAACCGCATCGCCCCCGCCGTGAACCAAGTCGAGTGCAACGTGTTCTTCCAGCAGCGCGACGCGCAGGAGTATATGGCCGGCAAGGAGGTAGCCATGGAGGGCTGGGCACCCTTTGCGGAGGGCAGAAACGACCTCTTCCGCAACGAGGTCCTCGCTCGCATCGGCGAGGCGCACGGCAAGACGGTCGCCCAGGTCGTGCTGCGCTGGCTGCTGCAGCGCGGTGTGGTCTGCATCCCTAAGAGCACGCACCGCGATCGCATGGAGCAAAACTTCGACGTCTTCGACTTCGCGCTGGGCGACGACGAGATGGTCGCCATCGCCGCGCTCGACACCGGGCGCAGCGCGTTCTTCGACCACCACGACCCCGCCACCATCGAATGGCTGTCCGGGCTCGTGCGCAACGTGTAGACGAGCGGTCAGACCGCACTGATAACTTACTAGGAGGAATTGCCATGAACTCATTCACGTACGACTACCCGGTCAGGAACTACTTCGGCGAGGGGGCCATGGACCAGGCACTCGACGCCGAGATGGGTGCCATGGGCAAGACAGTGATGCTCGCCTACGGCGGAGGCTCGGTCAAACGAACCGGCGTCTACGGCCACGTGGTCGATAAGCTCACGAGCGCGGGCAAGCGCGTGGTGGACTTCGGCGGCATCATGCCCAATCCGACCTACGAGAAGTGCCAGGAAGGCGCCGCGCTCGCACGCAAGGAACAGGTCGACTTCATTCTCTCCGTCGGCGGCGGGTCGGTCTTCGACTGCTGCAAGGTGGTCTCCGCGCAGGCGATGCTTGACGAGGACATCGAGACGTTCGAGCACGTCGACGGCAAGATGCCGAGCTCGTTCATCCCCATGGGCTGCATCGTGACACTCTCCGGCACGGGCGCCGAGCAGAACAACGGCGCCGTCATCACCAACGAGGAGACACACGTGAAGGGCGCCTATCTGGGGGCGATGCCCATGTGGGCGGCGCTCGACCCGGCGCTCACGCTCACCGTACCGCACGCGCAGTTCATGAGCGGCGCGTTCGACACGCTCTCGCACTGCATGGAGAGCTATTTCGGAAGCCCGCGCGGGCGCAATGTCACCGACGACATCAACCTCGCCATCCAGCGTAACGTCATCCGCAACATGCGGATCATCGCGGACGACGACCAGAACCTCGATGCCAGAAGCGAGCTCGTATACGACTCCGCCATGGCCGAGAACGGCGTGCTCAAGATCGGCAAGTCAACGGACTTCCAGGCGCACATGATCCAGCACCAGTACGGCGCGTACACCCACACCAACCACGGAATGGGCCTCGCGGTCATCCACCCTGCGCTCTACCGCCACCTGGCCCCCGAGGCGCCCGCGCAGTTCGCCCGCTGGGCACGCGAGGTGTGGGACGTCGACGCCAAGGGCAAAGACGACCTTACGGTGGCGCTCAAAGGCATCGACCACCTGCAGACGTTCATCGGCGAGATGGGGCTTCCCACGAGCTTCGCCGAGATGGGCTCCGACGCGTCCGACGAGACGCTGCACAAGGTTGCGGACACCTGCGTACTCACCAGCGGCTGCGCCAAGAAACTGGAGCGCAGCGAAGTGTTCCAGATTCTGACCGAATGCCTCTAGATCGGCACTCGGTCCCGATCCGCCCGCGCCGAAGGAAACCGTACGACTCCGAGATGCCATCGTAATCGTAGGACCCGGCGAGCCCGCCGCGCCTGATGAATCCGTCGAAGTCGTCGTCGACGGCCCCCTGCTCATCAAAGTAGGAGCGGTATTCGCTGAAGGGGAGGATGTGTACCTCCCCATGGCGCCCTGTGAACAGGGTCGTCAGGTCCGCACTCAGGAGGAACGCGTTCGATCCCGTGAGGTAGATATCCCATCCGCCACGTGCGTGAATGCTGTTAATTGCTTTCTCGAAACCCCCGCCACAGCCGCACCTCGTCGATGAAGAGACAGTTGCGGGCGCCCTCTTTGTGCCGCTCTATGATTTCGTGATGCAGCGCGTGGTACTCGAGCGACGGCTCGCTGTCGAGGTCCAGCAGATCGACGTAAACGTTGTTGGAGGATGGGTCCCTCCGAGCAACGGAGGCGGAGAACGCCTTCATGAGCTCGGACTTGCTGGAGCGGCGCATCCCCGTGATCACCTTGATGTCCCAGGTGCCCTACTTCTCGCCCTCCAACAGCCCCACGACGCGGTCGATGTCGACGGCAAAACGAGACCTTCCCTCGCGCTCGTAGCGGTCAAGGTACGCCTGGCACTCGGAGACAATGCGCTTGGTGTTGCCGTCGATGATGCGCTGGAGTGTCTCGTAGTAGGTCGAGCCCTCGGTCCTGAAGCGGCGCTGGTAGGCCTTGGTTATGGGAAACATCTTGATGTAGTGGATGCCGTGGCGGCAGCCGGGGCGCGTCGTGGGGCGGGGTGGCAACGCAAAGTACTGGTCTTTGGGCACGTTAGGGGCGATGTTGGAACGCAGCGGCACGGCGAAGTCCCTGCGCTTCCCGCGGAAACGCAGCCTCACCACCACGATGCAGGGGCGATTGTGCTTAAGCATGAGCTCGCGGTCGCCCTCGACGAGGTCGAAGAAGTCCTGGGAGATGGATACGATCTTCATCGGTTACGCCCCCTTCATACGAAGCGGGGCCCGCATCGCTGCAGGCCCCTACAGGTAGACGATATTCTACGCCTTGCGGCACCCCGTCGCCCACGGAGGTTAAACGTACACGTAAGCCGTACTCTGAAAGCCGCGGCTTCCGGCAAGTAGTTTATACCACGAAAGGTCGCTTTCAATGCGCATAGCTCGCAAAATAACACTCGCCGGGCCGTCACCCCTGGCCGTTACCCTCCAATCTTCATTGGAGTCAGCAGGTCAATTCATGTAGTCATGGGGGTTTATCCTAAAGGGAATCAAATTTATACCCCCATAACTAAAGAAATCCCTATTCCCACTCAATGGCTAGAGCCCTGGTGTAATTGGCTGGACCACCGTTCCGGGAACCGGAATCGACCTACCTGTCCGCCAAGCCCCTTCTTCAGCTCCAGCCTAGCATCTGGCTCGCGCCGCTATAGGCGAAAGCCGGAGAGATGCGTCTTTGCCAAGAAAATAAGGCTAGCCTTATCTTGCTGCACGATTCGCGTGTTATAGTTAGATGGCTCTAACTGTTTGGGGGCGATAGCCATGCACGGACGCAAGGGCTTCTGGGACAAGAATGCCGGTCGGTACGACCGTTTCATGCGAAACGACCGGGCGGCGTACGAGAAGATGTATGGGCTGATCCGGCCGGTGGTGAAAGCAAATGGCGCGCATTGACATCGACCGCCGCCTGACCCGCGTACTATGCGATTGGAGGGACAAACAGTGATCTACTTCGGAATGCCTTTCGCCATGTGGGCACTGCTTGCGCCGTCCTTCCGAAAACAGCTGACAGCGGTGTTCGGCTACGATACGGAAAGAGCAAAAGCTATCACGCGAAAGGCGAAGTCTGAATACAGAAGGATCATCGCCGGTTTGCCGGAGTTCGAGAAGGGCGACCGATTCAAGATGAACCTTGTCAACAGCGCCATGGTCGGCGCGTTCGTTCTCTCCATGCCGGAGCGCCCAGATGTGGAACGGCTGACAATCTACTACGCCGACGCCATGATGACAAAGCCCGTGAAGTGGTTCTGCCGAATGAGCGGAAAGAGCAAATTCACCGAAAAGGATATTGCGGGCATGAAAGCCACCGCCGCGCTAAGGGCGGCTGACCGGAATCCCTATTCGTGGAACATGGATTTCTACGAATACCCCGACGGCAGCGGTTACGAGGGACGATTCACGAAATGCGGCATCTGCGTGCTGATGAAAGATCTGGAGCTATACGATCTAACCCCTGCGCTGTGCCGTCTGGATTACACCATGAGCGAGGCAGGCGGCGTGACCGACTTTGTGCGGCAGTACACGCTCGCCTCCGGAGGCCCGTACTGCGACTGTGGATATAAGAGAAAACTCTAAGCAGGAGGCAACGCAATTCGGCGATCAGGAACTACGAGCTCAGCAACAGGACGCCTGGGGAGATGGCTCTAACTGTTTGGGGGCGATAGCCATGCACGAACGCAAGGGCTTCTGGGACAAGAATGCCGGTCGATACGACCGTTTCATGCGAAACGACCGGGCGGCGTATGAGAAGATGTATGGACTGATCAGGCCGGTAGTGAAAGCAAAAACCGTACTGGAGGTTGCCACCGGCACGGGGCTTATCGCAAAGAGCATCGTGAATGCGGCGGCACACATCGAGGCTACAGACGCTTCTGCACAGATGATCCTTGAAGCAAAGCGGGACAATCAATCCGCAAAGCTGCACTTTTCCGTACAAGATATGTTCCGCCTGCCCTATGCACAGAAGTCCTTCGAAGTGGTGATCGCGTCCAACGCGCTTCACATAGTGCCGCATCCAGAAAAGGCCCTGCAAGAAATCAGGCGGGTGCTGAAGGACGACGGCGTGCTCATCGCGCCAACCTTCACCCACGCGGGAAACTCGGTTTCCGGCAAGGTAAAAGCCTTTTTCATGAGTATGGCAGGATTCCCCCTCCACAGCAGGTGGACAAGCGAGGAATACCTGTGTTTCCTGCGTCAAAACGGCTGGGCGGTGCAGAAAAGCGCGGTGCTGAAGGCTTCGTTCCCGTTGACCTATGCGGAATGCACGAAATCGGAGGGACCAGATGTCGTTCTTTGAAAACACCCGCAAGCCCGTGGGCCTCGGCGGAAAACTTATGGTTGCCATGATGAATCTGGGCCACAGCCCTGTGGCGCAGTGGGGACTTCAATTTCTACGACTTGCGCCAAATGCCAAGGTGCTGGATTGCGGCTGCGGCGGCGGGGCAAACATAAAACGGCTGCTGAAAAAATGCCCGCATGGCGTCGTCAAGGGCATCGACTATTCGCCCGTCAGCGTGGAGAAGGCTAGAAAGCTCAACCGAACTGCAATTCAGGAGGGGCGTTGCGCCGTTCTGCAAGGCAGTGTGGCGGATATGGCGTTTGAGAATAGCTACTTCGATGCTGTCACGGCCTTTGAGACCGTCTATTTTTGGCCTGATTTGCCCCAATGCTTCCGTGAGGTCTGGCGGACGCTGAAGCCAGGCGGGACAATTCTTATCTGCAACGAGAGCAATGGCGATACGGACAAGGACGAGAGGTGGACGCAGATCATCGGCGGCATGACCATCTACAAGGACATCGAATTAAAGGCATGTCTGGAGCAGGCGGGTTTTCACGAGGTGCAGATACACAAAAAGAAAAAGTGGCTCTGCGTCACGGCGCGGAAGTAAGGGCATCAAGCACGGGTATTTTTGCATCCATCCTGCACATGGCGATAGGCATGACGGTCATAGCGGCTGTGCTGGCGGCAATTGTGACAGTTTTTATTCACTGAGGAAGAAACCTATGAAATGTAAAATTGAGAAAAACACCGTTCAGGAGACGCTGATCCTCCCGCTGTATTCCCGGAAGCTGTGTACGGAGCTGTACCCGAACCTTTATAGGGATGAAACAGCGGTTCGTCTGCTCGACCAAATCGACTACGACTTTTCAGAGGCAGAGAAAAACTCCCGCAGCCTGATGCAGCGCTTTGGTGCGCTGGAGGTGGCCACACGGCAGAGTGATCTTACTTTCGAGGTGCGGGATTACCTGAAAGGCCACCCCAATGCGGCGGTGGTCAATCTGGGCTGCGGGCTGGACAACACCGGCAGAACCTGCGACAACGGTAGATGCAAGATCTACAATCTGGACTTCCCGGATGTGATTGCCTTGCGGCAGCAGCTACTGCCCGCCGGGGATCGAGAACATAATATCCCCTGCGACCTGAAAGACACCGCATGGTTTAGCAAAATCGATGCCTCCGGCGGGGCGGTGTTCTTTGCCTCCGGGGTGTTCTATTACTTTCTGACCCAGCAGGTCCGGGAACTGGTACGGGGGATGGCAGACGCTTTCCCCGGCGGTGTGCTGGTCTTTGATGCTGCCAATCGGACGGCAGTAAAGATGATCGCAAAAACATGGCTTAAGACTGCAAAAATCAAGGATGTGGGGGCATATTTTGCGGTTTCGGATGCCGCCAAGGAAATCGGCACGTGGGACAGCCGTCTGCAGGTCACAAGTCGCGGCTATATGCTGGGCTACAACGATTTGAGAGACCCTTCTGTCAGCGGCTTTTTCCGGTTTCTCGCAAGGGTCGGTGACAACGGGATGAAAATGCAAATCGTAAAAATAAGATTTTAAAAGGCAAAAATGAAGCCCATTCACTTTGGCGTTGAAGAAGACGGCTTTTACGGCGCATATTGGGCGTGCAAGGGCACGGTCAATGCGTGCGCACCCAAATACCCGCGGGATTGTTTTATTCATGGACTTTAGTCCGTGCCGCGCGGCATAGAAAGCCACCCGCTCAGCGGGTGGAGGCCAATTTCCGCTACGCGACAAAACCTTCCCCCTAGCATGAGGATTGTTCAGGTCATCATGCTAGGGGGAAGGTGATTGCTGTGGCCCAGAAAGCCAACAGCCTCGCGCACACGAAATGGCTGTGCAAGTACCGCATCGCACCGAGGTCAAGCTCATCGCCGCCATCGTCGAGAAGCACCCCAAGGTGCGCTTTGCCGTGAGCCGCACCTCACCCTACGCCGGCCTCTATGACCGCATGGAGCAGGCCCTGCGCGAGCGCGTGGCCAACGCGGTGGAGGTCGTCCGCTCCGACATCAGCCCCGCGCTTCTTGTCCACACCGGTCCAAACCTCGTGGGTGTGGCGGTCCAGAGACTCTAGCGGAGGCGGGGCATCCTGCCCCAAAAACAAATGCAAAAGATGAGCGCTTCTTGCCGCCCAATTGGCAAGAAGCGCTCGTCTTTTCTTAACGCGTTGTATGGCGGAGAGAGCGCAAGTTACGCGAGCGTCCTTCTTGCCAGCTCGGCCGCGCCAAGGATTCCTTGGTCGCCGCCGCAGCCCGGGGCGCAGATGTAGCTCTCCATGTCCTTAAGCTCGGCAGTCTGGATGTAGCCGCCCAGATATTCGAGGGTCTTCTTGCGGACGATGCCGTAGAGCTGCTCCTGGTGCATCACGCCGCCGCCGAGGACGATGCGGCGAGGCGAGTACATGAGCACGAGGTTCGCGCACATCTGCCCCAGATAATCCCCCTCGAGCGCCCACACCTCAGCGTTGTCCGCGAGCTCGGCCGCGGGCTTTCCCCAGCGCGCGGCGATGGCGGGGCCGGAGGCGAGGCCCTCGAGACAGCTCGCGTGACTCGGGCAGACGCAGCGTCCCTCCTCGGTGGGACGAATCCTTACCAGCATGTGGCCGGCCTCGGGGTGCAGCATGCCGTGAAGGAGCCTGCCCGCGCACATGACGCCCGCGCCCACGCCGGTGCCGATGGTTACGTAGACGGCGTCCTCGAGCCCTTTGCAGCAGCCGAAGACCACTTCGCCGAGGCAGGCAACGTTCACGTCCGTGTCGTAGGTCACCGGAATCCCGAGGGCGTCGGCGAAAGCGGCGCGAAGACCATAGCCTCGCCACGCGAGCTTGGGCGTCTGGAGGATGGAACCGTAGCGCTCATCGTTGGGGTCGACGCAGGTCGGGCCGAAGGCGCCGATGCCCAACGAGTCCACATCGCGGGCGGTGAACCACTCGACCATTTGCGGGACGGTCTCGGCGGGCGTAAGCGTCGGGGTCTCCATACGGTCGAGGACCTCGCCGTCGCCGGACACCACGGCACAGACCATCTTGGTCCCGCCGGCCTCGAGGGCGCCGAGCCTCATTTGCTTTTCGTTCATGTGATCCTCCTTACAAAGAAACGCCCGCAGTCATGGTCAACCGCGGGCGCCCATAACGTTGGCTTGTTTCGAGGCGACCCTACCTGGGCACGCGGTCCTGCCTTGCGGCAAACGGGGCGAGCACGGCGTGCGGCTCGCTTTGGTACCAGTAGGCGACGGTGGAGATGTCGTCCTCGCGCTCGTAGAGCTTGATGTCGTCGTTGCCGAGGTCCTGGAACGTCACGCGCAGGTCCTCCTTGAACGAGATCGGGTCGGGAAGGTGCCACCTGTAGAGGCCGTGCCTGGGCAGCGCGTCGTCGTTGGTCGCGAGCATCGGGTTCGGGTTCGGCTTGCCCGCGCTGAAGCGGTCGCGCGTGGCGTCGCGCGTCGAGCGGTACGGGTAGCCGGCGAACAGTGTGTTGAAGCACTGCGCCTCGGGCAGCGCGTGGGGCGGCCTGTCGAGGAAGGCCCAGGCACCGCCGAAGTAGTCCTCGGCTCCCGTCGAGGTGACCGTGGGGAACTCCTCGTCGCCGTCGAGGAAGAACTTCATCTCGCCCTCGCCCCACCAATAGCGCTCCAGAGCGCACAGGGCCATGTAGGTGCCGACGTAGTAGCCCTTACCGCGCACGCCGTCGAGCACGGTGTAGTCGACGCCCCTGCGGGTGCTGCGCTCGCGGTTAAAACGGGCGTGGAAGTACATGGCGTCGTCCGGCACGTCGGTGAGCGCGTAGTTGAACGTGTAGAAGATGTACTTAATGAACCCGGGGTGCTCGCTCGTAAGCGTGACCTTGGCGTGCTTCCTGAAAGGCATCTCGAAGTAGCAGTTCATGCCGCCCGTCGGGTTCACGCAGATGGGCATCGAGTTGACGATGGCGCGCTCACCGAAGCCGTTGCAGAAGAAGTCGCCGACAGGGCACTCGACCGAGGGGGTCTCCTCGTCGTCCCAGTAGAAGCGCAGCACGAGGTCGCGCATGACGAAGCTGCCGGCGGCGGTCTTGTCGGGGACGGTCATCCAGATGTGGCGGATGATGCCGGGGCCCTCGATGTCCGCGAGCGTGATGGTCTCGCCGGACTCAAGGGGCACGCAGCACGAGCCCTTGCGGCCGACGCCGAGGTGGCTGGCCGACATGGCGGCGCGGCCCTTCTCGCCCGTGATGTTCTCGGGGGTGATGGCGCGGCTTTCCTCACCGCCGTGCATCCACACGTCTTTAAGGAACTCTCTCATCGTCGACCTCCTCTATTCGTCGTCTTCGCACTCGGCGGAACTGGCACCGTTCACGTAGACGATCTGCTGGCGCGCCTCGTCGACGAGGGCGTCGAAGTCGAGTTTCTCGTCGGGGCGCGCGAGCGCGACCGTCATGGCGAGCGGGAGGTTGACACCCGCGATCACGTGGATCCGGTCGGAGGCGAAGCGGGAGAAGCGCTGGTTCACACTGCCGCCGAGCGCGTCGGTAAGAACGACGACCTCGTCAGTGCCCGAAAGCGCAGCCTCGACCGCCGCGTCGAGCCCCTCGCCGTTGTCGTTCACGTAGGCGCACACGGCGTTGACGGCGTCGCTCTTACCCGTAAGGAACTCGAGGGTGTCCTTGAAGCCCTGGGCGAGAAGGGAATGGCTCGCCACAACTATCTTTCTCATTGATTCACCAATCTCTTGGGTCGAAGCTAGGCGAGGATGCCGGCGGCGGAGACGACCATCGCGAGGACGATCACCACGAGGATGAGGGCCGTCATGCTCGCGTTCTTCTTGGTAAGAAGGTAATACGCGCTTCCCGTGATGGCGGCGGGGATCATGGCAGGCAGGATCTTGTCGAGCAGCGGCTGAATCTCCATCGAGACGTCGCCGAAGCTGAAGCTAATCGGGCAGGTGACGCCGATGACCGAGGCGATGAGGCAGCCGACCACGGTGAGGCCGAGCACGGAGGCGGCGGCAGTGAGGTTGGGAAGCTTCTCGCTGAAGTCGGTGACGAGCTTCACACCCTGCTTGTAGCCGAACTCGAGGGCGTGCATGCGGACCCAGAAGATGGCCAGGATGAGCGCGAACCAGATGCCGGCTCCCACGGGGTTGCCCTCGATGGCCATATAGGCGGCGATGGAGCCCATGATGGTCGGGATCATGGTCATGAGCAGGGAGTCGCCGACGCCGGCGAGCGGTCCCATGGTGCCGATCTTCAGGTCTTGGACGGCGTCCGCCGCCGCGAGGCCGTCACGCTCCTCCATGGCCACGCAGGCGCCGAGGATGATGGCGGCGAGCCAAGGCTGGGTGTTGTAGTAGCGGAAGTGGTTGTTGAGCGCTTGCTTATAGTCCTCGTCGTTCGTGTAGATCTTCCTCAGGATCGGCGAGAGGGCGTAGGCGACCGAGGCGCCCTGCTGGGTCTGGTAGTTGAAGGTGCACACGCTCATGAGCCAGCGCCAGTTCGCGTTGCGCAGGTCCTTCTTGGTGACCTTATAGCCGGAGGGCTTGCCCTCGGCGGCGGTGATGTTCTCGTTTTCCATGGTTACTCATCCTCTCCGATGAAGGCGTCTGCGGAAGCGTGGGCGGCGAGCTCGGTGTCCCTCTCGGCACGCTGGTAGAACGCGATCGCGAGGGCAACGCCGACGATGGCGGCGCCGATGATGGGCACGTTCAGGAAGGCCGAGAGGAAGAAGCCGGCGAGCAGGTACTGGAAGTACTTGCCGGTGGGCATGTAGCGGAGCAGCATGGCGATACCGATGGCCGGGAGCATCTTGCCGGCGAGGGTGAGGCCGGAAAGGAACCACTGGGGCATAACCTCGAGGAGCCAGTTGACGGCGGGCTGGCCGAGGGTCACGGAGACAAAGACGGGCAGGGCGGCGCACAGGCCGAAGAGCGCGGGGCAAACCCACAGGATGGCGTTCATCTGCTTGAACTTGCCCTCGTCGCAGAACTTCTGGGACTTCTCGACGACGAAGCCGTTGAGGATCTTGACGATGACGTCGAGCTGGATGCCGAGCATGCCGACCGGCAGGCCGATGGCGAGGCCCGTGTCGGAGCCCAGGGTCACGCCGTAGGCGGTGGCGATGATGGCCATCGTGCCGTAGTCGGGAATCGACGAGCCGCCGAAGCCCGCGACGCCGAGCTGCATGAGCTGGATGGTGCCGCCGATGACGAGGCCGGTCTGCCAGTCGCCCATGACGACGCCGGTGATAAGGCCCCAGAAGACGGCATAGTTGACGAAGATCATCGGGATGCCGTAGTAGTCCACGTGCTTGATGAAGGCAAGTAGGGTCAAAAGGACGACCTGCAGGATAGTGAAGTTGACCATGATCCCTCCTTAGATGAGGTCGGCGACGGAGACGGGCTTGTCAGCGGGCACGAACTGTGCCGTCACCTTGACGCCGCGGGCGATGAGCGCCTTGTAGCTCTGGACGTTCTCGGCGGAGGCATAGGCGCGCTGGGTGAGCTGGACGCCGCCCTCCTTGACAAGAGAGCCGCCGACGATCAGCGACGGGAGCTCGATGCCCGACTCGACCAGGTGAAGGATCGTCTCGGGCTCCTTGGCGATGACAAAGACCTTCTCGCGGTCGTACTTGCCCGCCGCGAAGTTCTTGAGCGCGGTCTGCTCGGAGATGATCGAGACGGCCATGCCCGCGGGGCGCGCCATCCTCATGGTGGACTTCAGGACCTCGTCGCCGGCGACCTTGTCGTCGATGACCATGACTCGGGTCGCGCCCGACACCGGGGCCCACTGCGTCACGATGATGCCGTGAAGCAGGCGATTGTCGATTCGTGCCATAACAACACTCATGTTTGCTCCTATCAAATGAAGTTTTACGTTCGGTACTGCCTCGGCGCTATCCGGATTCGCGCCGGGCAAGGGGTTATCGGATTATTGAGGACGCGCGGTCAGCTCGCGGCGGCGCGGGGAAGGTCACTCGTCGAGCAGGAGGTCCGAGGAGCCGAGGCGCTCTTCTCGCGCCGGGGCGGCGCTCACGCTTATGTAGTCGAAGACATATGCGATCTCGCTTACGGGAACCTCTACGCGATAGCGCGTCGAGATGCTCGAGAAGCTCTGTCTGAAGGACTCGATGAAATCGGCGCGCTCCTCCTCGAAGCGGTCCTGGCCAACGTAGGTCTCAATGGGGTTTCTGGTAACAAGGCGCTCGACGAGACAGCAGAGGTGGACGTAGAGCCCAATGATGGCGTTGCTGCCGATCTTCTCGCCTGTCCTGCGCTGAAGCTCGTGCACGGCGCTCTCGATCTCGTGGAATAGCCGCTCCGGGTCGAGGATGGTGATGGAGCGGATGACGTTCTGCAGCGTCATGTTCGAGAGCAGCTTCTCGTGGAAAGAAGAGAGCTCGGAAGCGTCAAGCCACCTGCCGAACACGGCATCGACCTTAGAGGCGGACGCCGTCGACATGATGTCCTCGAGGGCGACGAAGGGGACGGAGGCGACCCCGGGGTCTCCCGTGCCGATGACGGCGCAGACGCGGTGCTCGGAGAAAACGGCGTCGTTCGACCCGTTCGCGACGAGCTGCTTGAAGGGCCTCGTGAGCAGGCGCGCGCCTATGGTGCGCGGGAGGCTCTGCGAGACGAGCTGGCGTATCCTTTCCGCGGCGTCGACCCCGGACTCGGAGCAGAAGACGATGGCGTCCTCACGGTTGACGCGCTCGATCACCTTGCAGTGCGTCACGCACGCGGCGGTCGCGTCGCCAAGAACCTCGGCGATGGACTTGCCGCCGAGCAGCCCGACCCCGATCTCGAGCGCAAGACCGGTAGAGACGTTGTTCACCACGCCGATAGTGGAGTCGGTAACGTTCTCGAGGGCCTTATAGGCCTCCTCCAAGGAGCCCATGTCGACGAGGAACACGACCCCGGTGCAGTAGGAATGGCGGTCGACGAGGCGCTGGAGCGGACCGACGATGTCCTTCAGCTGCTGGTCGTAGGGCATGTCGACCGCCTCGTACACATGCATGCCGAGCATACGGTTCGCCGCGTCGGCGATGCTCGTCGCCGTTGAGTAGCCGTGGGACAAGATGACGCAGAGCGTTCGAAGAGCCTTCACGTCGCGAGACTCCGATGCGACGCACAGCGTCAGAAGCGTCTTCGTGAAGTGATCGAGCGAGATTCCCAGCGCCCCTTCCACGTCTGCGGCGACCTGATCGGAGACGCTCGAGGCAAACGGCAATTCGGAGGTCACGGCACCGAGGAGATGGGAGATTTGCTCCGCACAGGCAGACTTTCGCTTAGCCAGGCCGATGCCCGGCCACAACTGCAGGCAAATCTCCTGGGCCAGTAGAAAAGCGACCTTCCTCGAAAGCTCGATGCCATAAGAAGAGCCTGCGTCGGCAAGGACCGCGCCCACGATGCGCTCGAAGGCGCGCGACCTCGAGGAGGTAACGCCGCGGCCGAAGATCAAGTGATCTTCAACGCCGCGCACAGCAGAGACAGCTTGCGAGACGAGCTCGGAGACAGAGAGCTCCCCGGCGCAGAATCGCTCATCGAGAGAGCACAGGGCATCGAGCGCCTGCTCGACCGGCCCTGTGCTCTCGGCGGCATCCAGGGACGCGTCGATCAGAACGCCATCGTCGGGCTGTTGATCGATCTGCGCGGAGGAGAGGAGCCCGCTGGGAAGAAGATACGGGCGAACGACGACGTAGTCGCCCTCGCGATTGAGGAACGCTTTGGCGCAGCAGTTCGTCACGCAGGCGCGCAAGCCGGCGATGTTATCGGAAAAGTCCGCGTTCACGAGGCAACGGTATGCGCCGCGGCTGATCTTCACATCAGAACCGATTCGGCACCCCTCGCTGCGCAGGAAGCTCAAGATGAGATCCTCGCGCTCCTCGGGGGTCCGCTCCTTGAGTGAGGGGACGCGGGCACAGATGGGCATTTTGCTGTAGGCCGAGGAAACCTTCAGGTCATCGGCGGAAAGCGTCGTCGAAAGAACGAGGCGAGCGCGCGGCGCATCCTGGGAGGCATCGAGCCCGAGGGCCGTCGCAAGGCAGTGCTCCATCGCAGAGGGAGAGAGTGCCTCGATGCCGTTGACAAAAACCACACCCCCGCGCGATTTCGCGATCGACTCGTCAAGAAGCCCGTTGAACGAGGCGGCGTCCGGGACCCCGGCGCAGTCGATGCGCACATAGGAGGAGTCGCGGGACAGCAAGCCCTGGTTCTTGCCGTACTCGTACACAAGGCGAGAAAGGAAAGACTTACCGACACCCACGCCGCCGCTCAAGAGGATGGGTAGGCCAAACGGAGGGTACTGAACCGCAGCCTTGCACTGCTCGACAACGGAGCTGAGGCTCAGGTCGAAGCCCACGGCACGCGCGAAGTCGCGGTGATCGGCGATTCCCGTCGCCTGGATGAGGTCGGCGAGCGAGGCGTACTCGCTTGCAGAGAGCTTTACCTGAAAACGCTTCTGGAACGCGCGGCGATGAAAATAACGGACAGGCCTGCCCGCCACCTTAACCACAAGGCCGGCGCGAACAAGGTCGTTGAGGTACTGGCTCGCCAGGCTCCTGGAGATGATGAGCGTCTCGGCGATGTCGGAGGTGGACAGACGGGCAAGGTCGTCGAGCGAGACGGCAGAGGTGAGGGCCTCGAGATGCTCGAGAATCCTGTCCCTCATGTCGACGGGTTTCTTTGCCAAGCTGTCCTGTGCGGTCTTGTCCATGACTTCTTACCTCCTCGTACAAGGAGTATAAGGGGAGAACAGAGAACGGAAGGGGGCGCGTGGGGGAATCAACAGCTCCGAGGAAAAGTCCACCACTTGAGGGGCAGAAAACAACGGTCATTGAACATTCAGGGCCGACGCTCAACACTTCGGCTCGACACTTCGCTTTGGAAAGGGCCCTGCGCGCCGGGGTCCCAACATAAACAAGGGCCCCGGCGCGCAGGGCCTAAAGCTTAACAATGCGCGCGGCGATGCGGGCGCAGTCGCAGGCGGCCTTCTTCTCGAAGGTGTTGTAGTCGACGACCTGGCCCTCGGCGCAGGGCTTGTCGCTGATGGCGCGCACGACGACGAGGGGCACGCCGTTGAGATAGGCGGCCTGCGCGATGGTGCAGCCCTCCATCTCGCAGCACAGGTCGCCGAAGGTCGCGAGGATGCGCTCCTTCTGTTCCGTGGGCGAGACGGCTCGGTGGGCAAGGTCCTCTCAAAAGGGGTCGTCCGACGCCGCAAGACCTCGATGACCGACTACCGCCTCGAGCAAGTGGCGGATTACCTCTGCACCATCGAACTTGCCTTGGTCAAGTGCGAGGCCAAGGAGAACGGTGAGACGTACAACAAGTTCTTCGGAGGTATAGGCTCTTTCAAGAGGAACTGGCTCAAGCAAGCCCGCAGCAAGCGGATATAGGTGGTTCCGTAGTCTCATAGGGAACGGCCATCTCTCCTCCGGCGAGGAACTCCGGGCGACGTGCTTCGAGCAGCGGAAACTGAAACGCAAGCAGAAGCAGCGCGGGCAATGATCGGTGCCGACATGGGCCCAGACGTGAACAGTGCTACGTCCCCTGTTCACGGGGCGCGAAACCGCAAAGGTTATCCAGCGGTTGCCAAACGAAAAGCCCCTGACCTGTTTGTGCAGGTCAGGGGCTCGGAAACGCTAGATATCAACTATTCCCACTCGATGGTCGCGGGCGGCTTGGACGTGATGTCGTAGCAGACGCGGTTGGCGCCGGGAACCTCGGCAACGATGCGGCCGGAAATGCGGGCCAGCACGTCGTAGGGAAGCTTGGCCCAGTCGGCGGTCATGGCATCACTGGACTCGACGGCGCGCAGGATGATCGGGCGCTGATAGGTACGCTCGTCGCCCATAACGCCGACGGACTTAATGTCGGGCAGAACCGCAAAATACTGCCAGCAGCTGTGCTCGGAGTTGCGCTCGCCGGTCTGCTCAAACAGGCGCTGGTTGTAGGCGTCGAGCTCCTCGCGCACGATGGCATCGGCGTTCTTGAGAATCTCGAGCTTCTCCTTATCGACCGCGCCGATGATACGGATGGCAAGACCCGGGCCCGGGAAGGGCTGACGGAACACGATGTGACCCGGCAGGCCGAGCGCCAGACCAAGCGCGCGGACCTCGTCCTTAAAGAAGTGATCGAGCGGCTCGATGAGGTCGAAGTGCACGCCATCGGGGAACGGGATCAGGTTGTGATGGCTCTTGATGGTGGCCGTCTTGCCGCCCGTCTTGCGAGCGCCGGACTCGATGATGTCGGGGTAGATAGTACCCTGGGCCAGGTACTTGACCGGCTTGCCATCGGTCTCGAGCTGCTGGGCCACGGCGAAGAACTCTTTCCAGAACTGCGTACCGATGATGCGGCGCTTCTCCTCGGGCTCGGTCACGCCGGCCAGAAGCTCGGCATAACGGTCCTCGGCGTGGACGTGGATAAAGTCGACGTCAAACTGCTTGGTGAAGACCTCCTCCACCTGCTCGGGCTCGCCCTTGCGCAGCAGGCCATGGTTGATGAACACGCAGGTCATCTGCTTGCCCACGGCGCGAGCGCCCAGCGCAGCCACGACGGAAGAGTCGACGCCGCCGGACAGGGCCAGAATCACGCGGTCGTTGCCGACCTTCTCGCGGAACTCGGCCGTCATGGTCTCGACCAGGTCGTCCATGCTCCAGTTGGGCTCCAGGCCGCAGATCTCAAACAGGAAGTTGCTCAGCAGCTGCTGACCATACTCGGAGTGCTTGACCTCGGGGTGGAACTGCGTGGTGAAGATCTTGCGCTCGACGCACTCCATGGCGGCAACCGGGCACACGTCGGTGCTGGCGGTAACGGTAAAGCCCTCGGGCACCTCGGAAACGGCGTCGCGATGGCTCATCCACACGGTTTGCTCCATGGGCGTGGAGTTAAAGAGCTTGGCGCCGGCCGTGCGCGTGATGGTGGCGCGGCCGTACTCACCCACCTCGGAGTGGCCGACCTTGCCGCCGAGCGTCACGGCCGTGATCTGATGGCCGTAGCAAAAACCTAGGACGGGAAGGCCCAGGTCAAAGATGGCGGGATCGATAGACGGAGCGTCCTCGGCATACACGGAGGCCGGGCCGCCGGAAAGAATGAGCGCAGAGGCGTTCATCTCGCGAATCTCGTCGGCCGAGATGTCGCAGGGGACAATCTCGGAATACACGTTGAGGTCGCGGACGCGACGGGCAATGAGCTGACCGTACTGCGCACCAAAGTCGAGTACGAGGACCTTTGCGGAAGCATTTTGATCCATGGTATCCCCCTCTTGTTGGCGGGGAGCCGGTGCCCGCCCGCGCGAATGAACGAAAATATCTTTCATAGTGTACACGTTATATGGGGTTTCTCGTCCCTCGCAGCCATCAGCGCACGGCAAACGCACGACCTGCACCCTTTTTTGGTGGCGATTGAAATGTTACTAAACGTCACAGATGATGTAATACGTTTGAACATTGGACGCCCTGTGCCACAATACTGCCGAACGACTCCGCCTCTGCGGCGGCAAATACGATAGGAATACCAGCATGAAGCGCATCCTTCTCATCGCCACGGGCGGCACCATCGCATCGACCGAGGACGGCAACGGCCTCTCCCCCGCCCTGACCGGTGAGGAACTCGCCCAAAGCGTCCCCGAGATCTCGGGCCTCTGCGAGCTCGACGTGGTGCAGCCCATGAACATCGACAGCACCAATATGCGCCCCAGCGACTGGATGCGCATCCGCGACGTCATCGTCGAGGGTTATGCCGACCACGACGGCTTCGTAATTCTGCACGGCACCGACACCATGAGCTACACCGCAGCAGCGCTTTCCTACCTGATTCAGGACAGCCCCAAGCCCATCGTGCTCACCGGCTCGCAAAAGCCCATGGGCAACCCCTTTACCGATGCCAAGCTCAATCTGTACCAGAGCCTGCTCTATGCGCTCGACGAGCATTCGCACGACGTCTCGATCGTGTTTGGCGGCGTCGCCATTGCCGGCACGCGCGCCCGCAAGCAGCGCACCATGAGCTTTAATGCGTTCATTAGCGTCAACTATCCGCCCATTGCCTACATCCGCAACGACCGCATCGTGCGCAACGGGCTCCACGGCACTCGTCAGGGCGAAAACCCGGTGCGTTTCTACGACAGCATCGACCCGCGCGTATTTGTACTCAAGCTTACGCCCGGCGTAAACCCGGGCATCCTCGACGCCCTTGCCGATAGCTACGATGCCGTAATCCTGGAGACCTTTGGCATTGGCGGTATTCCCGAGTTTGGCGAGTCCGGCGAGTCATTCCAGGAGGCAATTTTCCGCTGGGTCGATTCGGGTCGCACCGTTGTTATGACCACGCAGGTTCCCGAAGAGGGCCTCGATCTGGGCGTTTATGAGGTCGGCCGTGCTTACGCCGATCATCCGGGCATTCTGCGCGGCGACGACATGACCACCGAGACGCTCGTGGCCAAGACCATGTGGGCACTCGGCCAGTCACGCGATGCCGCCGAGATCCAGCGCCTGTTCTACAGCCAAGTCAACCACGACCGCATCCCGATGGCGTAATTCAGTTGTCGACGGGTATCCCCTATTCGATGCCCTCGAGAAGTTCTGACACCGTCATGCCGAGTGCGGGCGCGATCTTAAATAGAACCTTGAGCGTGAAATTTGCCGTCCCATCTTCGATTCGGTCGAGGTAGGGTCGGCTGATTCCTGTTGCCACACAAAAATCAACCTTGGAGATACCAAGGTCCCTGCGTGTCTCTTCGACCCGCCTGCCAAGAATCTGTTTCGCACGTTCGTCCATGCAGCCGAGTTTGAAATGGAGCCGAACATAAACGTAAACTATAGTTTACGTTTTGCCGAATACACAGGAGTTTTCTATGTCGGGTTCTTCGGTCCGCATGTACCGAGCCACGCCTCGCACAAACAGCGCACCGCCCAAGCTCGTCGTCGTTGAAGCAGAATGCCTTTCGCCCGATGAGCGCACAGCATTTGCATTGCTATCAAGTCGCGTCGCCGCCGTTCTGGTCCCTTGCCCGGCGCAAGGTGAACTTGCCATCCAATGCCAGGCGCACAGCTGCTCGCTCAATCAGGCCGTAGTAATCGCAACCAGCCAGCGCGGCCTGCCCCTTCTCTTGGAAGCCGGTATCGCGCTCGCCCTTCGCGGTGCCGGATACGAAAACGAGGCCGCCGCCGACATGGTCTTTAAACCACGATCGAGCGGCGGCCTCGCAGCAGCCATCGAACATGCTTGCAGGCTCGTTGCCTAAAAGGACAAGCTAGAAACCAAAGCCAAAGCCCGTTCCGGTAATCGCCGAGTACATAAAGTAAACGTTGATCACGTTGAGGAACACACCCGTGATGCAACCGTTGCGCAGGTAGCGTTCGCACACGATGCGCGCCATGGCGGCGGAGTCGTCATTGTTCTTAGCTTGGCGTCCCGCCGTAAAGTACGTCGCCACGCTCAGCAGCAGGTTGAGCACCGGCAGCGCCAGCAACTCGTAGCTCTTGCCCCAGCGCGTCACCTCGCCGGCGGCGTTAAACTTCGTTGCCACCTCGGGACCAATGTTGGGGATAACACACGCTGCGACCACCAGCGGAATCACCGCAAGCACGAGCAGCACAATACCCATGTAGCCAGCTTTTTTGCCATATTTAAACATATGCGTCGTCCTTACACGTTAAAGCGGAAGTGCACGACGTCGCCATCGGCCATGACATAGTCCTTGCCCTCAATACGCAGCTTGCCGGCGGCCTTGGCGCCCTGCTCGCCGCCGAGCTCGATGTAGTCGTCGTAACCAATGACCTCGGCCTTAATAAAGCCGCGCTCAAAGTCGGTGTGGATGACGCCGGCAGCCTGCGGGGCGGTTGCGCCCTGACGAACCGTCCAGGCCTTGACCTCCATCTCGCCGGCCGTAAAGAACGACTGCAGGCCGAGCAGCTTATAGGCCGCCTGCGCGAGCACGTCCAGACCGGGCTGCTCCAGGCCCAGGCTCTCCAGGTAGTCGGCGGCGTCCTCGGGATCGAGCTCGGAAAGCTCGGCCTCAATCTTGGCGCAGATGGGCAGCGGCTTGACGCCATCGATGGGCGCCAGGTCGTCGTTGAGCATATCCTCGTCCACGTTGGCCACATACAGGATGGGCTTCATGGTGAGCAGGAACAGGCCCTTGGCAGCGGCACGCTCCTCGTCGGTCATCTCCATGGACGCGGCGCGCTTGCCTTCGTTGAGCCAGGCAAGCAGGCGCTTGGCGACCTCAAACTTGGGCATGAGCTCCTTGTCGCGCTTGGCCTCCTTCTCGAGCTTAGGCAGCTGTTTCTCGAGCGTGCCCATATCGGCCAGGATGAGCTCGGTCATGATGGTGTCGGCATCGCCGGCAGGATCAACGAACTCGCCCGTGCGGCCCACCTCACGCATGACGTTGGGGTCCTTAAAGTAGCGCACGACCTCGCAGATAGCATCGGTCTCGCGAATGTTGGCCAAGAACTGGTTGCCCAGGCCCTCGCCCTCGTTAGCGCCCTTCACCAGACCTGCGATGTCGACGAACTCGACCGTCGCCGGCACAATGCGACCCGGGTTAACGATGTCAGCGAGCTTTTGCAAGCGGCTATCGGGCACATCGACGATACCCACGTTGGGGTCGATCGTGGCGAACGGGTAGTTGGCGGCAAGGCCGGTCTTTTTGGTAAGTGCGGTGAACAGCGTCGACTTGCCCACGTTGGGCAGGCCCACGATACCGATGGAAAGGGACACGACAGCTCCTTTTGGTACAGGTACTTCAAACCGTATAAGTATAGCGCCGCCGCAGCATCCGGGCGAATCCGGACACCACGGCGGCGCAAATGAAGCAGAGATGCGTGAGGGTTCTAGACAGTAGTCCTTACTTAAGCTCGGGCCAGAAATCCTTGTTGGCCTCGATGAGCTCGTCCAGAATCTGCTTAGCAACGCTCGCCGAAGGAATGGTCTTGGAGAGCGTGAGTGCCTGCCAGAGCTTCTGGTAGCTGCCCTCGACCCAAGCCTGGACAACAAGCTTCTCGACGGAAACCTGCTGCTCCATCAGGCCCTTCTGGAACTGCGGAATCGGGCCCTGGCAGATCTTCTCAAAGCCGTTGGAACCGACGATGCAAGGCACCTCGACCATGGCCGTCGGGTCGAAGTTGGGCACAGCGCCATCGTTGGGGACGATCAGCAGGAAGCGCTCGAGCGTATTTTCGGCCAGTGCGCAGGCAAGGTCGACGATGTAGTTGGCATGTACATCTGGCTCAAAGCCGCCGTCTTTAGCCGTACCCTTGGCGATGATGTCGCGGCAAGCGCCAAAGACCTTCTTCTCGCGGCCGTCCATAACCTCATTGGCGCGAGTGTAGTTGGGGTCAGACGTCTCGACAACATAGTCCGGGTACAGGTAGTACTTGAGGTAGGTGTTGGGAATCGTCTCGGGATCGACAGCATAGACATCCTTGGCCTTGCCGAAGGTGTGAATCCAGCTCTCCTCGACGTGCTGCTCCTTACCGGCCTCGTGCTCAATGCCGTCCAAGTAGCCGTTCTTTGCCATGTGCTCCTTGATCTGCGGCATGAGGTCGTTACCCTCCTTGTCGTAGATCTTGCTCCACCAACCAAAGTGGTTGAGGCCGTAGTAGCTGTACTGCAGCTCGCGACGATCCTTGATGCCGCACATACGGCTCATCTTATCCATGAGGTCGATCGGCATGTCGCAGATGTTGATGATGCGGCTGTTAGGGCGCAGCACGCGGCAGGCCTCGGCGACGATGGCCGCGGGGTTGGAGTAGTTGAGCATCCAGGCGTTGGGGCTGTACTTCTCCATGTAGTCGAGGATCTCGATGACACCACCGATGGAGCGCATGCCGTAGGCGATACCGCCGGCACCGCAGGTCTCTTGGCCAACGCAGCCGTACTTGAGAGGAATCTTCTCGTCGAGCTCGCGCATGGCGTACAGGCCGACGCGGATGTGAGCGAGGACGAAGTCGGTCCCGGTGAATGCGGTCTCGGGGTCGGTGGTGTAGTTGAACTCAACCTCGGGTGCGTTCTCGTGGAAGTAGATCTCGCAGGCCTTTGCCACGGTCTCCTGGCGCTCGGCGTTGTTGTCGTAGAAGGTCACCTTGTTGACCGGGAAGCGGTCGCGCTCCTCAAGCAGCATTAGAGCGATGCCCGGGGTGAAGGTAGAGCCACCGCCGGCAATGGTCACGGCATAGTTTTTCTTGGACATGATGTCCTCCTCATTCTGGCCGCTTGCTCAATCCATCCCCGTACGCGGCCTGCACGGTTTGGAATTGTTACCTAGAAGTGGAGTTTTTTATCTCCAGAATCGGCCTTGCGGTGCATACCGGCTCGCAAGGCCGATTGTTTCGATGGACGATGGTTTACAGAAGACTCTCGAACTTCAGAAGACTCTCGAACTTCTCGCGAACCTGCGGGACGGTAAGGCCGATGATGACCTGGATCGACTGACCTTGGACCACCAAGCCATGCGTACCGATCGCCTTGAAGGAAGCCTCGGGTGCAACGACGCTCTTGTCCTTGACGTTAACGCGCAGACGGGTATCGCAGTTAGTTACATCGATGATGTTATCCGTGCCACCGAGCAGATCGAGGATGTTCTCGGCAAGCACCAAGCGCTCATCATCTTTACTCTGGGCGACCGATTTGCCAGCAGCAGCACCGCCCTGCTTTTGCTTGTAGTCAGCCTTGGACTTGAGCTCGACCTCAACATCGTCATCCTCGCGACCGGGGGTCTTAAAGTCGAACTTGACAATCAGGAAACGGAAGACCACGACCCAAAGAGCGGTAAAGCACAGACCGACAAGGATGGAGATGGCGTACTGCAGACCGTGTGCGGCCCAAAGGGGCAGCCAGTCCCACGAGAGCATCGAGATGATGCCGCCGTCGAAGATGCCCACGACGCCAAGGAGGTTTTGAGCCATGCAGCCGAGCGCTCCGAGCACGCAGTGGACGACGAACAGGCCGGGCGCGATGAACAGGAATGTGAAGTCAAGCGGCTCGGTGATACCGCAAAGCATAGCGGTAAGGGTGACGGGAATGAGCAGAGCCTTGACGCGCTGCTTGCGCTCGGGTTTGGCGGTCATATAAAACGCAATGGCGACGCCAAGCGAGCCGAAGACCTTAGTCCAACCAGGGCAGGTATAGGCAGCCCAGGGTGCGGCATCCTTAAGAGCAATGCTCGGATCGGCAGCCAGTTGGGGCAGGATGTTGGCCCAAGCAGCAAAGATGCCGCCGTTGACCGCCGCGTTGTCGTAATAGAACGGCGTATAGATAAAGTGGTGCAGGCCTGTAGGAATCAGCACGCGCTCGAAGAAAGCAAAGACGCCCACGCCAAACGTACCGGCGGAAAGGATGAATCCCTGGAAGGCGGAGATAGCAGCCTGAACATGCGGCCACACCAGGCAGGCGATAATAGCGACCGGAACCATAACGAAGAAACCGATCATATAAATGAACACGGAGCCCGAGAACACGCCCAGCCACTCGGGAAGTTCGGTGTCGAAGTACTTGTTGTGAAGCATCGTGGCGATACCAGAAATGATAAGCGCGCCCATGATGCCCATATCAAGCGTTTTGATGCTTGCGATAGTGGCGAGACCAGTACCGCTGCCCGCCTCGACAGAGTAGTCAACCCCAAAGACAGGGCCCCACTGCCCCAAGATCGTGCTTACAAAGTAGTTGAAGGTAAGGTAGATGGCCAAAGCCTCCATGCAGCAGCGAGCGTTCTGCTTGTTCGCGAGCGAGATTGGCAACGCTACGCAAAACAGCAACGGCATCTGGTTAAAGAGCGTCCAACCACCCTGGAGCAGCACATTCCAGCAATCAAACCAAAGATGACCCGCTGTGGCCATCTCGCCAAAGATCGCCTCGGTGGTAAACAACGTACCCAGGCCGACGACGATTCCGGAAAATGCGAAAAGAATTGCAGGCGTGTACATTGCACCGCCGAAACGTTGTATCTTTTGCATCATGACAGGGAATCCCCCTCTCTTCATTCGGAGCGCTGCGGTTTTGGCTTCACTCGAGACCGCAGACGCGCCGTTTGCGTGTACCTCGTGCAATAGGACGGGTGGGCCCGTGTCCCTGACTTCTTGCACTTGCGTTTTATCACATCACTTATCTAGACAAGTTAGCATAAAGACTACGGTCGGTAAACGGTTGATTATTGGCCGTAAACGGTATATGTCCAGTATTTCGCCTGCTAAATCTGACATAGCTGATGGCTGCATTTTAAATTTCTTTTCTACTTGTCTAGATGTGCTTGTCTATATCTATATACATGCCTATACTTCATTACAACATTCACCGCCACGTTAAGGAGTCACCATGAAAAGCGCGGTCTTCTATGGAAAGCACGACCTCAGAGTCGAGGAATCGGCAAAGCCGGCCGTGGGCAGGCGCGACGTTCTGATCAACGTCAAAGCTTGCGGCGTCTGCGGTACCGACGTTCATATCTATGAAGGCGACAAGGGTGCAGCCGACGTTACCCCGCCCACGATCCTTGGTCATGAGTTTGCCGGCGTTGTCGAGGCCGTGGGCAGCGACGTCGCCGGCTTTAAACCGGGCGATCGCGTGTGCATCGACCCAAACCATCCCTGCGGCTGCTGTGAACCCTGCCGCGACGGAATCAACCACTACTGCGAGCATATGACCGGTTACGGCACCACCGTTAACGGCGGCTTTGCCGAGTACTGCTCCGTCGATATGCAGCAAGTCTACAAGTTGGGCGATCACACCAGCTTTGAGCAGGGTGCTATGACCGAGCCCGTCGCCTGTTGTCTGCACGGCATCGATATGTGCAACATCAAGCCCGGCAGCACAGTTGTCGTTATCGGCGGTGGCATGATCGGTCTGCTCATGATGCAGCTCGCCAAAAACGCCGGCGCCACCAAGGTTGTCTTGCTCGAGCCTGTCGAAGGCAAGCGCGAGGTTGCGCTCAAACTCGGCGCCGACCTGGCAATTGATTCCATCCACGAGGACGTCCCGGCCCGCCTGAAGCAGGAGGGCGTCGGCAACGTCGACGTTGTAATCGAATGCGTCGGCAAGCCCGTCACCATCGAGCAGGCCATCCAGATTGCCGGCCACAAGGCTACGGTCATGATGTTCGGCCTCACCAAGCCCGATGAGACAATCACCGTCAAGCCCTTCGAGGTCTTCCAGAAGGAGCTTGTGCTTACCTCGTCCTACATTAACCCTTATACGCAGCGTCGTGCGCTCGAGCTCATCGACTCTGGCAGGCTCGACGTATCCTCGATGGTCGCAAAGGTAGCCTCCCTCGACGAACTCGGCGCCATCCTGTCAGACCCGGCCCTGCGTGCCATGGGCAAATATATAATCGACCCCAGCAAGTAAATCGATTGACACCTGCGTGGGCGGCCCTCATCCGTCGTTCACGCACCCAGCTCTAGGAGACCGTCATGGCGCGAGCCATCTTCCAAACTATTTATGACAACGTGAAGCAGTCGATTGACGACGGCACATACGCTTATCAGAGCTATCTGCCTTCGGAGACTGAGCTCACGCAGCTGTTTGACTGTTCGCGTATGACGGTCCGTCGCGCCATCTCGATGCTTGCGGCAGATGGCTACGTGCTCCCCCAGCAAGGCAAAGGCATGCGCGTCATTCGCAACATCAGTGACGAGACGAGTCGTGGCGGCGGCGGACTCGAGACCTTTAAGGAAATCGCAGCCAGTCGAGGCTTTGAGCTCAAAACGGTTACCACTGTCTTTGAGCTCCTCGTCTGTAACAAGGCGCTCTCCAAGATTACCGGGTTTCCTGAAGGCTGTGAGCTCACGCGTGCCAAACGCATCCGTTATGCAGACGGACGGGCCGTGTGCTCCGACGACTCCTATTACCTAAGCTCACAGGTACCGGGGTTGACACCCGAGATTGTCAACGACTCGATCTATCGTTACCTCGAAGAAGGCCTTGGCATTAAGATTGCCACGGGCAAACGCGATGTAACGATTGAGCATCCCACGCCCGAGGATGCACGCGTGCTCGATCTCGACGACTTTAACGCACTCGCCGTTGTACGCGGACAGACCTACAACGCCGACGGCATCCTTATGGAATACACCGAGACAAAGCAGGTTCCCAGCTTCTTTTTACTCCACGAAACGGTCACCCGCCGCAATAACGGCAGCGAGACCCATCAGAGCAGTATGAGCTAACCATCTATTGGTTGCGGTGGGATAGTTCCTAGAATGGCCAGCTTAAGGGCAAAACAGGAACTATCCCACCGCAACTTTTTTGGCCGGCGGGGCAGTACCTGTCCCACCGGCCATCATTTACGCTCGTTTAGCTAGTCCGCGAGCTTCTCCACCTGATCGAGCATCTTGCCGAGCTTAGCCTTTGCCTCGGCCTTGACCTTCTCCGCTTCTTCGTGGGCCTTGGCCTTCTGGGCGGCCTTTTCCTCGGCCTCGGGGTCGACGACGACCAGATTGGACGCATCGTGCTCGACCAGCTTGAGCGCATGCTCGGGGCACACCTTGACGCAGGCTCCGCAACCTAGGCAATACGTGGACTCCAGTGCAAAGCGACCGCTTCCCACCAAATCGCAGGCAAACGTGGGGCACACGTTGACACACTCGCCACACGACGTGCACTTGTCAAAATCGCACTCCGGCGTGCTCACCTGCATGTTCTGGGCAAGCTCGGGATGGTTTTGCAGCGTCGAGAGTACCAGCTGGCGCCCGTGCGTAAGCGTACGGCGACGCTTGGTCGTCGTGGTGCCGCACATGGTGTTGAGCGTGCGCTCCAGCTGCGTAATCTGGTGACGGTGGGCCTTCAACTTCTGCGTCACCGAGGCCAGCGCCGCCGTCGCCGGATTGAGCTTGGTCACCGTCAGGCCCGTTGTACGGGCGATCTTTTCCATGTACTCTTTGCGCTCGTACTCGCGAAGCTTATGGCACTTGAGGCTCTTGGGGTCGACCTCCAGGCCCATGCCCGTACCGGCCCACTCCTCGGCAGTGGCGATGGCCTCGCCCAGAATATCCTCGCCACCGGTGTTGCGACACTTATCGCACACGCCCAGTGGCAGGTAGACGCTCACGTTGGGATAGTCGGCCAGCACCGAGAACCAGGTCTCGGCCGTAATATCGCCCACACAGGCGACGACGACCTCGTTTTCGCGCGGCATGCGCTTAAGGGCGCGCGTGCAGGTGACGTAGGCGGTCTCGTGGCTCGTAGCAGCAGAGACGATATCGTCATACAGATTTTTGGGCGCCAGGCGCGGCGAGATGATCGCCTCGGTCGGACAGGCAGCGGCGCACAGGCCGCACTTGCGACAGGAGTCGAGGATCTCGATGGCGTCTTCCTCGACCTCGATAGCGTTGACCGGGCACACGTCCATGCACGCGGTGCAGCCGCTCTTTTCGTTTTTGCAGGTCAGGCACGGAATGGTGTTACCACGCGGACGCTCCTTGTAGTCGGCAGGATTCCACTGCGGTGCCGACGGATCGAGTGCATCGGTCACACCGCCAAGCGGGTTTTTAAGAAAGTCGAAACCCTTGCTGATCTCGATAATGTCATCAAACAGATCGTGTTCCTGCGCCATGCGCGGCCCCTCCCTGAGCAGTGCAAACAAGCAAGAGATAATGATACGCTATCGGCCCACGCCTCGGGCAAATTACACGCGGCGCATCTTTGCGGCAAATAGCCCATGGCCCATCGCCGCCTCGATTGCACAAGGTCAATCAAGCGCCAAACTATGCCTCGCACATGAACTGCACGAGCTTTTGTTTGGTCACCTTTGCCTGCTCGTTGGCCATATTACGTTCATTTCTAAAGACCGCATTTGCAACACTCTGCAGATCGGCATCGGAAATCTCGCCAAGGCCCAGCTCCTCGAGCGTCGTCGGCAGACCAACGCGCTGGCAAAACTCGAGCACCTGATCAAGCTCGGGTGCACGCTCCAGGCGCAGCTGCACCACCAGGCCAAATGCCACGGCCTCGCCATGCATTGCCTTGCACTCGAGCAGAATCGTCAGACCGTTGGCGATGGCATGCGCCAACGCCAAGCCACCGCTCTCAAAGCCGACGCCCGAGAGCAGAATATTGCACTCGATCAGGCGCTCAACTGCCGGCGATGTACGGCCCTTTTTGAGATCGCGCTTGGCAGCGACACCGCACTCCATGAGCGTGTCGTAGCAGGCGCGAGCCGCGACCAGAGCCAAGTGCCCCGGCGCACCACCGTGTTCGTTGGTGCCGTGCGCCGCGGCGCACGAACGCGCTTCGAAGTACGTTGCCAGTGCGTCGCCCATGCCAGCGACCGTCATACGCAGCGGGGCCGCCGCGACCACGTTGGTATCGACCACGACCAGATCTGGATTCTTCTCGAGCATCAGGTAGTGGTCGAACGACCCATCCTCGTGATACAGCACCGAAATCGCGCTGCACGGACCGTCCATCGAAGCCGCCGTGGGGCATACGCACAACGGCAACTCGGCATAAAACGCAACGGCCTTGGCGATATCGAGCATCTTGCCGCCGCCAATACCCACCACCATGTCGCAATACTCGGCCTGGGCTTCCTTGGCCATTTCGGCAACGGCCTCTTCCGTACACGGACCGTCATAAATCTTAAAGAACGGCTCGCTTAGATCTTCGTCCAGAAATCCATCGACGATCTGCTTGCACAGCCGATCCTCGGTGCCCTGGTCAAACAGAACATAGGCAGCGCAGCCCAACCATGACAAATACCTGCCCTGACGCAAGAGCTCACCTGGTCCCTGAACATATCGTCCGGGACCGCCATAAACCATGGGAAGCGCCATACGAGAATCCGCCCTTTCATCAACAACAATTGGTGCAAAGTAACCTGACCCCTTTGCACCATAGCAAAAAGGGGCAAAGCCATCTGTCGGCTTTGCCCCTTTCTTACCTTAGTTTACTCATCCATAAGGTAGTAGTGGCCCAGTGCGTCGGCACCCAGGATGGCGTTTGCGACCATCTCGGGCGTCACCTCAAACGGCATGTTGCACATGGTGTCCTCAGGCGCGCACGCGGCCTCGGCAACAATCATGGCCTGCTCGCGCGTAACCTCGGCAACGCCCAGCTCCTTGAGCGTAACGGGCAGACCCAGCTCAATGCAGAAGCCCAAGACTTCCTCGAGCTTCTCGGTCGGGGCATCCTCGAGTACCAGCTGGACGATAGTGCCAAAGGCGACCTTCTCGCCGTGATACATGCCATGGCACTCGGGCAGCATCGTCAGGCCATTGTGGATGGCATGAGCAGCAGCAAGGCCCGAGCTCTCAAAGCCAATGCCGGAGAGCAGCGTATTTGCCTCGATGATGTGCTCCACGGCAGGCGTCAGCGCGCCCTTCTCCAACGCGACCTTGGCCTTCACGCCATCGGCCATGAGCGTCTCATAGCAGAGCTTGGCGAGTGCCAAGCCAGCCATGCCGCCCTTGCCGCCGGCGCAGGTGCTACCGTCGGCATCGTGCGTCGCCTGGGCCTCAAAGTAGGTTGCGAGCGCATCGCCCATACCGGAAACCGTCAGGCGCACCGGGCTCGCCGCGATAACCGTCGTATCCATCAGGACAATGTTGGGGTTTGCCTTAAGGAAGAGATATTTATCGAACTGGCCGTCGTCGGTGTAGAGCACCGAAAGTGCCGAGCACGGTGCATCGGTCGAGGCGATGGTGGGGCAAATGATAACCGGGGATTCCAGGTAATAGGCAACGGCCTTCGCGGTGTCGAGGATCTTGCCGCCACCGACGCCGACGATGATGTCGCAGCCGTTGTCGCGAGCGAGCGCAACCAGACGATCGACCTCGCCCTTGGAGCACTCGCCGTTAAAGTCCTCAAACAACAGCTCAGCCTTAGCCTCGGCAAAGCCGCCCTCGATCTTGGCACCGACGCGCTTCTTGCCCGAAGGCGTCACGATGACGAGGGCCTTAGCGCCGAGCGGCTCGACATAGGAGCCGAGCTTGGCCAGCTCATCCGGACCCTGGATATACTTACTGGGGCTATTGAAGATTGCAGCCATTTTTATCCCATTCTCTAATAATTAAAAAGAAAGGGGCTCCGTACGGATACGTGCGGAGCCCCTCGTTACGATAACAAGAGTCGATTAGAAATCGATGTCGGTGTCGTAGTAGCAGGCCTTGAGGATCTTCTCGAAGTCAGCAGCCTTGGTCTCACGCGGGTTCTCGGGCGTGCAGGCGTCCTGCTCGGCGTTCGCGGCGATCTCGGGCAGCTTGGCGAGGAACTCCTCCTCGGAAACCATCTGCGGGTTCTCGGCGTCGACCTTCACGCCACCATTCGCGTAATCCTTGATGGACTGCGGAATGTTGAGCTGGTCGTTGAGGTCGCGAATCTTCTGGACGAGCGCAGCGATGAGCTCCTCGTTGGTCTCGCCGGGAAGGTGCAGGATCTCCTTGGCCACGTAAGCGTAACGCTCGGCAGCACGCGGGTCCTTGGAGTTCCACTGGATGACCTTGCCCAGGTACATGGCGTTAGCAGCACCGTGGATGATGTGGCCGTTCTCGAAGGCAGCACCGGTCTTGTGAGCCATGGAGTGAACGATGCCGAGCAGACCCGAGGAGAAGGCGATACCGGCGATGCACTGAGCCTCGTGCATGTGCTGACGGGCCTCATGGTCGCCAGCATAGGACTTGGGCAGCCACTCGACGATCTCGCGGATGCCGTGCAGAGCGTTGGCGTCGGTGAACATAGAGGCGCAGGTGGAAACGTAGGCCTCCATGCAGTGGGTCAGAGCATCCATGCCGGTGTGAGCGCACAGCTTGGCGGGCATGGTGTAGGTGAGCTCGGGGTCGACGATGGCGACATCAGGGGTGATGTTGAAGTCGGCCAGCGGGTACTTGATGCCCTTGGCGTAGTCGGTGATGACGGAGAAGGCAGTGACCTCGGTAGCGGTACCGGAGGTAGAGGAGATGGCGCAGAAGTGAGCCTTCTGACGCAGCTCAGGGAAGCTGAACGGCTGGATGATGTTATCGAAGGACTCCTCGGGATACTCGTAGAAGACCCACATGGCCTTAGCGGCATCGATGGGCGAGCCGCCGCCGATGGCGATAATCCAGTCGGGCTCGAACTCGCGCATGGCCTCGGCGCCCTTCATGACCGTCTCGATGGACGGATCGGACTCGACGCCCTCGAACAGCTTGACCTCGAAGCCGCCCTCTTTGAGGTCGGCCTCAACGTCCTGCAGGAACCCGCCGCGGCGCATAGAGCTGCCGCCAGAAACGATGATGGCCTTCTTGCCCTTGAGGTTCTTCACCTCGTGGCGAGCGCCCTCACCAAAGTACAGATCGCGAGGATTGGTAAAACGTCCCATACTGTGCCTCCTAAACAAGCCCCTCTTAGACTTGCGTATATAACGGAGCACCCGATTGGCTCCGTTAGGACCGTTTTGTGCGTTGCCGGCGATGGCAATGCGCGATGTCTAAACGTCTCAACGCTCAGACAAACACTATTTTACCGTTCTGGTTGGTCAGTTATTCACCTAAAGCCGACAATGATGAAACGTTTTTTCTATCCCTGAAGACCCTTGTGGGGCATTCATACTCCCAAGCTGGGCAAACGTTTTATCAAGGTTGACCACATACCCCGGGCAGGACTGTGCCCCTCCAAAATGCGCCCCGTTCGCCGCCAAAAATCGACCGTTTGCGGCACCGTGATACCACTCAGTCGTCCAAGGTGCCGACATTTGTGCGACATCCGTCTTCGTGGTGCAAAGGTGCATGTCCAAGTGCGGCACCCCCGGTGTGCCACATGCGGGTAAACTAGAACTTTATATAGAGACATTTGAACCCTAACCGCAGCAAAGGAGGCCCCATGGCATTCGATCCCATTCAAGAGGATTGCCATCGCCTCGTTCTTGAGGCCTTGCGCCGCGACAATATCCCGCTCACCAACGGCCCCGCCGTAGAGCGTCTGATGGAGCAATTCACCCGCAACCCCGCGCCGCTCATCGTGCACGATCGCGACCGCGCCGGACATCTGATTGCCAAGGTGGTCGAGGCCGTCGACTACCGTATTCCCTTTATCCCCGACGATGCCCAGGCCGAGCAGGAAGAGACCGCTGCCGAGAACATGCTTCGCGAGGCTGCCGCACTCGATCCGACCAACTGGGATGCCCAGCGCATGCTGACGGCGCTCACCGCCGAATCCAACGAGGAATACGTACAGTACTTGGTATCCAAGCGCGATGAAGTCGAGCACGACTTGGCGCTCAAGATCGCCTCGGCGCAGGACCCCTACGAGCGCGAGGCCGCGGGCGACCTTATGCGCCGCCCCTACCTGCGCTGGCTTGCCGCCCTTGCGTCGCGCGCCCTCATTAGCGGCCGCTACCGTATGTCACTCGAAGCCGCAAACCGCAGCCTGGACTTTGCCCCCAACGATCCGGCTGGTGTCCGCCACACCGCGATGCTCGCCATGGCAAAGCTCGAATACCCCGCCGAGGAACTCAAGCGCTTTCGCTCTGCCCACTCCGTACCCTATCTCGCCAACACGCCACTGCGCCGTCGTCCCAAGGACGCGGAGCGCGACTTGGACCCGTGGACGCTCATCGCGCTGATGAGCGCTGCCTGGCGCGAGCTGGACTACGAGGGCGCCGAGCACTACTTGCGCATCCTTGCACGCTCGTGCCCGCACGCAGCCGAGGCGCTCTACTTCCAAACCGAGTTTCCCGATGGCGTCTATGCCCGCGTCAACGTGGGTGCAGGCTCCACCGACGAGCTCGTCCTTGCACTGTCCGAAGCGACGCCGGTACTGCAGGAGGGCCTGGGCGCTCCCGACAACGCCAGCTTTGCCGCCTGGGTCGCCACCAACGACATCGTGCGTTCCCAGATCGACGAGCGCATCCTGCGCGCAGCCGAGCAGGGGCTTCCATTTAAGGGAGGGGACCTCTAATGGATCCGAGCGTCTACATCCCCGCCTACTTGGAGCGCACCTATCTGGCATCGCACCCCGAGCTCACCGATGCAGCACGCGAGCTTGTCCATAACGTCATTAGTGCGAATCCCCAAAAGTATGCGCAGTCCGAGCATGCCCAGGCGCTGCTGTCCTATGCCGGTGCTCATCGCCACCTGCTCGACGAGCTCCATCGCATCGAGGACATGGGCAGTGACGAGGAGTTCGAGCAGACGCGCAATCGCCTGTTCGACGACATGCGCGATGAACTGCTCAAGATTGTCCGCGTCGATGCACTTGCCGTCGACGCGCAGCTGCTCGCCATCATCCTGGCCGACACGCCCGTTGACGCCTGCCTGGGCGACCTGATGAAGCTCGAAGCGACCACGGCCGATTACCTGCAGCAAAGCGTGCCCGGGTTCGATATGGAGGCCCCACATTACTGGGCCAACAAAGTTTTGACGGACGGCGTGACGGCGGCAGATCTCACCGTGAGCGAGCCGGCACTTATCGGGTGGCTCCACACGCTCGAGGCCATCTCGCAGCTGTGCATGGCGAGCGCCCGCTACCGCGCTGCTGCCAACTACGCCCGCCGCGTCCTTAAAGCAGAAGGCTATCCCACCCGAGCTGCCGGCACCGTGTTGCTCGCCCTCGCTCGCTTGGAAGACCAGGACGGCTTTTTTGCCCTGGCTCACCAGCTCGAGGAACAGGTGGGAGCCGATGCACTCGAGAACTCCCCCTGGTACCTGCTCGCCCGCACAATCCTATTGTTCAAAACGAACAAAATGCGTCCGGCGGCGCGTGCGCTGCGTGAGTTCGCTAACCGCTGCGAGGGCGGCGCGTTCTTCTTGCTGAATCCCATGTACCAGACACCGTACCTTCCCTGCCGGCCCGAGCCACGCGATCCCTGGGATCTTTCGCACCAGGCCGTTTGGGAAGCGGACGGCATTATCTCGGACACTCCCGACTTTGCCCCCTGGGCCAATGCCTGCGAAGACGTGTCGCAGCTTGCCCAGGAATTTGCGCGCCGCTACGGATTTTAGTGACGCACTCGACCCGACCATGTCGTTTACGTTAGGAACGGTTTCATGAACCTCCGCTCATCTCTTGCCTGCACCTCGAGCGATATCGCTCGCTGGGGACTGCGCTCCGTCCTCAAGCGCCAGGGCGGCGTGCTTCCCGGCCGCATCGCCATGAAGATCAACCCCGAGCTGCTGAGCGACCTCGCGAGTCTTGTCGACCGCAGCGTGGTGATCACCGGCACCAACGGTAAGACCACCACTTCGAACCTGATCGCCGACGCCGTTGCCGCCAGCGGCGCCACCGTGGTATGCAACCGCGCCGGCAACAACATGGAGCCGGGCGTGGTGGGCGCACTGCTCGAGGCGCGCAGCGGCCTCAAGCGAGCCGGCGACAAGCGCGTGGGCGTTTTTGAATGCGATGAGCTCTACACCGTGCGCGTCCTGCCCAAGCTCAAGCCGACGTACTTCGTGCTGCTCAACCTGTTCCGTGACCAGCTTGATCGCTATGGCGAGATCGATCACACCCAGGAGGTCATCGCCCACGCGTTGGAGCTTTCGCCGGCAACGACGCTCATCTACAACGCCGACGACCCGCTGTGCGCCTCGATTGCCGCGCGCGTTCCCAACGCGAGTATTGCCTTTGGCATCGATGGCGCCACCAACACCGAGTCTGACCGCATCAGCGACTCGCGTTTTTGCTCGCAGTGCAATGCCCCGTTGGAGTACGACTACGTACAGTATGGTCAACTCGGCGCCTACCATTGCCCCTCGTGCGGTTGGGCACGCCCCGCACTGGTCCGCCGTGTAACGAATGTGGAGCTCAGTCGCGATGGCTATGGTTTTGACCTGGTATTTGGATCTGATTCCAGCGCACCAGCCGCGCACATCGCCACGCGCTACAACGGCCTGTACATGGTCTACAACGTTGCCGCCGCATTCTTTGCCGCACATGAGTTAGGCGTGGATACGGCGCACCTGCAGCCCACGCTCGATGTCTACGTGCCCGCCGGCGGACGCATGGGCCGCTGGGAGATCGCCGGCCGTACCGTCGAGGCAAACCTGGCCAAGAATCCCGTGGGCTTCGATCGCCAGATCCAGTCCATTAAAACGGCAGGCGGCAGGCTCTGCGCTTTCTTCCTGAACGACAACAGTGCCGACGGCCACGATGTCTCCTGGATCTACGACGTCGACTTCGAGCGCATCGCCGATACCCCAGGGCTTGTCGCCTTTGCCGGCGGCACGCGTGCACACGATATGCAGGTGCGTCTCAAGTACGCCGGCATCAATGCCGCAATTATCTCGGACGTCGCGCAGGCAATTGGCACCGTGGCAGACGAGGCTGCCGGCGACACTTTCTACGCCGTCGCTAACTACACGGCCTTCCCGCCGCTGGTCAAGGAGCTCGACGAGCTTAAGGGCGCCACCGCCGACGTTGTTGCCGGGCGCGCCGTGGCCCGCGCCGATGGCAACGCCATCCCTTCCGCCGTCGCGCCGGTCGAGCTTTCGCGCCCGTTGCGCATCGTCTACCTGTATCCCGATGCGCTCAACCTCTACGGCGACGGTGGCAACGTCATTGTCCTGGAGCGCCGCTGCGCCTGGCGCGGCATTCCCGCGCGCGTGGACGAGGTCCGCATGGGTGAGACGCTCGACCTTACCGATGCCGATATCGTTATGATGGGCGGCGGTTCCGACCGCGACCAGCTGGCAGTTGCACATGAACTGCTCGCTCAAAAAGACAAGGTCGCGGCCTATGTTGAGGACGGCGGCACACTGCTTGCCATCTGCGGCAGCTATCAGCTGCTCGGTCGTTCGTACTACATGGGCGAGGATCGCATCGAGGGCCTGGGCGTCATTGCCGCCGAGACCGTGCGCGGCTCCAACCGCCTAATCGGCAACGTCGCCGTCAAGACCGACCTGGCACCCGAGCCCTTTGTAGGATTCGAGAACCACGGCGGCCGCACGCTTTTGGACGCCGACGCCACACCGCTCGGAACGTCCGTTGTCACGGGCACCGGAAACAACGGCGACGATGGCTTTGAGGGCCTCATCTACAAGGGCGTCATCGGCACGTACCTGCATGGCCCGGCGCTGCCCAAGAACCCCGAACTCGCCGACTGGCTGATTGCCCACGCTCTCGAGCGCCGCGGCGACGCACAGGCCAACGCTCTGCTGCCGCTCAAGCCCCTCGACGACACCTACGAGCACGCCGCCCACGACGCCGCCATGAAGCTCCTTCCCTAACACCCCACCACCACAAAGGGGACAGGCACCTTTGTGGTGGTTTTGACCCGTCCCAGCGGTTTGTCTCAATCTGTAACATCTAGACCACCAAAAGTCGTCTTACTGTTACAGATTGAGACGTTCGTCCCGACGCCTGCATTTTGTCTCATTCTGTAACAGATAGGGCCGATTTACCCGCCCAGATGTTACAGATTGAGATTTTTAAAGATCGAGGAAGAGGGCCAGCTCCTGTGTGGTGGTTTTCCAGTTTGCCAACGATATACGCGCCGACAAAAAAGTCTGCTATACTCTTTCCCGCTGTCCCCATCGTCTAGCGGCCAAGGACGCCACCCTTTCAAGGTGGATATCGCGGGTTCGAATCCCGCTGGGGGCACCATTTAAATCGAGAAGCCCGTTGCCCTCCGGTGGCGGGCTTTTTGTTACCGATATGCCGGGATTCGAACCCGACAGGGTGCGGAGCTGAGGAAACGCGTGAGCGTTTTCCAGCGCAGCACGCAAGGAGCGAAGCGACGCAGCGGAAGCGGGCGGCGCCAGCCGCACGCGGACATCCCGCTGGGGGCACCACAGCATCTAAAAAGCCCGTCACCCCCATGGTGACGGGCTTTTTGCTACCCACGCGCCGGGATTCGAGCCCAACAGGGTGCGGAGCTGAGAAAACGCACCCACGCTTCGACCTAACAAGTAATTAACTTTGTCCCTAACAATACGATATCTGAAACGTCCGCATCGAAGAACATTGCTTGGGACAGCTCTGCCTCCATTAGTTGCAATGTTGGCAAGCTTTCTTGTCAATCGCACGTCTTGAAAGACTATCCCAACTTCAAAATCGCCGTGAGTTCCGAGGGTGCCGGGAAACAGCACATTCCCTCAACTCGCACCCTGCACACAGCATAAATACCTCCGATCCGCACATCGATAAAACAGCGCCGCGTGTAGTCCAGTTCCCTGGTCTCGATTTGTAAATTTGTTGGCGAAGTCCAGGCATACGCTGCAAACAGCTTGCGAACATCCCATGCGGGGGCATCGTCCCTCTCAGCTTCATGAGTCACGAAAGGAAAGAGGTCTCCAACTCCGGCCCCATCACCCGATTTGCAAACCCAAGACTCGTAGCCAGCCCTCACGACGTACTCACGACCATCGCGCAACAGAGACAAATCCAGCTCATTTTCATGAAATCGAATATCGATTTCTTCAAAATCCCCGAAAATGCAATGATGAATGCCCTCAAGGCGTAATGAACTCAAACGTCCGCCAGAAGCCAACCCAACTGGCACGGGAATGCTATCGAAGTCACGTTCGGAAGCCACCGTCTTCCGAACACTAGGCTCTTTGAACAATACCTCATACAGCGGGTCAAGCAACGCCTTACTTCCTGTCGTGGAACTCGAGCAAGCGATGACAAGGCCATCTGTGGGCCGTATGTAGCACAGCTGCCCAAAAAGGCCAGAGCATCTGAATCCGCCACGCCGGCACATCCAAAACTGGTATCCATAGCCATTGCTGTCTTCAGTCGCCTCAGACGGATAAAAGGGGCTCGTTTCCACCTGAATCTTCGTCGCCTCGGCAACCCATTCCGCGGGAATGATCTGTTCCCCACGCCACTTGCCGCCATCCAGCAAACATTGACCAAACTTAGCCAAATCCGGTGTCGAAAGGTGAAGACCAAAACCTCCGGTCGTATGACCGGCTTGATCCTCTTCCCACCACCAACTTCTAATGCCTAACGGCGTAAACAAACGTTCGGCGAGATAATCGGATTCTTTCGTTCCACTTATGCGTTGCACGAGCATGCTCAATAAATGTGAACACAGCGAATCGTAGTGAAAGACCTCGCCCGGCTTCCAGTCAAACTCACGATGAAGAACCTCATGTGCCCAGTCGTCTCCCGCGCCAATATACGAAAGGTCACTCTCCTGCCCCATCGTCATAGTCAGCAAATTGCGAACCGTCACATTACGAAAGCGCTCATCCGCGATCTCGCCTTCATATTCCGGGAAGTATGAAATCCAGCGATCGGCCAGCGACAACCGCCCTTCATTCACCAACATCCCGACAGCGACCGAGGTAAAGGACTTAGTCACAGAATAGAGCGGGTGAACGTGTTCGAGGGCGAACGGCGCAGCCGCATGCTCAAAGACGACTTCACCATCTTGTCGAACCACGACCGAGCGGACTTCCACGCCCGCGGACCTCCACGCCGCAAGGCACGCCTCGCCCATCCTATTGTCAAAGATAATATTAGACACTCTCAACCACTGCCTCTCAAACGAAACCAGCACAAGACAAGGTCGCCCTCGGCGCTTATCCAAGGACGACCTTGTCAGATTGCTGGCGCACGGGGCATACTTATCCCGCGCTCCGCCTTTTTGGCTACTTTGCAGCCTCTACCGCCGGCACGTCCTCCTTGTACGTCGCATACGTAAGCAGGAACGAAATCACACTGGAAACCACAATGGCTATGATTACGTAAATCAGGTAGTTCGCGCCCATTGCACCGGACGGGTCAATGAAGCCCGGGAAGGCGCAGAAGCCGCCGCCGGTGAAGGCGAACATCTTGGTGCCAAGAGCGCCGATGATTAGGCCGCCGGGCACAGAGGCGATGCAGCTCATGATAAAAGGCTTCTTGCGCGGAAGGGTCACGCCGTAGATGCAGGGCTCGGTGATGCCGAAGAAGAAGCCCGAGATGAACGCCGGCCATGCAAGCTGCTTGAGCTTTACGTCCTTAGTCTTCAGAAGGATAGCAAGGACGGCAAGGGACTGAGCGTACGAGCAAACCATGTACGGCGCCATGACAATATCCCAGCCCTGGGAGGCAATGTTCACAAGCATGAGAGCAATGACACTCCAGTGGAAGCCGAAGATGACCATAGGCTGCCAAATGGCAGTAAGCACGATGCCGCCGAGCGCGCCGCCGATGACAGGCAAGCTGTAGAGGGAGTTAAACAGCAGGCTCATGAGGTTCGTGATCAGGGTGGCAATCGGGCCAATAATCAAATAGGTAGCGGGGACCATCACAACGAGCACGCACGTAGGCACAAAGAAGAACTTTACATACTCAGAGAAATGCTTGCGGCACCACTTCTCCAGCTTTGCCGCGAACCAAACAGAGATGATAATCGGAATGACAGAGCTCGTATAACCCGAAGACGGCATGATGACGGGTATGCCAAGGAATGTCGTGTAATAGTTCATGGCAAAGGGAGTGCCGGCAAGCACCGTTCCCAAGACATCACCCGATGTGATGTTGACCATCGCCGGATACGTAAGTGCGATACCGAGCGTCATGCCAACGAACTCGCTACAGCCAAACTTCTTTGCCGCGGTATAGCCAAGGATAATCGGCAGGAAGTAGAAGAAGCCGTCACCAGCCGCATATAGAATCTGGTACAAGCCATCTGTCGCCGTAATCCATCCAAGGGCGACAAGAATGCTCAAAACACCCTTGATCATGCCCGCGGCACACAGCACCGCAAGAATCGGCTGGATTACGCCTGAAATAGTATCGATAAGGGCACTAACAAGGTTTCCTTTCTTGACGGGCTCACCATCAAGATTAACCTCGCCCAGCCCCTCGACACCAGAAGCGGCAACCGCGGCATCGTAAACATCCTCAATCACATTGATGCCGACAACAACCTGATACTGACCATTCGCGTTGATTACTTGAATGACGCCTTTATGAGACTCAATTGCCTTAGTATCGGCCTTCGCATCGTCTCGCAGCTTGAAACGTAGACGCGTCATGCAGTGCGAGATGCTCAGGATGTTTTCCTTACCGCCGACGAGGCCAACTACGTCCTCGCCGAGCTTGCGATTAGCAAGCTCTTTGCTTTCGCTCATGGTTTTCCTCCCATGCGACCTGTCCAAGGTCGGCCGCCCACCATCATTCACTAAATTGATTTCCGATACTAGCGAAGTTCTGGCCAGAACTCCTTATTCGCCTCAATGAGATCGTCAAGGATCTTCTTTGCAACGGAGGCAGAGGGGACCGTCTTCGAAAGCGTCAGCGCCTGCCAAAGCTCCTGATAGGAATGGTCGACCCAAGCAGACACTGCAAGTTTTTCGACCGAGACCTGTTCCTCCATAAGTCCTTTCTGGAATTGCGGAATCTCACCTTGGCAAATTTTCTCGTAGCCGTCGCTGCCGACGATGCAGGGGATCTCGACCATAGCCGTTGGGTCAAAATTGGACACAGCCCCGTCGTTGGGAACAATCAGCGAGAAACGTTCACGGGTGTTCTCTGCCAAAGCGCGAGCGAGATCGACAATGTACTCAGCGTGGGTATCTGGCTTAAGGCCGAAACCCTCAGACGTGCCCTTTTCGATAATCTGGCGGGCGGTGCCGAAGACGCGTTTCTCGCGACCCTCACGGACCTCGTCGGTGCGGGTGTGGTTGGGGTCGGTGTGCTCAACCACATAATCCGGGAAGAGATAGTACTTGAGGTAGGTGTTCGGGATGGTATTCGGATCGAGCGCGTAAACATCCTTAGCCTTACGGAACGTCTGGTCCCAAGACGCATCGACGAATTCAAGGCCGGAATCCTCACCGGCATAACCGTTTTTAGCCATTTGGGCCTTGATAGTGGGCATAAGGTCATTGCCAGCACGGTCGTGAATCTTTGTCCACCAGCCAAAGTGATTGAGACCGTAGTAGCCGACGACGAGGTCGTTGTGGTCCTTGAGACCACACATCTGAGCCATGATATCCATCAGGGCTATTGGCATATCGCAAATGTTGATAATCTTTGAATCCGGGCGAAGACGGCGTGTCGCCTCAGCAACGATCGCCGCGGGGTTGGAGTAGTTGAGCATCCATGCGTCAGGACTGTATTTCTCCATGTAGTCAAGGATCTCGAGTACGCCGCCAATGGAGCGCAAGCCATAAGCAATGCCACCAGGACCGCAGGTCTCTTGGCCAAGAACGCCATAGCGCAGGGGAATCTTCTCGTCCTTATCGCGCATAGCGTACTTGCCAACGCGAATCTGGGCAAGTACAAAGTCGATGCCTGTGAAGGCCTCCTCAGGGTCGGTCGTATAGCTGAAGGTTACCTCTGGAGCATTCTCCCTGATGTAGATGGCACATGCCTTGGCAATTGTCCCCTGACGCTCGGCATCGTTGTCATAGAGCGTAATCCTATTGATGGGGAACACATCACGCTTCGCGAGAAGTGTCAGAACAACACCCGGTGTATAAGTGCTTCCGCCTCCCGCGATAGTAACCGCATAGCTCTGTTTTGCCATTACAAATCCTCCTGTCTAGACATGTACTTGACAACTTGAATTATAGCCACATGATTTGCTATCTGTCTAGACATGTTAAGCGCACGGGTGAACGGTTGATTTATGGCGGTAAGCGGCAACTTTAAGTGCCTCCACTTCCTATAATTGATAGAAGCGGATAATCGCGCCGATTCGACGCATTCCGTACAACCTCAATAAGGAGAGCATTTTGGCAAGAATCCTGTACAGTGAAATTTACCGAAGCCTACGAGAGCGAATTGTCGAAGGCAAGCATCCCGTGGGATCGCTCCTTCCTTCCGAACAAAATCTTTCCAAAGAGTTCTCCTGCTCTCGAATGACGGTGCGCAAGGCTATCTCACTTCTCGCAAATGAAGGTCTAGTTCAGTCCATTAAAGGCAAGGGAGTCCTCGTAATCGAGACGTCACATGCAGGCACCAGCAAAGAGGGCGCATTCACCGTAAGCGGCCTTTGTTCGTTCAGCGAATCGGCACACGCGATCGGAGCAATCCCAACGTCAAAAATCGTCTATTTCGAACACGTAAGCACCAATAAGTATCTAGCTCAGTTGACGGGATTTCCCGAAGGAGAAGACCTTACGCATTTGAAGCTCGTCCGCATGCTCGACGATAAACCGGTCGCAGTCGACCGCCACTACTTCCTAACTTCTTCCGTTCCCGGCTTAAACGAGCAGAATGCCACCCTATCGCTCTTCCATTACATCGAGGATGAGCTAGGGCTCACCATTGCCGTGAGCAAACGAACGATAACCCTCGACCAGCCCGACACCGAGGACTGCCGGCTGCTTGGCGTCGATTCTTCTTCGTATCTGGCAGTCGTAACCAGCCAGACATTCGACTCAACCGGAACTCAATTTGAGTACATCGAGGCACGTTACATTCCAAGCATTTTTCATTTTCATGACACGGCAACGCGCACGCCCTTACCCTAGCAAACGGCACGGAGTAGACTCTTCCCTAATTAATTTGTTCAAATCAGAACCACCCTTAAAAAGGATGGTTTGCTCTTAGGGTATAACCCACGGGCCCCGGGCTCGCGTCTAAAGGCGCGGGCCCGGACTTCGTCCAGGCCTAGTGCATCTTGACCCGTGGCGCGCCGGTCGAACCGGCAGGATCACCCCCTCTTGAAGGGATCCTCGTACTCCTTCACGCTCAGCTTGTCCAGCGCGATGTCGTGGGACTCCTGCTCCCTGATGTACTTGGCGATCGTCGCCTCGTTCAGGCCGACGGTGGACACGTAGTAGCCCTCCGCCCAGAACTTCCTGTTGCCGAACTTGTACTTGAGGTTGGCGTGCCTGTCGAATATCATCAGCGAGCTCTTCCCCTTCAGGTAGCCCATGACGCTCGCGACGCTGTACTTCGGCGGGATCGCCAGCAGCACGTGCACGTGGTCGGGCATCAGGTGCCCCTCGATTATCTCGATCCCCTTGTACTCGCACAGCTTCCTGAGGATCTCCCCTATGTCGCCCCTGATTTGGTTGTAGATCACTTTGCGCCTATACTTCGGCGTGAACACGATGTGGTACTTGCACATCCACTTCGTGTGGGAAAGGCTGTAGGCCTTCTGGGCCATGGCGACCACCCCTTCGACTCGAATTCTTGACGGCCTGAACAATCGTCAATATCGGTCGGAGGGGTGGCTTTGTAAAGCCGTTTGTCTCCACCCGCGTAGCGGGTGGTTTAAAGCTGGCCGCTGCGCGGCCAGCAGACTAAAGTCTTGAAACAAGAGAGCCGGGGCCCGCACGATGCGGACCCCGGCTTAATACCGTGACGATATGTTGGCTATGCCCTACACGTAGAACAGAATGTCGTCGTAGGTCGGAACCGGCCAGTAGTCGGCGGCCACGATCTCCTCCATGGCGTCCACGGCGGCGCGCAGCGTATCCATAGCGGGAACGACCTCGTGTGCATACGCATTGGCCTGCTCCTGACCATCGAGGGCCTCGGCCTTCTGATGTACGGCGTCGAGCGCCTTGATGGAGTCATTGATGGCGGTGATACCGTTGCAGAGCTTGTTGAGCGTGTTCTGCTCGCACTGCATGGCGGCCTCAGCACCGGCGGCACGAATAGTCTCAAGGCCCTTAGCGACCTTGGTGGCATAGGCGGTAATGACCGGGCGATAGGTACGACGCGCCTCGCGGACCATCGTGGTGGCCTCGATGTTCATGAGCTTGTTGTACTTCTCGAGCTTGCAGTCGTAGCGGCACTGAGCCTCGGCCTTGGTCAGGACGCCCGTCTCCTCAAAGAGCGCGATGGCCTTATCGGAAACAAAGGCGGGCAGGGCGTCGGCCGTGGTCTTGTTGTTGGCAAGGCCGCGCTTCTCAGCCTCAACGGGCCACTCGTCGGAGTAGCCATCGCCGGAAAAGAGGATGCGCTGGTGGTCGGTCAGGACCTTCTTGCAGTACTCGAGCGCAGCGTCCTGGAACTCATCCTCGGGCGTACCCTCAAGCGCGTCGGCGAAGGACTTGAGCGACTTGGCCACGGCGGCATCGAGCACCAAGTTGGAGTCGGAGACGTTCTGCTCGGAGCCGCAGGCACGGAACTCGAACTTGTTGCCGGTGAAGGCAAACGGGGAGGTGCGGTTGCGATCGGTGTTGTCCTGCATCAGCTTGGGCAGGGTATCGGCGCCCAGGTCGAGCACGCCGCGCGTGGCATGGACGGAAGCCTTGCCATCGATGATCTTCTCGACGACCTCGGTAAGCTGGTCGCCCAGGAAGATGGACATAATCGCCGGAGGAGCCTCGTTGGCGCCCAGACGATGGTCGTTGCCGGCCGAGGCAACGGAGGCACGCAGGAGCTCCTGATAGTTATCGACGGCCTCGATCACCGCGGTGAGGAAGACGATGAACTGCAGGTTGTCGAGCGGGGTGTCGCCCGGGTCGAGCAGGTTCTCGGACTCGGTGCCAAGCGACCAGTTGTTGTGCTTGCCCGAACCGTTGATGCCCTCGAAGGGCTTCTCGTGCAGCAGGCAGACCAAGTCGTGGCGGGAGGCGATGAGCTTCATCTTCTCCATCATGACCAGGTTCTGGTCGATGGCCTCGTTGACCTCGCCGTAGACAGGGGCGAGCTCATGCTGGCAGGGAGCGACCTCGTTGTGTTTGGTCTTGGCGGGAATGCCGAGCGCCCACAGCTCATCGTCCAGGTCCTTCATATAGGCCGAGACGGTGGGGCGGATAGCGCCAAAGTAGTGCTCCTCGAGCTCCTGGCCCTTGCAGGGAGCAGCACCAAAGAGGGTGCGGCCGGTGATGACCAGGTCCTTGCGCTTGCGGTAGGCGTCCTTCTTGATCAGGAAGTACTCCTGCTCGTCGCCCACGGAAGGAACGACCTTCTTGGGGGTCTTGCCAAACAGCGCCAAAACGCGCTTGGACTCACGCGAGAGCGCGGTCATGGAGCGCAGCAGCGGGGTCTTCTTGTCCAGGGCCTCGCCCGTGTAGGAGCAGAAAGCCGTGGGGATGCACAGGACATCGTCCTTGATAAAGGCGGGGCTAGTGGGGTCCCAAGCGGTGTAGCCACGGGCCTCGAAGGTAGCACGCAGACCGCCGTTGGGGAAGCTCGAGGCATCGGGCTCGCCCTGGATGAGGTTCTTGCCCGTAAACTTTGTAATGGCGGTGCCGTCGTGGTTGGGCTCCAGGAAGCTGTCGTGCTTCTCGGAAGTAATGCCCGAAAGCGGCTGGAACCAGTGCGCGTAGTGCGTCGCGCCCTTGGAGATGGCCCAGACCTTCATGGCATGGGCAACGGCGTTGGCCACATCCAGGTCGAGCGGCTCACCGCCCTCGAGGGTTGCAGCAAGGCGCTTCCAAATGTCCTTGGGGAGGTAGTCCTTCATGACTTCCTCAGAGAACACCATGGTCCCGAAGCGGTCAGTAAGTTCGGCCATACGGAACTCCCTTCGTATCGGCACCGCGTGAGAAGCGGTGTTGATTACTAACGAACGAGTCATAGCTTAGACTCGCCGTGTTTCCGCGACATTACCGTTATGTTGCTGTCGCGAAACCAATCAATGAGGTTACCCTATCGAGGCGGCGTTGCCACCCTCAACAGCCAATCAACTGCATAAATTGCAGACCTCTCTCCATGGTTTAAGGGTAGTCAATTTGGGATGGAGCTCTATTAACTGGTATTTTGCATCAGATACCAGTCTTTATAGTCCCATCCTAGATTGACCGCCCTGTTATAGGAAATGCCGATAGCAAAGCATTTTCTATTGGTATCCTCAAATAGCGAGTGAAACTCCACCGTGGCACAGTGGTGCTGTAGAATCCTTACAACACATCACACTATTACGTATCTAGAGGAGCACGATATGCGCGTCGACGAGGTTTTTAAGCAGGCAGCATCCCAGGGCACCGTACCCGTTTCGTTTGAGATGTTCCCGCCCAAGGGCGAGCTGACCCTCGACACGGCTCGCGAAGTGGCAGGCAATCTGTGCAAGCTTTCGCCGAGCTTTGTCTCGGTCACCTGCTCGGCCGGCGGCTCGGGCAACGGTGCCGCCACCGCCCCCATCGCGCATATGATTACGAGCGAATTCGACACGCCCTCGGTGGCACACCTTACCTGCGTGGGCCGGTCGCATGCCGATATCGCCGCCAAGATCGATGAGTATCGCTCGGCCGGCGTGGAAAACGTGCTGGCCCTGCGCGGCGATCTTCCCGCCGGCGCGACCGAGGACGACAAGCCCGCCTCCGACTACGCCTACGCCCGCGACCTCATCCCCGAGCTCGTCGACGCCGGCTTTTGCGTGGGCGCCGCAGCCTACCCCGAGGGCCACATTGCCTGTGAGGACCTCAACGTCTCGGTCGAACACCTCAAGCAAAAACAGGACGCCGGCGCGAGCTTCTTTGTGACGCAGCTTTTCTTTGATAACGAGTGCTTCTACCGTTTTCGCGAGCTTGCCGACAAGGCCGGCATCACCGTGCCCATTACCGCGGGCATTATGCCGTTTATGGGCAAGTCGCAGATCAGCCGCATGGTCTTTATGTGCGGCGCGTCGCTGCCCTCCCCCGTCATCAAGATTCTCGCCAAGTACGAGAACGACCCCGAGAGCCTGCAGGCAGCCGGTGTAGATTATGCCGCCCGTCAGCTTTGTGACCTCAAGGAGCACGGTGCCGACGGCCTGCACCTGTACACTATGAACCGTCCTGCAATCGCCGCGACCATTATGGAGCGCCTGGGGTAATGGAAAAACCGCACATCGATACAACCACTGTCGAAGTGCCGGCCGACCTTGCGTCGCCGGCGCTTTACCGTGTCGATGCTGCGCACCATCCCCGTGTCGACCGTGCCGAGATGCTGCGGTATCTGGGTTACGGCGGCCAGCAGATTGAGCCCGAACTGTCACGACGTATTGAGCTTGTCGTTGAACGCCTGGAATTGGACATTGAGCCCCGTGGCGTGCGCCGCGTATTTGCCGTCGATGCCACGGGCGTGGACGAACAGGGCAAGCCTTGCATCCGTCTGGTCGGCACCAACGTTGAGCTGCGCGGTCGTGATATCTATCGACATCTCAAAGACGCCCGCTTTGCCGCGCTCATGGCATGCACTCTCGGCATGGATGCTGAGCGCCGTTTGCGCACCACGGGAGCCCAACATCCCCTGGAGGGCGCCGTGCTCGACGCCGCGTGCTCCGCTTACGTGGAAGCCGCCGTTGAGCAAATGGACCAGCAGGTCAAGATGGACGCCGCCGTTCATGGGCTCGCCGGCAACTGGCGCTTTAGCCCCGGCTACGGCGACTGCCCGCTCTCGGCCCAGCGCTCGATCGTCAATGCGCTCAACGCCACGCGGCTCATCGGCCTGACCGTCACGCCCACCAGCCTGCTCATGCCCACTAAAAGCGTGACAGCGGTGATCGGCCTGTTCGACGGCGAAGTCCACGACGCCCAGAGCCGCCCCACCTGCAATATCTGCCGCATGCGCGAGCACTGCCGCTTCCGCGCCGCCCACACCACCTGCTATTCGCATTCTGAATAAAATGTCAATTGATGGCACGGTATCGAGGGAATCTCATCCGTATGTAAGCGGATGTCCTCACAAACAAGTACCATAAGATTCCAAATAACAACTATCTGAAAGCCAGTACATGCACAACATTCTGCAGTTCTCGCCACAACTAACCGCGCTTGAGTTTTTTTCAGGCATTGGCTTGGCTCGTGCCGGCATGGCAAAAGCCGGAATCAAAACAATCTGGGCAAATGACATAGACCATACTAAATGCGCCATGTACGGCCAGTGTTGGGGCGATGAGCATCTAGTCGAGCAGGATGTCCACACACTCGACCCCGACTTAATACCCCAAGCCGACATCGCATGGGCGTCAAGCCCTTGCACAAACTTATCTCTCGCGGGAAACAGGGAGGGACTTATCTCTGGCAAAGAGTCCAGTGCGTTCTTTGGCTTTATTAAGGCCATCGAAGGAATGGGCGATCGTGCCCCGCGGGCACTTGTTCTCGAAAATGTCATCGGCCTTGCCACGTCTAATAACAGTGATGACTTTAGACTCGTTTGCCAGGAATTTAATCGTTTAGGCTATTCATGCGACGCTTATTTTATCGATGCACGGCACTGGCTTCCCCAGTCACGCCCCCGCATGTTTGTCGTCGGATTAAAAAACCCTCTTCCCAACAGCCGACTCGATTCCTCGCTTCGTCCTGAAAAGGTCTCCTGGATTCACTCCGACCCTTCACTCATTACGCACGTCTCTCACCTAAACGAGCCAAGTCCACTTCGCATGACGGGCCTTGCAACGGTTGTTGAAAATATTCCCGAGAACGACAAGCGTTGGTGGAACAAAAACCAAGTACAAGCATTTATCGACTCACTTGCACCGCATCAAGCAGAGCGCCTTCAGCGCTTCTTAAATGCCAAAGAAAAAATTGTTCGCACTGCTTACCGTCGCACGCGATCGGGCGTTGTGCGCTGGGAAATCCGTGAAGAAGAAATTGCCGGATGTCTAAGAACGGCTCGCGGCGGCTCATCAAGACAGGCAGTCGTTATATGCGAAAACGGAAAGATAGAAGTTCGCTGGATGACTGGAACTGAATATGCCCGTCTCCAAGGTGTTGACTCATGTCAGTTTAGCGGCTTCTCGGATGCTCAGATTCGCTACGCATTCGGCGATGCAGTTGCCGTGCCAGTTGTCACTTGGCTTATAAAAAATGCAGTCAAACCCGCGCTTATGTCTTCAAGGAACGGAGTGGACAATAATGGAAATGACCAATTGCTCCTTGAGCGAGCCCGATAAAGACATCTTGGATGCCATTGAACTCTGGTACGAATCCAAGCGCAGCAAGCGAGGCAACGTCAACCGTAACGTCATGGCGGTTGGCATAGGCATAAGCGAGCTGTTGCAAAACCGTTTTCCGCTCACCGACGATTATGTGCAATCGGACAAGGGGAGCCAAGTACGAGGCCTAAGTGGAGCATGCATCAAAACAGTTTTAGCCAGACATGGGGAAACGCGTGCCTTCGCGTCAGAGGGCGGCAGAACCTCACGCGGCACACTCCCGATGGCGCTTGAGCTTGCCACGATTATCAACTCTGCCCTACCCAGTGACATTTGCGAAGACACTCGTCTTGAAGCTGCGAATGCAATCGCCAATTTCTTCGTCGAGCGAATCCAGGTCGATTTCTTTAACCGGCAGAGAATCAAAGTCGAAATCGATCTTCAAAAACCAATTTCTGTCATTGTCGATGATATCCTAGCCGAAGCAAGCCTACGGTCCGATAAGCCAACGGGTACCGTCGCACAGCACCTGGTAGGTGCAAAACTAGAGATGTTATTTCCAACCATAGAAATCGGAAAGGACAACTCAAACGCCGCCGACCAGCAGACAGACCGTTCTGGCGATTTCCAAATCAATGATGCTGCATTTCATGTGACTGTATCGCCAATGGCCAAATTGACCGATCGATGCCGAGATAACATTCGAAATGGCATTCGGCCCATCGTCGTTGTCCCCCACGATAAAGTTTCCTTCGCTTACGGACTGTTCGAAAGTGAGGGACTCGGCAATCGCGTACAGGTTATCGCACTCGAATCGTTTATCGGCATCAATATTGAAGAGTTATCGTTCTACAAGCGAGGCCTAATTCGATTAAATGTCGCACGGCTTCTTGCCCACTACAACAAGCGAATCGAAGATATCGAGCCCGACAAATCTCTTCAAATAGAAATTCCTCAGTGGGCTCTAGACGAAATGGATGCACATGGCGAATAGCTCAAACATACTTATCACTCATGATCTGGACGGTGCCGCGCTGGCGGCACCCGTTGATGCCGCACGTCGCAACGGTGCCACGTACAAGACGCGCACGATCGACGATCTGCGCATTAAGGACGATCGCCTGCGTGCGGCCATCGAGGGCACGGGACACCTGCTGTTCGACGGCGGCATGGGCACCATGCTGCAGGCTGCCGGCATGAAGGCCGGCGCCCTGCCCGAGCTGCTCAACTTTGAGGAACCCCAGGTCATTACCGACATTCAGCGGCAGTACGTCGAGGCTGGCTGTGACGTGATCACCGCCAACACCTTTGGCGCTAACGCCCACAAGCTCGACGGTGCCGCCACCGTGGCAGACGTCTTTGCCGCGGCCGTCACCTGCGCCCGCGAGGCCGGCGCCCGCTACGTCGCCGGCGACATCGGCCCCATCGGCGCGCTGCTTCGTCCCTTAGGCACCCTCAGCTTTGACGAAGCCTATGACCTCTTTGCCGAGGAAGTGCGCGCCGGCGTCGATGCGGGTGTGGACCTCTTTATTATCGAAACCATGACCGACCTTGCCGAGATCAAGGCGGCCGTCCTCGCCTGCCGCGAAAACTCCGACCTGCCCGTCTTTGCCACCATGACCTTTGAGGAGGACGGCCGCACCTTCCTGGGCACGAGTCCCGAGGTTGCCGCCATCACGCTCGATGCCATCGGCGCCGACGTTTTGGGCATCAACTGCAGCCAAGGACCGGCCGAGCTCCGAGGACTCGCCGCGCGTATGCTCACCGTTACCGACAAACCCGTTATGGTGCAGGCCAATGCGGGACTCCCCCACGTGGACGATGACGGCAACACCGTCTTTGATATCCAGGCACCCGAGTACGCCGAGGCCGTCGCCGGCATGATCGCCGACGGCGTGAGCGTCGTGGGCGGCTGCTGCGGCACCACGCCGGCGCACATGGCAGCGCTGCGCACGCTTATCGATAACCACACGCCCAGTCCGCGCCACCGCAAGCCCAGCATGTCGGTCACAAGCGCCCAGACCGTGGTGGACCTCCCCTGCGATGGCCACAAAATCGCCGTCATCGGCGAGCGCATCAACCCCACCGGCAAAAAGCGCCTGCAGCAGGCCCTGCGCGACGGCGATCTGGACTACGTGGTGAGCCAGGGCATCAGCCAGCAGGAGCAGGGCGCCGACATCCTGGACGTCAACGTGGGCCTGCCCGAGATCGACGAGGTCAAGATTATCCAACAGGCGACCGAACAGCTCCAGGGCTCCACGCTCCTGCCGCTGCAGATCGACTCCACCGATCCTGCAGCCGTCGAGGCCGCCGTGCGCCGCTACGCCGGCAAGCCCATCATCAACTCGGTCAATGGCAAGCAGCAGATCATGGATGAGATCTTTCCGCTGGTCGCCCACTACGGCACCAACGTTGTCGGCCTTACGCTCGACGAAGGCGGCATCCCCGATACCGCCGAGGCCCGCTTCGCCATCGCCGAGCGCATCGTGGCCGAGGCTGCCCGCTACGGCATCGGACCGGACCGCATCCTCATCGACTGCCTGGTCATGACCGCCTCGACCAATCAACGCCAGGCCGAGCAGATCCTGCGCGCCATGTCCCTGTGCAAGGAGCGTCTGGGCGTCAAATGCGCGCTCGGCGTGTCGAACATCAGCTTTGGCCTGCCCGCTCGCCCGCTGCTGGGTTCGGTCTTTTTAGCTGCCGCTTTTGGCGCGGGCCTGGACGCCCCCATCATGAACCCGGGTTCCAAGCGCTTTATGGATACCGTCTACAGCTATCGCGTCCTGAGCGTTGAGGACGAGGGCTCGACCGGATACATCGAGCGCTACGCCGGCTGGACCGATCCGTACAAGATCGCCGCCAACCCGGCAGCAGCTCAGGCTGTATCGAGTGATGCCGCGCCTGCCGCGGGCACCGCCACCAGCGTTGACGATGACCCCATCCGCCACATGGTCGTCTCGGGCCGCAAAGGCGAGATCGCTGCCGAAACCGAGCGTCTGCTGACAGACCACGACGCCATGGACCTCATCAACAATCACTTTATCCCCGCCCTCGACGAGGTGGGCGTCCTCTTTGACCAGGGCAAGTTCTTCTTGCCGCAGCTTATGGCCTCGGCCGAGGCCGCGCGCGTGGGCTTTGACACCATCAAGCGCCTGATGCCCGCCGGCGAGATCGCCGACAAGGGCAAGATCTGCGTGGCCACCGTCAAGGGCGACATCCACGATATTGGCAAGAACATCGTCAAAATGCTGCTCGACAACTACGGCTACACCGTCTTTGACCTGGGCCGCGACGTCGATCCGCAGGAGGTACTCAAGACCGTCAAGGAGCGCGATGTCAAACTCGTCGGCCTCTCGGCGCTTATGACCACCACAGTCGTCGCCATGGAAGAGACCATCAAGCTGCTTCATGCCGAGGTGCCGGGCGTCAAGATCATCGTAGGCGGCGCCGTACTCACCCCCGAATACGCCAAGCAGATCGGCGCGGACTACTACGCCAAGGACGCCGCCGAAAGCGCTCGTATCGCCGAAGAGGTCTTTGGGCAGTAACATAACGGAAACAACCGAGCACCAAAACGTGCCGCACACGCCACTTGGCACGTGCGGCACGTTAGAATAGAAAAGACTATGCTCGTTTTGGCAGATAGGAGCGCAAGGATGGCGATCACGCCCGCAGAAATCGCGGAAACCCGCGGCATGGTTGAGGAACAGAACCTCGACATCAGGACCATCACCATGGGTGTTTCGCTCATGGGTTGCGGTGACGAGAACCTCGACCGCATGTGCACGAAGATCTACGACCACGTGACGCACACGGCTGAGCATCTGGTCGAGACCGCCGAGAACCTCGAGCGCGAGTACGGTATCCCCATCGTCAACAAGCGCGTTTCCGTCACCCCGGTGGCGCAGATCGCCGCGTGCTGCAAGGATGAGGACCTCACCCCCATCGCGCATGCCCTCGACCGCGCGGCCGAGACGCTCGGCATCGATTACCTGGGCGGCTTCTCCGCTCTCGTCCAGAAGGGCATCGGCGACGCCGACCGCCGCGTCATCCAGTCCATCCCCCAGGCGCTCGCCACCACGAGCCGAGTCTGCTCCAGCGTCAACGTCGCCAGCCTGCGCGCCGGCATCAACATGGACGCCGTGCTCATGGCCGCCCAGACCATCATCGATGCCGCTAAACTCACGGCCGACCAGGATTCCGTCGGCGCCTCCAAGTTTGTCTGCTTTGCCAACATGGTCGAGGACTCCCCGTTTATGGCGGGCGCCGTCCACGGCGGTGGCGAGGCCGACGCCGTCATCAACGTAGGCGTCTCGGGCCCCGGCGTTATGGCCGCAGCCCTGGAGACGCTGCCCGATTCCGCATCGATGATGGAAGTCGCCGAAAAGATCAAGCAGACCGCCTTTAAGATCACCCGCGCCGGCGAGCTCATGAGCCGCGAGGCCGCCCATCGTCTGGGTGTCGAGAAGGGCATCGTCGACCTGTCGCTGGCCCCTACGCCTGCCATCGGCGACTCCGTTGCCCGCATCCTCGAGATCATCGGTGTTGGCACCTGCGGTGGCCCGGGCACGACCTGCGCACTCGCCATGCTCAACGATGCCGTCAAGAAGGGCGGCGTCATGGCCAGTTCCAGCGTGGGCGGCCTCTCGGGCGCTTTTATCCCCGTGTCCGAGGACGCCGGCATGATCGCCGCCGTCGAGGCCGGCGCGCTTTCGCTCGAGAAACTCGAGGCCATGACCTGCGTATGCTCCGTCGGCCTGGACATGATCGCCATCCCCGGTGACACCCCGGTCGAGACCATCGCCGGCATCATCGCCGACGAGATGGCTATCGGCGTCATCAACAACAAGACCACGGCCGTGCGCGTGATTCCCGCCATCGGCAAGGGCGTGGGCGACTGCGTCGAGTACGGCGGCCTGTTCGGCCGTGCGCCCATCATGCCGGTGAACCCCAACGCCGGCACCGTGCTTGCCCACCGTGGTGGACGCTTCCCAGCACCGCTAAACTCGCTCAAGAACTAGCTGAGGGATTCGGGCGAGGAGCCCCGGGGAGGGCAAATATATAAGGTCGCCTGCTCGGACAGTCCTGACTCGCACGGAGAGCACATTAAGTGCTCTCCGGCTTGTGCGGAACTCGCGATCGACCTTATATATTTGCCCTCCCCGGGGCTCCCGCACAACGGGACCTCAGTTGGGTTCTATCCCGTATGGCAGTCGCTTCGCTCCTGCCCGCCTTTGTTGTGAGGGCGGTTTGGCGTTGGAACGGTTCTTTCTGATATATGCTGGTTGCGGCTCTTCTTTTGGGAGGAGTCGCTTTTTTGTTGCTAGGAGGTTGGCCCGTGGTTGATGGGGAGAATCGTTCTGAGCTGCTTTCCACAGATTGGAACCAGGAGTGGATGCGGATGCAGGCTGGCCGGCGGCGGGCTGATGATTCTTTTGAGTGGGATAAGCGGGCTCGGCATTTTCGGCCGCTTGAGACTGCTCCGTATGCCCGAGACTTTATGAAGCTATTGGCGTTAAAGCCCGGTGAATCCGTGCTGGATATGGGGTGTGGGGCTGGGTCGATTGCTATTCCGCTTGCTCAGGCTGGACATCCTGTGATTGCTGCTGACTTCTCCCCTGCTATGTTGGGCACGCTTGATGCTGGCATTGAGTACTATGGGCTCGAGGATCGCATTACACCGCTTGAGCTTGCTTGGGATGATGACTGGGATTTGGTTGGACCGGTCGCGAAAGCGGTAGATGTTGCCTTTGCCAGTCGCTCTGTCACTACGACCAACCTAAAAGGCGCGCTTGCCAAGCTTGATCGAACGGCTCGTCGGCGTTGTGCTGTCACGATGGTCGCCAACTCCAGCCCGCGCTATGATCTGCACTTGATGAACGCTATCGGTGCCTCGGTTACCTGCAGTAATGGCTTTGTGTACGCCTTCAACATCCTCATTCAGATGGGTGCGTTGCCGCAGGTTACGTACTTTGAATCGCCTCGTCGCGACACCTTCGATAGCCTCGAGGCAGGCGTGACGGACTTCTCCCGTATGCTCGAACATGGCAACGAAGATAAGATCGACCGCCTGCGCGACTACATCGCCCAGCACATGATTGAGAACCCCCATGCCGGTGAGCCGGGCTCCAAGGGCGTGCCGCAGGGGCGCTATATGCTCGATCATGTCCGCAAGGTTCGTTGGGCGTTTATTGCATGGGAGCCGGTCTCTGCGCCCAGCTCATAGCCTGCTCGCAGCCCGCACCGCCCACTCACTCGGCATCCGCATTCTTTTTGAACTGGGCAAACGCGCTCCACACCGCGCCGTTCCTGCGCTATCGTGGGACAGCTCACGTAGATTAAGGCCCCGTCGCGGGGCGCCCCATACATAGAAAGCGAGAACCCATGGCACTGACAGGAGCCCAGGTCAAGCAGCTTCGCAGCATGGCCCATCACCTCAACCCCGCCATCATCATCGGCAAGTCCGACGTCAACGAGGGCACCGTCGAGCAGACGGTCGCCTACCTGGAGAAGCACGAGCTCGTTAAGTGCTCCGTGCTCGATGGCTCCAGTCTTTCCGCCCGCGAGGCCGCCGAGGAGCTCGCCGAGCGCTGCCACGCCGAGGTCGTCCAGGTTATCGGCCGCAAGTTCTCGCTGTATCGCGAGTCCTCGCGCAAGGATATCGAGAAGATCAAGCTCGTCTAAGAGCCAATGATCCGGCGAGCCAACATATAGCAAGCTTACGGGTGCCCAAGTACTTCGGGCGCCCGTTTTTTATCGCTCGACCAGCACGCGATTGAGCCGCCCCTCCACCAAGCGCTCGTATAGACGTCGCGTCTCGGGCTCGGGCATGCCATTGACCTGCTCCCTCAGATGGTGCATATGCCCACTGTATAGCTCGACGATATCGCGCCGCCGCCCCGCCGCACTGTAGACACGCATGGCGCAGCGCACCATATCCTCACGCGCCGTTTCCTGCCGAAGGCCCGACTCCGCCAGCCAAATCGCCGACTGCAGATCGTTTTCTTCTAGAGCGGCATTTGCTCCCTTAATCATGCAATCGATGTACTTTGACTGCATAATGCGTCGCATACGTAAAAAGTAGGTGGGATTACAGCCATTGGGAACATACAACGGTCCGGCATAAAGCTGCTCAATCTTAAGGCACAGCTCAACTAAATGGGGCCCGCGCGCACCCGTGCGATTTCCCAAAACCTCGCGGCTTATCTGGTCAAACAGCCGTACATCGGTCTTGACGTAGTCGCTGTTGAGCCCGATGCATTCATTTTGGATGAGCACACACGACTTGCCGTCTGGCGTCGGTCCCAAAGCCGACCGCAAGCGCGATATCGTCGAGTACAGGTTATTGCGGGCGCTATTGAACTCGGCATGGGGCCACAGCTCCATGGCCAGCGTCTCACGATCGACGAGCGCATCCATGCCCAGCGCAAGCCGCTCGGCAAGCGTCGCCGCCTTCTTGCGGCGCCACATTTTGTCCGTGATGGGAAACCCGTCGCGCTCGGCGCGAAACGCGCCAAACATGCGAATCTCGATATGGTCGATGGTATCAACGGCTTCAACCTCGCCGGCCTGGAACAGGCGCTCGCCCTCCCCTTCCAAATCGTCGCGCAGCGAGTACCGCGATAGCTCGCGCACGGGAAGCTTCTTGCGTATCCTGGCCGCCGGCTCGCCCAGACAATGCATGGCAAGGCGCGCAAAGAGCCGATACGACGGTTCCAGAATCCCCGCGCGATTCATGGACATCCAGGCCGCGAGGTCGCTGTCTCGGCCCGCACAGGCCAAATGCAGCGCCACCATCCAGGCTTCTGCGCCACCAACCTGCGTCTGGCTTATATCGAGCAACTCCGCTTCCTCGCGCACCGAAACCATCGAGGTGTTACGCAGATATGCCGCGCGCTCCAGCAGCAATGCGTTATCGCGCATGTACGCAATCGACTCCTCGGCAAGTTTGAGCACTTGGACCGCACGGAACTTTGCATTAACCGGGCGCCCCTCTGCCAGCGACTGCCAGCCTTCTAGCAACAGGCCAAACAGCTGAATCTGGTTGTCGCGCATGCGCACGGCAAAACGATCGAGCTCGTTGAACGCCGCATCGTCGGTTACCGGCAAGCCGGAAAGGAGCCGCCGTGCCGCCAACACCATACGCACCCAGATAGCCATCGCCTTAAGCCCGCGTACATCGAGCGCCTCCCGCACCACCGTCATCTCGTCGTCGCGCTCGTCGGTTCCCGCAAACGACCCGTCAAAGAGCTCCACCAGCATGCTATCGGCCCGTAGAACAATCCCCGCGATGTCGAGCTCGCAGTCGTAGGCCTTGCTCGTTTTGAGCTGCTGTAGAACGCCGCCGTCATCTCCCCGCTCGGTCAGGCACCGCTTGACCTCGATATGCGCAGACAACATATCGAGTGCGGTATGGGATGTCTCGATTTCTGGTACGGCCAGGTTCGTAGGAAGCCCAAGCCCGTTGTCCCCATAGCAAACAGCCGTCAGCGTCTGGGCCACCCTCCATGAAACAGGGTCTATTTCGCAGGCTGCCCGTTCGCCCCCGCGCTCGATAACCGATGCCATATAGCGAGCGAGCTTTGTATTGGACACGCTGACCGCTGCCAGATATACGCCGAGCGCCTCGGCAGGCGTTGGCTCTGGAGCCGGATCGTCGGCATCGATCGTGCCCAGCGCTGCTCGGCAGATATCGGCCCCGTGCCCCGTCAGAGCAAGATCGACCCCATACTGCCCAGCAAGTTCAAGGACCGCTTCACGGTCCAAAAAGGCGTCCGCCAGGCCCATCGCCGCATCGCATCGGCCCGCCTTAAGCAAAATCCGGGCCGCCCTCGGAACAAGTTCGGGGCGAACCTCGGCCACCAACTTACGCAAACGCAAGCGTCCGTTATCCTCTGTGCCCAGACACGTAAAACTCCGCTCGACGGGATCCAAGCCAAAGATCGGGTAGTCGCGTACAAAGTAGGACTGGTCGACCATCGACAGCCTCACCCCGCAAGCCTCGAGTTCTGCAATATTGCCCTCGCCCATCAAAACCATGAGACATGCCACGCAAAACAGCGCATTATTGTCGAGCGAAGCCAGATCGACAAGTGCCGCGCCATATACGTTGACAATCTCGTTTTCGAGCAGACCGGCTACGTCGCCTTGGCCATACAGACCCGTCTGCAATGCCGAAACGAGTTCGGGCACACCCTGCGTGAGCTGATAAAAGTCGAGCGATGTGCTGATCGAAAACGCCGATGCCCACGCCGAATACTCATAGGCATGCACCTTGAGCATCTGCGCATTGATCTTAACCGAATCGCCCAGCCCATGAATCAGCTGACGATTTGAAGGACGGCAGGAGATAAAGACCCCTACCCCCATAGCGCGCAGGCCGCGAATCCTGTCGATGAGGTCTTCGGTATCGTGCTGATCGAGGTTTGGCACATTATCAATCGCGATAAGGGAGTGCGGTTTGTCTTTGAGTTCTTCGGCAACCACCTCAAGCTGCATAAACACCTCGCGCCCAGTGGCGCGATCGGCCTCGATAATCCGCACGGGGCCTCGCGTCGGGTCGCATTTAACCTCATGGGTGTACTGCAGCAGCACCGAGGTCTTCCCAAACCCGTCGGGTGCATAAAGCACCACGATGCCGGCCTTTCGGCCCTTGGCGATAAGCTCATTCATCAAGCGTTCGCGTCGCACCATATAGCCTCCGCCTAACGGCATCAGCTCGAGGTCGTCTATACCGCTCAAATCGTTTACCATGCCCGCTCCTCAACTCGACCGTATGGACACTGTAGCCGCAAGACCATACAAGCCGCGCTATGAATAGAGCGACCTTGTGTTTTAGGTTGTCTTTTGGTACGCAAGCGGCAAGTTTTTGTACAGCGAGGGCCGATTGTTATTAATCCCCCGACTAATCGGTCTTTAAGCAGGTAAATGAGCTTGTCAGCTTGTCCCATCTAAGCGGCAGTGTAACGCAAATGAACAATGTTCAGCTATGTCATTCAACTCGCCTAGCACCCGCTACCGTCTACGACCTTCTAGTGGCATTTTTGCATAGAATCTGGTATAGAATGAATCAAGCTGTTGGACATCCGGCATTCGTCAAGCTTGCGGCAAGTTTTTGGTCAAGTGGGCAAAAAGGGATAGCAAAAAGGCCCCCGCAAAGCGGAGGCCTTAGGCAAGGCTATGTCGAGCTGCAGGATTCGCGCTACTCGCAGAGCGAAAGGGCGGCCTCGTCGGCAACGACAACGCAGTTGGTGTGCAGCTGCAGGATCGAAGCCGGGCACTCGGGCGTAACCGGACCATAGCACATGTCATGCACGGCCTGAGCCTTGGCCTCGCCGTTGGCGACGACCAGGATCATACGGGCATACATGATGGTCTGGGTACCCATGGTGTAGGCCTGACGGGGAACATCGTCGATGCTGTCGAACAGGCGGCTGTTGGCCTGAATGGTGCTCTCGGTGAGGTCGACGCAGTGCGTACCCTTGGAGAAGTGGTCATCGGGCTCGTTGAAGCCGATGTGGCCGTTGTTGCCAATACCGAGCAGCTGCAGATCCGGGTAACCGGCCTCGGCGACGATCTTGTCGTACTCAGAGCAGGCAGCGGCGGCGTCGGGGTTGGAACCATCGGGCACATGCGTGTTGTTCAGGTCGATGTTGATGTGATCGAAGAAGTTCTCACGCATGAAGTAGTGATAGCTCTGGGGATCGTCGTGCGAAAGGCCACGATACTCGTCCAGGTTGTAGGTGCTGACCTCGGCAAAGTCGACGTCACCCTTCTTGTACCAAGCAGCGAGCTGCTTGTAGGCACCGATCGGGGTGGAGCCGGTGGCAAGGCCCAGCACACAGTCGGGCTTGAGGATAACCTGCGCCGAGAGAATATTGGCGGCCTTGCGGCTCATATCCTCGTAGTCTTTAGCTTTAATGATCTTCATTACGCGTCCTTTCTCGTACAAGAGAGGCAAGGCTCCCTTACAAGCACTTGCCCGCGGCCCGCGTCGGCCGCAACCAACGTGTGCGGCCACCAGGGCGAGGTCGCGTAATGTATGTGTCTCGTGTCTAACCGCGTCGAGGCCCCTGCCCGTCCACGGTGACCCAAAGCTGTTTAGCCTCGGACAAATCCCATCTTGCCACGGAGGGCGTCCTCTTTCAAGGGCGCCCTCCGTAAACGTGTTTGAATTGTAGGCTAATGGCCTCGTGCACTTGTTAGCGCTCGCGAGCAACGATGAGCTGGTCCATCTCTTCGACATGCACGCCAACGGAGCCCTTGATGCTTGAGAACTCAACGGAGTTGCACACCAAGATGGGAACCGTCACATCGTAGCCCTCGGCAGCAATTGCCTCGCGATCGAACTCAATGAGCACATCGCCCTTATGGACGATGTCACCCACTTGCGCATGTACGGTAAAGTGCTTGCCCTCGAGCTGAACGGTATCCAAACCAACGTGAATGAGAACGTCCAGGCCATCGACCGTGTTAAGCGCAACGGCGTGTCCTGTGGGAAAAATAGCCTCGACCTTGGCATCAGCCGGCGCGATCACGCGCGTTCCGGTGGGTTGAATCGCCACGCCCTGGCCCAAAAGTCCGGTGGCAAACGTCTGATCGTTTACCTCGGAGAGCGGAATAACGTCACCCGAGATGGGAGCATCCAACGTAAGGACTCGACCACGCATACCAAAAGACCTTAGGACTTTAGTGAACATGCTCCCCCTCGGACATACCGATCAACCAAAATAACCTTAACAGTTTACCACTTGGCACCCGTTTTTGACCATTAGGGAAGTTCGCGCTTGACAACCTCGACGATGTCGTCGACAACGCGCTGGGTCAGCTCGTGCGTCTCGGCCTCGGCCATCACGCGGACCAGCGGCTCGGTACCGCTCGGGCGCACCAGAATGCGGCCGCGGCCGTCAAGCTCCTTCTCGGCAGCGGCGACGGCATCCCAGATGGGCTGGCAATCGTCCAGACCAGCCTTGTTGTCGGAATGCACGTTGACGAGTACCTGCGGGTACTTCTTCATGATGCCGGCAAGATCGGTGAGGGTACGACCGGTGCGCTTGAGCACGGCCAGAAGCTGCAGGGCCGTCACCAAGCCGTCGCCGGTGGTGTTGTGCTCCAGGAAGATGATGTGACCGGACTGCTCGCCGCCGATGACGGCACCGTCCTCGAGCATGCGCTCCAGAACGTAGCGGTCGCCCACGGCGGTCTGGACCATCTCGAAGCCCTGCTCCTTCATAGCGATGGAGAAGCCCAGGTTGCACATGACGGTCGAGACGATCTCGGAGTTGGCGAGCTTGCCGCGAGCGGCGAGGTCAGAACCGCAGATAGCCAGGATGTAGTCACCGTCGATCTCATTGCCTTCGCTATCCACGAACAGTACGCGATCGGCGTCGCCGTCGTGGGCCAGGCCGATATCGGCGTGGGTGCGCAGCACGAGCTCGCGCAGGGGCTCGAGGTGCGTAGAGCCGCACTCGACATTGATGTCCGTGCCGCAGTAATCGGTGTTGATAGCGTGCACCGTGGCGCCTAGGCGCTGCAGCGCGGCGGGCGTGGTCTGGCAGGAAGCGCCATGGCCGCAGTCGACGGCAACGACCAAGCCGTCGAGCCTCAGGCCATCAAGCGTATCGATGGCGTGGTCGACGTATGCCTTGCGAGCGTCCTTCATCTTGATGATGTGGCCCACGCCGGCACCGGTCGGCAGCGTGTCGGCAGCCATGGCTTCCTCGGACATGACCCAGGCGCTGATCTCCTCCTCGACCGCGTCGGGAAGCTTCATGCCCTTGCGGCTAAAGAACTTGATGCCGTTGAACTCCGGCGGATTGTGCGAAGCGGAGATGACGATGCCGCCGTCGAGCTCGTTCTGAACGGTGAGCAGTGCCACGGCAGGCGTGGGGATAACGCCGCAGCAATGCGGGCGGCCGCCCTCGGCCATAATGCCGGCGGTCAGAGCGCTCTCGAGCATGGTGCCCGAAAGACGCGTGTCGCGGCCGATGCAGATATCCGGACCAAGGAACTTGGTCGCCGCGCGGCCCAGACGAAACGCGAGGTCGCACGAAAGATCGGCGTTGGCGACGCCACGGACGCCGTCGGTACCGAAGATGTTCTGGGGCATAGGATTGCTCCTTCCCTAGCAGGCGATATGCAACCGCCCACCCTAGTCGAAAAAGAAAAGCGGGACCCGCCGAGGAATCGGCAGGCCCCGCTTGTACATTGTATCTCGAAAGGAGATAAAACCTTAGCGCTTGGAGAACTGGGGAGCGCGGCGGGCCTTCTTGAGGCCGTACTTCTTGCGCTCGACCACGCGAGCATCGCGCGTAAGGAAACCGGCCTTCTTGAGGTCAGCACGGTAGTCGCCAGCGTTCAGAAGAGCGCGAGCGATGCCCAGGCGCAGAGCGCCAGACTGACCGGAGATGCCGCCGCCATCGCACAGAGCGATAACGTCGAACTGACCGGCGGTGTCGGTCACCTTGAAGGGAGCAAGGGCGTTCTCAACGAGCTGATGACGGCCGAAATACTGCTCGGCGTCACGCTTGTTGATGGTCACCTTGCCGGTGCCGGGGACGAGACGGACGCGGGCGACGGCGTTCTTACGACGGCCGGTACCCTGGTAGACAACGGTGTTCTCAGCCATCTTTAAGCCTCCAGCTCAATCTTCGTGGGGTTCTGGGCAGCATGCGGATGCTCGGCACCAGCGTAGACCTTAAGCTTGGTCATCTGGGCACGGCCGAGGGTGGTCTTGGGCAGCATACCGCGAACGGCGCGCTCGATGACCTTCTCCGGGTGCTTCTCCATAGCCTGGCGGAAGCTCTCAGCCTTGAGGCCGCCATTGTAGCCGCTGTGGCGATAATAGGTCTTCGTGTCGGCCTTGTTACCGGTAAGCTGGACCTTATCGGCGTTGATGACGACAACGAAGTCGCCGCAGTCGCTGTTGGGCGTGAACTGGGGCTTGTTCTTACCGCGCAGGATCATTGCGATCTGGGTGGCAAGACGGCCCAGGACAGCACCATCGGCGTCGACGAGAACCCAGTTGCGCTGGACCTCGCCCTGCTTGGCGTAGTGAGTCGATTTCGAAATCACTTAGACTCCTCCATGTACAGTACGTGTTGTTACAGAGATTCACGGGGCTCTGCAAGTAACCCGTCCATATTACCCCGCTCGCCGTACGAGTCAACAGGTATTTTGGCTCCGACCAGAGTTTCTGCACATGTCATCCACGAGCCGTGATTTTCCAGCTCTTTAGCTGTTGTCATTTTTTGAGGGTTCGCCGTCGCTAGCGCTCAACGAACTCTTGGATTTCCGCGAGCAGGCGCTTTGCCTCCTGACGGCCCTGGATATACAGGTCCAAAAGCTTTGCCGGATCGTGCTCGACATGGCCGACCTCGACCGGCTTTTGCGGAGCGACGACCAACGCACGGCCCTCGCGCTCATACTTCCACAGGTGCATGCGCTGGATGTTGTAACGGTCATGGCGCGTCTCGATAGCCTCGAGCAGATAGGGGTAGTCGGCATAACGCGCACGCGCGGCCGGCAAAAACTCGTAGGGCTTTTTCTCATACGAACGGTCCTGCGTGACGATGACGACCGCACGGTCGAAGCCCGCCTCCTCGAGCACATGCTCGATGGGGACCGAATCGGCAACGCCACCGTCGACGTATTTGTGCCCGTCGATCTCGACCGGAGGCGTCACCAGCGGCAACGAAGTCGAGGCGCGCACGGCGTCGAGATCGAGCACAGCGCTTTTGACCGGCAGGTACGCGGCGGTTCCAAACAGCATGTCCGTTGCAACGGCGTACATCTCGATGGGGCTGGCGTCGAACGTCTCGTTGTCAAAGGGATCCAGGCGGTCCTGGACATCGTTGAAGATAAAGTCGTAGCCGACGATAGAGCCCGTGGCCGCAAACGACGCGGCGCCCATGAAGCGGTTGTCGTTGCAGAAAGCCAGGTTGATGCGGTTGGCACGGCCGATCTGGTGCGACTTGTAGTTCACGCCGTTGAGGGCGCCGGCCGATACGCCATATACCGCCGGAATCTCGACGCCGGCCTCCATGAGAACGTCGAGCACGCCCGCGGTAAACTGCCCGCGAAAACTGCCACCCTCCAAGACGAGCGCGACCTTGCCGGCGTTCTTTGCCTTATCTTCTGCAGTCATATTGACCTCCTGCGATTACGTTTTGGCTTTCTTCTACCCAGTTTTGGGATGGAGGGCGCATAGGTTTTGGAGTTGAGGAGATGGAGCGGAAAGCGCGTCCCAGTTTGAGGCGGAATTCCGGGATGCACTTTCCGCCTGGGCTGCCATTGGGAAAGCGCGTCTCACCCTGCGTTGATGCGGGGCACGGCAGGCTGCAGTACGATCGGCATCGCGTCTATATCTAGTCGAGGCTTTGCGCGGAGAATCCGCGTATTTGCTTCGCAAATACGCACCGGCTTCGGCCGCCTGCCGGCGTCCTCGCCCGCTCGCTACAAACGCTCCGCGTTTGCTTAACGCTCGCGCCCTGCATAGAGTTCGATTCTCCGCGATACGGACTAGAAATAAAAAGGCAGGTAGATATAAGTATCTACCTGCCTGTTACTTATGGTGGAGGCGCGGAGAATCGAACTCCGGTCCACGAAAGCCCCCTGATTGGCATCTCCAAGCTCAGTCGCTGGTTTAGTCTCGGACGCTTTGCGCGCAGCGACACGCTCGCGGCGTCCTAACCGGTTCGGTCTTAGCCTGCGCCATACCGATTACGTGCGCAGGAGCATTCCCCTAAAATGACGTCGCGCCGGTGTCGGGGAAATCACCGGGTTGACGCGCCGCTATAAACTAAGCAGCGAGAGCCATAGGCTCAAAAGAAGAGTTGTTGTCAATTCAATTTGACGGTACCCCTGTTTAACGAGGCGAGGAGACCTCGGCTTGCTTCCTCTCTCAGAGCTATCGTGTCGAAACCAGTCGCCCCCGAATGTCGGGAAGTCTGGATGGCATTGGGCACGCGCACCCAACACCCGTCGACTTTTCAAGGAACGTGCAGGGCGAGCCCCGCTTGTGGAGTGTTATCTTACCACGTTCTGAAAGCGGACAGCTGTTCTATGCACGAGCTGTGAAGACCCCAATGTGCGCCGCACTTCGCACTTTTGTTACCGATCGCGTCACGTATATTTTCGCCAAGCAAAATTGACCCGTCGAAAGGACCGTTATGGATACCAAACAGCAACTCGTCAATGCCCTCGCAGGCCTGGGTTCAACCATTACCGAAGCTATGGATGTCATCGAAGGCTTTGTCCCCTGTGGACATCCCGCCCTCACGGTATCGAACGCACTCGTCGCGCTGGACGCTGACGATGATGCAGCTCTCGCCCAGCAGCTTGAGACCGTCGAGGGCTTTATCGACCACGTGAGTGAGAACCGCGGCGTGGCCGCCTACCACGGCATCGAGGTCGAGCTCGCGGGTCCCAAAGCCGATCTGCTCGCAGCAATCCGCGAGGTAGGCGCCCTTATGCAGACCGCAGGCGTCAAGAACACCCAGGTCAACGAGTGGGTCTACCGCAGTCTGGCAGCACTCGCCAGCTCCGACGAAAAGGCAGCCGAGCAGCTCGCAGAAAGTCCCGCCATCAAAGCTGCATTTGCCTAAAAAGGCCTGCACCCTGGCGGCTGCGGTGCCGCCCGAATGCAGGCCATATACTCAATCGAAAACGCTAGCGCAGGTAAGCCTTTGCGTTGCCCAGGCTGTAGGCGATCGTTGAGCCGTTGTGCAGCAGCGACGACGCCTGCGGGGTAATCGCGCCGGTAATGCCCAGCGCCAGCAGAGCCGAGTTGGTGAGCATCACCTTAGAGTAGGAGCTCGTCAGACGGTCGATGAGACCCTGGCTCATACGGCGCAGGCGCACGATCGCGGTCAGATCCGTATCGGTCAGGATGATATCGGCGACCTCCTTGGCAATGTCGCTTCCGCCACCCATTGCCAGCCCCACGTCGGCCAAACCGAGCGCCGGCGAATCGTTGACACCGTCGCCCACCATGGCAACGTGGCGCCCCTCGCCCTTAATGCGCTCCACATACGCGTACTTGTCTTCGGGCAGCAGTTCGGCCTTAAACTCGTCGACACCCGCCTCGCGCGCAATGCGCTCGGCCGTGCGTTCAGAATCGCCCGTGAGCATAACGACATGTTTGACGCCCAGCGCATGCAGGTCGGCGATGGCCTCGCGGACCCCGGGCTTGAGCGGATCCTCGATACCGAGCACGCCCACGACCGTGCCGTCGACCGCCAGGTACAGAGGCGACAGGCCCTGCATCTGGGACTCGATTTGCTCCTTAATGTCGGACTCGAGCTGCGCGCCCTCATCCTCAAACACAAAGTGTGCCGAGCCAATAATTGCGCGACGCCCTTCGATGGACGAAGCGATGCCGTGCGCCACGATGTACTCGACGGCAGCATGGCGCTCGCGATGCTCGAGTCCGCGTTCACGTGCCGCATTGACCACGGCGCGCGCCACCGGATGCGGAAAATGCTCCTCCAAGCAAGCAGAAAGGCGCAGGATCTCGTCCTCGCTCCAGCCGTCGGTCGTCAGCACGCAAGCCAGGCGCGGCTGGGCCTCGGTGAGCGTGCCAGTCTTATCAAACACAATGGTGTCGGCCTTGGCAAACGACTCAAAGTACTTCGCGCCCTTGACCATGACCCCCATCTTGGCGGCATCGCTCATGGCAGTCATGACGGCGACGGAACCCGTGAGCTTGAGTGCGCACGAGTAGTCGACCATCAGTGCCGCTGAGGTCTTGATGAGGCTGCGGGTGGTAAGCGCAACCAGGCCCGCGAGCAGGAAGTTCCATGGGACGATCTTGTTGGCGAGGTCTTCCATGTGCGACTGGCCCTCGGACTTGAGCGAGTCGGCCGTCTGCACGAGCGAGACGATTGAACGCAGTTTGGTTTGCGCCGTATTGGCGCGCACACGCACCAAGATGCTGCCGTCTTCCACGACGGTTCCGGCGAACACGTCGTCGCCCACGCTGCGCTCGACGGCCAGCGGCTCGCCGGTCAGGGTCGCCTGGTTGACCATAGCGCTCCCCTGCTCGACAACACCGTCGATGCAGATGGACATGCCGGTGCGCACGGCGACCAGATCGCCGGGCTCAAGCTCGGTCGCGGCAACGCTTACCTCGGTGTCGCCGACGACCTTTTGCGCCTTGTCGGGCACGTCGAGCAACGAGTTGATGAGCTCGTTTTCGCTCATGGCGCGGGTGTAGTCCTCGAGCAGCTCGCCCACGTTGAGCAGGAACATCGTCTGGCCCGCGGTGTCGACATCACGTTTGACGAACGAAATGCCGATGGCCGAAGCGTCGAGCACAGGAACGGTTAGGCGCGGCTGCGCGAGCTCACGGAGGGCAGCGCGCAAAAATGCCATGTAACCGGCCACGACAAACACCGCACGCAGAGGCGTCGGCAAGAACCAGCGACGTGCGTAATGGGCGCCGATAAGTGTGGCAAGATCCATGACGAGCTTGTGCTTGCGCGGCTCGAGTTGCATCACGTAGCCCGACTTGGCATCGGCGATAGCTTGAGCATCGAGTGCGCCCAGGGCGTCGAGCACGCTCGCGCGGCGCGACTCGTCGTATTCGAGTGCCATCTGGCCGATGCGGCCATAAACGCGCACCTTGTGCACACCATCGATTTCGCCGCTGAGCTTTAGAAGCGCATCGAGATCGCTCTCTGGCACAGGACCCGCCAACTGAAGGCGGGTCCTGCCAGGGATCTCGCTAATAATCGAGAATCTCATAGTTTGTGCCTGAGAGCGTTACTCGGCTGCCTCGTCAGCAGCGGCCTCGCTCTGGGTGATGTAGGCAGCCTCGGCAACCATGTCATCGACATTGGCCTTGGCCTGCTCGACCATGTCCTGGTAGCAGTTCTTGACGCGCATACCGCACGCGATGCCCTGCACGCAGGCGTTCTTTACCGGAGCGCTGGTGAGCAGCTTGATGCCGGCCGTACCAAGCAGAAAACCGCCACCGACAAGCAGGGTGTTAAACGTCGACTTCTTCATGTTGCTTCTCCCTTTTGCCGCACAAGCGCGGCATGGTGCCTTAGCACCCGAGTTCATTAGTTTGCTCGAGCACGCTTTTGAGACTAGTTTAGTCGAACTATTATGGTCAACCAAAGTTAACCTTTGGAAATCTTGGTCCCCTTTCCTACAGCTGCCAGTCCGCCGCTTCCTTTTGCAGCGCGACCATGCGGGCGAATTCTCCGCCTGCTGCCTTGAGCTGCGCCGGAGTGCCCTGCTCGGCAACCACACCATCCTTGAGCACGACGATTTTGTCGGCATTTTCCACCGTACGCATACGGTGGGCAATAACGATAACCGTCTTACCTGCAAGCAGACGGGAGAGTGCCTGCTGTACCACGGTCTCGTTCTCCACGTCCAAGCTCGCCGTCGCCTCGTCCAACAGCACGATGGGCGCATCTTTGAGCAGCGCGCGGGCGATAGAGATGCGCTGGCGCTCGCCGCCGGACAGCTTGGAGCCGTTCTCGCCGATCATGGTGTCGTAGCCCTGCGGCATGCGGTTTACGAACTCGTCGCAGTTGGCGGCACGCGCGGCCGCAAGCACTTCCTCATCGGTGGCATCACGACGCCCGAGGCGGATGTTTCCCATCACCGTGTCGTCAAAGAGCAGCACGTCTTGGAACACAATGGCGTAGTCGCGCAGCAGCACCTCGGGATCAACGCTCGCTACATCCACGCCACCCACGGTGACCGTGCCTTCGGTGGCATCCCAAAAGCGCGCGGCCAGGCGGCTCACCGTAGACTTACCGGAACCCGAAGGACCGACCAGCGCCGTGACCTCGCCTTCCTTGGCGGTAAAGCTCACATCGGTAAGAACTTTCTCGCCGGCACGGCCGTCCTCGCCCGCACCATAGCCAAATGCCACGTGATCGAACACCACATCGTGGCCCACGGGCTCAAATATCTCGCTGCCCCGCGCCACAGGCTCTTCCATGATGGAACGCATGCGCTTGGCAGACGACTCGGCGGCAAACAGCTCGGACATTAACATTAACGCCTGGTCAAAGGGCGCATAGATACGGCTCACCATAAGCAGGAAGGCAAACAACACCAAAAAGTCGACCTGCCCGGAGGCGACCATCGCGGCACCCGTGACCAGCGTGGTGGCAATACCCAGACGCAGGATGGCAAAGGCGGAGTTGACCAAAAGCCCGTTAGCGAGCTCGCCCTTGGTGGTCTCACGCTCCTCGGCATCGATCACGGCGTTGAGTCCCTCAAGATAATGGGCCTCCTGGTTGGTGGCACGGATCTCGCGAACGCAGTCGAGCGTCTCTTGAATCGCCTCGGTAACCTTGACCTTCTCGGCACGCACGCGATCGAACACCGGGGTCATGGGGCCGCGTGTTAGATACAGCACGGCAAAGGCCACGGAAACGCTCCAAAAAGCCGCGATCGCCAGCTGCCAGCAAAAGAACAGCGACGCCACGAACACAATGGCGCTTGCGATGATGGCACCCCAAAGCTCTCCCAGCACGTGGCTGTAGGCGTGCTCCATGGCCTGGACGTCGCCCATGATGGTCTCGGTTAAATCGGCCAGATCACGACGACCAAAAAACGACAGCGGCAGTTTGCGCAAGCGCTCGGCGATCTCCATACGCTGCTTGCCGCACTCCTCGTAAAAGATGCAGTAGGTGTAGTAATACTGCTGCCAGTTAGAGGCAAAGAGCAGCACGAAAAAGACCAGGAGGCCGCCCACGATCGGCAGGGCATCCGGCAGGTCAGCCCCGCTGGCGAGATGCTCGACAAAACCGGCCATGACCAGGAACAAAAAGCCCATGCCGGCCATGGTAATGAGATTGGTGAGCGTGGTCCAGAAAATGCCGCGTTTTACGCCGGCGACGCCTTTATCGGATAGGAAATACTTCTTTTGGAATGAGGCGAACATTTAGGCCTCGCCTCCCTTCGTGACGGCGGCATCCGCGGTCGCTGCAGTGATTTTCCAGCTCGCGGCCTGTTCGTATTCGGCCCACATCTTGGCATACAGACCCTCTTGGGACAGCAACTCGGCATGGGTACCCGACTCCTGCACGCTGCCCTGGTTGAGCACCACGATTTGGTCTGCGCCCACTACAGTCGAGAGTCGGTGCGCAATCATAATGACCGTGCGACCCGCCGCCAGCTTGCTAAAGGCGCGCTGGATGAGCGCCTCGTTCTCGGGATCGGCAAACGCCGTGGCCTCATCGAGCACCACGATAGGCGCGTCTTTAAGGATCGCGCGGGCGAGTGCCACGCGCTGGACCTCGCCGCCCGAAAGATATGCTCCGCCGGCGCCGAGCATGGTGTTGATGCCCTGGGGGAGCTTGGCCACAATGTCGTCGCACTGAGCTGCGGAGAGGGCCGCACGCACTTCGTCGTCAGTGGCCGAAGGCTTGGAGGCGCGCACGTTATCGGCAAGTGTTTGCCGGAACAGCTGGTTGGTCTGGAACACAAAGGCGACCTGGTCCATAAGCTCGTACGGATCCATATCGCGAACGTCCACACCGCCTACGAGCACTCGACCCGAGGAGACGTCCCAAAAACGCGGGATCAGGCTTGCGCAGGTTGACTTACCGCCACCCGAGGGACCCACCAGGGCGAGGGTGCTACCCGCGGAAACGCTAAAACTCACATGGCTGACAGCAGGTGCTTCGGCTCCCTCGTAGGTAAAGCTCACGTCCTCAAATCGCACGTCGCCGCCAGCAGGGTGCTTGGGGTGGGCGGGCACGGATAGCTGCTTGGAATCCATGACGCTTCGAATTCTAGCCAGCGAATCGGCACTCATCTGAGAGGCCTCGCCCACAAACATGAGCTTGGTCATGGCCGTCGGCACCACGGCCGAAAATATCGCGTAAAACGTGAAGTTGGTCATAAAATGCGCGAAGTCCGTCTCGCCCGGCGCCAACAGCAGCGCCACGGGCAACAGGAATGCCACAAGACCATTGAGCGCGGTAAGGTTAAGTACCTGCGGACCTCGGCAGAACGTGCCCGCATAGTTTTGTGCCATGTCGGCGTATTCGGCGATCGCATCGTGGAAGGCCTTAAAGGAGTAGACCGTCTGCTGAAACACCTTGACCACGGGGATGCCGCGTACGTATTCGGTGCCGGTCTTGTTCATCTTGACCAGTGCTCCCATGTAGGCCTTCATAAACTCGGCGCCTTTGCCGCCCATCATGGTGGCCATGGCGCCAAACGAAACGACGACCGAGATAAGGCATGCCGCGCCCAAGCGCCAATCGAGGGCGAAAAGCAACACGAGCAGGCCCACGACCATGGCGGCGGCGCCTGCGATATCGGGCAGCATGTGCGCGAGCAAAGTCTCGGTGGAGGCGGCGCATCCGTCTACAACACGACGCAGCTCACCGGTGGCGTGCGTGTCAAAGTAGCCAAGCGGCAGCTTAAGCAGGTGCTCGCTCGTAGTCTTGCGGATATTGGACGCGCAGCGAAACGCAGACAGGTGCGTGCACATGAGCCCCACGAAATAAACTACGATGCTTGCCAGGGCAAAACCCACGGCCCACCAGCCATACGTCGCGATGTCACAGGCTTCGCTCCAGTTAGGTGCCACGGCGATCAGATCGCGCGCGACAAGCCAAATGCACACGTACGGGCCAAAGCTCAGCAGCTGCGAGAGCGCCGAAAGCGCCATGCCCAAATACGTTAGGAATTTGCGGTCACCGGCATACGCGAGCAACTCGCCGATGCCTCCACCTTCCCTTTTTGATCCCTTTGCCATGAGATTCCTTTCTAACGGCTTGAGAGTTAACCGTAATCAACTTATCATTGATATGTTAGCCATGGCTCACAATCGAGCCAGGCGTGGACGTTTCTGCAAAGGAAAGGGACGCTTTTGCAAATGCGGCGGGCAGCGACCGACATAACCGAGCTCTACGCACCACAGTTTGAGCAGTTTGGCTTGGAGCTTACCGGCAAGGGCGCCGTCTTTACCGGCGAGGTGGCAAACGACCGGGCACACGGACGCGCATGGATCATGCCTCTCTCCCCTGCCTGCATCGTCATGGAGCATTTCATCACCCCGACGCACGATATGTACCTGGCCGAATACACGCCCGAGCCATACGCCTGTGTGAGCGAGGTCAGCGCGCCCACACTTACATGCATGCCCGAGGCTGGCATAACGCCCGCGAACCTTAAACCATTGCATGGACCGTGGCCAAACAATGCCGTTTGCAGCTTTATCCAAGATAGCTGTGGTGAGGAATTAAGCCCGCTGTTTGCGGGGGAGCTTTATCACTCGCGCTCGGTGCTCTTTTTGCCTGGATATTTTGACGAACTGGAGCACCGCTATCCCACCGAGTTCGCGGGAATCTTTGAGGCGTTTGCCGAGTCATGGCACGAGGAAGCGACGTCTGCCATCTGCCACACGCTGCGCCGGATTAACGAGGACCGCGCCCGCACCGTAGGCGGACACGTCTATATGCAGGGCATTGTGGAGACCATGGTCGCGGAGCTCGCCTGTTCGCGCGCGGCCCACAAGCAGGCGCGGCAGGCGGCAGACACACGCGTCAGCATAACCATTGCCGAAGAAGCAACGGCAATGATTGAGCGCTCGCTCGACAAAGGCAGGCGTGTGGGTATCAACGAGGTGGCCGAGAGGCTCTACACAAGCCGCTCCAAACTATGCGCCACCTTTAAAGCCCAAACCGGCGAGTCCCTGGGCGCCTACATTCGCAGACGCCGTATGGAGCGAGCACAGGACCTTTTGGCCGATAGCGCGCTCACGATAGCGCAGGTGGCAGAGCGTCTAGGCTACCCTCAGCAGGCCGCCTTCGCCCAAGCCTTCAAACAATACACCGGCATGACACCCACGGCTTGGCGAAGCAAGCATCGCTAAGGCCCAAGCTCCCTGGCCGTAACGGAGCGATTAATTAGCCGCCGCCCGTCAGCTCACCCAGGATCTAAACGTCAAGATGCGCACAATCAAGCGCCTTTTTGATAAGAGGGACAGATCGATCAGCCAAATACAACGGAATGTTGAGCACCCCGTCGTCGAGCTTTAGGTTCTTAAGTGAGTAGCGGACCCTCAATGGAGTCGTCTCCGCATGCTTGTCGGCATAGTACTTAAGGCTCCTGGAATGAACGACCTCTCCCGATTTGACCTCGACGGGAACGATTTCGTTTCCGACTTGAATCAAAAAATCGACTTCGTGCTTCGGCTTCTCGTTTGTCCAATAACGCGGAGCAGCGTCTAACTGTGAAAGTAATGCCTGAAGCACATAGTTCTCGGCGAACGAACCTTTGAACTCCGAAAATAGCGCATCCGAGTTGGCAAAAGCGGACGCATCCAGCCTTGCCATGCGGCGCAGCAAGCCGACATCAAGACAGTAGACTTTAAATGCCTTGAGGTCATCGTACGCAGAGAGCGGCACACCACCGGCAGCATTAAGGCGAACCGCCGTGATGAGCCCAGCATCGGCAAGCCATTCCAGAGCATCCTCGTATTCTCGAGCACGAGCCCCCTCGCGCACCGCACCCCAAACGAACTTTTTGTTCTCGCGCGCCAACTGAGCTGGAATCGAGTTCCATATTTGCGAAAGCTTGGCGAACTGCGCACGGCCACCATGCTTGGCAAAATCGCGCTCGTAGGAATCCAAGAGATCAGACAACACCTTATCGACCTGAACGATATCGCCCGTCTCCGCCCACCGGCCAAGAGCCTCTGGCATGCCGCCGCATGCAAAATAACGACGAAGATGCTCGACGAGACGGACATGGAAGAAATCGGGCACTGTCTCGATCTGGTCCAGGCCGCCAAGGTATTCGTCGTAGTTTGCAGCGCCCTCGGCTTTCAGAAACTCGGAAAAGCTCATGGGGCGCATCTCCATGAACTCGACCTTTCCCACCGGAAAAGCGCTGGTCTCACGGGACAAGCGAACGCCCAACAAAGACCCTGCACATGCGACGTGATACTCGGGGGCCTCGTCACAGAAGTATTTAAGGGCGCCGACTGCAGAAGGACAATCCTGGATCTCATCAATAATAAGCAGCGTTTCGCCGGGATCGATAGGCTGTCCAAGTGCCAGGGAAAGATTTGAGATGATCCGTCGAGGATCGCGTGTACCTTCGAAAAACTGAGCGTACTCGCTCTGTACCCCAGGTGACGGCTCCTCGAGCGTCAGATACACAAAATTGAGGTACGAGGTTCGGCCGAACTCCTTAAGTGCCCACGTCTTTCCAACCTGGCGCGCCCCCTTAAGGATAAGCGGCTTACGATATTCTGACGCTTTCCAAGCGTTAAGCTTGGCAATGATATCTCGCTGCATGGCCGAACCTCCCGCAAAGAAACTTCCGTAAACGTGATATTTCCCACATTTTACCCTAGGTAAAACGTGACATTTATCACATTTACGGAAGTTTTAAGCTCATTTCGCCACACTTTCATCACATTGAAAAGGCGGAGGCGCATTTTGCGCCTCCGTCACCATCTTTCCTATCAGCCCGCCTGACCCGAACGGCCGAGTCGTCACGGAACCAGGGAGCCCCGGCAGGGCGGGTGCTTGCTCAAAATGAGTTCCGCACGCAAAGAAGGCCACTTAATGTGGCCTTCGTCTTGCGCAGGACTGTTCGAAATTTTGAGGAAGCACCCGCCCTGCCGGGGCCCCTCGGTTCCCGCTTACGAGAGCGACGTTCTCAGCAACTCGTTGAAGAGCTTCGGGTTGCCCTTGCCGCGGCTCGCCTTCATGCACTGGCCCACCAAAAAGCCGATGACCTTCTGGTTGCCGTCACGATACTGCTGCGCCTGATCGGCACAGTTTGCCAGCACCTCGTCCACGATCGGCTGCAACGCACCGGCATCGCTCACCTGACGCATGCCGCGCTCGTCGACGATCTTGTTGGGATCGTCACCGGTCTGGGCCATGGCCTCAAAGACCTCGTGCGCCTGGTTGGAACTGATGGCATCGGTCGCGAGCAACTTGGCAAGCGCCGCAACCTGAGCCGGCGCAATACCGGACTCGGCGAGCGACACGCCCGCGCCCTTAAGGTAGGCGATCATCTCGTTCACCAGCAGGTTTGCGACCGTCTGGGCCTCCTTGCCAGCCATACCGGCAGCAGCAGCCTCAAAGAAGTCCGCAAACTCGGGGTCGCCGGCGATTTGCTCGGCGTCGGCCGTCTTAATACCAAAGTCGGCCTCAAAACGGGCGCGCTTGGCATCGGGCAGCTCAGGGATCTCGCCACGGCAGCGGTCGATGAACTCGTCGTCCAGATCGAACGGCGCCAGGTCGGGATCGGGGAACAGACGATAGTCGTCGGCCGTCTCCTTCACGCGCATGACCACAGTGCGCTTACGGCTGGGCTCCCAGTGGCGGGTCTCCTGATAGATGATGCCGCCCTCCTCGAGCACCTCGGCCTGACGGCAGATCTCGTAGGCAAGGCCATCGTGCAGGCTCTTAAACGAGTTGAGGTTCTTGAGCTCGGTCTTGGTGCCCAGTTTGGTCTCGCCGCGGCGACGCAGCGACACGTTACCGTCGCAGCGCATGGAGCCCTTCTCCATGGAGCAGTCGGAAATGCCCAGCGTCACAAAGATGCGACGGAGTTTTTCCATAAACAGGCGGGCCTCCTCGGGCGTGCGCAGGTCGGGCTCGGTGACGAGCTCAATCAGCGGCGTGCCGCAGCGGTTGTAGTCGACGAGCGACTCGGCAGCGGCGGTAATACGGCCCTCGGCACCGCCCACGTGCACCATCTTGGCGGCGTCCTCCTCCATGTGGATGCGCAGGATGCGGATGGGCACCGTGTAGGAACCGTCCTCGCGACGCTCGGGCATCTGCAGGTTGGACGCGTCGTAGCTGGCCAGGTGGCCGGCGCGCTGGTTGCCCTCGCGCATGGTCGACGTCATGGACGTGGACAGGCCCTCGGCGTTGGCCGAGGCGCTCGCCAGGCTCTGGGCCTCGGCCTCGCCAAACGCGCAGTCGGGGCGCTCGGCGGCACCGCGACCGGTCACGTCCAGGTCCAGGTGACCGTACATGGCAAAGGCGACCGGACCCTGCGTGGTCTGGAAGTTCTTGGCCATATCGGGATAGAAGTAGTGCTTGCGGTAGAACATCGAGTGACGCTGAATCTCGCAGTTGGTGGCGAGACCGGCCTTAACAATGCTCTCGATTGCCTTCTTGTTAGGCACCGGCAGGGCGCCGGGCAGGCCCAGGCACACCGGGCACACGTTGGCGTTGGGCTCGTCATCGTGGCTGAGCTTGCAGTTGCAGAACATCTTGGTATCAAGTGCGGTGAGCTCGGTATGGATCTCCAGGCCGATCACGGCCTCCCAATCCTGCAGGACCTCGGAAAGCTCCTTCATTACAGCTCGCCTCCCTTCCCGACAAAATCGGGCGCGACGGAAAGCGCGGGCGCACCCGTAGCGGTATCGGCAAAGCCGCGCTCCAGGGCGCGGGCAAACGTGAGCAGCTGACGGTCCTTAAAGGCCGGACCCACCAGCTGGGCAGAAACGGGCAACTGAGTATCCTCGCCCAGACCCAGCGGCACCGAGATGCCACCGTTGCCGCAAATGTTGAGCGAGATGGTGTACAGGTCGGAAAGGTACATCTGCGTCGGGTCGCTGATCTCGCCAAACTTAAAGGCCGTGCGCGGCGAGGCGGGCATGAGGATGGTGTCCACCTTGGCATACGCGGCGTCGTAGTCCTGAGTGATGAGCGTGCGGGCCTTTTGCGCAGCGTAGTAATACTTGTCATACACGCCCGAGCTCAGCAGGTAGGCGCCGAGCATCTGACGGCGCTTGGCCTCGGCGCCAAAGCCATGGGCGCGCGACAGCGAGCTCTGGTCGGACAGGTTGGCGCAGCCCTCCTCCTGATAGCCGTAGCGAATGCCGTCGAAACGCGCCAGGTTGGAGAACGCCTCGGCCGGGCCGATGACGTAGTAGGCGGCGATGGCGGCATCCAAGTGCGGCAGGTCGACCTCGACCAGCTCGGCGCCCTGGTTCTGCAGCTCCTGGGCGGCGCGCTGAACAGCGGCCTTGACCTCGGGCGTCAGGCCCTCGGCCTCCATAAACGCGGGGATGATGCCCACGCGCTTGCCCTCGATGCTGTCGTTGAGATGCTCGGTAAAGTCGACGGCGCAATCCTGGCTGGTGCAGTCGTACGGATCGTGGCCCGCGCCGGTAAGCGCGTTCATGGCCAGCGCGACATCCTCGACCGTACGGCCAAAGGGACCCACCTGGTCGAGCGACGAGCCAAAGGCAACCACGCCGTAACGGCTCACGGCGCCATACGTGGGCTTAAAGCCCACCACGCCGCACAGCGATGCCGGCTGGCGAATGGAGCCGCCGGTGTCCGAGCCCAGCGAGAGCGCGACCTCGCCCGCGGCGACGGCTGCAGCGGAGCCGCCCGAGGAGCCGCCGGGCACGCGCTCGGTATCCCAGGGGTTGTTGGTGCGGTGGAACGCCGAGCTCTCGGTGGAGCTGCCAAAGGCAAACTCGTCCATGTTGGCCTTGCCCATGGGCAGGCAGCCGGCATCGAGCATGCGCTGAACGCAGGTAGCGGTGTAGACGCTCTGGTAGTTCTCGAGCATGCGGGAAGCGCAGGTGGTGCGCGTGCCCACGAGGTTCATGTTGTCCTTAATGGCCAGCGGCACGCCCGCGAGCGGGGGCAGCGGCTTGCCTGCGGCACGGTCGGCATCCACGCGCGCAGCGGCCTCGAGCGCGAGCTCGGGCGCCACCTGCAGGAATGCCTGGACCCCGCCCTCGCGCGCCTCGATGGCGGCAAGGGAGGCCTGGGCCACCTCGGTAGCGGTAAAGTCGCCGGCGGCAACGCCCGCGGCGATCTGGGCAGCGGTAAGGGAATCGAAGCTTAGCGCCATTACTCGCTCTCCCCCTCTCCCAAAATGGACGGCACGCGGAAGTAGCGGTCGCGCGCGCTGCCGGCGTTTTCGAGCGCAACGTCGAGCGGCAGGTCGCGCTCGGGCTCGCGCAGGTCATCGCCCATCACGTTGGACAGGCTTCCGATGGGATGGAACGTGGGCTCCACGTCGGGCAAGTCATATTGCAAGACGGGCTCGAGCATCTGGACGGCGTCGTTCATGTAGGACGTCATCTGGGTGAGCTCGTCATCGGTCAGTGCGATCTTTGCGTACTCGGCGATGCCGCGCACGTCTTTCTCGCTGAGTGCCATAGGCGCTCCCTTCCGCATAACAGATAAACCGCTCTAGTATACAGGGCAACGCCGGCTCGGAGCAGGCGCTTTACCCAAATGCAGCGAAAACGTAACGAGGGCGGCGGGCTGGCAGGCGGCGGGCTGGCGGTTCTGCAACGAAACCGCACCGTCCATAGCGAAAACCGTCCCGACCGCAACGAAGACCGTCGCGTCCACAACGAAGACCATCACAACATTCGACGCTTTTCGCCAAAATCGCGATTTTCGCCGAATGTTGTGATGGTTTGAAAGTCCCGACCACCACAAAGGTGCCTGTCCCCTTTGTGGTGGTTCTGAACGATGTCCTATGCCGAGGCCTTGGCCTTGCGGCGCTTGCGGACCGCGTGGATCACGATGTCCAGCAGCAACAGCACAATGGCAACGACCACGATGAGCACGGCAAACTCGCGCTTGCCCCAGTGGCGGCCGGCCAGCGACTTTTGCTTGTCGACGTCCTTCTTGTTGTACTTGGTACGCACGCAATGCACCAGCAGGCGATGGTCGTTCACGCCGTAGGGCGTGCAGGTGACGAGCGTCACCTTGTCGGCGCCGGGCTCGATGGTCAGCGACTCCATCTCCTCGGGCAGCACGACCTCGGAGTCCACCATCTTGTAGGCGAGCGTCTTGTTCATGGTGTGCAGCAGCACCAGGTCGCCGGGCTCCAGCGAGTGGATGTCGTCGAACATACTCAGGTTGCGCATGCCCGAGTGCGCGGTGAGCACGCAATGCGTCGAGGTGCCGCCCACCGGCAGGCTCGTGCCCTCCAGGTGGCCGACGCCCGCCATAAGGACTTCTTCACTCGTGCCGTGGTAGATGGGCATGCTCACGTCGATGGAGGGAATCTCGACCCAGCTCATCATGGGGTCGCGGTCAAAGATGAGCTGCTGAGCGTAGGGCTCGATCTGGTCGGCGGGAAGCTCGGTGGCCTCGCCGGCAAGTTGCTCGTTAAAGGAGCGAGCCTGGAGCAGGATGCGCTCGCGCTCCTCGGCAGACAGCGCGTCCACGGTGCTGGACACCGTGCTGATCTGGTTGAACACGCCCGAGGCTTCGAGCCGGTCCAAGATCCACGGCCAGGTCATAAGGCCCACGCCAATAAGGATGATGACGATGGTGATGAGACGGTCGGCCCAGCGCGGCAGTCGCTTGCGACGACGCTTGCCGCCCGCGGGCTTGGAGTGTTTGTTTGCACGTGACATCGGCCACACCACTTTCGTCAGGTTGCGCTAGAGAGCTGCACCAAGCAGGATAGCGCAGCGCGGGCTCGCAGATACAAAACGGGGCAAACTCCAGCGCGGAGTCTGCCCCGAAAAGAGAATGGCAAAGCAAGAACGTCGATGGACGAGAAAAGTGTCCGCAAGTCTCATGGCCATCACATCCCACCTGCCAAAGGGATGGGTGAGCGAGCGTTACTCCTGCTCGGACTCCTCAGCCTGCTTACGGCTGCGGATGAGGTGCGCCACGCCGATGCACAGCACCGCGCCACCAGCGATCCAAGTGAAGGTCACGCCGTTAAGACCGGTGAGGGGAAGGCCAACCCGCTTGGTATCGCCAACGGTGATGTTGAAGGTGCCGTCGGCGTTGGTGAGGGTGCCATTTTTGGCCTCAAGCTTGTTATCTCCGGATTTTCCATCGGTGAGACCGGCAATGACCTTGCCGGCCTGACCCTTGGGATCAAGCGTTCCATCAAGCTTTGTCAACTTGTAGCCTTGGCCATCATCCTTAATTGTCGGATCAATCGTAAATTCGAAAGACGAAACCGCGGTATAGCCATTGGGAGCTTTTTTCTCCGTAACGGTATAGGTGCCAGCGTCAAGACCGGTAAGCTGAATGAGACCATTCGCGTCCGTCGTTAAAAGAACCTCGTCATTACTCAACGTACCGTCCTTCGCGACATATTTCGCCACCCTGTTATTCTCATCACCTGTGGTCGTGATGGTAAATTGCGCGCCCTCGAGAGCTGCTTCGGTGCCCAGGTCAACCTTATTAATCTGAAGGCCGTAGGTGTAGTCCACGACGGTGTCGGGCGCCGAGGTGCCAGTGCCTGCGACCATGGGGTTGTTAGAATACTCGAGCGTAACAGTATTGGGGTTGCCCTCCAGCTTGTTGTTGGCCCCTGCAATAACCGCCTTTGCGTTGAGCTTTGCCTTGTAGAAGACAACAATATTGGTGTTGGCATTGATCGTAAGCGATCCGCCATCTTTCGCGGTGGCCGACTTCAGACCATTTTCGCCCCTACTAAAATCGACTACCAGGTCACGACTGGAATCAGTGGGGTTAGTCACACTGTAGCTAGCCGGAGCAATCTCGGTATATGCATCACCGTTCAGTGCATAAACGCTAAGCGAGCCATCGACGTAGTCAAGACCCTTCTCCAGCGTATCCTTAAACTTATAGGAATAAGAGTCATAGCTGGCATAGTTATCTGCAATCGTTCCGGTTAGCTTATAGTTCACTACCTGACCGTTCTGGGAGTCGGCAGCATCCACCCATTCGGTCTCGTCAGTAACGTTACCGCCCTTCACCTTAGAATCATCGAGAATCTTTTTCTCAACCGTGGGGACGCTCTTCTTGGGCTTAACGGTCGTTTCACTGGTGCCGTCGATAACAGTGTACACGGGAGAGGTAAATGCATCGGTAGACTTGCCGGCGGGCTTGCCGGCGGTATCGGTGAGGAACAGCCAGTAGCCAGCATTAAGGCCGGTAAGGGACGAGCTGCCAGCGGACGTCTTGATCCAATCGCCAGTCTTCTCCAGTTTGGAGGCAATTACGCTCAAAACATGGCCGCTATTGACCCTAGTGTTTGAATCGGTCTGATCGGCATCTTTGTTGTGCTCATTCAGCCAATCGGCAGCATCCTGCGCGTTTGTACTGGTGTAGGTAGAGTCCTTCTCGTGAATAGCGGCAACCACAGCCGTCTTGACCTCAGAACTACCCCAGTCGATGTTGCTCGCCGTCGTGGTCCCATTGGTCGTAGTCACATTCGCCTTGAAAATTTGGATGCCCTTATAAGTCGTTGATCCAGCGTAGTCACCGCAATCGAACGTCACAGTCGACCCACCCTCAGCAAACGCCATCGTGACCGGGGCCATCACGCCACCAAAGCTCAACGCTGCTGTGAGGCCGGCGGTTACTGCCAGGCGTGCGATGTTCTTATTCATGCTCATCTTCTTTTCCTCCGTTTTCCGGTTGGTTCTCATTCGATCGGTCATCATCTGTCTGTGTCTTAGCATCTACTTCGCTACGTCTCGCCCCGCTCTCTGTGGGGCTGCCAGCTACTCTTTATGGCTGCCACCTCCCCGCTTGACCAGGAGCGCGACCACGATGAGCGCGGCTCCGGCGACCGCTGCGGCGGCCGCGGCGTACATTGCCATATCGCCAGTCGAGGGCATAAAGCCTCCGGTGGTAATGCTAGGGGGTGCGCCGGTGGGTGTGTTGATAAGCGACGCCTCCAGGCTGCCCGTCGACCCGTCCGCGCTGTCGGCGCGCAGGGGCGACTCGGCCGTGATGGTGAGCTTGGGCTTGGCGGCGGCCACCTGGTCGACGTCCAGGCCCTCGGCCTTGACCGTCACGGAGCGCGTGCCCTCAAAGGCGGTGTAGCCCTTGGGCGCCTTGAGCTCGCGGACCTCCAGCTTGCCCGAGTCCACGCCCGAGACGGTCACGCGGCCGTCCTCGCCCGTGGTGACGGTGGCCTTGCCCTCCGCATCCCACGTGCCGTCGGTCGCCAGTGTGCGACCGCGGTCGTCGGCGATGCTCAGGACCGCCCCGGCAAGCGGCTTGTCGCCGTCGCTGCCGCGCTTGGTGAGCGCGAGATCCCAGGTGTAGGCGCACGCGTCGTCGCTCGGCGTGCGGGTGAAGCCGGCGTCGCCGGACTGGTCGGCAAAGGGAGAGCGCGGGTAGCGCAGGTAGACCTCGTTGGGGTTGCCCTTCGCGATGCCGTGGTTGCACGCACTGTTGAGCGGCACATTGTACACGGCGACCACACGGGCGCCCGCGGTAAAGGCGTCGGCCCCGCCGAGCGCGGCGATCAGGTCGCCGGTGCGCACGGTGAAGGTCTTGCCGTCGGCCGCTACCTTGGTGGCGCACTGGGCCGTGATATCGGTCCAACCCTTCGCGGGCTCGGTGCCGGCGCGCCCGTCCTTGCCGGTCTGGACGGCGTCAAAGCCGCCGTCCGCGCCCGCCGCCACGTACACACGCATGCTCGCGGCCACCTTGGAGGGGTCGAGCCCCGCGCTCATGGTGTCGACGAACCGCACCGTATAGGTGTCGTAGGCGGTGAGTCCCGCCGGGACCGTGGCAGAGAGACGCCAGTACAGGTCGTCGCCGACCGTGGCGTCGGCGGCCTTCTGCCAGGCGGCGGTGCCGTCCTCCAGCACGTGCTTGGCGACCTTGGGCGTCGCGGCCTTGGGCTTGACGGTGACGGCGCTGCCGCCGACCAGAGCCATGATCGGCGCGGTGCCGGCCTCGCCCTGGGCGATGGCGTCGTCGGCGGCGACGATGAGCCAGTAGCCACAGGGCAGCTCGGCCGTCGTGCCCGCGTTGAGGACCACGGGCTCGGCGCCAGAGCTCTGGAGGGAACGAGCGAGCTGTGCGCTCAGCGCGCTCGTAAGGTGGGAATCGGTGTTGAGCCACTCGGCAGCTTCCTGCGCGGTGGTCTGGGAATTGGGCATGCCGGCGCTATGCAGCACGGGCAGTGCGGCGTCGCGCACGGCGGCGCTTGGCCAGGCGAGGTCGGTGGCGATCTTGGCGTCGCTGTCGCCGTCGACGACGTTGGCGCTAAAGATCTGGTAGGCGTCATAGCTGCTCGCCACGGTGCCGCTCACCGTGATGGAACCGTTCGAGGTCGGCGCGGCCTGCGCGGATGCGGGGAACACAACCGCGCAGGTGCCAATCAAGAGGGCAAGCAGCGCAAACAAGATCGGGAAGGAGCAAACTTTCTTATTCACGACGCTCACCTCCCTTCGCATTCGCCTTGCGACGAATGTGCATCCAGGCTGCAGCAGCGCAAAGCACCGCCGCGCCGGCAAGGTACGTCAGAGTGACGCCCGACATACCAGAAAGGGGCAAAGAGGTGGAGTAGGTGTTGGTGAAGGTGGGGTTGGACTTGGTGAGGTCGTGGGGCGTGTCGGTGGTCACTGGCTTGCCATCACGATCCTGAATCTGCTTGTAGGTCGCAGAGATGTTGATCTTGTGGTTAGAGTCGTCAACCGCATTGACCGTAATCTGATAAACCGATTGGTCGTATGTGTAGTTCGTAAACGGCGTGGTTGGCAGCTGTTCGCGAACGTAATAAGTAAAGGTATTGCTTGCACCGCGACCCGTGGGGTCAGTCGTGAGGTAGTCGAGTTGATCGAGTTTGTACTCAATCGAGTCGAAGTTCAGGGTCTGAGACTTGTCGCCACCGGCAGTGGTCGAGACGGTCTTGACGCTGTCGCCCGTAAAGTTCTCGTTATCCGCAAACTCGAGCGTGAACTCCTTCATCTCGCCACCCTCAACGACCTTAGTCGCCGCAGGTGTCCAGGAACCAAGAGAGTCATAGGGCTCAATTTTGTTGGTAAAGGTCGGGTTATCACCGTCGCCAATATTAACCGAGGCCATCGTATTATCCGATAAGTACTTAACGGAATAGCCTCTGTTAAGCTGTTCGAAGTCCTTAGCCCCCTCGGACTTTTTATAGACAGTTACTCCTTCTACCTTGTAATAATTAATAGGATACGACATGAGATATTTAGTTTCGGATGGGCTGTCCCCAACTTTTACCACGATCTTGTAAATGGTCTTATCGAATTTAGTGTCCAATTCGTTTTCGCCGCTGATGGGTTCCTCAACGAGATAGAAAACGTATTGCCCTGAAGAATAGTCCTTGCCAGAGTCGAAGGTGATACTGCCGCTTGATTGATCAACAGTCGCCTCACCCGCACCACTGCAATCGCCCATATCTAATGTGCCGTCATCTTTCCAAGAAGGCGCCTTGGCACCGGTACCATCCTGGCGCAGCAGCTGAAACTTGTACGCGTGCCCATTAAGGTTTTGTTTGTTTCCCTTTGCATCCACAAGCACCTTAGTGGCGTTGAGTTTCATGCTCGGGTAAACCCTCAGATCACTGACCTCGCCAACGACAAGATCGCCGTTGGTCATGATGCCGCCACCATGGGTGTAGGAGTAGTTACCACTGATGATGGTCGTAGCTGCCAATTTCGCCTTTTTTACGGCCTCTTCATTCGGATGGGCCTCCAAACCGAACATGTACTTGGCCTCGGCGCCGCCATTAGGATCGATGGTGATCTTCTGGCGATCGCAGGTGCCCTTCCAGCCAGCTGAGCCGCCGCCGAGCATCTTGCCGAGCACAACTGCAACCGTCTTATTGCTGTCATCCTTGCGTACGAGGAAGAAATCCTTGTGACCGGCTTTTTTGAAGTCTGTGGTAATGTAGTCAGTGTTGCTGTCCAGATCCTTATCATGACCTTTGGCGGAGACGTGCTCACCATGATCCGAATTGTTGTAGATTGCGGCACCATTTGAGTGCGAGACGATCGTCTCGCCCGTAGGGCACGCACCAACGCCGCCGCCCCAGCCGCCGGCCTCATTATTAGTGATCAGCGTCTTTACGATATTGAGTTTGCCGCCCTGCTGGATAAAGACGCCTCCGCCACCCCAGTCGCCACCGCGGTCTTTAGTGCTGCCCGTCATCGTCTTGTTGTTCGTAATGTAAATCTTGCTGTTCTCACCAGCGCAAATTGTTGCATTCGTGCCAACATTGTCGCCACCTTCGCCGCCTGCGACACGCAGACCGCCGCCCTCGGCGTTATCGGATTCGTTACCGGCAATCGTACCGCCAGTCATTTTAAAGCTAATGTTCTTGCCGTTGTTCTTACTATAGAAACCTGCGTAGACGCCACCGCCAGCCTCATGGGAGTAGTTAGCAGTAACGGAGCCACCCGTTATACTGAGTTTGCCACCGTGTGTGCATGCAATGCCGCCGCCACCGAGCAGGCCATTGTTGTAAAGTCTATCCCAAGTGATGTAATCGTTGACTCGGTTGTTAGTTATACAGGCAGAACCGCTAATGGTAACGTTTGCACCCTTGGTATAAACACCGCCACCGTAGCCACCGTCGTTGGTGTCTTCACCATTGTTGATGGAATTTCCATACGTAGCGTTGCCAGAGATAATTCCGCCCGCAAGGTTCAGGGTGGCTGTAAAGTTAGCAAAGATGCCGCCGCCAGCAGCCGCCTTGTTTCCCGCGACCACACCGCCTGTCATTTCGAGTTTGGGATTCGTGCCTGCTATGCACAGGCCACCGCCCCAGCCACCGCCGTTGCCGTTGGTGACGTAACCGCCTTCGATTTTGACCGTACCCTCGGAATAAATCACATGACCGTCGTTACTCAGGTTGGCAGCCGTGGTAATCATGCCGCCCTTGAGATTGAGTATGCCGCCCGCTTTAACGTTGACCACATACTTTACGGAACCGCTTTCCGACGCCGCATCGATAGCGCCAAAGCCCGTAACAACATGCTCGTACGTAGTCTCGGTGGTGCCAGGTTCATCTGTATTGGGCGCGCTCTTAGTCTCATAGTAAGTAAGACTCTCAGGAGTGCCGTTATTAGAGCCGCTTCCCTTTTTCCACTCCATACTCGCAGGCTGACCCGCCGGCGTATTGGCCGTATCGACCGGTCTTGGTTCATCCTTTGTTTTTTTGCTTAAATCCTCGATAGTGAGTGTGGCTCCGTTTTCGACCACAAAGAAGGAGTCTGGGGCGCCGGCGTCGTTGTAGACGCCGGCGTCGTTGTAAAGCATGTTGCCGTTAAGATCGATGGTGGTGTCTTTGTTGATGGCAATCTGCCGATTCGAATGGGCAGGACCCGTCAGTTGGAACTTGCCGCCATTGGTAAATGCCTCAGCAACATCGCCGCTTACCTTGGAGTCATCGGCACTGACGGTGGCGGGAGCGTTTTCATCGTTATTTTCATCATCCGCAGGCTGTGCGTCGGAAGGCTGCGTGTCACCCTCGACCTTCGTGTCGTCGGACGGCAGGCCTGCGGCAGCGGCGTCTTCGCTCGCGCCACCCTCAATCTCGCCGCTATTCAGCTTTTCGGCATCCCCGGCAGCGTTGACTGCATCAGTGGGCTCACTTGAGGAATCCCCCATCACAGTTTCCTCGCCTGCACCCGCCTGACCATCGTTGGCGATGGCCTGCGAGATCGGAGGCATGACGAGCGACAGTACCAGGCTCAACACGGAGGCTCCGCACAAAACGCCTGCCAGTACACGGCGCGTCGCTTTTTTACTCTGCTTAGATTTGTCTGAATTCGCTTTCATCGATGTCTCCTCCCCAAGAGACCGCGATCTTGCTCTTTCACTATCAAACGTATCTGCGCAATCTGTAATTGCGCACGTTTAGTGTACATATTGTAACGATTGTTTAGACATCCGAGCAACAAAACCGACATTTTTGTAGCGGATTCTCAATTCTCTTGACATTTGCTCAGATTTACCTTCGTTTATTCGCTATCTATTATTTGTTTCTACTGGTAATTTAGCTGCACATCATTTTTTAATGGCATTAGATTTATTTGCACAACATTTTGCTCAAGAGTAAACATCCTGTAAACAGTCGAAAATCGACCATGAGCGGTAGGTCATTTACCGGGAGTAATACCCTGCCAAACTGATGAGAATATCTTTAGCCCATCGGTGGTTGGAAGCGTAATGTTCAGACAACCATATTTGAATTTGCGCGCAGATTGTAGGCATCAACTCGCCCAAATCGCCTGAGGCCACCACGAAGGTGCCCGTCCCCTTTGTGGTGATTCTGCCCCGGCGCTACAGCAGATGTTCCTCGATAAAGATCGCAATGCCGTCTTTGTCGTTGCTGGCGGTTACAAAATCGGCGGCGGCACGGGTGGCGTCGCTGCCATTTGCCATGGCCACACCCACGCCGGCGTCGGCCACCATGCAGGTGTCGTTATCGGCATCGCCAAACACGCAGATGTTCTGGAGCTCCATGTCGTTGAGCTCCGCCACGCGCACAAGGCCGCGTGTCTTGGACACGCGCGGATCCATGAACTCGTAGAGCCGCTGCGTGGTTTGCAGAGCCGCTGCCTTAACAGTGTCATCGGCAAACGTCGACGCCCGCTCAATCACCCGCGGCATTACCTCGGGCGCCATGGTAAACATCACCTTGGGCTGCGGCTCGCGCAAAAACTCGGCAAAATCGACCACCTGGTAGGGCACGCCGTCGACGCGCGACAGGTGCTCGACGCACGCGTTACTCTCGGGCACGTAGAACACGCCGTCTCGGGGGCAGACGGGCGTTGCCGGAAGGTCCGCCATGTGCTTGCAGATGCGCGCGATGGTCTCGCCCGGCAGCGGATAGCTCAACTCGTTGATGCCGTGCGCGCGGTCGATGACCTCGGCGCCACCGCAGCCCACGAGCACGTCCACCAGGCCTTCGATGCCCCAGAGCTCGTACATGGCCTCGGTCGCGTGGGCATCACGCCCGGTGCACAGGCCAAAGAGCACGCCGCGCTCGCGCAGGGCGCGGATCGCCGCCACGGTGCGCGGGGACACCGTGTGCTGGCTCGTGAGCAGCGTGCCGTCGATATCGCAGAACACGGCTTTGCTGTGGCTGAAGGTGGCGTCCATGGGGGGCCTTTCTGGGTAGCGCGTCGGTGTGGGGTGTATTCGTGAACGGCGTACATGGTATACCAAGGCACAGGCGCGGCCTGTCAAAGCAAAAACCACCACAAAGGTGCCTGCCCCCTTTGTGGTGGCCGAACCCGAAGGGTGGCCTGGCCCGAGACGCAAAGCATCACAACATTCGACGTTTTTCGGCAAAATCGCGATTTTCATCGAATGTTGTGATGGTTTTTACTGCCTTGCGGCACGATCAAAATGCCGGCGTCCAAACAGCAGCAACACCGCGGGAACTGCCGTCACGACCATGCCTGCTCCGATGAGCGTCTGCTGCACGCCAAATGTCGCCGCCAGCCACGGGGCAATCGCCAGCGGCGCCACGCCGGCAAACATATTGCCAAAGCCCATGACCGAGTTCACGCGACCGAGCTGCTCGAGCGGGGCCGTCGTTTGCACGATCGTGTTGTGGAGCGGGTTGACGACGCCCCAGGCCACGCCCAGGGCAATCTGGCCGACAAGGGCTACGCCCACGTACGGTGCCCCCACATAGAGCAAACTTCCCAGGCCCACGGACATGAGCGCCACGAGCAGGGTTTTAAGGTTGACCAGGTGCGGCGGCAAGCGGAGCGCGAGGACGGCGCCCAGCACCGCGCCGACACCGCTGGCCGACGAGAGCCAGCCCATCCATTCGACACCGACGTGCAGGACATCGCGGTAGAAGAACGACTCCAGTGGATCGAAGGCGCCATAGCCAAAGTTCGAAAGAAAGATAATGCAAAACAGTAGGGCGAGGACGCTGTTGGTAAAGACCGTCTTGATGCTGGTCACGAAGGTGACGCGGGTGGACGCGCTGGAGTTGAAGCTTTGTCCCGCACGCTCCCCTTCCTCTGCCGAATCGGCATCCGCATGCCCGGCAACATGGCTGGTCTGCGGCCTAAAGCCCCAACCGGCGGCGAGCGCCAGTACGGTAAAGATCATCATGAGCACAAACACCGCGCGCGACGACGCAGCCGCCGCGACAAAGCCGCCCAGCGTGGGGCCAACGATGATACTCACGTTTGAAAACATGGCGATGGCGGAGTTGATGTCTTTGAGCTCGACGGGATCATCGGTGAGGTAGGCCGGATAGGATGTGGCGATGGGCTGGGCGAACCCCATCACAAAACCCAGGAGCACCGCGCCGAGCAGGACGATGCCGGTCGCGCTGCCAAAGGCGATAATCGCCGCGCCGGTTGTCAGCGCGCCGACGATGCTCAGCAAAAAATGGCGGCGCGGGCCCAAAGCGTCGAGCGCCGCTCCACCCGCAAAGGACCCCAGGATCACGAAAACGTTCATAAACAGAACGGCCAGCGATGTCGCCACGACCGAGGCATCGTCTGCATAGGTGAGCGTTCCGATGACGCCGATAAAGTAGCTGGTCTGAAAACCGGTGTAGATGAGAAAGCGCATCGCCACCAGGCGCTTGGCCTGCACGGACAGCGATGATTGAGGCTTTGAGAAAAGAGATGCGAGCATGGAGACTCCTTGTTTCATACGAATACGGACGGCGGGCATTCGCCACCGTCTGTCAAATCAATCTATCCGCATGAAACATTAAGGACGCATCAAGCCCCTTCTCTCCGTTTTTCGCCCGTCATGAACTACTTGGTAGATTGTAAGGCATGTCCCACACATCTACTAAAGCAAAATCCACCACAAAGGTGCCTGGCCCCTTTGTGGTGGAAATGGCGTTTGCCCAGATAAAACCTGCCGAAATAAACCTGTTCCTATTTGGCATGTTATGGCAACGCAGCGAGCCGGTTCCAAGTGCCCCAGGTCGCCCCGAAAGAGGAGCGACGCGTACTTTGGTACGCGAGCGACGGCTTGAGGGGCGAGATGGGGTGCTTGGGGCCGGCGCAGCGTCAAGCCTGAAGGTGATCTTGGATAAGATCACAGATGGCTCGGGCGTCGTTGATGTTGATGGCTCGGGTCGCAAAGCCGGCGTCGAAGGCCTGACGCGCCAGGGCCTCGTTGCAGGCAAGGGCCAGCGTGTGACCGTCGACCAGGTCGAGCGAGCTCTTGCCGCGCAGACGGTCGACACCGGAGCGCGCGACGACGATGTTGTCGAAGCCCTCGGTCTTGTAACCCTCGATGATCACCACGTCGACATCGTTGTAACGCGACAGCAGCTCGCGCGCGGGCATCTCGTCCTCCTCGCGCGTGTCGGCGTACTCCGCCCAGCGCGTGGCACAGATGAGGCCCACGTGCTTTGATCCGGCCTGGTGATGGCGCCAGGTGTCCTTAGCGGGCACGTCGATATCAAAGCCGTGGTGCCCGTGATGCTTGAGAGAACCCACGCGCAGGCCGCGGCGGGTGAGCTCGGCGATAACCTTCTCGACGAGTGTGGTCTTGCCCGAGTTTTGGTAGCCGATAAACGCGATCGCGGGGACGGCCGGTGTCGGAGCTGCGGGCGCGACGGCGACGGGTGCGCCCGCGGGCGCGGCACCGTCAGCGGCCACGGCCTCAACAGCAGCGGCCTGACGCTCTGCGCGGTCCCACACGCCCGAGCGGCCGCCCTCCTTGTGCAGCAGGCGCACGTCGACGATCTCCATGCCGCGATCGACCGCCTTGCACATGTCATAGATTGTTAAGCACGCAGCACTCGCTCCAGTCAGGGCCTCCATCTCGATACCCGTCTTACCCGTCACGCCGGCCGTAACCAATACATGAAAGCCAACCTGCCCGTCAACGCGCGCCGGCGCCCAGCCCTCGGGCACGTCCTCGGCCGGCGTCCCCGCCGAAGCAATGGGCGCAATGTCGCACTTGCTCTTGGTAATGAGCAACGGATGGCACATGGGGATGATGTCGCTTGTGCGTTTGATGGCCATAATGCCCGCCACGCGCGCGCAGGCAAGCACGTCGCCCTTTTTGGCGCGGTCCTGCAGCACCATAGCCTGCGTCTCAGGATGCATGAGGATAGTGCCCTCGGCGATAGCAATGCGATGGGTCTCGGCCTTGTCGGACACGTCGACCATGCGCACCTCGCCCTTGGCGTCCACGTGCGTCAGCTCGTCACGACGGGCGTCACGGGCGGGCTCAGTGGCAGCACCGGCAGACGGCTGCGCGCCTGCAACGGCATCGCTGGCCGCAGCCGTGACTTTGTGGGCAGACATCGCGGCCCTGCGAGCGGCCTTGGTGGCATCGGCGTACCTGCTCTTGGCCATATGATCATCCTCCGATTTGGGACATAAATCGTTGCGTGCCCTCAATTATCGCGTGTTCCTGCGGTTTGTGGGCCACGGCATCGCGCCAAATCGAAAGTACCTGCATATCATCACCACGGCGCAGGGCGTCGCGCACCGAATACTCGGCATCGCTGAACAGGCACGGACGCACGTTGCCATCGGCCGTCAGACGCAGACGGTTGCAATTCGCGCAAAAATGATTTGACATGGCGCTAATGAAGCCGACCGTTCCCGCTGCGCCCGGAAAATGCCAATAGCGCGCAGGGCCCGCGCCGGCAGGAGCGTCGTTGATGTCGAGCGGCTCGAGCTCGCCCAGGCCCGTCGCGGCGGCCCCGGCATTGATGCGCGCCCGCAGCTCGTCGCTCGGCACGGTATCGCTCGCATCCCACAGCTCGGGATTAAGCGCGGGCGCATGAGGGTCCACAGCGCAATGCGAGCTCGTGCGCTCGTCGCCGATGGGCATGTATTCGATAAATCGCAGGTGGATGGGGCGGTCGAGCGTGAGCCGCGCGAGGGCCGCCACATCCTGGTTGAGCCGGCGCACAACAACGCAGTTGACCTTAACGGGCTCAAAGCCCCAAGCCAGCGCCGCGTCGACGCCGGCCATGGTCTGCTCGAGTCGACCCAGGCGCGTGATCTTTCCAAACAGCGTAGGGTCGAGTGTGTCGAGCGAAATGTTGACGCGGTTAAGCCCGGCATCTTTGAGCTGCGGCGCCAGCTTGGGCAGCAGGGCGCCATTGGTAGTGAGCGAGATGTCCTCGATCTGCGGAATCGCGCGGATGTCGCGAATAAGCGGAATGATACGGCGGCTGACCAGCGGCTCGCCGCCCGTCAGGCGCACGCGGCGAATGCCCTCCCCCGCCACCAAGCGCACAAAGCGGGCGATTTCCTCGGCGCTGAGCAGCTCATCGTGCGCACGGGGTGCCACGCCATCGGCCGGCATGCAGTAAATGCAGCGGAAATTGCACTTGTCGGTAACGGCAATGCGCAGGTAGTTGATATCGCGGCCAAAACCGTCATGTTGCACGCGCCCGTCCACGCAGCCCTCCCCTCACGCGGCGTTTTATTCTTCGGAAAACATAATACCCCACGAGAGAATCATGCCGACACCCGTACGACAGGACAGGCCGCTTCGAGCAAAACGGACTTCCAAGCCCATCCTCAGCACGCAAACCATCACAACATTCGATGCTTTTCCCGATTTTGGTAAAAAACGTCGAATGTTGTGATGGTTTGCCTGCCCATGGCACCCCGTAGAAGGACCAAAGCGTCCCTAAAGGCCGCCGTCCCAGTGCCGAATCACGAATTCTCGCAGGTCGTTCTGACGTTTCTGGAACGCTTCGCTTCGGTCGCACTTGAGGCCCATAGCGAGCGCGATGGCGTTCATCGCCCGGTGCAATTGCAACTGGTGGGCAAACTGAGTCCCGGTGAGGACGATCATCCTAAAGCCCAGCGCGCTCAGCACGGTCATACGCTCCGCATCCGACGCGCTGCGCTGTTTATCAAGATGGTCCGAGCCGTTGTATTCAATCCCCGTACCGCTTGCAGGCGCATATACGTCGATCTCGAAATACCCGGCCTTTGCGAGATACTTGAACTCGTTGGGAACATCGACCCGATGGTTGAGATCGATCTTGGCGTATCCCAGCCCTCCCTGGGAACGTTTTGCTGCAACCATGATTGCGGTGGCCGTCTCCATTGGCGACCGCGCGCCATCGTGCACGCGCTTGAGCACGGCGGCCGCGCGTATAGCCCCCTGACGAGATCGGTTCTCATTGCAATAAGCAATCAAGTCGGCAACGGTATACCTCTGCCCCATCTCGATATAATCGCCTGTCGACAGATGATTCAAATGGTATCGGGCGCAGATTTCGTAGCCATATTCCAGCTGCTCGGGCTCGTTCATCCACGAACCCGCTTGGACAAAGCACATGGCCTCATCAACCACCAGAAGGCCCTCTGCCACCTCGATAAGATGGCCTGGAGGTACCGGCGCGCCGAACACGTGGCACCTAAATCCAGCCGGCGTCGAGCGCTCAAAATCGAAGTTGACGAGCGTGTCGATATGATCGAACTCTTCTCGTGGAATACCGAGCGAAACCAGATAGTCGGCAACGATCCCAACTGCCGTTGAAGCCCTCAGTCCCTTGGCATCGAGTCCCAATTTGGGCAGGCTCGCGGTCGGTTCCGCCTCGTTAGCAAGCGAGTCCTCATCGTATAGGCTGCTTGCTCGCGAGAGCGGCTCGGACGGGCGCGCCACGTTGTGGTACAGCCAGGCAGTCTTATGGGACAGGACGATCGGCAGGTCCATGAGCCCTCCAATGGAGTCGGATAACCAACCTTATTCCCCTGCCCACGGGTCCGCACACCTTCGTGCGCAAGAAAGCGATTCCACCCGTTCGAGTGGCAGAAAAACCATCACAACATTCGATGCTTTTCCCGATTTTGGCAAAAAACGTCGAATGTTGTGATGGTTTGAGGCGAGGTGAGGGGCGCTAAGGGGTCAAAGCATCGTGCTCGAACGGGTTAATCTAGCTCTTTTAAGCCATGCGCCAGCTGCCAGTACTCGCCGTGCTGGGCGAGCAGCTCTTCGTGCGTGCCGCGCTCGATGATGCGGCCGTGTTCGAGGACCATGATGGCGTCGGCGTCGCGGACGGTAGACAGGCGGTGCGCGATCATAAAGGTGGTGCGTCCGCGCATGATGCGGTCCATACCGCGTTCGATGAGCTTTTCGGTACGCGTGTCGATGCTCGAAGTGGCTTCGTCCAGGATGAGCACCGGCGGGTCGGCGACGGCCACGCGCGCGATGGCGAGCAGCTGGCGCTGGCCCTGCGACAGGTTGGCGCCATCGGCCGTGACCGGTGTGTCGTAGCCTCTAGGCAGGCGGCGGATAAACGAGTCGGCGCAGGCTGCCTCGGCAGCGGCGCGCACCTCCTCGTCGGTCGCGTCGAGCTTGCCAAAGCGGATGTTCTGCGCAATGGTGCCGCTAAACAGGTGCGTGTCCTGCAGCACAATGCCGAGCGACCCGCGCAGGCTGGCCTTGGCAATGTGCTTGACGTCGATGCCGTCGTACGTGATCTCGCCGTCATCGACCTCGTAGAAGCGGTTGATGAGGTTAGTGATGGTCGTCTTTCCGGCGCCCGTCGAGCCCACAAACGCGATCTTTTGCCCTGGCTTGGCAAACAGGTTGAGATCCGTGAGCACACGGGTGCCCGGCACGTAGGAAAAGTCCACGGCATGGAAGCGCACGTCGCCGGCAAGCAGGACCAAGCCGCACGTGAGCTCGGTGCCGTCGGCAGCCACCGCGCGGCCCGACTCATCAACAGCAACCACATCATGCAAGTGCCCGTACGCGCCCACGCCCTGACCCTCGGGAATCTTCCACGCCCACGCGGCGTCGCCCGTCTGCACCAGCTCCACGCAGCCCTCGTCCACCTCGGGCTCAAGGTCCATAGCCGCAAACAGGCGCTCGGCACCGGCCAACGCGTTGAGCAAGAAGTTGCCGAGCTGCGTAAACTGGTTGATGGGCATGGCGGCCTGGCGCACAAAGACCAGGTAGCTTGCAAGTGCGCCCACATCGGCGAGCCCCTTGATGCAGAGCATGCCGCCCGCCACGGCGACGATGGCATAGTTGACATAGCCAATCACGACGGTCATGGGCACCATGGAGTTGGCATAGCTCGCGGCGGCGGTACCGGTGCGGCGAAGCTCGTCGTTGCGGAAGGTGAAGCCGGTGACATTCGCCGCCTCGCGGTTAAAGACCTTGATGACCTTTTGGCCCGAGACCATCTCTTCGATATATCCGTCCAGGTCGCCAAGCGATGCCTGCTGGGCGACAAAGAAGCGCTTAGAGCGCGCGCCCGAATAGCGCGCATATAGCACAATGGCCGCATCGCACACGAGCGTGATAATCGTGAGCTGCCAGTTAAGGATGATGAGCATGGCCGTGGTGCCCACAACCTGAATGGCGGCCTGAATCACGTTGGCAAAGCTGTTGTTAAGCGCCTCGGAGACGGTGTCGACATCGTTGGTGAAAAAGCTCATGATGTCGCCCGAGCGCGTGCTGTCAAAATAACTGAGCGGCAGCGTCTGGATGTGTGCGAACAGATCGCGGCGAATATCGGACACCACGCGTTGGGCCGCGCGCACCATGATCTGCGAGTAGCCCAGGGCCGAAAGCACGCCCGCGGCGTAGATGATCGCCGTCAGGATGACCTGCTTGGCGAGCAGTTCCTCCCCGCCCGTGGCCAAACCGTTAACGATGGGGCGCACCATGTAGGTGCCGGCGAGGCTCGCGATGGCGGCGACGGAGGCGAGCACGCCCACCGCGAGCAACGAGAACTTGGCATGCCCCATGTAGGAAAGCAAGCGGCGTACAGTGCGCTTGAGGTCGGCCGGGCGTGCTTGGGCTGCGGTCTTAGGCATGGCGCTCACCCCCTTCCAAGGGTGATCCGCATGCGACGGAGGAAAACGGATCCTTCGCGCAGTCATCATCGCTGCCGTCGCCGGTGCACGCGTTCCCCGCACACTCCATCTGCGAGGCGTAAATCTCCTGGTATATGTTGTCGCCCGCCAGCAGTTCCTCGTGCGTGCCCACGCCGTGGACGCGACCGTCGTCCAGCACCACAATGCGATCGGCATCCATGACGCTCGCGATGCGCTGGGCGATGATGAGCACGGTCGTATCGGGAATCCGAGCGATGTGCTCTCGAATCTTTGCGTCGGTCGCCATATCGACCGCGCTGGTGGAGTCATCAAAAATGAGCACGCGCGGATGCTTGAGCAGCGTGCGCGCGATGCAAAGGCGTTGCTTCTGGCCACCCGAAACACCGGCGCCACCTTGCCCCAACTCGCCGTCCAGCCCGCCGATGCGATCAAGGAACTCGTCCACGCACGCTGCGCGGCAAGCCGCGAGGAGTTCATCGTCCGACGCCTGCGGATTGCCCCACTGCAGGTTCTCGCGCACGGTGCCCGTAAACAGCACATTCTTTTGCAGCACAATGCCCACGGCGTCGCGCAAGGCGACCAGGTCGTAGTCGCGCACGTCGTGTCCGCCCACAAGTACGGCGCCCTCGGTGGCGTCGTACAGGCGCGCAATCAGCTGCACAAGCGAGCTCTTGCCCGAGCCCGTGCCGCCGAGGATGCCCACCGTCGAGCCGCTCTCGATGCGAAGGTCGATATGCTCGAGCACATCCTCGGCTGCATCCGCGCGGTATTTAAAGGAAACGTCGCGAAACTCAATACTGCCGTCCGCTGGTGCCGCAATCGCGAGGTCTCCCGCGGGGTTGGCGATAAAGGGCTCCTCATCGAGCACCTCGGCGATACGGCCCACACTCGTAAGAGCGCGCGTGAGCAGCAAAAACACGTTGGAAATCATCATGAGCGAATTCATGATCAGCAGCACGTAGCTCATAAAGCCCGTGAGCGAGCCCACGCCCAGCTTGCCGGCGAGAATCATGCGGCCGCCAATCCACAGGATGGAGAGCGCAGCCACGTACATCGACAGCTGAAACACCGGCAGGTTGAGCACCGCGCTGCCAAAGGTCTTTGTCGCAGTGCGCGCGAGCTCGGTATTGACGGTGTCGAACTTGGCCTCCTCGTGCTCGGTACGAACGTAGGCCTTGACGGCACGCACGGCGGTGAGGTCTTCCTGTACCACGCCGTTGAGGTGGTCCATCGAGGTCTGGAGTTGGCGGTAGAGCGGGCTCACGCGATAGGTGATGACGCCCAGCACGATTGCCAGCACGGGCAAGATGATCGCAAAGACGGTGGCGAGCGGGCGCGACAGCATCAGCGCGTAGATAAGGCCGACGATAAGCGTCACCGGGCCGCGCACCATAGGGCGAAAGCCGTTGCCCACAGCATTTTGGATAACGGTGATGTCCGTGGTCATGCGGGTGACGAGCGAGCTGGCGTCGTAGTTGTCCAGGTTACCAAAAGCGAGCGTCTGAATCTTTTTGTACTCGGCCTCGCGCAGGTTAGCGCCTAGGCCCGAGGCAACGCGGGCGGACGTGCGGGCATAACCCAAGCCCAGTACCAGCGAAAGCGCAGCGCACACCAACATGTACGCGCCCTGCAGCAGCATGTAGTTGATATCACCCGCAGGCACGCCCACATCGATGATGTTGGCCATGATGACCGGGATAAACAGCTCGAGCACCGTCTCGACCGACACAAAGAACACGCCGAGGATGGCATCGCGACGGTATGCCCCTAGATAGGAAAACAGTATTTTGAGATTGCGCACGCAGGTTCAACCCCCATCAAACGTTGTTCGCAAACGCACGTATTATTGCGCGCCGAATAATGGTGTCAAGTATTCCGAAATCGTTTTCTGCAAGGTTAGCGCCGGCAGCGAGTTCTCGTGATGTGTGTCCATATTCACTCGGAATAATGGTGCGCGAGACTTTTTCGCCCCACTGTCGACACAAACCTTGACTCTACAATCGTTGTAGGGTTTTCACTACACTGGTAGCTAAACGAACCCAGCCAGAAAGCCCCGCCCATGGAACACGACCTCACACGCGGCAATGTCCTTAAGACCATCGCGGTCTTTGCCCTGCCCTATATGCTCTCGTACTTTTTGCAGATGCTCTACGGCATGGCCGACCTGTACATGATGGGGCAGTTTAGCGGCGCTGCCGGCATCACCGCCGTGGCAAATGGCGCGCAGACGCTCTATATGATCACCGTGGCGCTCGTGGGCCTGGCCATGGGAACGACAGTGGTCGTCGGCCACGCCGTGGGCTCGCGCCGCTTCGACCGCGCCGAGACCGCCATCGGCAACACCATCACGCTCTTTATGGGCGTCTCGGTAGTGCTGGCCGCTGTCCTGCTCGCATTGTGCCCGCAGGTTGTGGCGCTCATTGGCACGCCGCCCGAGGCGGTCGAAGGCACCGCCGCCTACCTGCGTATCTGCTTTATGGGCATTCCCTTTATCGCCGCGTACAACATTCTTTCGGCCATCTTTCGCGGGCTGGGCGATTCGCGCTCGCCTATGTACGTGATCGGCGTGGCGTGCATCATCAACATCGCGCTCGATTTTCTGTTTATCGGCCACATGGGGCTCGGCCCCGTGGGCGCGGCGCTCGGCACGGTGACCGCCCAGACGGCAAGCGTTGCCCTCGCGCTCGTGTGGCTCAAGAGCCGTCGCACGAACATCCACGTTAAGCGTAGCGACCTGCGCCCCCAGCCCGAGGTGCTCGGCAGCATTCTTAAGATCGGCGTGCCCGTGGCCGTGCAGGACGGCTGCATCCAGGTGGCGTTTATGTTTATCACCGTCATCGCCAACCACCGCGGCCTGGTCGACGCCGCCGCCGTGGGCCTGGTCGAGAAGATGATCAGCTTTTTGTTCATTGTGCCGAGTTCCATGGGCGCCACCGTCAGCGCACTCACGGCGCAAAATGCCGGTGCGGGCAAGGGCGACCGCGCACGTCAGGTGCTCAAGGACGCCATGACCATCTCGGTGGTGTACGGCTGCCTGATCACGGTGCTGATGTGGCTGGTGGCGCCGGCGTTTATCGGCTTTTTTGCCAAGGACGCTGCAGTAGTCGCGGCCGGCACCGGCTATATGCGCAGCTACATTTTCGACGCGATTTTTGCCGGCATCCACATTTGCTTTAGCGGCTTTTTCGCTGCATACGGCAAGAGCTACATCGGCTTTGCGCACAACGTGCTGGCCGTGGCGCTCATTCGCGTGCCGGGCGCGTGGCTGCTGTCGAACGCCTATTCCGATACGTTGTTTCCCATGGGCATCGCCTCGCCGTGCGGGTCGATTTTGTCGGCAGTCATCTGTGTTGTTGCGTTTACCGTGCTCAACCGGCGCGGGGCTTTTGACAAGTTGGCAGCGTAGCGGGGCAACGCGAGATCGCCCTTATCGATGACATCATCAGCGACGACCCGGCGACCTACGTGACGCAAATCACGGTGCCCGTATCGCTAGGCTAGACCGAACCTCGTCTCTAACTCGGTCAACGCCTCAAAAGCATCACGAGACGCACCTGCCGAGCGCTCACGTTCCGCAATGCGAATTCGCGCCATCAGGTGCTCTTTTGCCTGCCCTTGGGCGTGCCTCGTGCGCCCTTCCGCCTGCGAGCAATTGCGATTCTCTATATCCATTACGCCACCGGCACCTCGCCGGTAGCCAGAATCTGCTCGAGTGCGTCCTCGTCTAGCACGGGCACGCCCAGCTGCTCGGCTTTGGTGAGCTTGGAGCCCGCTTTGGGACCGGCGACCAGGTAGCTCGTCTTCTTTGACACGCTGCCCGAAACCTTGGCGCCGAGCACCTTGAGCGCCGCGCCCGCCTCGTCGCGCGTGCGGTTGACGAGCGTGCCGGTGAGCACGAAGGTCAGACCCGCGAGTGGCTGTGCGTCGGCGAGCTCGCCCGCCACGCCAGCGTCGGCTGCGGCTTGCGCGTGCGCGGCGCCCAAGTCGACCTCGAGCGAAAGGCCCGCCTGGCGCAGGCGCTCCAGCACGGCAAGGTTCTCGGGCACGGCCAGGAACTGCTTGACGCTCGCCGCAATCTTGGGACCGATGCCCTCGCACTCGGCGATGTCCTCTTCGCTCGCCAAGATGAGCTTGTCAATCGACAGGAATCGCTCGGCAATGACCTCGCCCACGCTCTTGCCCACGTGGCGGATGCCCAGGGCAAACAGCACGCGACCGAGCGGCTGGCTCTTGGACTTGTTGAGCTCGGCGATGATTTTCTCGGCCGTCTTGAGGCCTACCGGAATGGGATCGCCCTTCTTGACGCCCTTTTTGCTGTTGGAGCTGGCATAGGTGCGCCCCGTGTCCAGGCCGGCGATATCGTCGACCGTGAGCTGGTAGAAGTCCGCGACATCGTGGATCAGGCCGGCGGCGATCATCTTGTCGACGATCTCGTCGCCCAGGCCGTCGACGTCCATGCAGCCGCGGCTCACCCAGTGGAGCAGGCGCTCCTTGAGCTGCGCGGGGCAATCGATGGAGACGCAACGGTAAGCGACCTCGCCATCCTCGTGGACCACGGGGCTACCGCACACGGGGCAGACCTCGGGCATGTGCCAGTCAACCGAATCGGCCGGGCGCTTGTCGAGCACCGGGCCCACGACCTCGGGGATTACGTCGCCCGCCTTGTGCACGATGATAGTGTCACCCTCGCGCACGTTTTTGCGACGGATCTCGTCGATGTTGTGCAGCGTGGCGCGCGCGATGGTGGAACCGGCGACCGTCACCGGGTCGAACTCGGCGACCGGCGTGAGCACACCGGTGCGGCCCACCTGGATGCGAATTTCGCGCAGGACGGTCTGCTTTTCCTCGGGCGGAAACTTAAAGGCAATGGCCCAGCGCGGCGCGCGGGCGGTAAAGCCCAGGTCGAGCTGCTGCTGGAAGCTGTCAACCTTTACGACTACGCCGTCGATGTCGTAGTCCAGGTCACCGCGATGCTCGAGGGCCTGGGCGCAGAACTCGTGGACCTCAGCCGGCGTGGCGCAGCGTGCCACGTTGGGGTTGACACTAAAGCCGGCACTGCGCAGCCAGTCGAGAAACTCGCGCTGGCTGTGGACGTGCAGCGGGTCGGTATCGGCGATGGCATAGATAAAGGTGGCCAGGTCGCGGCGCGCCGTGACCTTGGGATCCTTTTGGCGCAGGCTGCCGGCGGCGGCGTTGCGCGGGTTGGCGAAGGGGTCGCGCCCCTCGGTATCGGCCTCGTCGTTCAGACGAACAAAGCTGCCCTTGGGCATATAGACCTCGCCGCGTACTTCGATGGTACGCTCGCGGTCGGCGCCCATATGAGCGAGCGCCGGCTCGGACAGGTGCATGGGCACATCCTTGATGGTACGGACGTTGAGCGACACGTCCTCGCCCGTGGTGCCATCGCCACGTGTGGCCGCACGTACGAAGGTGCCGTTTTGGTAGGTAAGCGCCACGCCCAGACCGTCGATCTTGAGCTCGCAGGTATAGGTGACGCTACCGGCACCGAGCGCATCCTCAGCGCGCTGAAGCCATGCGTCGAGCTCGTCCAGGTCCATGGCATCGTCCATGGAATACATGCGTGCCATGTGCGTGACCGGCGTAAACTGCTCGCTCACGTAGCCGCCCACGCGCTGGGTATAGCTGTCGGGCGTCACCAGATCGGGATAAGCCGCCTCAATTTCCTGCAACTCAACGAGCATTTTGTCGAAGGCGGCGTCCGTGATCTCGGGTGCGTCGAGCATGTAGTAGCGATAGGCGTGGTAGTCGAGCTCGTGGCGCAGCTCGGCCGCGCGCGCTGCCGCCTGGGCACGGGCATCGGTCGGCGCGGTGGCTTCCGCAGTCGTAGACGTTTCGGTATCGATGTCCACGCCGTCACCAAACAGGCTCGATTGCTCCATAGCGGCACTCCTTCGCTCGATTTCAAACGGATACTAGAGTACCACCGGTCGCAACGGGGCCGAATAGCGGTCTCGAACCGCACCGAATCGGCAGCCGCCAGACTGGGGTGGACAGTTAGTTCAGATACGTATAAATCCTAGAGCTGAATCAGGCACGAACACCCCTGTTTGGGGGTGCGGACGATTTCTTGGACCGCGCCTAGGCGTATCCAAGCTTCCTGCGGTACTCCATCGGGCTCAGCCACCCGAGGGACTTCTTGATCCGCTCCTCACGATAGTACACGAG
>CABUWV010000003.1 GCA_902495355.1 uncultured Collinsella sp.
CGAACGCGGTAGAATACTTTGGCATGGGAGCCTCCCAACCTCGTTGCGGCGCGGCTGCGCCTATGGCACTTCGACATCATTGTCGCAGCCCCGACCCGCGGTCACGAGCGGGGGCTCCTGTCTTTTTAGTGCCCTCGGATTGGGTCATAGTGTCTGTCCGTCCTCTACCTGCGGCGTTGACTTGATTGATACTTAGAACATCGATGTAGTCATTAGGGACGCTCTTAAACGACTATCCAACGGCTATTGCGCGCATGGCTCGCATGACAGCCGTCTCTTTTATGTTTCCTTTAGCCGTCGCTGTCTAGGATGGGGGTTAGTCGGTAGGAAGGGAGCGTCTATATGGACGACGCGAGCGAGCGTTCAATCGAAGAGGACATGCTCGATCAGTTCAATTACTTTGATGATGAGGACGAGGAGCTGATCGACCGTCGCGAGCCAGCGCCGCTTGATTCCTTTGATCTGGTCGATGAAGAGACTGATGAGGTTGAGGACGAATCAACGGAGCCCCCACAGTCTTCGCGCCTTAACTCACTGCTTTCGAGAGCCCCCATGCACCACGGCGTTCGTGCCGGCGCGCTCCATATGAAAACTGACTGGCACCAGATCGTGACGGCAGGCGATGAGCTTGCCGTCGATGCGCCGCTCACCGATAAGTCATCCATCATCTGCCGTACCGGCATGCTTATGCTGGCAAGCGGAACGGGTGCCTGGCGCGTGCGCGATACCATGAATCGTGTTGCTGCCGTACTGGGCGTCACGATTCACGTCGACCTGAGTCTTCTGTCGTTTGAGTGCACCTGCATCGAAGATGGCCACTGCTTTAACGAGGTTGTCAGCCTGCCCACAACGGGAGTCAATACCCATCGCATTTGGATGATGGAGAGCTTCTTAAAGGAAATCGAGACGTATGGGCGCCGGTTTACCGTGCACGAATACCACGAGATGCTTAAGACCGTCGAGAGCTCAAAGCCCGATTACTCTCCCTGGCAACAGGGCCTTGCGGCAGCCTGTGCTTGCGGCGCCTTCGTCTTTTTGCTCGGCGGCGGCCCTATCGAGATGGCCTGCGCATTCGTAGGCGCTGGTGTCGGTAACTTTGCTCGCTCCCATATTCTCAAGCAAGGTCTTGGCCAGTTTAGCGCGCTGACGACGGGCGTTGCGCTCGCTTGCGTTTCGTATCTGCTGGCATTGCTCGGCCTTGGCCAGGTCGTACCGGGGGCAATGTCGCACCAAGAAGGCTATATCGGCGCCATGCTCTTTGTGATTCCCGGCTTTCCCCTCATTACGGCAGGCCTCGACATCGCTAAGCTCGATATGCGAAGCGGCATTGAGCGTCTTTCGTATGCCGTGTCGATTATTGTGATGGCGACCCTTGTGGGCTGGATGGTTGCCGAGTGTGTGGGGCTGGCACCGGATGATTTTGCCCCGCTCGGCCTTTCGCCGCTTGCCCTTACGCTCCTGCGCGTGGTGATGAGCTTCGTTGGCGTATTCGGCTTCTCGGTGATGTTCAACAGCCCGGTAAAGATGGCCGCGGCAGCTGGGTTGATCGGCGCCGTGTCCAATACCCTGCGTCTGACCCTTGTCGATGCGCCGACGATGATTCCCTTCCTGGGCCTCAGCACGGGAATGCCTCCCGAGGCAGCAGCGTTTATCGGCGCGCTGGTATCGGGTCTGCTGGCAAGCTTGGCCGAAGTCAAGCTCACCTACCCGCGCATCGCCCTCACGGTGCCTTCGATTGTCATTATGGTGCCCGGTCTGTATCTGTATCGCTCGATGTATTACATGTGCACCTTCGACACGGTCAACATGCTCGGCTGGTTTGTGCGTGCAGTGCTCATCGTGGCGTTTCTGCCCGTTGGCCTGGGCGTGGCGCGTACGCTCACCGACCCTCGCTGGCGCCACACCAGCTAATTGGTGCAAGGGAGACAGGCTACTTTGCACCAAATGAGTTGCGGTGAAATAGGGACTGAATTGCTGTTTAAAGGGTCAAAACAGTCCGTATTCCACCGCAACTTAGGGGGCCGGGGGATTATCGATGCCCTGCATCTTCATAAACTCAACGCTTACGAAGCGCAGCCCTTTCATGCTAGGCTGGTTTCACCACATAAGTAGTCGCAGACGCACGTACCACGGGCGGGCGAGATGAAGTCCCAACAGCTCCATCTTGCCCGCCCGTTTTTGTTGCGTGGTGTCGCGGCGTAACACAGAAAGGACCATGCCCTTTATGCCTATCAACAAACGAGAGAGCCTGCTGTTCACCTTTATCATGTGCTTTTGCATGGTGCTCTGGATGAGCATCTACAACGTTGCCCTGCAGCATGGGGCCATCAACGGCGAGGTTGTTGCCGCCGCGTGGCTCGGCTTCCCCGTTGCCTACATTTTTGCCATGTGCTGCGACTGGTTTGTTGCCAGCCCCCTTGCCAAGGGTTTCGCCTTTAAAATCCTGGTCACGCCGGGCAAGAGCTCGCCGCTTGCCATGACGCTCGCCGTCAGCTCCTGCATGGTCGTTCCCATGGTTATCATCATGTCGCTCTACGGCGCGTGCGAAGGCCTGTTCCATATGCCCGGCGGCCCGCTTGCCAATTTGCAGGCGCTGCCGATGATGTGGCTCGTCAACATTCCGCGCAACTTTATCATGGCCCTGCCCTGGAACCTGCTGGTGGCCGGTCCGGTTGCTCGTTTTGTCTTCCGCCGCGCCTTCCCCATGGGAACCGTCTTTGAAGAGCAGCATATGGAGCTCGTGCGCATGCCTGGTGCTCCCGTTGCCGATGCCGCCAATGGCGTTGCCGAGAGCATGGACGCCGAGCCTGCCTGCTAGGCAACAGCCTCTAACCTAGAGCGCCCGCCGCACCTGGCGATTCCTTTTTTGTAGACGTTGTCGTATGGCTGCATGCGGAAAAGGCCCCAGCGGTTAACATATACTCCATATGGGTAAAGAGACCAAAGCGCCGCCACGAGTGGCGCTTTGCGTTTGAAAAACTAGCTCGTCTAAGAGGAACTAGCATGTTAGACCGTTTTACCGATCGCGCGCGCAAGGTCATGTCCATGGCCAAGCAAGAGGCGCTCGATCTACACTCAAATAAGGTGGGCACCGAACACTTGCTGCTCGCGCTTGCCAAGGAGGACGAGGGCATTGCCGCCGAGGCGCTGCGCTCGCTCGATATCTCCTACGACGACATCATGGACACACTCAAAGAGGTCCAGACCACCGTTCCCGAGCCCAGCGAGGAGACCGAGGCCGCTAAGCTCGCCTTTACGCCACTCGTCATCAGCGTGATGGAGCGCTCTTTCCGCGTGGCGCGCGAGAACAACCAGACGTATGTGTCGACCGAGCACCTGCTCATCGGCATCGTCGAAGAGGGCAACGGCATGGCCATGGACATTCTCATGCGCCTGGGCGTGTCATCCGCCTCCATCAAAAAGGCTATCGAGAAACTCACCGCCAAGGACCAGGACAAGAAGCGTCCGCTCGCCGGAGCCGGCGCCGGTCGCCCCGGTGCGGGCCTGCCGTTCTTTAGCGGCTCGGATGGCTCTCAGCAAAAGGGGAGCGGCACCGACACGCTTAAGCAGTTCGCGACCAACCTCACGCAGAAGGCGCGCGACGGCGAGCTCGACCCTGTAATTGGTCGCGAAAAGGAAGTCCAGCGTATGATGGAAATTCTTTCGCGCCGCACCAAGAACAACCCGCTCATTCTGGGCGACCCCGGCGTGGGCAAGACGGCCATCGTCGAGGGCCTGGCTCAGCAGATTGCAGCCGGCAACGTGCCCGAGAACCTCATGAACCAGAATATCTGGACGCTCGACCTGCCGGGCCTCGTGGCGGGCGCCAAGTATCGTGGCGAGTTTGAGGAGCGCCTCAAGAACGTGATCCAGGAGGCCACCGAGGCCGACGACGTCATCCTGTTTATCGACGAGATGCACACCATCATCGGTGCCGGTTCTGCCGAGGGCTCCATCGACGCGAGCTCTATGCTCAAGCCCGTGCTCGCGCGCGGTGCCTTCCAGATTATCGGCGCCACCACGGCCGAGGAATTCCGCAAGTACCTCACCAAGGACCCGGCCTTCGAGCGTCGCTTCCAGACCATCGATGTCGAGGAGCCGAGCGTCGAGGACACGGTCAAGATCCTGACCGCGCTCAAGCCGCGCTACGAGGAGCACCACCATGTGCGCTATACGCAGGGTGCTATCGAGGCCGCCGCGAACCTTTCCAACCGCTACATCCAGGATCGCTTCCTGCCCGATAAGGCCATCGACCTCATTGACGAGGCCGGTGCCCGCGCTCGCATCGCCGCGAATCGCGCGCCCGAGCCGGTGCGCGAGGCCGAACATCGCATCGAGGAGCTCAAGGCTGCCGCACAGGAGGCCACCGAGAGCGACGACATGAACAAGGCCGCCGAGATCACCGAGCAGCAGAAAGCCGCCGAGATTGAGCTCGCCGAGGCCAAGGCTGCCTGGACGGCCGAGCTCGACGCCAGTCCGCTCACCATCGATGTCTCCCAGATTGCCGACATCGTGTCCGTGACCTCGGGCGTGCCGGTGTCCTCGCTCACCGAGAGTGAGAGTCGCCGCCTGCTGCAGGCCGAAAGCGTGCTCAAGACGCGCATCATCGGTCAGGATGAGGCCGTCGAGGCCGTTGCCAAGGCCGTGCGCCGCAGCCGCTCGCCGCTCAAGGACCCTCGCCGCCCCGGCGGCAGCTTTATCTTCCTGGGCCCCACCGGCACGGGCAAGACCGAGCTTGCCAAGACGCTCGCCGAGTACCTCTTTGGCAGCAAGGATGCACTCATCAGCTTCGACATGTCCGAGTTCGGTAGCGAGTTCGAGGTCTCCAAGCTCATCGGTAGCCCTCCGGGTTACGTCGGTCACGACGAGGGCGGCCAGCTCACCAAGGCCGTTCGTCGCCACCCGTACTCGGTCGTGCTGTTCGACGAGATCGAGAAGGCGCATCCCGACATCTTCAACATCCTGCTGCAGGTGCTGGAGGAGGGTCGTCTGACCGATAGCCAGGGCAAGACGGTTGACTTCCGCAACACCGTGATCATCATGACGTCCAACGTGGGCGCCCGCGAGATTGCGCAGGATGCGAGCGTTGGCTTTGGCACCACCGGCGAGCAGGGTCTTACCTCGAGCGAGATTAAGGGTCGTGCGATGGGCGAACTTAAGCGCCTGTTCCGCCCCGAGCTGCTCAACCGTATCGACGACATCGTGGTGTTCCAGAAGCTTTCGGGCGAGAATCTGACCAAGATCGCGCACCTGCTGGTGGACGACCTGCGTCAACGCCTGATTGCCAACGGCATGAACATCAAGCTCACCGATGCGGCCTACGACAAGATTGTGGCCGAGGGCACCGACCTCACCAATGGCGCGCGTCCGCTGCGCCGTGCCATCCAAAAGCTCATTGAGGACCCGCTGTCCGAGGAACTGCTGGCCGGTGAGTGGGGCGAGGGCGATACCGTTCAGTGCGATGTGGCCGACGGCAAGTTTGTCTTTAGTCACGGCACGGGCGAGATTCCGGCACCGCGTCTGGCGGGCACGCTCGGTGGCGATACCGCCCCGGCGGCTCCGCACACCGGCAACGTCGCGCCCGTGAGCGGCGGCGTGACCTCGGGCCCCGGCGGCATGATGCAAGCCGGTTCCGGCGCGCTGTAGGGCGTGGCGACAATTTGATACGCGCAATCGAGGCGCTCCGGAAAGGGCGCCTCGATTTGTAGAGCTGCGGAAGTTGTGACCGTTACGCTATACGGTCCACCGTTAGCCGATGATGCGAGGGCGCTCGGCGTTTTCGACTGGTTTATGCACGCAAAGTCTGGGAATATACAAGTCGCATGTCTTACTGTCTAACCAGTTGCGCCAAGGAGGCACCATGGACTACAAGATTACCGGTTACGAGCCCGCCCAGCTGTTCCATTTCTTTGAGGAGGTCAGCGCGATCCCCCGTGGGTCTGGCAACGAGAAGGGCATCAGCGATTTCCTGGTCGCGTTTGCCAAGGAGCGCGGTCTCGATGTGTACCAGGACGAGGTCTACAACGTCATCATTCGCAAGCCCGCATCTGCCGGCGCCGAGAATGCCCCGACCGTGATGCTGCAGGGCCACATCGACATGGTGTGCGACAAGCTGGGCTCCGTCGAGCACGACTTTACGACTGATGGTATCGACCTGGTCGTCAAGGACGGCGTCCTCACCGCTAACGGCACCACTCTGGGCGCCGACAACGGTATTGCCGTCGCTCTGATGCTCACTGTTCTCGATGACGATTCGATCGTTCACCCCGCCCTCGAGTGCGTATTCACCACCGACGAGGAGACCGGCCTGGTCGGCGCCGAGACGCTCGACAAGTCCCAGATTAGCGCCCGCACCATGATTAACCTTGACTCCGAGGAAGAGGGCGTTGCTACCGTCAGCTGCGCCGGCGGTGTCGTCGTTACCTACACCTGCCCGATCGCGCGCGAGCACAAGACCGGTAGCGCCCTCACGCTCGACATCTCCGGCCTGCTGGGCGGCCACTCCGGCAGCGATATTAACCTGGAGCGCGGCAACGGCAACCTCATCATGGCCCGCATCATCGACCGCCTGATGGTTGCCGGCGAGCCCGCCATCGTTAGCTTTAACGGCGGCACCAAGGACAACGCCATCAACCGTGAGTGCAAGGCCGAGCTGGTCTACGCCGACCACGCTGCAGCCGAGGCCGCGGCCCAGATCGCAAAGGGCATCATCGCCGACGTTACTGCCGAGCTCGAGGTCTTCGACCCCGGCTTTACCTGCACGGTTGAGATTGCCGACAACACTGAGGTCGAGGCCATGGACGAAAAGTCCGCACTTGCCCTTATTCGCGCTCTGCGTCTTGCCCCCAACGGTGTGATCCGCCGCAATGTCGCCACCGACGGCTCCGTCGAGGTTTCCTCCAACATCGGCGTGGTTGCCACCTCTGACGACCAAGTCAAGATCATGCTGTCCCCGCGCTCCTCGATCACCTCGCTGCAGAACGAGTTCAAGGACCGCCTGCAGATGCTGGCCGATGTCCTGGGATTCGACGCCAAGTTTGAGTTCGAGTATCCCGGCTGGAGCTATGCCGAGCATTCGCCGGTCCGCGACATCTTTGTCGAGAGCTATCGCGAGCTCTTTGGCTCCGAGCTACGAATCGAGTCCATTCACGCCGGCCTTGAGTGCGGCCTGTTTGCCGAGGCCCTGCACGGCCTGGACGCCATCGCCGTGGGCCCGACGCTCTCCGATGTCCACACCCCGGACGAGAGCATGGAGCTCGCTTCTGCCGAGCGCTTCTACGAGCTGCTCATCGACGTCCTCAAGCGCCTCGCTGCGTAAAGGTTGCGCTAGCAGCAGTCCGAGCCACGTGCTGGTGGATTGCAAATGACATTATGAGAGGGGGCACCCGAGCTTTTGCGACGGGTGCCTCCTCTCTTCTTTTGGGAAATGGGAGATTACGGACACCTAGCCCATATCCGCCTTGATGAGGTCGAGGGTGCGCTGGCAGTTTTCGCAGACGGGGCCGAGCATATGCTCGCGCAGGTCCGCCATGCCGGGCAGGTCGGCGTATTCGTCCATGACCTCTTCCATGCAAATGGGTACCTCGTAGGCGAGGTCCATCATGGTCGCAAAGCAAAACTTCTCGGATAGCCCGGCATCGGTGAGCGCCGCCTCCAGCGCGGGGTCGCCCATACCGTGGTATCGGCGGATAGCGCCTGGACCGATGCGCCCCACACGATTTTCGCCGCCAACGCTCATGGCAAGGCGCGCCCGGCGGCGCATGCGCTCGTATGCCAGCCCCGATGCGACATCGTACATGGGTGCGAGCGCCGCGTTTGTGCCTTTGCCAAGGATGAGCGAGTAGTTTTTAGCGTGTGCGTCAGGCGCTCCGATAATGGCGTTATAGAACAACATATAGGTAAAAAGCACAAGATTCATGTGGTGGGGGACTGTGTTAATCAGTCGTTCTTGGATGTCTCGTGTAGTTGGTCCTCCGTCGGCGGTGTATTTCTGGATTGGCAATACACCGAGCGCCTGGCAAAAGTCCTCCTGATGCAGCCTTTCGATATTTCCGCTGCTATTGACCATTCTGTCGTACCGTTCAACGACGAGCGCGGCTTCGTCTTCAAATGTGTAATAGGAGACGTTGGCAGTTGGAATGCCAACACGCCGAGCCGTTTTCATGCAGACGAATTCGTTTAAGGCCTGATGTTTGAACCCAACGACACCATTTTTGAAGATATGGGTAGTGGGGGATGACCCTAGACATTCGCACCATTGGCCATCATGCCAAGCTAGTGCAAATTTGCCTTGATTGCCGCCCAGGGACCAGCTTTCGTTGGAGCCCATCCATGTCTCTCTTTCGTCATCGCGAATTGCTTTGAGCTTGTGAGCGATTTGAGAATTGGTAAGCGGGCGGTATGCCGAGACCCTGCCGCGGGCGGCGTCTAATTGATCGGCTCGACAAAACTGAACGGCCCCCGCGCAGTCTAGACCGATATGGCACAAGAGGGCGACGGGGTTGTTGGATGCAACATCATGCTCGGTGGCAATAGCGCGACGCTGCTCTTGACTGTCGGGCAAAAGGCCAAATAGGAACGGGCGGACGATGCTATGGCCATACGTGCGATTGGAAAGCGGCATTGTTAGCGATAACGGTGCTCCGCGATAGGTTGGGGCGTATGCAAAGCTGCAGAGTCCATGCTCGTCTTGGCGGAGAGTGCCGGCGATTTCGCCACAAATGAGGGTCGCGAGCTCCATCTCTGCCATTTATTTCACAACCTTGCAGCCAAAGGAGAGGTTTGAAGTGCCGGAAAGGCCTTGCTCGGCTGCGATTTGGGCCAGCAAGGCACCATAGGAAGATGGCGTTCCTTGTCGAGTGGGTCGTCTGCCTGCGCTTGGCTTTGGCAGGGTATTCGAGTTCGCGATAGGGAGGTTCACTATCGTCGTCGGATGTTCGGAGGGCGATGCGATGGAGTCGTTATCGCTTTGCGCGAAGAGACCAATGCCGAGTGCGTTAAAGACGGTCAGCAACTTGTCGAGTCGAATGCCGGTGGCGTCTCCTAGCTCGAGCGATGCGAGCAGGCGTTCCGAAACACCGGCTTTTTTAGCGAGGGCGGCACGGGTGATCCCCTGCGCCTCGCGCGCCTGACGCACGTAGATGCCGGCTTGGCGCGGCGTGGTGATGGGAAGGGTATCCATGGCAATCTCCTAACGTGCAGACTTTTGCATCCTAGTATGACATGCAAAAGTCTGCATGAAAAGGCCTCATGCAAAACTCTGCATGAGGCCTCATACGGACGTTTAGTTTTGAAGGGTGTTTTACAGCACCAAAATCCCCAGGTGCTCCAGCAAAATCTTGAGGCCGATGAGGATGAGCACGACGCCGCCCACGATGGTGGCGGGTTTTTCGTAGCGCTCGCCAAAGGTGTGGCCGATCGCTACGCCGGCGACGGAGAAGATAAACGTTGTGACTCCGATAAGCGATACAGCGGGAACGATGTCAACCGAGAGCGCAGCAAATGAGATGCCCACGGCCAGGGCGTCGATTGAGGTGGCGATAGCCAGAATCAGGTACTCACCCAGGTCAATCTTTTCGGCATCCTTGCCGTCGCTCTCGTCCTCATCCTCGTCTTCGGTAAAGGCCTCCCACAGCATTTTGCCGCCGATAAAGGCCAAAAGGATAAAGGCGATCCAATGGTCGATGGGTCCGATGATGCTCATGAATTGACTGCCGAGCGCCCATCCGATTACGGGCATGCCGGCCTGGAAGCCGCCAAAGAACAGGCCGAGCACTACGGCGACCTTAAGGTTGATCTTCTTCATGCCAAGGCCCTTGCAGATGGATACGGCAAAGGCGTCCATCGAAAGGCCGATAGCGAGCAATACGAGCTCTGCGAGTCCCATAGTCTGGCTCCCTTTCTGCGGGCGGGCCCGCGTGTACCTCTTGGGGGAGTAACAAAAAAGACCCGTGGCGTACGCGTTGTGCGCACAGCCACGAGTCTCGTTCATTAAGGCAAGCCAGACCGCATCGGCCAGTATGTTGACTTGCCGCGCCACCGGAGGCGAACCCGGTCACGCGACTACTCCCTCATTTATGCGAATCCCGATGCTACCACATAAGCAGCTCATTTGGATTGGGGCTCTCAGCTGTGTTCGCTCATTCTGTAAGCATCGGATTTTGCGGGCGTCACAGGGGCAAACCGTGAGAAACTTATTGACGTTTATGGAGCGTATACGATGGGAGCGATGCCTTGGATAAGAACGAGCTGCAAAAGCGTATGGAACAGGCTATTCGCCTGACGGCACCTGGTCAGCCGATCCGCACCGCCCTCGACATGATTATCGCCGGTCACCTGGGCGCCCTTATCTGCGTCGGCGACACCGAAAACGTGCTCGCTGCCGGTAACGACGGCTTCCCGCTCAACATTTCGTTCACCTCGAACCGTCTGTTCGAGCTCTCCAAGATGGACGGTGCCATCGTCATCGACGGCGACCTCACCCAGATCCTGCGCGCCAACTTCCACCTCAATCCCGATCCCTCGCTCGCCACGAGCGAGACGGGCATGCGTCATCGCACCGCCGCTCGCATGTCGGTGCTCACCGACGCCATCGTGATCTCGGTCTCGGCCCGTCGTGCCGTCGTCAACGTGTACGTTCATGGCAAGAGCTACGAGATCCAGTCCGTGACCACCATCATGAGCTCGGTCAACCAGCTCGTCGCCACGCTCCAGACCACCCGTCAGTCGCTCGATCGCTCCCTGCTGCGCCTGACGGCCCTCGAGCTCGACGACTACGTCACGCTCGCCGACATTACCGGTATTTTCTCGAGCTTCGAGATCATGCAGCAGGCAAAGACCGAGCTTAAGGATTGCATTGTCAAGCTGGGCAACCAGGGCAAGCTCGTGCAGATGCAGCTCGAGCAGCTCGCCGGCTCCAGCATGGATACCGAGTACGACCTGATGATTCGCGACTACGCGAGCGACTCCTCCGAGGCAAACGCCGAGAAGATTCGCGCTGAGCTTGCCCGTATGACGCCCAAGGACTTGTCCGACCCGCAGCATGTGGCGGCGGTTCTGGGCTACGACGACCTGGACGAGGACTCCGTCATGACGCCGTTGGGCCTGCGCACGCTTTCGCGCGTGTCCGTCGTGCGCGACGGCGTGGCCGAGAAGATTGTCGACGAGTACGGCTCGCTGCAGGAGCTCATGGATGACATCAGCGAGGACCCGGAGCGCCTGGGCGACTTTGGCGTCAACAACCCTGCCATTCTTGCGGACTCGCTGTACCGCATGAAGGGCACCAAACAGGGGAACGCATAATGGCGCCCGTATGCGCCGTGGTCGTTGCCGGCGGCAGCGGCCAGCGCTTTGGAAATCCCGGCGGCAAGCAGCTCGTCAATGTAGCGGGTCGTCCGCTTATGAGCTGGTCCATCCGCGCATTTGACCGTAGCGATAAGGTCGGCCACATCGTCGTGGTTTGCCCTGCCGAGCGTCGTGCCGAGATGCGCCGCCTGGCCATCGACCCGTTTGACTATGACACGCCCATCAGCTTTGCCGATGCCGGCGATACCCGTCAGGATTCCACCCGTGCCGGCGTGCATGCGGTTCCGGCGGGTTTCGAATATGTCGCCATCCACGACGGCGCTCGTCCGCTCATTACGACCGAGGCCATCGACCACGCTATCGACGTGCTCGTGAGCGACCGTGCCCTCGACGGTGTCGTGTGCGGTCAGCCCGCGATCGACACGCTCAAGATCGTTGACGGCGATAATATCGTCGAGACGCCGCCGCGTGAGCTCTACTGGGCAGCGCAGACGCCGCAGATCTTTAGCGTCGATGCTATGAAGCGCGCCCACGCTGCAGCCATTGCCGAGGGCTTTATCGGTACCGATGATTCGTCGCTGGTCGAGCGCATGGGTGGGCGCGTCCGCTGCGTCCAGAGCCCACGCGATAACCTTAAGGTGACGGTGCCCGAGGACCTGCGTCCCGTAACCGCGATTCTGCTTGGCCGCATGGCCGAGGGAGAGGACCTTCCCCATGTTCAGTAACCTGCGCATTGGCCATGGCTACGACGTTCACCGTCTGGTGGAGGGGCGTCGATGTATCATCGGCGGTGTCGACATTCCCTACGAGCGCGGCCTGCTGGGCCACTCGGATGCCGATGTGCTCGCGCACGCCTTGGCCGACGCCATTCTGGGCGCCTGCCGCGGGGGAGACATCGGCAAGCTATTCCCCGATACCGACCCCGCCTATGAGGGTGCCGACTCGATGGTGCTGCTCGCTCGCGTGATGGACTATGCGCGCGAGTTGGGCTTTGAGTTTGTCGATGCCGATTGCACCATTGCCTGCCAGCAGCCTAAGATCACCCCGCACCGCGATGCCATGCGCGCCAACCTCGCCCATGCCTTGGGCGTTGACGTCGAAAACGTGGGCGTCGCCGCCACTACGACCGAAAAGCTCGGTTGGGAAGGCCAGGGCGAGGGAATCGGCGCCTGGGCCGTCTGCCTGCTACAGAAAACCGTTAAGGAGTAACGAATGCGTATCTACAACAGCGCTACCCATAAAAAGGAAGAGTTCCAGCCCATCGAGTCCGGCAAGGTCCGCATGTACGTGTGCGGCCCCACGGTCTACGACAACATCCACATCGGCAATGCCCGCACGTTCATCAGCTTTGACGTGATTCGCCGCTGGCTCATCGCAAGCGGTTACGAGGTCACGTTCGCCCAGAACCTCACCGATGTCGACGACAAGATCATCAAGCGCGCCAACGAGCAGGGCCGCACTGCCGCCGAGGTCGCAACGGAGTTCTCCGACAAGTTCATCGGCGTCATGCGCGCCGCCAACGTGCTCGATCCCGATGTGCGCCCCCGCGCCACCAAGGAAATCGGCCCCATGATCGCCATGATCAAGACGCTTATCGAGCAGGGCCATGCCTATGCCGCCGATAACGGCGACGTGTACTTTGCTGTGCGCAGCGATCCCAACTATGGCCAGGTCTCGGGCCGCAACATCGATGACCTTATGGTTGGTGCGCGCATCGAGGAGAACGAGGACAAGAACGACCCGCTCGACTTTGCCCTGTGGAAGGCCGCCAAGCCCGGCGAGCCCAGCTGGCCGAGCCCTTGGGGCGAGGGCCGTCCTGGTTGGCACACCGAGTGCGCCGCCATGGTGCATCGCTACCTGGGTACCCCGATCGATATCCACGGCGGTGGCTCCGATCTTGCCTTCCCGCATCACGAGAACGAGTGCGCCCAGGCCACCTGCGCCTGGCACCAGGGCTTCTCCAACACCTGGATGCACACGGGCATGCTGCTGGTAGACGGCGAGAAGATGTCCAAGTCGCTCGGCAACTTCTTTACGCTGGCCGAGGTCCTCGAGCAGCACTCCGCTGCCGCCCTGCGCCTGCTGATGCTGCAGACGAGCTATCGCTCGCCGCTCGACTTTTCTTGGGAGCGCCTGGAGGGTGCCGAGAACTCGCTCACGCGTATCGCCGGTACGGTCGAGAACCTGCGCTGGGCCGCGAACCATGCGACGGCCGACGCCGATGCGGCTGCCGCCGAGGCATTTGCCGCCAAGGCCGCCGAGACTCGTGCCGCCTTTAAGGAGTGCATGGACGACGACTTTAACACCGCTGGTGCCATGGGTGCCGTCTTTGGCTTTGTGACCGAGTGCAACCAGTACCTGGAGCAGGCGGGCGACGCTGCCGACAAGGCCGCCGCGCTTGCCGCCGCCGACACGCTGGCCGAGCTGCTCGATACGTTTGGCGTTGAGCTCCCCGAGCCCAAGGTCGAGCTGCCGCTGGGTCTGCTGGGTGTTGCCGCCGGTCTGGTTGCCTACACGGGTGACGATGTGGACGAGGCTGCTGCCAAGATTCTCGAGGCCCGCGCCGAGGCCCGCGCCGCCAAGAACTGGGATCTGGCAGATGCCATCCGCGACCAGCTCAAGGACCTCGGGCTGACGATCGAGGATACCGCCGCCGGCACTCGTATTAAGAGTCTCTAGTATTTGTCGACCGTTCGAGGTGCGGCAGATTGCCTTGAAAGAGGAGGGCATAGACCTGGTGGTCATGCCCGACGATTGAAAGGCAAGGTGCCGTGGCTCGGACGGTCGATTCTTGTTCGTTATCTTTTTAAGGAGGCCGTTTTATGGCCGACAATCGCAAGCGTGCGCCTCGTGGCGGCAAGCAGGCTGCTTCTGGCTCGCGTCCGATTCGCCGCAACGACCGCGCTGCCGCTCCCAAGGGCCAGCGCGAGCGCTCACAGGCTGCTCGCCCGCAGCGCGAGCGTAGCCGCGATAACGTCCAGGTTCCCAAGGGCGAGTTTATCGAAGGTCGCCGTGCTGCCGCCGAGGCGCTGCGTACCGGCTTTCCCGTCAAGTGCGCGCTCATCGCTGAGGGCGGGGAGCGCGATGCCGCCTTGTCGCACCTGGTCGACGACCTCAACGCCGCAGGTGTCCGCATTAAGTATGTGCCGCGCGCGCAGCTCGACGCGCTGTCGAGCCATGGCGCTCACCAGGGCATTGCGCTCGAGGTTGGCAACTTCCCCTATGCCGATGTTGCCGATATCCTCGACCGTGCGGGCGACGGTCCGGCGCTCGTCGTCGTGCTCGACCATGTGACCGACGACGGCAACTTTGGCGCCATCGTGCGCTCCGCCGAGGTCGTGGGCGCGGCGGGCGTCATCATTGCCAACAAGCGCGCCGCCGGTGTAACCGTCGGCAGCTACAAGACTTCTGCCGGCGCCGTCATGCATCTGCCCATCGCGCAGGTGCCCAATATCGCCCGTGCACTCGATGACCTCAAGGCCGCTGGCTTTTGGGTGGGCGGTGCTTCCGAGCACGCCGAGGGCAGCTGCTGGGATGCTCCCTTCGAGGGCCGCGTGGCGCTCGTCATGGGTTCCGAGGGCGACGGCATCTCGCGTCTGGTGCTCGAGAAATGCGACTTCTTGACCAAGCTTCCCCAGCGTGGCATGACCGAGAGTCTCAACGTTGCCCAGGCGACCACCGCGCTGTGCTTTGAGTGGCTGCGCCGCAATGCCGGCGAGCTCATGGGGGAGGAGTAGCGCATGTCCAAGAAGAACCGTGCCAAGTCCAAGGCCAAGCGCTTTGGCGAGGGCTCGGCCAAGCCGATTGTTTCGGCCGCGACCTATGGCGTGGGCGGCAATGCGTTTGCGCAGGCCATCGCCGATCCGGTCTCGACGGTGCACTCCAATAAGCCCGAGCTGCTGGTGGTCGACGGTTACAACGTGATTCACTGCACGCCGCGCTACGAAAAGCTCGTCTACGACCATTCCGACGATCCGTATTCCAGCGACGTTCACGATATGGCGCGCACGGCGCTCATTAATGACGTAGCTGCGTTTGCCCAGGGCCGCTACGAGGCCGTGATCGTATTTGACGGCGCGGGCAATATCTCCAGCGAGCGCCCCAACCTACCGGCCCGCGGCGTGCGCATTGAGTTTTCGCCGACGGGTGTTTCGGCCGATACCGTGGTGCAGAAGCTCTGCATCGAGGCGCGCGAAGAAGGCCGCGCGTGCTCCGTGGTTTCGAGTGACGGCACAATCCAGGCCGTCGTCATGGGCAAGGGCGTCACGCGCATCTCGAGCCGCATGCTGGTGGACGAGATCAAACAGATCGACAACGACGTTCACGAGGCCGAGGAAGCCCCGCAAATCAAGATGACTCTGGGCAGTCGCCTGAGCCCCGATGCCCTGGCCAAGCTCAAGGCCCTTCGCGGGAGGTAGGTGAGCTGACGGCGCGACGCTGTCTCGCTAACTCCATTCAGCGATGTCGATCATTCTACGGAGGCGCCATGTAAGCGCCTCTTTTAGATATGGCAGCCTTGCCGCGAGCGCGTCGTTTCTGGACAGAATCTCGATTGCCTCGTCAACGAAGCCTTCGAGTTTGTCGCCGTCAAACCAGCTCATGTCCTCGACGAGCAACATTTGTTTGGCGGGGCTTGAATGAAATTGCGCACTGGTAAAACTGTGCTCTCCCGCCCTGAGCTCCTCTAGTGATATGTTGCACCAGAGTGATGAGCCCGAATCGAAGATGGGGGCTGGTCTGCAGACCAGTGAGTTGACGTTTCGCACGAGGCCGAAGTTGCGCCAATGACGATCGTAGTTGGCAATGATGTCATCGCATACGATCATGCGGCCAAGGGCGTCTTTTATATCTGTCGCTCCAAGCTCCTCGCAGTTTGCTACATACCGTTCGTAATCGGTTAGTCGCTCGTCTGCATTTGCATGCTGGTTTACATAGAACGCAGGGACATATTCTTCTTCGTCAGTTAAGAAGACACTGCATGTGCTCAAGGCGGAAGTGCCCGCGCCTTCGAGCGAATAGGGTACATAATCGTAAGTGTTCAGGATGCGACGGTGAAGTGCAGTCGCCACCATCTCGTTATAGGGTTCCTGGTTTAGATGCGCTCCTGCTTTATGCAGAATTCGACGCCCGCCCTCGCATGTCCAGTACTTTTGAAGATTGCCGTCCGACGTGTTATCGGGCTTTGCGGCAGCCGCTTTTCCCTCTGGGGCAAAGGGCGCAATGGACAGTGAGACGTCATCAAAGGCGTTATTGAAGAAGTTAATGTCCTCCCAGGCGAGACCGGAACTTTGGGGCCTTATCCAATACTGGTCGGATAAGGAGAGGCCAAGATTTCGCTGTACGAGTTCATCGGGAACATCGACTGCGGCTTCTGCAAGCAGGGAGGCTAGCCCAATGCGTGCGAGCGGGATACCGCGGCCGCGCCACCAAGTGCGGAAAGAGTCGAGCGATACGGGGCTATTAGGGCCAAATACCCCAATAGGGGCGTGGGCGTAATCGACGTCGGCACCGATGTGGGTGAAGTCTTTTCGCGATGTGTTGTAGACCAGCTGAGCGACTTCATACGTGCGGTTCATGAGGGTGAACGCGATCTCGCTCTTACCGTAGCCGCGGCGGGGACGTCCCCCCGTTTTGGTCACGGAGCGGAGTCGCGTGTCGACGCTGTCTTTGTCGATGAGCCATACGCCAGAAGCCTTGCGGGCCTCAAGTGCTCCGTTTTTTATGAGCTCCTGCACCCTGCGCGGAGTGATGCCGAGTAGCTCGGCGGCTTCCTTGGTGGTAAGCATCGAGAAACCCTTCGTCAGAACGAATAGTTTTATCTATTCCATTTTAATTAATACTATTCGTTCTGGCGAATGGTTTTAAGATTGAGAGCGCACTGACAGAAATGAGCGGGCCTGGTACGCGCTGTTGCTGGATTTTGCATATTTGTATAACGCTGTGCGGCCTGTTGCGCCCCGTCCGCAATTCCATTATTCTTAACAGGCTTCGCGCGAAAGCGCCAAGTGTGCCAGTGTGGCGCAACGGTAGCGCAACTGATTTGTAATCAGTGGGTTGCAGGTTCGATTCCTGTCACTGGCTCCATGAGAGTTTCGGGCTCTGTTTCCTTGTGGGACAGGGCCCGTTTCTATTTATGTCGATAAGTCAGCGTGTTTGGCGCCAACCAAGCTTCAGGTTTGTCTCGATCCGTAACACGAGTGGGCTGAAGACCCTCCTTATAGTTACAGATCGAAACATTGCCAAGGGAAGGCCGATAACATCTCGATACGTAACACGAAGAGGCTGAAAACCGTTCTTACTGTTACAGAATGAGACGTAAGCGGGGGTTTCTGCGAAACATCTCGATCTGTAACAGATAGGGGAGGAATAACCCTCTTACTGTTACAGGTCGAGACATAGGCCGGGGCGAGGTTGGTCATCGTCATCGAGCGTGGATTATCGGACACACGAGCGTGGAAAATCTTCCGCCTAGTGAATGAGCGTGGATAATCTGCCACTTTGGATTCGATGGCACGGCAAAGTGGGAGATTATCCACGCTCGATTTCAAACGGAAGAAAATCCACGCTCGATTTTGCCTGGGAAGAGCAATCTTCTGTCTGGGCAGCCCCGATCTCGACCTATATATAGGTGCAAATAAGCTGGTATCGAAGTTCGATACTGAAGGTGTACTCCACTACAGCAAAGTGTTACCTTGGGAAACGTCACCTCAGTATCCAAAACCACTGTCCTTCATATCCAAACTCAATAAAACCGCAGGTCACGGCTATATAGATACGCCCGGCACCGTGTATCTAGAGGTTTTCGTTGACAGCCCCCAAGGTGGCATCGTATTATCTTCTTCGTTCGCGGGGGCGGCGGTCCAAAAGACCAAAGGAACTGCGGATACTTGAACGATTGGGAGTTTGCCCGAGTGGTTAATGGGGACGGGCTGTAAACCCGTTGGCTCTGCCTACATAGGTTCGAATCCTATAGCTCCCACCCGTCAAGTGCCTGTATAGCTCAGTCGGTAGAGCACTTCGTTGGTAACGAAGAGGTCACCAGTTCAAGTCTGGTTGCAGGCTCCATCCGGCGGTGTAGCTCAGTTGGTTAGAGCACACGGTTCATACCCGTGGCGTCACTGGTTCGAATCCAGTCACCGCTACCATAGGTAACACGGTGGCTTCTCAATAGTATGTTGAGAGGCCACTATGGTATAAAGGCAAAGTCCCGTCCGGGGACGACCTGTTAAGAGGAGGGCTTTATGGCCAAAGAGAAGTTTGAGCGCACTAAGCCGCATGTTAACATCGGCACCATTGGTCACGTCGACCACGGCAAGACCACGCTGACCGCTGCCATCACCAAGGTTCTCTCCGAGACCGAGGGCTGCAAGGCTGACTTCACTGCGTTCGAGAACATCGACAAGGCTCCCGAGGAGCGCGAGCGCGGCATTACGATTTCCGTCTCCCACGTTGAGTACGAGACCGCTGCCCGTCACTACGCTCACGTTGACTGCCCGGGCCACGCTGACTACGTCAAGAACATGATCTCCGGCGCTGCTCAGATGGACGGCGCTATCCTGGTCATCGCTGCTACCGACGGCCCCATGGCTCAGACCCGCGAGCACATCCTGCTCGCCCGTCAGGTCGGCGTTCCCTACATCGTCGTCTTCCTGAACAAGTGCGACATGGTCGACGATGACGAGCTCATCGACCTCGTCGAGATGGAGACCCGTGAGCTCCTCTCCGAGTACGATTTCCCCGGCGACGACATCCCCGTCATCCGTGGCTCCGCTCTGGGCGCTCTCGAGGGCGACGCCAAGTGGATGGACGCCATTCGCGAGCTCATGAAGGCCGTCGACGAGTACATCCCGACGCCTGCTCGTAACAACGACCTCCCGTTCCTGATGGCCGTTGAGGACGTTATGACCATCTCCGGCCGTGGTACCGTTGCTACTGGCCGTGTCGAGCGCGGTGAGCTCAAGCTCAACGAGCCCGTCGAGATCGTCGGCATCAAGGATACCCAGAACACCGTCGTTACCGGTATCGAGATGTTCCGTAAGTCCATGGACTTCTGCGAGGCTGGCGACAACGTCGGTCTGCTGCTCCGCGGCATCAAGCGTGAGGACATCGAGCGCGGCCAGGTTCTCTGCAAGCCCGGTTCGGTTACCCCGCACACCAAGTTCACCGGCGAGATCTACGTTCTGACCAAGGAGGAGGGCGGCCGTCACACCCCATTCTTCGATGGTTATCGTCCTCAGTTCTACTTCCGTACCACCGACGTTACCGGTACGGTCAAGCTCCCCGAGGGCACCGAGATGGCTATGCCTGGTGACCACATCACCATCGAGGGCGACCTCATCCACCCGATCGCCATGGAGGAGGGCCTGCGCTTCGCTATCCGCGAGGGTGGCCACACCGTCGGTTCTGGCATCGTCTCCACGATCATTGAGTAAATTAGCTCTTTGATATAGCTGACTTAGAGAACCCGGCACTTATATGGGTGCCGGGTTCTTTTCTGCAATGGATATTGAGCCGTTGCTGGTGTCGAGAGGATCGATAATGGTCCTGGATGCACCGTCGATTAGCTCTCGATGGCTTCATTGATGTGTTCCAAATATGAATGGATCCACCGAGAACCAATTGACTCGAGGTTTTCATTGACAGCACTTACGTGGAGCTGATAAAGTAACAACTCGTGCCCGTACGGGGCGGAAATGAAAGGTTCAGGATACATGCGTACTCTAGTTACTCTTGCGTGCACTGAGTGCAAGCGCCGCAACTATACGACCACCAAGAACAAGTCGACCATGCCTGATCGTATGGAGATCAAGAAGTATTGCCCCTGGTGCCGTCACCACACGCTGCACAAAGAGACTCGCTAGTCTCTAGTCACATACGCCAGTAGTTCAATTGGTAGAGCATCGGTCTCCAAAACCGAGTGTTGAGGGTTCGAGTCCTTCCTGGCGTGCCAGTCATTATTCCGTAAGCTCCCACTTGGGGGCTTACGGTTTACTCATGTATAAGCGCATTGCGCGGAGGTAACCCAAATGGCCAACAAGAAGAACAAGAAGAAGGCTCAGCAGCCGGCACCTGCCAACAAAGCTGCCGCCAACTCCAAGGTTGAGGCCAAGAAGGCCGTTGCCAAGAAGAACGAGAAGGCTGCGAAGTCCAAGAAGAACGAGAAGCCTGGTTTCTTCGCCCGCATCAAGAAGTATTTCGCTTCGGTCAAGTCCGAGATGAAGCGTGTCACGTGGCCCGATAAGAAGGAGCTCGTGAACTACTCGGTTGTTGTTTGCGCTTCTCTGATCGTCGTCGGCGTCGTCATCGCTCTGCTCGATGCTGGCTTTGGCGAGGCTCTTGCTCTGTTCTCTGGATTGAGGGGCTAAACCATGTCTAAGCGTTGGTACGTCGTTCACACTTACTCTGGATACGAGAACCGCGTTAAGTCCGATCTCGAGCATCGCATCGAGACTATGGGCATGCAGGACCGTATCTTTGATATCGAGATTCCTATGGAGCGCGTCACCGAGATTAAAGAGGGTGGCAAGCGTGAGACCAAGGATTCCAAGATCTTCCCGGGTTATGTCCTGGTCCGCATGGAGATGGATGACGATGCTTGGACGTGTGTTCGTAACACGCCTGGCGTCACCGGTTTCCTAGGCGGCAACGGCAAGCCCGCTCCGCTTTCCCGCGACGAGTACAACAAGATGACTCGTCGTCCCGGTAAGGGCGATTCGCCCAAGCGCACCTCGGTTGATATTGAGGTCGGTACGTCCGTCCGCGTCACCGATGGCCCGCTTACCGACTTTGATGGCAAGGTCTCCGAGGTTAACACCGAGGCTGGCAAGCTCAAGGTCACGCTGATGATCTTTGGCCGCGAGACGCCGGTCGAGCTCGACTTTAACCAGGTCGCTGTCATCGCTTAAGTTTTCGTCCGTTCGCGCGAGCGTGCTTCTTCTGTGACTGCTCATCTCAGGAGTGCTTCTAACACGTGCGTGCTTACGATATAGCAAGTACTTCACACTCGTGATTCGAAAGGAATGACCATGGCTGAGAAGAAGGTTGCCAACGTCATTAAGCTCCAGATTCCTGCTGGTGCAGCAAACCCCGCTCCTCCCGTCGGCCCCGCCCTGGGCGCTGCTGGCGTGAACATCATGCAGTTCTGCCAGGCCTTTAACGCCGAGACGCAGGACAAGAAGGGTGACATCATCCCCGTTGAGATCTCTGTCTACGAGGACAAGTCCTTCACCTTCATCACCAAGACCCCGCCGGCGGCTCACCTCATCAAGAAGGAGCTGAACCTCAAGTCTGGTTCCGCTAAGCCCCAGGCCGACAAGGTTGGCCAGCTCTCCCAGGAGCAGCTCACCAAGATCGCCGAGATCAAGATGCCGGACCTCAATGCCAACGACATTGACGCCGCCAAGAAGATCATCGCCGGTACCGCCCGTTCCATGGGCGTCACCATCGCTGAGTAGCGATTTCTTATGGTAACGACGGGTGCTCCGACCGGGGCGCCCGTTAAATGTGTGCAATAGGGCACACGATACGATGTGGGAGGGCTCACGCCCGTTTAACCACAGGAGGTAATGCACATGGCTAAGCATGGTAAGAGCTATAACGCCGCTGCCGAGAAGATCGACCGCGCCACGCTCTACACCCCCCTTCAGGCTGCCAAGCTCATCAAGGAGCTCGACACCGCTAAGTTCGACGAGACCGTCGAGGCTCACTTCCGTCTGGGCATCGATACTCGTAAGGCTGACCAGAACATCCGTGGTTCCATCTCCCTGCCCCATGGCACCGGCAAGACCGTTCGTGTTGCCGTCTTCGCCGAGGGCGAGAAGGCCCGTGAGGCTGAGGCTGCCGGCGCCGACATCATCGGTTCCGACGAGCTCGTCGCCCAGATTCAGAAGGGCGAGATCAACTTCGACGCCGCTATCGCTACGCCGAACATGATGGCCAAGGTTGGCCGCATCGGTAAGATCCTTGGTCCCCGTGGCCTCATGCCGAACCCCAAGCTCGGCACCGTGACCATGGACGTCGCCAAGATGGTCTCCGAGCTCAAGGCTGGCCGCGTTGAGTACCGCGCCGACCGCTACGGCATCTGCCACGTGCCCCTGGGCAAGAAGTCCTTCTCTGAGCAGCAGCTCGTCGAGAACTACGCTGCCCTGTACACCGAGATTCTGCGCGTCAAGCCCTCTTCTGCTAAGGGCAAGTACGTCAAGTCCATCTCCGTGTCTTCCACCATGGGCCCTGGCGTCAAGGTCGATCCCGCTGTCCAGCGTGACTTCCTGGCTGAGTAACTGCTAGTTACTGCCTGAGTACAGCAAGCATTGCTAAAGAAACCCGGTTCTGCCTTGTGCAGGACCGGGTTTCTTGCTATCGCGTCAAAAGCACCATAAAGGGGACAGTGTCCCCTTTATGGTGGTTACCAGGGTGTTCTGGCTGTTGAAGACTCGATGGCTTCGTGGCGTTTGAGCTCGCGGCGCATGGTTTGTGAGTTGAGCCAAGCTGCTTGCCAGCCGCGGATGGGGTAGTGCGTCTGGTCGAGCTCAAACTGCGTATAGCCGCAGGCGTTGATGATCGTCGTTCCACACACATGCTGACGCTCGCGCTGAAAATCACAACCGTAGCTTTGGTGCACATGCCCGTGCACCATGTAGTCGGGATTCCAGGATTCGAGTGCTGTGTTAAAGCACTCGAATCCTCGATGCGGCAGATCGTCCAGATCACCCATACCGGCGGCGGGTGCATGGGTAAGCAGAATGTCGCACCCGCCGACCATCCTAACCTTACGCGACAGCTTACGCATGCGCTTGGACATCTCGCGTTCGGTGTACATGTTGGCGCCGTCGCGATAACGCATGGACCCGCCAAGGCCCGCAATGCGAATCCCTCGGTACGTGTACACGCTGTCCTCTACGCAGATACATCCACCCGGTGCATGACGTGCGTAGCGGTCATCGTGATTGCCGCGCACGTAGATGAGCGGTTTGTTGATGACCGTAACCAAAAACTCAAGATAGTCCGGGTCCAGATCGCCGGCGGACAAAATCAGGTCGACTCCCTCAAAGCGTTCCTTGCGAAAGCACTCCCAAAGGCATCGTTCTTCGGTATCGGCTATGGCAAGGATTTTCATAGGGCAGGGACTTTCGGCTCATCGTCGAGCTGCGGAATGGTGCCTACCACGTTGTCCGCCAGCCAATTCATCTCGACAATCTGCGTGCTCGGCAGCGGAGGGAAGCCTTCGATCTGTACCACGCCGTTCTGGCTGTGGAGCTCGCCGCCAAAGGGGTTGATGGATCCCTCAACAATGCCGTTGCGGAGCAACTGCACGAGTTTGCGCGTTTGGTAGGGTAGGCCCGGAGCGTAACGGATGTCGATAACGCCGGAGCTCATGCCATACCAGTAGTTGACAGCGCGCACTTGGTTATCGTCGCTGGTCTCGTCCCACGTGCCGTGAAGAAGGCTGCGAACGATGAGCTCGTAGTAACGGCCCCAGTTCCATACGGGCATGGCGATGCCGGTGACTTTGCCGTCGACCAAGCGGTGAAGCCCGTAGGCCGTTGGGTCTTCGAGCGACTTTGACATGTCAGCGCCGGTCATGACGCTTACGCCTTCGCGGTACATGGCTTCGGCAAGACCACCGGCGGGAACATCGCCCCAGGTGAGGATGACCTGCGCGCGCGGGTCGAGCAGCGAGGCGCCAATCGCAAAGGCGTTGATCTCGCTGAGTGCGCCCGAGGCGAAGACCGACGCGTGGTAACCGATGCGGTGGTTGTCCGCCATGCTGGCCGCAAGGGCGCCCAGCAGAAACTTGGCCTCGTACATCTTGCCAAAGTACGAACGGACGCTTTGATGGGGAAGGCCGATAGAGCAGTTGAGGAACCGAACCCGGGGATACTCAACGGCAGCCCTGAGCGTGTATTCCATCAGGCGGTGCGAGGTCGAGAAGATGACGTTTGCTCCATGTTTGACAGCCGTTTCCACGGCGGCGTAGAACACATCCGGATCGTGACAGTCCTCGAACGCCTCGGTGCGCACGATACCGCCAAAGTGCTCATCGAGATACTGACGCCCTTGGTCGTGCAGGCTGTCCCAGCTCGACGTCGCACAGGGGAACTCATGGATAAAGGCGATGCGCAGGGGGTTGGCCGTCGAGTAGACGATCTTGCCCATAAAGAAGTTGAGCACGCCAGAGGTGGACTTGGCGGGCGTCTCCTCCTCGTCGACGCTCGGTGCTTCGACAAGATCGACCTTGTCCTCGTCATTTTTGCCGGCAATGACCAGCTCGCGCCAGATCTTGCACAGGCGGTTTACGACGATATCCGTTGGCGTATCCAGCAGGCGGTCCTGGTTGTACACATTGAGGTAGACGAGCATGGCGTCGGCGGGCGTAATGTCCAGGTGGTCGCCGCCTGCGCGAAGGTAGGCGCGCTTAAAGAGCAGGAAGGTGTGGCGCAGGTAGTCGACCTTTTTCTGCGGCCATTTTTCGATAAGGTTCTGACCGAGCATCTTGGCGAGCGTTTCGTAGCTTCCCTCACGCGAGAACTCGATCTCGTATAGGGGGCAGACGCGCCAAAACGCGCAGAACTCGCCGTACAGGCGGCTTTCGACGGAATCCCATTTGCCGGGGTAGAGACGGGTGACCTTGGCCGAAACCGTCGGGGCGTCTAGGAATTTGAGGACACTGACGCGTTTGTTGCCTTCTTGGACATAGAACCGATGCATGAACTCGGTGACGATGACGGGGTCGCGATAGCCCTCGGTCACCTGGATGTCGTAGAGGTTGGACCACTTGCGGGCGAACTCGGTGCTAAACGGAAGCAGGGGCATAAAGTTACACGAAAAGGCGGACTGACGGCCCTTGGTGACCGTGCCGACGACCATTTCGAGCGGAATATCCCGCAGGCCGACATTCTCTCGCTGACCTAAGGGGAGCTGAGCAACCAAGCTATCGAGGTCCGTAAGGTATGGATGCTCGCTTTGGCTAATGGCGCGTCGACGTCCTTGCTCGCCGCGCTTGCGTGCTTGACGATAGGCCTCTTCCATAATGTTGCTCCCTTAGTCGTTTAAACAACTATATGAACCATGGTACCACGAATGAAAACCACTACAAAGATGCCTGACCCCTTTACGGTGGTTTAGGCGATGATGGGGGCGATGGCGCGGATGCAGGCGTCGGCAGCGGTGAAAGTAGTGCTGTCGTCGCTGACGATAAAGATGATCTTGCCCTTGATGCCAAAGTCGCCGATCTCGCTAAAGAGTACGTAGGGCTCCTTGTCAAAGCCCGAGATGGGAAGCACGGCGGCCTTGGTGGCATCGGTGAGCTCGTCTGCCAGCGCGTCAAGGGAAGCCCACTTGGACGTGTCCTTTACGGCAACGGGCACGGCCACGCGCCCAAAGGGCATCAAATGCACGAGCGTGTTCTTGGAGATGTTGGAGTTGGGCACAATGATGGTCTGTCCACAGGCATCCTCAATCGTTGTATGGCGCCAAGTGATGTCTTGGACCACGCCGGATACGCCGCCGACCTCGATATTGTCGCCGGGTTTGATGATGCCCATAAAGGTCACTTGCATGCCGCCGATAAGGTTTGACAGCGTGTCCTGAAAGCCGAGCGAGATGGCGATGCCGCCGACGCCAAGAGCGGCGACGAGCGCGTTTGCGTTAATGCCAAAGCAGTTGTCGAGGATAAAGCTGCCGCCGATCATCCAAATGACGGCGCGCGCGATGTTGATGAAGATACTCGATGCCGGAAGCGGGTTATCGTCTCGGTTAAGCAGATGGTTCAGGGTCTTGGATACGACCTTGGCGGCGACGGCGGTGCCTATCGCCAAGATGACGGCCCAGATGATGTTGTGGACCCATCGTTGCTCAAAGAAATGAAGAATCGGCTCAAACAATTCCATGTAGGGAAACCTCCTAATGATCGTCCAACCATGATACCCACCAAGAAGCCCGTCCGATCAAATTCAGACGGGCTTCTGTGCTCGATATAAGGTTTACGCGGCGGGGCTGCAAGGCCCGGCGGTGTAGCTTAGCGTCGACGCTTCCAGATAATGCCGAGGATGATGACGATGATGCCGCCGATAAGGCACGCGCCAACTACTGCCAGCGTGCGGTCTCCCGTTGCGGCGAGCTTACCGCTCGTCTTCTTGGTGCTGACCTTCGTGGTCGTCGTGTCCGTCTTAGGCGAGGGCTTAGGCGTCAGGGCCGGTGTGGGCGTGGGGTCCACGGCTACGGAGCCGAAGCTGATGGTGCCGGCGAGCCCGGCCATCTTGCTCTCCCAGCCGTTCTGCCCAATCAGCGCCCTCAGCGCCGCCTCGCACGTGCCCCACTCGGTGTACTTGGTGGCGTGTGCAAAGGTGGGAAAGTCGGTCGTGTTGGTAATGATGTAGTTGTTGGTGGCGACGGTATAGGTCTTGGCGGGGTCGAGCGTGCTGCCGTCTTTGGTGAGTGTGGCACTCACAATGCGCTTGCCCTCGGGCTGTGTCCAATCAATCGTCACGTTGATGCCGCCAAAGGAGAGAACGCTGCCAGAGTCATCGCGCCACTTGTACTTGTCTTGCGCCTCCTGCTCGGTGTGACCGGCCGCCACATAAGCCTGCTGAAGCTCGTAGCTGTCGTTGCAATCGTCGCTGATTTGTAGCGAGTGCTCGAGCGCTGCGAGGAAGTCCGCGCCGGTCATGGCCCAGGTCTCCACGGTGTTGCCGTAGGGCGAGATGGCGATGACGTTGCCGGCGGTCACGTTGCCCGCCGCGATGCCGCCGCGGATGCCGCCAGCGTTTTCGATAGCGAGGTCCGCGCCCGTCAGGTCAAGATAGGAGCTGCAAATCACGTGGCCGATGGTCTGGGCCTTGGTGGTGTCGCCCTCCTTGCTGGGACGGAAATCGGTGGTGCGCACCATTTCCCAACCATGCGTGCCTGCGGCGTCCTCGCCGTAGAAATAGTTGGTGGTGGATGTGCCGAGCACCTTGTTCGATTCGTTTTCAAAGTCCTCGTCGAGCGGCTTGATCTTGTTGCGGACGGCTTCAAGGCGGCTTTGGTAGTCGGAGCCCTTGTCGGGGTCTGCCAAAAGGTCGTTGACGTTCTTGGCGGTGTAGAGCTTCTCGTTGCTGTCGTCTGCAGGGACCGTGACCGTGTCGTCGTCGGTGCTTTCGGTGCCCTTGGTGTCGTACTCGTAGGGGACGGAAAGCAGCCCCACCTCGGCAAAGGCGCTGCCTGCCTCGACAACGTGGATTGTCTTGCCGTCGGCTCCCGTCACCTTCTCGTTAAGGTTGATGTCTCGTGGCCTGCGATAAGGGCATCGATGCCACGGAGTCGCGTGGCAAAGGTCTTGGCGTTGAGCGTATGCGCGATACAGACGACAACGTTGCAGCCCTCCTTGCGCAGCTGCTCTGCCTCGGTATTGATGGCGTTCGTGGCACTCGAGAACGACGTGCCCGCGACCAGGTCCGCGCGCAGCGAGGATCCCAGCGACTCATCCATGGCACCCACGACGCCGACCTTGATTTTGTAGTCGAATGTGGAGTGATCCTCGCTATCCTCCCAGGTGCGATCGAGCGTCTTCGTGATGCTCGAGCTCCATACGCCGCTCGTAGACTTCGCGTTCGCGCAGAGCATGGCGAAGGGCGTGCCGGTGGTGCTGTAGCCGGTCATGGTGCGGAGCTTGTCCGCGCCGTAGCTCCAGTCGTGGTTACCTGGCGTGGTCGCGTCGTAGCCGTCGGCATAGAAGGTGTCCATGAGCTCGGCGATGCTCTTGCCCTCGCTCATGGTGGCGAAGGACTGTCCGTGGAAGGTGTCGCCCGCATCGAGCAAAAGATCGGGGGCGCTGTTTTGGGCGCTATAGAGAACCGCCAGTCCATCAAAGCCCACAGTGCCGGTGCCCTTGCTTGCGTTGTAGCTGTACTTGTAGCTGCCGTGGATGTCGTTGGTGTGCATGACGGCCACGGAGCCGTCAATAGCGGCGGGCAGGTTCCCCGCGAAAGCGAGGCTTGGGATGCCTGCGAGCGCGCCGGCAAACAACGCGGCGGCTAACGCAAGGCGGGGGAGTCTTTTCATGGCAGTTTCCTTAGTCCTTAGCCAGAATGTCTGGTTGAATATCGGATTATCGACATAATATGCGAAAACCGCCGCAAGGGCGTCTGCCCCTTAGCGGCGGTTTTGACGTTTGCGCAGATAAAACCTGCCAAAATAAACCTGTCCCTTTTTGGCAGGTTTTAGCTCAGCAGCATGCGGTCGTTAGCGAGCTCGCCGCCCGAGACCTCCTCGAACTTCTGCAGCAGGTCGGCCACGGTGAGCGACTTCTTCTCATCGCCCGCCACGTCGTAGATCACATGGCCCTCGTGCATCATGATCAGACGGTTGCCCAGACGGATGGCGTCGTTCATGTTGTGCGTGACCATGAGCGTGGTCAGGTGGTTCTCGTCGACGATCTCCTCGGTCAGGTTGAGCACCTTAGAGGCCGTCTTGGGGTCGAGGGCCGCAGTGTGCTCGTCGAGCAGCAGCAGGCGCGGCCTGGTGAGCGTGGCCATCAGCAGGGTGAGTGCCTGGCGCTGGCCGCCCGAGAGCAGGCCGACCTTGGCGTTGAGGCGTGTGTCCAGACCAAGGTCCAGGCGCTTGAGCAGCTCAACGTACTCGTCCTTCTCGGCCTTGGTAACGCCCCACGAAAGGCCGCGACGCTGGCCGCGACGCTTGGCGAGGGCCAGGTTCTCGGCGATCTGCATGTCGGCAGCGGTACCGCGCATGGGGTCCTGAAACACGCGGCCCAGGTACTTGGCGCGCTGCGACTCGCTCAGGCGCGAGATGTCGGTGCCGTCGAGCTCAATAACGCCCGAATCGAGCGGGTACACGCCGGCGATCATGTTGAGCAGCGTGGACTTGCCGGCGCCATTGCCGCCGATCACGGTTACAAAGTCGCCGTCATTCAGGGTGAGGTCGACGCCGGTGAGCGCGCGCTTCTCGGTGACGGTGCCCTTGTTAAAGGTCTTCTTGACGTGCGAGAGCTTAAGCATCTGCCTCATCCCCCTTCGTGTAGGAGCTGCGGAGCTTATAGCGCTCCCAAACCACGGGCACGCACAGGGCCACGGCGACGATCACGGCGGAGAGCAGCTTCATGTCGTTGGCGTCCATGCCCAACTGCAGCACGATGGCGCGGATAAGGAAGTACACCACGGAGCCAAAGACGGCGGAGGCAAGACGGACGCTAAACTGCGTGAGGCCGCCGGGAAGCAGACGGCCGAGCACCTCGCCGATAACAATGGCGGCAAGACCGATAACGATGGCACCGGTGCCCATACCAATGTCGGCATACTTTTGGCTCTGGCAGATGAGCGCGCCCGAAAGGCCGATGAGGGCGTTGGAGAGCACGAGGGCGATCATCTTGGTGGAGTTGGTGTTGACGCCCAGAGCGCGGATCATGTACTCGTTGTTGCCGGTGGCTCGCAGCGCCGAGCCGATCTCGGTGCCAAAGAACCAATACAGGATGGCAACGATAGCCACGGCGAGCAGGATGCCCAAGATGATGGCAACGGTGGACTGCGGCAGACCGGTCATATTGCTGACGGCCGAGAACACGGTGCCTTTGGCAAGAATGGGCGTATTGGACTTGCCCATGATGCGCAGGTTGATGGACCACAGGCTGATCTGGGTGAGGATTCCGGCGAGGATCGCAGGGATCTCAAAGACGGTGGTCAAAATGCCCGTGACGGCGCCCGCGATGGCGCCGGCGCACATACCGGCCAGCACGGCGAACAGCGGGTCGACGTTGTTATTGACGATGAGCACAGCGCAGACGCAGCCGCCGAGGGCAAAGCTGCCGTCGCAGGTCATATCGGGAATGTCGAGCAGGCGGAACGTGATAAACACGCCAAGCACCATAATGCCCCAGAGGACGCCCTGCGAAACGGCGCCCTGCAATGCAATGAGCATGCTTCATACCTCCTAGGATAGGGTGGACACGTGATTCACCATAATAGCGGTAACAATGCATAGAAGAGTTACGGACAGACGTTTTGTTTTACCTGAAACAAGCAGGGCGGACGCCGGTCTACAGCGCCCGCCCCTGTGGCTCAGATATTGAATAACGCGGCTAAAGCGCGAGCACGGGCTCTAGACGCATGCCGCGTATGGCATTACGCGTCCAGGGCGGAAAGGTCGATGCCCAGGGCCTCGGCCATTTCGTCGTTCTTGACGACGACCAGGTCCTTGCTCGAGAGGTGCTTGATCGGCATATCCTCGGGCTTGGCCTCGCCCTTCAGGATCTTAACGGCCATCTCGCCCGCGGCGTAGCCCAGGTCCTCATAGTTGATGGAGAGGGTAAACAGGCCGCCGGCCATGCACATACCCTCCTCGCCAGTCACGAAGGGAAGCTTGTTTTCCTTGCAGATCTGGCCGACCTGCGAGGCACCCGCGGCGATGGTGTTGTCGGTGGGGGAGTACAGCGCGTCGACCTTGCCCACGGCAGACTCGACGACGGACTGAATCTCGTTGGAGCTCGAGACGGTGAAGTCAGTGTACTCGAGGCCCAGCTTGTCGAGCTCCTTCTTGGCGGCCTTGATCTGGACGTCGGAGTTGGACTCGGCGGTGCAGTAGAGCAGGCCGACCTTTTTAACGTCGGGCAGGACCTTCTGCATCATCTCGAGCTGCTCGGCGACCGGGGTGAGGTCGGAAGCGCCCGTGACGTTGGTGCCGGGCTTGTCGTTGTCCTGGACCAGGCCGGAGGCGGCGTAGTCGGTGATGGCGCAGCCCACGATGGGGATATCGGCCGTGGCGCCGGCGGCAGCCTGCGCGGCGGGCGTGGCGATGGCATAAATCAGGTTGACGTTGTCGCCCACAAACTTGTCGGCAATGGACTTACACGTGGACTGGTCGTTCTGGGCGTTCTTCTGGTCGATCTTGACCTTAAGGCCGCTCTCCTTGATGGCCTTGACAAAGCCGTCGTTGGCGGCATCGAGTGCGGAGTGCTCGGTGAGCTGCAGAACGCCGATGGTGTAGTCGGAACCGGCGGCAGCAGAGCCGGAGCCAGAGTTGCCGCCGCATCCGGCGAGCGGGGCGAGCGCGAGCAGGCCGGCGGAGACCAGAAGGCTCCTGCGGCTGATGGTGATGTCCTTCATATCATTACCCCCAGTATAAAAATGGCTGGAAACACTGCACTGGGACAAAGTGCAAGTGGAACTATAGTAGCGCTGATGTCCATTTTTACAACAGCCTGGCGGGTTTTTTAATACAGAATCGGATGGGCGGTACGGGTAGTCGAATGGGCGGCGGAGGGTCTTATGCGGCGGAGGAGGCGTCGTCCTCGTCTAGGGCGGCGAAGAGCTTCTTGCCGTCGAGGAGACGTGTGGTGACGTTTCTCATTCGGCCAATCTCTACGGTACGCAACGTGTCATCGGCGCCTCGGGCGTCGTAGACCGTTCCCAGCAGATACGAGATGCCATCGCGCTGCCTGATGGCAAAGGGACGGAGTGTCATCCGTGCTGCTTCGGTTTCGCCACGCGTCGTGACGCTCGAAATATCAAAACTCACCGTGGTTCCGTGGTCGATGGCCTGCTCGACGAGCTCGCACGTGTCGATGCGCTTGATGGGCGTGCGTGTTGCCTTGGTAGCCTTGCTGCCTGCGCTTGGAGCAGGTTCGGGTGTATCGAGATAGCCGCGAACGTCGGCACTCGCCATGGCAACTAAGTGCTGCGCCATGCTCTTGCGGATGGCGATAGGCGTGGAGCGGTTGCGCATGACCATACCGTGGAGCCGGATGATCTCCTCGTCGGTGAGTGGACGGGTCAAGAGCCGATACCCCACGCCGCGCTTGTATTCAATCTCATATCCGGCATGGCGAAGCGCGGAGATGGCGGTGTAGATGCTGCGCCGCGCCGCCGAGATGGGCATGCGGGCGGGGTCGTCGGGATGGGCGAGGCGCCGGATCAACTCATCGGAAAGCATGGCCTTGTCCTCGCCGGTGTTTTCGCTTAATAGTTGCAGGATGCGAACGGCGCGATAGGCTGCCATCGAGGCGGCGCCCCTCGTCGTGGTGTCGTAGGTTTCAACAGCGGCTTCGGTCATCGTGCCCACGTCCTTTCCGTTTTGGGTGGCGACGGTATGGAGCCTAGGACGTGGGGCTTTCCCAGGGGCGCAGGGCGCTCTGGGCGGTCGGTAGTCGTCGGCAAACGGTGGGTCGAGTTTTCAACAGCCCTGCTCAACTGACCAAAAACTTGCCAAAAGCTTGACGGATGCTGTTGAAAAAAAGCGTCTCTCGACCGATGTCGAGAGACGCTTATGCGATGAGCGTTGGCGTGTGGCGACGCGAGCTAGCGTCCGACGATTAGAAGTCGGCGTTGCCCACGGTGCGCGGGTGCGGCAGGACGTCGCGGATGTTGCCCACGCCGGTCAGATACATGACCAAGCGCTCGAAGCCCAGACCGTAGCCGGCGTGCTTGCAGGAACCGTAGCGGCGCAGGTCAAGGTAGTACTTGTACTGCTCGGGATTCATGCCCAGGTCCTTGATGCGGGCCTCGAGCAGATCCAGGCGCTCCTCGCGCTGGGAGCCGCCGATAATCTCGCCGATACCGGGAACCAGGCAGTCGGCGGCGGCGACGGTCTTGCCGTCCTCGTTCATGCGCATGTAGAACGCCTTGATCTCGGCCGGGTAGTCGGTCACGAAGGTCGGGCGCTTAAAGTGCTCCTCGGTCAGGAAGCGCTCGTGCTCGGTCTGCAAGTCGATGCCCCAGCTGACGGGGTAATCAAACTGGTGGCCAGCAGCGACTGCCTGCTCCAGGATCTCGACGGCCTCGGTGTAGGTAACGCGGGCAAAGTCGGAGTTGGCGACATGGTCCAGGCGCTCGAGCAGACCCTTGTCCACAAACTTGTTGAGCATATTGAGCTCGTCGGGGCAGGTTGCCATGACGTCCTTGAGGACATACTTGAGCATGGCCTCGGCGTTATCCATGTAGTCGTTAAGGTCGGCAAAGGCCATCTCAGGTTCGATCATCCAAAACTCGGCGGCGTGGCGCGTGGTGTTGGAGTTCTCGGCACGGAAAGTGGGGCCAAAGGTGTACACGTCGCCAAAGGCCATGGCAAAGTTCTCGGCATTGAGCTGGCCGGACACGGTGAGGCTCGCATGCTTGCCAAAGAAGTCCTGGCTCCAGTCGACCTCGCCGGACTCGGTGAGGGGCGGATTTTTGGGGTCGAGTGTGGTCACGCGGAACATCTCGCCGGCGCCCTCGCAGTCACTCGTGGTGATGATGGGGGTGTTGACGTAGACAAAACCCTGCTCCTGGAAGAAGCGGTGGATGGCGGCAGCCGCGACAGAGCGGATGCGGAACACGGCGCGGAACAGGTTGGTGCGCGGGCGCAGGTGCTGCTGGGTGCGCAGGAACTCGACGGTTGCGCGCTTCTTCTGCAGCGGGTAATCCGGGGCGCTCGTGCCCTCGACCTCGATGGAAGTGGCAGAAAGCTCGAAAGGCTGGGGTGCATCGGGGGTCAGTTTGACGGTGCCGGTGCAAATGAGTGCGGCCGAGACGTTTTGATGGGCGATCTCGTCGTAGTTGTCGAGTGCCTCGCGGTTCATGACGACCTGCAGGTCGCGGAAGCAGCTGCCGTCGTTGAGCGTAACAAAGCCAAAGTTCTTCATGTCGCGGACGGACTTAACCCAGCCGGCGACGGTGACAGTCTGGCCGCCGAGCGACTCGGCATCGGCATAGAGCTGCGCGATTTTGGTGCGATTCACGTATCCTCCCATAACGGTTGAATGATAGTTATCCATACAGTTCAATATTCTAGCAGCTCGGCTCATTTGGGCTATACAGATAAAGCATTGGCGGGATGGTTTTTCAAACGAAAAGCGCCCGCGGCCAAATGGTCGCGGGCGCTTGACGAGGTGCCTTTTGGCTGTGTGGCGCGGGGCCTGGCTACTTGGTCTTGGCAACCAGCAGCGGGTCGCCAAGCTTGACGAGCGGGTTGCCGCCGATAAGCGTTCCAGACTCGCCGACATGGTCGATGCTCTTAAGACGATCGAGCTCGGAGACGATGACGGTCACGATGTCCTCGTGACCAGCGGCCTTAATGGCCTCGCGGTCGAAGCTGATGAGCGGCTGGCCTGCCTTGACCACATCGCCCATCTCGACAAAGCGGGCAAAACCCTTGCCGTTCATTTCCACGGTGCCCAGGCCAACATGGATGAACATGCGCAGGCCGTCCTCGGTAATCATGCCGATGGAGTGGTTGGTGACGGTGGTGGCGCCGATGCGGCCGTTGGCGGGCGCATAGATGGTGCCGGTAATGGGCTCGATGCCATAGCCCTGGCCAAGCATGCCCGAGGCGATTGTCTCGTCGGGAACCTCGTTCAGGTTGACGAGCACGCCGTTGACGGGGGCATAGATGACGCCTTCGCGGGTGGCGAAGCTTGCTGCGGGCGGAACGGACGCCTCGCCGGTCGAGGTGAAGGTGGACTTAAGCGAATCGAGCAGACCCATAGTTGCCTCCAACTTAAATAGGCGCATATCGCGCGTTTGGTTTGCCGGAAACGTTTCATATGTGTTTCGCGGCTTGGTCAACGCCCCCTATTCTACGCTGCTCAACGATACCTCTGAACTGGGATTATGTGATATATCAGTTGAAGGGAAACTTATTGCCGGAGTGTTTCTGCGCCACGGGTTCAAGTGGGGTACGCTTGAAGGCGAAAAACAAGGGCGCATAATTTGCGCGAAGGGAGCACATATGATTGTCGAGAACCATGCGCTGTGGGGCGAGGAGCCGACCGAGGATTATCCGGCGACGTTTACGTATTTGGGTGCCGAGCCGCTGCCCGATAAACCGAATGGCCGCCGCCCCGCGGTGATCATCTGCGGCGGAGGCGGGTTTACACATATCGCTCCGCACGAGCAGGACCCGGTGGCGTTTGCATTTTTGGATCACGGTTACCAGGCCTTTGTGCTCAACTATGTCACGAGCTCTACGGGTGACGTGAGCTTTCCGCACCCCCAGGCAGATCTTGCCAAGATGGTCGCCACGGTGCGCGCCAACGCCGACGAGTGGCATGTCGATCCTAAGCGCGTGTGCGTCGTGGGATTCTCGGCGGGCGGCATGATCTGTGCCTCGCTGGCAACGCAGTGGAAGACCGGCCCCTTCGCGGCACTTGCCGGGGCACGTCCGGACGACATTCGTCCCGATGCCGTGGTGCTGGGCTATCCGCTGCTCGACTTTGCCTATGTGCGCGACATGCAGACGCGCGATCCGCGCATTGACTTGCGCGTGCCCAAGACGGGCGGCAAGACGGGGCGCGATTTGCTCAACGACTACCTGTCGATGGTGACGGGTGGCGAGGCAACTGACGAGCATTTGGCCGATATCTGCCCCACCACGCATGTTTCGCGTCAGATGCCGCCGACCTTTGTGTGGGGCGTGTCCGACGACAAGACGGCGCCGATCGCGCAGGTCTACCCGTTTGCGCAGCGCATGGCCGAGGAGGGCGTTGCATGCGAGATGCACGTCTTCGACCAGGGTGGTCACGGCCTTTCGCTCGGCAACGCCAACACCGCGGTCGACAACGAGGACAAGCAGGTGGCGGTCCGTCCCTGGATCCGCCTAGCCTTCCGCTTCCTGGAGCGCCACGGGTTTTAGTTACGGCGTTTTACCAAACGCCGTAACCACTTGACGCTGCAAGCCCGCCAGGGCGGCAATCTGCCTTTCAACTTCGGCGGCATGACCAGAAGGTCAATGCCGCCTCGTTTCAGGGCACCTTGCTCGCCCTGGCGGGCTTTCGCTGTTCGCGCCAAAACATCGGCGTTGCCATGGCCCAGATGCGGCACTTGGGGACGTTCCTTTTGTGCCGGCACTTGGGGACGGTCCTTGCAGCAATCTGTCGATTGAACGTCGTTGTGCGTTCGCGCTATCATGCATGGTTACAATTGGTTAGCCGTGGCAAACGGTTAGCCAAGGTAAACTAAATGCAACGCCCTGTGGGCGTCGGGGGAGGAGCACGGACGTGAAGCTCGATACGCTCGAGATTGGAAAGGACGCCGTTGTCGCATCGGTGGCATCGGACGATCAGGCACTCCGACAGCATATTTTGGACATGGGTCTAACGCCGGGCACCGAAGTCACCATGATGAAGTACGCCCCCATGGGTGACCCGCTCGAGATCCGCCTACGTGGCTACGAGTTGACGCTGCGCAAGGACGATGCCGCACGCATTGAGCTCGTGGATGTGCACGACACCGATACCGGCCCGCGCGTTAACGCCGCAATCGGCACGACGGACCACCCGGCCCTGGGCGAGGGGACGTATTCACCCCGTGCGGCAAAAACGGCCGTGCCCGAGGGCGCGCCGCTGCATTTTGCCCTTGCCGGTAACCAAAACTGCGGCAAGACCACGCTGTTCAACCAGCTTACGGGCTCCAACCAGCACGTCGGTAACTTTCCCGGCGTGACGGTCGACCGCAAGGACGGCACCATTCGCAACCACCCCGAGGCGAGCGTTACCGACCTGCCCGGCATTTACTCCCTGTCGCCGTACACAGGCGAAGAAGTCGTGAGCCGTCAGTTCATCCTCGACGAGCGCCCGGACGCCATCATCGACATCATTGACGCCACCAACATCGAGCGCAACCTGTACCTGACGCTGCAGCTTATGGAGCTCGACCGCCCCATGGTCATCGCGCTCAACATGATGGACGAGGTGACGGCCAACGGCGGCGCCGTGGACGTCAACCTGCTCGAGAGCCTGCTGGGCGTGCCCGTTGTCCCCATTAGCGCTGCCCGCAACGAGGGTATCGGCGAGCTGGTGGATCATGCCTTGCACGTGGCGCGGTTCCGCGAGCGTCCCGGTCGCCTGGACTTTTGCGCACCCGATGGTCCAGACGGCGGTGCGCTGCATCGCTGCATCCACGGCATCGCCAACCTTATCGAGGACCATGCCGCGACGGCGCACATTCCCGTGCGTTTTGCGGCGACCAAGCTGGTTGAGGGCGACGAGCTGGTGACCGAGGCGCTTCACCTGGATCGCAACGAGCTCGACGCTATCGAGCACATCATTACTCAGATGGAGGGCGAGGCCGGCACCGACCGCCTGTCCGCGCTGGCCGATATGCGCTTTTGCTTTATCGGCGACGTGTGTGGGCGCTGCGTCGTCAAACCGCACGAGAGCCGCGAGCACGTGCGCTCCGTCAAGATCGACCGCATCCTGACGGGCCGCTACACGGCCATTCCGGCGTTCCTGGTGATCATGGGCCTCGTCTTTTGGCTGACGTTTGGCGTGATCGGCGCGGCGTTGCAGGGGCTCATGGAGGACGGCATCGCTGTCATCATCGCCTCGGCCGATGCGGGCCTCAAGGCGTTCGGAACCAACGACGTGGTGCGCTCGCTGGCTGTCGACGGCGTGCTTACGGGCGTGGGCAGCGTGCTGACCTTCCTTCCGATTATCGTCGTGCTCTTCTTGTTCCTCTCCATTCTGGAAGACTCCGGATACATGGCACGCGTGGCCTTTGTCATGGATAAGGTGCTGCGTCGCTTTGGCCTGTCGGGCCGCAGCTTCGTGCCTATGCTCGTCGGTTTTGGCTGTACCGTGCCGGCTATCATGTCGACCCGTACGCTCCCATCCGAGCATGACCGCAAGATGACGGTCATGCTCACGCCGTTCATGAGCTGCTCGGCCAAGTTGCCGGTCTATGGTCTGCTGTGCGGGGCGTTTTTCCCACAGGCGACGGTTCCCGCCATGGTCTCGCTCTATCTGATTGGTATTGCGGTTGGTTGCATTGCGGCTTTGGTGCTCAACCGTACGGCATTTAAGGGCGACCCGGTGCCGTTTATCATGGAGCTTCCCAACTACCGCCTGCCGAGCGTCAAGACGACGGTGATGCTGGCATGGGATAAGGCCAAGGACTTTATTACCAAGGCCTTTACCATTATCTTTGCCGCTACCGTGGTCATCTGGTTCCTTCAGACGTTCGATATCCGCTTTAATGTGGTCGCCGATCAGTCGCAGAGTCTGCTTGCCGGTCTGGGTAGCATCATCGCGCCGGTGTTGACCCCGCTCGGTTTTGGCGACTGGCGCGCCTCGACGGCGCTCGTCACGGGACTCATCGCCAAGGAGAGCGTCATCTCGACGCTCACGGTGCTTTTGGGCGCAACGTCGCCCGCGGTGCTGTCAACCATGTTTTCGCCGTTTACCGCTTACGTGTTCCTGGTCTTTACGCTGCTGTACCCGCCCTGCGTGGCGTCCATCGGCGCCGTCAAGAGCGAGCTGGGCACGCGCTATGCCGTTGCTGTGTTCGCGTTTCAGGTGACGGTCGCCTGGATCGTGGCGTTTGTCGTGCATTCGGCGGGCATATTGCTGGGTTTGGCTTAGTTATTTATTGACGGCGCAACCTCTGTGTATTGAGTTGATTGCGGCCCCGCATCTGTACTGACGGATGCGGGGCCGTTGCTATATAATCGCCCACCGCCCAAGACAATCGGAGAGGTTTCCTACATGACTCAGGCAAGACAAGATGGCATCTCACTCAAGCAGTGGCTCCCGCTTATTGGGCTCGCCTGTTGCGCGTTCGTATTCAACACGTCGGAGTTCATGCCCATCGGTCTTCTGACTGATATTGCCGCATCGTTCTCGCTCACGGAGGCCCAAGCAGGCATCATGATCTCGGTCTACGCCTGGGGCGTCATGCTGCTGTCGCTGCCGCTTATGGTGTTTGCCTCGCGCTTTGAGTTCAAGCGGATGCTGCTCGGCGTGCTCGCCGTGTTCTCGCTGGGCCAGTTCCTGTCCGCCGTGGCGCCCACCTATCCTATTTTGGTTTGCGCACGTCTGGTGGTCGCCTGCGCGCATGCCGTGTTCTGGTCGGTCGCCTCGATTATGGCCTCGCGCCTGGTCGACAGTCGCCACGGAGCGCTCGCCATCAGCATGATCGCCACGGGCTCGTCCATCGCGCAGATCTTTGGCCTGCCGATCGGCCGCGCCATCGGGCTGGCCGTGGGCTGGCGCATGACGTTTGCCGTGGTCGGGGCCCTCTCAGCCATCGCGGTCGTCTACCAGGCCGCGGTGTTCCCGGCCATGCCGGCGGGCGAGCGCTTTACCGTCAAACAGCTGCCCGAGCTGCTCAAGAATCCGTTCCTGGTCGCGCTCTACGCGGTCACGGTTTTTATGGCGACCGGCTATTACGCAAGCTACAGCTACATTGAGCCTTTCCTGGCGCAGGTCGCACACGTCGACGCGGGCGCCATCACCATGACGCTGACGGCGTTTGGCTTCTCCGGTCTGGTGGGCAGCTGGCTGTTTGGCCGCCTGTTCGACGGGCATCGCTTCCCGTTCTTGGCTATCACGCTCTCCGGCGTGCCGGTGGCTCTGCTGCTTATGGGTCCGGTCGCATCGTCGCTCGTGGCAGTGCTTGCCGTCTGCGCGCTGTGGGGCTGCTGCGCCACGGCCTTTAACGTGGCGTTCCAGGCCGAGCTCATCAAGTACACGCCGGCGGATTCGTCGGCCGTCGCCATGTCGATCTTCTCGGGCCTGTTCAATCTGGGCATCGGCACGGGCACCGCAATCGGCGGTGCCGTGGTTTCGGGTCCCGGTATCGCTTGGATTGGCTTCGTGGGCGGGGCGATTACCGTCGTGGGCGTCATCCTCGCCATCACCGTGCTGTTCCCAGCCATCCGTCGCGCCAAGCCCGTCGCCTAATCACAACCCAGGAGGGTCGGGGTGGCTAAAAGAGCCCCGTCCCAAATTAACTACTCTGCTGGGCATACAATGGATGTCGTTGTGTTGAGCTTACCGGGAGGTTGCTATGTGGGCATACGAGACGACGTTCTACCAGGTCTATCCGCTGGGCTTTTGCGGAGCTCCGCGCGAAAACGCCGCGCCCGTTGCTGAGGATGAGCTCGCCCAGGCTGCCAACGACGCGCCCAACTCCGATGCCCCCATCATGAAGATCGCCCAGTGGGCCGACTACCTGCAAAAACTCGGTATTGGCGCCGTGCTCATCAACCCGCCGCTCGAGTCTGATAGTCACGGCTACGATACGCGCAGTCTGCGCCATATCGACCGCCGCCTGGGTGGGGATGCCGACTTTGCCGCCGTATGCGACACGCTGCATACCCATGGCATCCGCGTGGTGCTCGATGCTGTCTTCAACCACGTCGGCCGCGGTTTTTGGGCCTTCCGCGACGTGCAGGAGCGCAAGTGGGACTCGCCCTACAAGGACTGGTTCCACATTAGCTTTGACGGTGACTCGTGCTACGGCGACGGCTTTTGGTACGAGGGCTGGGAGGGCCATTTTGAGCTTGTGAAGCTCAACCTGCAAAACCCTGCCGTGGTCGATTACCTGCTTGAGTCCGTGCGTCGCTGGTCCGAAGTCTTTGGCGTCGACGGTCTGCGCCTGGACGTCGCCTATATGCTCGATCGCGATTTTATGCGCCGCCTACACGCCTTTACCCGCGAGCTCAAGCCCGACTTCGTGCTGATCGGCGAGACACTCCACGGCGACTACAACCAGATCGTCAACGACGAGATGCTCGACTCCTGCACCAACTACGAGTGCTACAAGGGCCTGTACTCCAGCTTTAACTCGGTCAACATGTTCGAGATTGCCCACTCGCTTCATCGCCAGTTTGGCGGCGACCCCTGGTGCATTTATCGCGGCAAGCATCTGCTGTCGTTTGTCGACAACCACGACGTGCCGCGCCTGGCGAGCATCCTGACGGACAAGTCCTGCCTGCGCCCCGCCTACGGCATGCTCTTTGGTATGCCGGGCATTCCGTGCGTCTACTACGGCAGCGAGTGGGGGATTGCCGGCGAAAAGGGCGGCCCCGATGGCGATTGGGCGCTACGTCCTGCGCTCGATGAGCCCGCGCCCAACGAGCTGACGGCATTTGTCACGCAGCTGGCGCACCTGCGCTCGGCAAACGACGCGGCAGCCCGTGCCCTCAACTACGGTGCCTATCGCAACGTGGTGATCCAGAACAAGCAGCTGCTGTTCGAGCGCGCCTGCGACGATGCGACGGTGCTCGTGGCGGTCAATGCCGTGAACGAGCCCTACACCTTTGGAGCTGGCGAACTCAGCGGCTCCTTCGTCGACCTGCTTGCCGACGATGCGCCCACGGTCGAGCTGTCGGGTGCCCTTGAGCTTGCACCCTACGAGGTGCGTTATCTGCTGAGGGCCTAGGCCATGGCAGCGTCTGACGAGGGCTATCAACATATTGAGCATGGGTTTGAGCCCGTGTTCGACCAGCACTCGCGCGTTTTGGTGCTCGGGTCGTTTCCCTCGGTGCTTTCGCGCGCCAATGCCTTTTATTACGGCAACCCTCAGAATCGCTTTTGGCGCGTGATGGCCGCGTGCCTCGGTGTGCCCGTGCCGCCCAACGAGGGCGATCCTTTGGCAAGCGGTGAGCCCGCGACGCTCGATGCCTCGATTGCCGCCAAGCGGGCCATGCTGCTCAACGGCGGTGTGGCCCTGTGGGACGTGATCGAGAGCTGCGATATTAAGGGTTCGAGTGACGCCAGCATCAAAAACGTTGTGCCGGCACATATCGAGCGCATTACCGACGCGGCTCCCATTAAGCAGGTGATATGCAACGGTGGTACAGCTGGCCGGCTCTACAAGCGCTATCTACAAGAACGCACCGGGCTGCCGGCCATCGTTCTGCCGTCGACAAGTCCCGCCAATGCGGCATGGCGCCTAGAGCGCCTTGTTGGGCGCTGGCGCGAGGCCGTTGACTGGGGCGCTCTGTAATTTAGATATCTGATTGGGCGCGGGTGCCGAGGCGTTTCATGATGGCATGCCAGATCGGTGCGGGCAGCGCGGGCTTGACGCGCACCATGCCGTCGGCATCGACGCTTTCGGCATTGCCACCGCCAAGCAGCTGCGCATGCTCAATGGAGCAGCCCATGCGCACAGCGCCCACAAGCTTATCCATCGCTTCCGAAAATGGCCGACGCAAGAGGCCCATACGCGGGGAGTGGCGAAGTGCTGCGATGCCGCTGCCGGCACAGATGACAACGCCGTCGCACCATGGCAGGTCACGTAGAAGGCATGCCCGATACAGGCGGTCGAGAACTTCGTCCGCCTGCTTGTTGTTTTTGGACGCGGCCTGGACGACGACATAGATGCGTGTCTCTGTATTTCCAAGGCGATCGAGTATCTGCTCGACAGCGATCATAGCCTCATCGTCAAATGCATCATCAACAGCGAGCACCATGCCATCGACTGCACCGGCATCATCCGCCTTCAAGTCAACCGGGTGGGGAAGTACGGTGTCGGAAAGCCGGGCATAGGCCGCGATGGCATCTTGCAGGTCCCAGAGCAAAAACTCAAGATCGGAGCTATTGGGAATGCTGATATACGCAATGGTTTGCAGTGTTTTTGGTACATCGCCGCGTGCGATCGCCTCCATGTCATCTCCTTTCCAGTCCGTTTCCGTTTAGGTTACACCGTCTGCCAGCCTCCCGCCGCGCTATCCTAGTGCAACCCTTACGAAAGGAACGCCATGCGTCTGCCCATGAATACCTCGCTTGCCACGCTCAAGCCCTCCGGCATCCGCCGAATCAACGCGCTCGCCGCTCAGCATCCGGGATGCATTGCGCTTGCGCTCGGCGAGCCCGATTTTCCCACGCCCGACGTGATTAGCGCCGAGGTGACGGCCTCGCTTGACCGTGGCGACACGCACTATCCGCCCAACAACGGCCGCCCCGCCCTGCGCGAGGCGCTGTCTGCCTACATGGGGGACGCGGGCCTTACGTTTTCGGCCGACGAGGTCATCCTGACCGACGGCGCGACCGAGGCCCTGTCGGCTACGTTTATGGCCATGCTCAACCCCGGCGACGAGGTCATCATTCCCACGCCGGCTTTTGGTTTGTACGAGAGCATCGTCGTGGCCAATCACGCCAAAGCGGTCTATTTGGATACGGAGCCCGCGCAATTTCAGATTGACGAGGAAGCGCTTCGCGCCTGTGTGACCCCGGCGACCAAGGTCATCGTTATCTGCTCGCCCAACAATCCTACGGGCTGCATTCTCAACGCGGCATCGCTCGACGCCGTGGCACGCGTAGCGGAGCAGGTGGGCATCTACGTAGTCTGCGACGACGTATACAACCGTCTGGTCTATGTGGATGGCTACGAGCGCTTCGCCCAGCGACACCCGGAGCTACGCGAGCAGACGGTGGTCATCGAGAGCTTCTCCAAGCCCTGGGCCATGACCGGCTGGCGTTTGGGCTGGCTCGCGGCAGCAACACCCGTCATCGCCGAGATCGCAAAAGCCCACCAATACCTAGTATCGAGCGCCGTCTCCTTCGAAATGGACGCCGCAGCCCGAGCCCTCACCGTCGACCCAACCCCCATGCTCAAAGTCTACCGAGCCCGCCGCGAGCGCGTACTCGAAGCCTTAAACGCCATGGGCCTCGACGTAGTAGAGCCCGCAGGAGCCTTCTATACTTTCCCGAGCATCAAAAAGTTCGGCCTAACCAGCGAAGACTTCTGCATCAAAGCCATCAAAGAAGCAAACGTAGCCCTAGTCCCGGGAGACTGCTTCGGAACCGAAGGCCACATCCGCCTAAGCTACTGCGTCTCCGACAAAAATCTGGACGAAGGTCTCCGCCGCCTGTCAAACTTCGTTTCAACCTTGTAGTCCTCAGAGACGCAACACATCAGCCCACCGACATAAGGGTATGCGTGGGGCGCGTCGCTCAACGGGCGCGAAGATTCGCAGTAAAGTTACCGTAGCTCTGGCCCGAGGGGACGGGTCGAAATTTTCGTAGATTCCGCACGAGCCGAAGGCCACTTAATGTGGCCTTCGTGCGAGCCCAGGACTTGACCGAGCGAAAATCTCGACCCATCCCCTCGGGCCGGAGCGTATGCAGGGTTTGTGTACGAATCCTCGCGCCCGTTGACCGACGCCGGGGTCCCCGCCATAATACTTTCGGTTCACGCACGAATCCGCTGCCAGAGACAGCCGGTGCAAACGGGCATTGCCCGCGAGCTTAATGGGATATCCCGCCAGCCGAGGTGGTCGAGTAGATATGTCTTCTCGCCCCCGTCGCTCATGCAGCGCGGGGGCTTTCTTTTTGGACATGCCCCCGTCACGTCCTTGTGGCGGACCGTGCCCGGAAAGAATTCGAGGAGGTGTAATTCATGCCCCAGCAGTACAAAATCGACAAGGTTGCAGAGATCGAGTCCCGTATCGCCGAGAACGCCGGTCTGTTCGTCGTCAACTACAACGGTCTGACGGTTAAGCAGGCTCAGGAGCTGCGTCATCAGCTTCGTGAGTGCGGCGCCGAGATGAAGGTCTACAAGAACAACCTGGTCAAGATCGCTCTCAAGAACCAGGAGCAGCCCGAGCTCGACGAGATCCTCGCCGGCCCCGTTGCTTATGTGTTCTACGAGTCCGAGCCGGTCGAGGCCGCTAAGGCCCTTAAGGACTTCTCCGCTAAGTCCAAGGGCGTCCTTGAGATCAAGGGCGGTATCTCCGACGGCAAGGCCGTTTCCGCTGATGATGTTAAGGCTATCGCCGAGCTGCCCACCAAGGATCAGCTTCTCGGCCAGATCGCCGGTCTCATCTCCGGTTTCGCTCGCGACATCGCTGTCTGCGTCAACGGCGTTTCCTCTGGTCTCGCTCGTTCGATCCAGCAGGTCTCCGAGCAGAAGGCAGCCTAGTCGCTGTTTTCACCCGCGGCGGCAACGCCGCACCCCTGGCGCATTCGCGCCGTGTTTTAACTGATCTCCGTGCACAGACACGGAAACCGAAAGGACTTAGAAATGGCTAAGCTTACCACCGATGAGATCATCGATGCTCTTAAGGAAATGACCCTTCTCGAGGCTTCCGAGCTCGTCAAGGCTATCGAGGACACCTTCGGCGTTTCCGCCGCTGCTCCTGCCGCTGTTGTCGCCGCTCCCGCTGCTGGCGCTGCTGAGGCCGAGGAGAAGACCGAGTTTGACGTCGTGCTCGAGGGCTTCGGCGACAACAAGATCCAGGTCATCAAGGCCGTCCGTGAGCTCACCAACCTTGGCCTGAAGGAGGCCAAGGAGGTCGTCGAGGGCGCTCCCAAGGCTGTTCTCGAGGGTGCCAAGAAGGAGGACGCCGAGGCTGCCAAGGAGAAGCTCGAGGCTGCTGGCGCTGCTGTCACCCTCAAGTAATCAGGCTTTCTCGCCAGATTTCTTTGCAGACGGGGTTCGCATTGCGAGCCCCGTCTTTTTTGTTTTGGCCCCTCATTCCCATTGCTCGGCACGCAGAACACCGTTGTCTTCGCCGTGCCAATCCCGTTACCGCTGGGGCGTAAAATTGCACCATTCGAGCAATAATTTGCGTTGACCTGCTGAAGAATTGCGTTTGCCTTACGGCGACGTATGTCTCGGCGGTAAGATACCTCGGTATCGCAATTTGGTCTGCGGCCGCCGTGCCGCACGCATAGGGCGCATTCTGCGCCTGCGAAAGGATCCTTGAATAACATGAAGGCAATCATCCCCGCCGCCGGCCTTGGCACGCGTTTTCTGCCTGGCACTAAGTGCACGCCCAAAGAGATGCTGCCGGTGCTCGACAAGCCGGTCATTCAGTATGTCGTTGAGGAGGCGCTCGACCCCGAGGAGGTCGACGACGCCATCATCGTTACCTCTCCCGGTAAGCCCGAGCTGCTGAGCTACTTCCAGCCCGATCGCTCGCTCGAGAACCTGCTGCGCGAGCGCGGCAAGAACGCCTATGCCGATGCCGTCGCCCACGCTGGCGGTATGCCGGTCGACTTCCGTTATCAGTACGAGCCCAAGGGCCTCGGCCATGCTATCCGCTCTGCTGCCGACGCCGTGGCAGGGGAGAACTTCCTGGTTCTTCTGGGCGACTACGTTGTGCCTAACCGTGACATCTGCGACAAGATGCTCGCCGTTTCCAAGGAGCACGGTGGCGCTTCGGTTATCGCCGTCGCTGCTTGCTCGCCCGAGGAAGTCAGCCGCTACGGCGTTATCGCCGGCGATCGCGTTGGCTCGCTCGAGGGCTTCGAGAATGCTGCCGACGACGAGCCCGGTGCCGTTTGGCGCATCGGCGGTCTGGTCGAGAAGCCCGCTCCCGAGGCGGCTCCGTCCAACCTGTACATCGTCGGCCGTTACCTGCTGAGCCCGCTGGTCATGGACCTGCTCGCCGATCAGCAGGCCGGCAAGGGCGGCGAGATCCAGCTTACCGACGCCATGGCCCGCTCGCTCGACCGCGAGGCCATGTACGCCGTCGTCATCGACCCGCTCTCGGGCTACGACACCGGCACCCCGTCTGGCTGGATGGCCACCAACGCCCTCATGGCTGCAAGCGATCCTCGCTTTGCCGGCGCCTTCTGGGACGCCATCGACGAGCGCGGCGGCTTGATGCGCAAATAAGCCTTCGGGCATCGACATTTACGGGTGCGGACTTCGGTCTGCACCCGTTTTTTATAAGAGCTGCGATTGCTGGCTCTCTGTTCACAGAAAATATATGAACAGATGTTCGATACACATACATCTACCTGCGTGTTTTCTGCCGAAAAACTTTGCTACTCCAAAAACTCAATCGCGTCAAGGCTTTTCTTGCCCAACGGTCGGTACCTGATAAACTATTAGGTTGCGATAACTGGCGAAGCTATGCCTCGCCAACCCACCGAGCATTTCCGTGAAGGAGGAAAAACCTGGTGACCTACGCATACACTGCCACTGAGCGCAAGCGCGTCAGCTTCGGGAAAATCCCGGAGGCCATGGAGCTCCCCAACCTTATCTCTGTTCAAAGGGAATCCTTTGAGCGTTTTAAGGACGAGGGCCTTCGTGAGGCGTTCAAGGAATCCAGCCCCATCCAGAGTCAGAACCATGTTCTCGAGGTTACCTTCGGCGAGCATCAGTTCGGCGACCCCGCGCACACCGTCGAGGAGTGCCGCGAGAAGGATATGACCTATCAGGCTCCGCTTCTGACTGACGTCCGTCTCACCAACAAGGAGACCGGCGAGATCAAGGAGCAGCTCGTCTTTATGGGCGACTTCCCCATGATGACCGATCAGGGCACCTTCATCATCAACGGTACCGAGCGTATCGTCGTCTCGCAGCTCGTCCGCTCCCCGGGCGTGTACTACAGCTCCGAGATGGATTCGGGCAAGCAGATCTACAAGGCTCAGATCATCCCGTCCCGCGGTGCCTGGCTTGAGTTTGAGGTCGACAAGCGCGACCAGCTCATGGTCTCCATCGACCGTAAGCGCAAGCAGAGCGCCACGATGTTCCTGCGCGCCCTTGGCATCGCCGTCACCAACGACGATATCATCGAGCTGCTCGGCAACTCCGATGTGATCAAGCGCACCCTCGAGCGCGATACCGCCCTCACTCGCGAGGACGCCCTCATCGAGATTTACCGTCGTCTGCGCCCGGGCGAGCCTCCCACCGTGGATGCTTCCCGCAGCCTGCTCGAGGGCCTGCTCTTCAACCCGCAGCGCTACGATCTGGCCCGCGTCGGTCGTTACAAGGTCAACAAGAAGCTCAACCTCACCACTGAGGAAGAGGTCACGGTGCTCACCGACGAGGATATCGTCGCTACGCTGCGCTACCTGCTGTCCCTCGCTGCCGGCGAGCAGGGCTTCAAGGTCGACGACATCGACCACTTTGGCAACCGCCGCATCCGCACCGTCGGCGAGCTCGTCGCCAACCAGTTCCGTATCGGCATGAGCCGTATGGAGCGCGTCGTCCGTGAGCGCATGAGCTCCCAGGACATCGACGAGATCACCCCGCAGTCGCTCATCAACATCCGTCCGATCGTGGCCTCTATCAAGGAGTTCTTCGGTTCCTCGCAGCTCTCGCAGTTCATGGACCAGGCGAACCCCCTGACCGGTCTGACTCACAAGCGCCGTCTGTCCGCACTCGGCCCTGGCGGCCTTGCCGGCCACAAGTCGGGTTCCAGCCGCCGCACCAACGTGCCGACGGCCGTCCGCGACGTTCACAACTCGCACTACAGCCGCATGTGCCCGATCGAGACCCCCGAAGGCCCCAACATCGGCCTGATCGGCTCGCTCGCCCTCTACGCCCGCGTCAACGAGTATGGCTTCATCGAGGCCCCGTTCCGTCGTGTCGAGAACGGCGTTGCCACCGATCAGATCGACTGGATGACCGCTGACGAGGAAGAGAAGCACGTCATCGCGCCGGCCAACACGCCGCTCGATCCCAAGACCAACGAGTTCATCACGACCGATGCCGAGGGCAAGATCGTCCGTCCGCATACCGTGATCGCCCGTACCCGCGACTTTGACGGCTCCTTCGGCGCTCCCGCCGACGTGCCTGTCGAGGACGTCGACTACATGGACGTCTCGCCGCGTCAGATGCTCTCCGTCGCAGCCACGCTGATTCCGTTCCTCGAGCACGACGACGCCAAGCGTACGCTCATGGGCGCCAACATGCAGCGTCAGGCCGTGCCGCTGGTTCACCCCGCCGCTCCCTATGTCGGTACCGGCATGGAGCGTCGCGCCGCCCTGGACTCTGGCGAGGTTACCCTGGCCAAGAACGCCGGCGAAGTCATCTATGCCGACGCCTCCAAGATTATCGTCAAGCATGCCGGCGGCATGGACGAGTATCACCTGGCCAAGTACCAGCGCTCCAACCAGTCCACCTGCATCAACCACCGTCCGCTCGTGCGCGTCGGTGACACCGTTGAGCAGGGCGAGCCTCTGGCCGACGGTCCTTCGACCGATCATGGCGAGCTCGCACTGGGCCAGAACCTCACCGTGGCATACATGCCGTGGGAAGGCTTCAACTACGAGGACGGTATCGTCGTGTCCGAGCGCCTGGTGGCCGAGGACCTGCTGACGACCATCAACATCACCCGTCACGAGATCGACGCCCGCGACACCAAGCTCGGCCCCGAGGAGATCACCCGCGAGATCCCGAACCTCTCCGAGGACATGCTTGCCAACCTCGACGAGGACGGCATCATCCGCATCGGCGCCGAGGTCGGCCCTGGCGACATCTTGGTCGGCAAGGTCACGCCTAAGGGCGAGAGCGCTCTGACCGCCGAGGAGCGCCTGCTGCGCGCCATCTTCGGTGCCAAGGCCCACGACGTCCGCGACACCTCCCTTAAGATGCCTCACGGCGCTTACGGCCGCGTCATCGACGTCGTCCGCTTTAGCCGCGAGAACGGCGACGACCTGGCCCCCGGCGTCAACGAGCAGGTGCGCGTCTACGTCGCCCAGCGTCGTAAGATCCAGCAGGGCGATAAGATCGCCGGCCGCCACGGCAACAAGGGTGTTATCTGCAACGTTCTGCCGGTCGAGGACATGCCCTACATGGCTGACGGTACCCCGATCGACGTTATCCTCAACCCGCTGGGCGTTCCTTCGCGTATGAACGTCGGCCAGCTGCTCGAGTGCCACCTTGGCTGGGCTGCTGCGTGCGGTTGGGATACCGAGCAGGCCGACTCCGACAAGTACGTCCCCGGTCCGTTCTTCACCGCCACGCCCGTCTTCGACGGCGCCAAGGAGGACGAGATCGCCGAGGTCATCCGTCGTGCCAACAAGAACATGCTCAACAAGGCTACCGCTGCCTTTGGCGATCACATGCGCCCCGAGTTCGTCACCCAGCTTGACGAGCGCGGCAAGACCCGCCTGTTCGACGGCCGCACCGGCGAGGAGTTCCGCGAGCCCATTACCGTGGGTACGTCCTACATCCTCAAGCTCGGCCACATGGTCGACGACAAGATCCACGCCCGTTCGACCGGCCCTTACAGCCTGGTTACCCAGCAGCCTCTGGGCGGCAAGGCTCAGTTCGGCGGCCAGCGCTTCGGCGAGATGGAAGTTTGGGCACTGTACGCTTACGGTGCTTCCAACGTCCTGCAGGAGATCCTGACCGTCAAGTCCGACGATACCGTGGGCCGTGTCAAGACCTACGAGTCCATCGTCAAGGGCGAGAACGTTCCTGTCCCGGGTATCCCCGAGTCCTTCAAGGTTCTCGTCAAGGAGATTCGCTCCCTCGCACTGGACATCGAGCCCATGCACGATGCCGACGAGGACGCCTCCGCCCCTGTGACCGCCGAGGAGACCTCTGCTCTCGACGACCTGGCTGCGCTCGCCGGCGTTGACGCCGACGTCGAGGCCGAGGATGCCGAGACCGCCGAGGCACCCGAGGCTGTCGCCGCCACGACCACTGATAAGGAGTAGTTGACTGTGGCAGATTTCGAAGCTACTGATTTTGACTCGGTAAAGATCTCCCTTGCCTCCGCCGACCAGATCCGTTCCTGGTCGCACGGTGAGGTCAAGAAGCCGGAGACCATCAATTACCGTACCCTCAAGCCCGAGAAGGACGGCCTGTTCTGCGAGAAGATCTTCGGTCCCGCCAAGGACTGGGAGTGCTCCTGCGGCAAGTACAAGGGCATCCGCTTTAAGGGCATCGTCTGCGAGCGCTGCGGCGTCGAGGTCACCTCGGCCAAGGTGCGTCGCGACCGCATGGGTCACATCGAGCTCGCCGCTCCCGTGTCCCACATCTGGTACTTCAAGAGCCCCACGAGCTTCCCGATGAGCCGTATGCTCGACATCAAGTCCAAGGACCTCGAGAAGGTTCTGTACTTCGCCAGCTACATCATCACCGAGGTTGACTATGAGGCCCGCGAGGCCGACGCCGACGACCTGCGCGAGGAGCTCGCCGCCGATCTGGAAGAGATCGATGCCGAGTGCGCCCGCCAGATCGAGTCCCTCAAGGAGCAGGGCAACCCCGAGAACTTTGACGAGTTCTCCGACGAGGAGCCGCTGACCCCCGAGGAGATCGCCTCTGGCATCGTCGACATCGAGGAAGAGTGCAAGGACGAGAAGCAGCTCCGCACGGACGCCTTCAACGCCTTCATGAAGCTCAGCGAGCGCGACCTCATTTCCGATGAGCCGCTGTTCCGTGAGATGACCCGTTACTACTCCATGTACTTCAAGGGCGGCATGGGTGCCGAGGCCGTCCGCGACCTGCTCGCTGCCATCGACCTCCCCTCCGAGGCCGAGAAGCTCAAGGCCATCATCGCCGACGAGGACTCCCAGAAGCAGAAGCGCGAGAAGGCCGTTAAGCGCCTCGAGGTCGTTGACGCCTTCCTGAAGGGCGGCAACAGCCCCGCGAACATGATCCTGGACGTCATTCCGGTCATTCCGCCCGATTTGCGCCCGATGGTCCAGCTTGACGGTGGCCGCTTCGCCGCGTCCGACCTCAACGACCTGTACCGTCGCGTGATCAACCGTAACAACCGACTCAAGCGCCTGCTCGACCTGGACGCCCCTGCGATCATCGTGAATAACGAGAAGCGCATGCTCCAGGAGTCCGTGGACGCCCTGTTCGACAACGGCCGTCGTGGTCGCCCGGTCTCTGGCCGTGGCGGTCGCCCGCTCAAGTCGCTCGCCGAGGCCCTCAAGGGCAAGCAGGGTCGTTTCCGTCAGAACCTGCTGGGCAAGCGTGTCGACTACTCCGGCCGTTCGGTAATCGTTACCGACCCCAAGCTGCTGCTGCACCAGTGCGGTCTGCCCAAGACCATGGCGCTGGAGCTCTTCAAGCCCTTCGTCATGAAGCGCCTGGTCGAGCTTGGCAAGGTCGAGAACATCAAGGGCGCCAAGCGCGCTATCGACCGCGGTGCCACCTTTGTGTGGGATATCCTCGAAGAGGTCATCGACGGCCGCGTCGTGCTGCTCAACCGTGCACCGACCCTGCACCGTCTGTCCATCCAGGCCTTTGAGCCGGTGCTGGTCGAGGGCAAGGCTATCCACCTGCACCCGCTGGTCTGCTCGCCCTTCAACGCCGACTTCGACGGCGACCAGATGTCTGTCCACGTGCCGCTGTCCAGCCAGGCTCAGGCCGAGGCCCGCGTGCTCATGCTCTCTGCGAACAACCTGCGCTCGCCGGCATCCGGCAAGCCGGTCAACATCCCTTCGCAGGACATGATCATCGGTGTGTACTACCTCACCCAGGTTCGCGAGGGTCTGCCGGGCGAGAACCACGTGTTCTCGAGCTTCGACGACGCGCTGCACGCCTATGACTGCCGCTCCGAGGTCGACATGCAGGCCAAGATCCAGGTCCGCGTGTCCGCTGCCGATGCCAATGTCATCAACGAGGACGGCACCCGTATCTTCCGCGTCAAGAACGGCAAGAACGAGTTTGTCGACTACGACGTCACCGGCAACAAGACCGCGCGCTTCGAGACTTCTATCGGCCGCATCATCTTCAACCGCCAGTGCCTGCCCGAAGACTATGAGTTCATGAACTACAAGATGGTCAAGGGCGATGTGGCCAAGCTGGTTGCGGACTGCTGCGATCGTTACCCCGAGGCCAAGGTCGGCCCGATCCTCGACGCCATCAAGTACTCCGGCTTCCACTACGCTACCCGCGCCGGCCTCACCATCTCGGTGTGGGACGCTCTCATCCCTGCCGAGAAGCAGGAGCTGCTCGACCGCGCCCAGGCCAACGTCGACCAGATCAACGAGTACTTCGAGGAGGGCTTCATCAACGAGACGGAGCGCCACATCGAAGTCGTTAACGAGTGGACCGCTTGTACCGATAAGGTTGCAGCGCTCATGCTCGACATGTTCGACGAGGAGAACCCGCTGTACATGATGGCCGACTCCGGCGCCCGTGGTTCTAAGACCCAGCTGCGTCAGCTCGGCGGCATGCGTGGCCTGATGGCAGACATGTCCGGCGAGACGATCGACCTTCCCATTAAGGCGAACTTCCGCGAGGGCCTGCTGCCGCTTGAGTACTTCATTTCGACCTACGGCGCCCGTAAGGGCCTGGTCGATACCGCATCCCACACCTCGGACTCTGGTTACCTGACCCGTCGTCTGGTCGACGTGGCCCAGGACGTCATCGTCCGCGAGGAGGACTGCGGTACGCACGAGGGCGTCACCTACAACCTCATCATCCCCGGCACCACCGACCTCAACACCGACCTTGTCGGCCGTTGCTTCATCGAGGACGTCGTGGCTCCCGATGGCACCGTACTCTTTGAGCAGGACGGCTACATCGAGAAGGTCGCCGACATCCAGAAGATGGTCGATGCCGGCCTTAAGAAGGTCAAGCTCCGCGCGCTGCTCACCTGCCGCTCCAAGTACGGCGTTTGCCAGAAGTGCTACGGCTGGGATCTTTCCACTCGTCGTCCGGTCGCCATCGGTACCGCCGTCGGCATTATTGCCGCCCAGTCCATCGGCGAGCCCGGTACGCAGCTTACGATGCGTACCATTCACTCCGGCGGCGTCGCTGGCGTCGACGATATTACGCAGGGTCTGCCTACGGTCAGCCGTATGTTCGATATCGTCGGCAACGTCAACGAGAAGATTCTGGGTCGCGAGGCCGAGCTGGCTCCGTACTCCGGTCACCTCTCGATTAAGCCCGAGAAGTCCGAGTACGTGCTGACGCTCACCGACTCCGAGGATCACACCCGTGTCCTCGACGAGCGTCGCGTCCCCGCTTCGGTGCGCTTCATGCCTGAGATCGAGGACGGCTGCGAGGTTCGCGCCGGCGACCAGATCACCAAGGGCTTCGTCAACTTCCGCAACCTGCGCAAGCTGACCGACATCGAGTCGACGATGCACACCTTCGTCGAGAGCGTCAAGGACGTCTACACCAGCCAGGGCGTCGACCTGAACGACAAGCACATCGAGGTGCTCGCACGTCAGATGCTGCGTCGCGTTCAGATCACCAACCCCGGCGACTCCAAGTACCTGCTTGGTCAGTACGTCGACCGCTACGAGTTTGCCGACGAGGTCGAGCGCGTTGCCCGTCTAGGCGGTCAGGCTCCCGTGGCTGAGCCCGTCATCCTGGGTACGCTCAAGGTCGCGTCCAACATCGACTCCTGGCTGTCGAGCGCTTCGTTCATCCGTACCGCTGGCGTCCTTACCGAGGCTGCCATCGAGGGCAAGGTCGACCACCTGCTCGACCTTAAGTCCAACGTCATCGTCGGTAAGAAGATCCCGGCCGGTACCGGCCTCAAGCCGTACGCCAACGCCAAGCTGACGTATCGCACGGCCGACGGCTACGTGGACATCGACGGCCCGGCTTCGCCCAACGCCAAGTCGCTGCCCGAGTGGGCTCCGGTTGAGCTCAAGGACCTGGACGAGCAGCTCCCGCAGCAGCTCGACTGGGCCGGCTACGACGAGTTTGGTGGTGCTGACGGTTCGTTCACCCGCAACGGCCACACCATCTCCGCCGAGAAGGCTCGCCTGTACCTGTTCGACGACCTGGGCGTGTCGCAGCGCTGGACCAACAAGTTCAGCGAGGTCGGCATCGAGACGGTCGGCGACCTGGTCGGCAAGTCCGAGGAGGATCTGCTGCGCATCGATGGCATCGGTGCCAAGGCGATCGAGGAGCTCCGTGATGGCCTGGAGGCCCACGACCTGCTCTACATCCTCGAGAACAACGACGACGTTGCCGACGAGGAAGACCTCTCGCAGCTGCTGCAGATGGTCTTTAGCCCCGACGGTCCGGACGACATCCTGCTGGGTACCTCCGCTCCGACGCATCACGCTGACGCCGACGAGGAGCTCCTGGGCGCCCCGATCGACGACAAGAAGGCTCCCGCCAACGGTGCGATCAACGAGGACATGGCTTCCCTCGACGAGCTGCTCAACCAGCTCGTGGACACCGACGACGCCGAAGAGGCCAAGGACAACGACGAGGAGTAACTAGTTCCGCCGTTCTAACGAACGGCGGCGACCTCCGTCGCTGCGCAGCCCCCAGAGCTACAATCTGTCATTCAAAAGGCAGGGCATGACCAAAAGGTCAATGCCCTGCCTTTTTCATGCCACCTTGTACGCTCTGGGGGCCGCTCGCTTATGCGCGCTCAACCTGTTGCGTTTCGTTAACCCCTTGGGGACGGAGGAAAACGGATCATTTTGAGGTGCGATTTCGGAAGTATGCGTCAAAATCTTGATGGGTCGACCACACCGCATATGCTCAAGCGCTCTACCTGCAGGTTTGTTATCGCAAAACCCCTGTGCGCTCAGCAAGATCAAAATTTGCCGCATACTTCCGAAGACGCCGCCGATTTCCATGCGACAGATGAGAGCAGATCAACGCTGGAGCGCGACGTTTCCCCAGATAAAACCGACCAAAATAAACCTGTTCCTATTTGGAAGGGAACGTTGCCCCGACAAGCACGTCGGATTCCCGGCCCGGGCGGCCCGCTGTTTAAGTTTGTCGCGAGTTCCGCACGCAAAGGAAAGCACTTAATGTGCTTTCCGTCTTGCGCAGGACTGTAGAGCAGCAAACTTAAACAGCGGGCGGCCCGGTCCGGGAATCCGCCCACGCGCACAGCAGAAGGGATTCCTTTTGTGTAGGCTTTGCGGAAATGTGCCAATTTTGGGATACGCCCGGCGGCGTGGTCTGTTGACGGCACAGCTAACGCCACGTATCCTATCGAACTGCGTGTTTCGTAGGGGGATGCTGACCCCTCGATTCAAGCCGTTGCACTTTACAGAAAGCTGGAATCATTCGAGAAGGAGTACGCTTTGCCTACTATTAACCAGCTGGTTCGCCAGGGCCGTCGTTCCGTGCCCAAGAAGTCCAAGAACGCTGCTCTGCAGCACAACTCCCAGAAGCGCGGCGTGTGCACCCGCGTCTTCACCACGAGCCCCAAGAAGCCGAACTCGGCTCTTCGTAAGGTTGCCCGTGTTCGCCTTGTCAACGGCATCGAAGTTACTGCTTACATCCCGGGTGAGGGCCACAACCTGCAGGAGCACTCCATCGTGCTCGTCCGCGGCGGTCGTGTCCGTGACCTCCCTGGTGTCCGTTATCACGTCATCCGTGGCGCCTACGACGCTGCTCCGGTCCAGAACCGTATGCAGGCCCGTTCCAAGTACGGTGCTAAGCGCCCCAAGGCCAAATAAGCCAGATAACGTTTTGATACTTTCGCCGTGTGCCGCCTAAGCGCCGCACGGTAGACACTTAAGGAGATTTCACATGCCGCGTCGTGCAGCAGCTAATCGTCGTGAGGTTCAGCCTGACGCCGTTTACAACAACCGCCTGGTGACTCAGCTCATCAACAAGGTCCTTCTTGACGGCAAGAAGGCCACCGCTGAGCGCATCGTTTACACCGCTTTCGAGATCGTTGCCGAGAAGTCCGAGGGTGGCGACGCTCTCGCTACCTTCAAGAAGGCTATGGACAACGTCAAGCCCACGCTCGAGGTTAAGCCCAAGCGTGTCGGTGGCGCTACCTATCAGGTCCCGATGGAGGTCAACTCCCGTCGTTCCACCGCTCTGGGTATCCGCTGGATCGTCAACTTCTCCCGCGCTCGCAAGGAGAAGACCATGGCCGAGCGTCTCGCCAACGAGATTCTCGACGCTTCCAACGGCCTGGGCGCTTCCGTCAAGAAGCGTGAGGACGTCTTCAAGATGGCCGAGGCCAACCGCGCGTTCTCTCACTATCGTTGGTAAGTTAAGGTAAGGAACTAACATGGCTAAGCCTAAGTACAAGCTTTCCGATACCCGTAACATCGGCATCATGGCCCACATCGATGCCGGTAAGACCACCACGACCGAGCGTATTCTTTACTACACCGGTAAGACCCACAAGATCGGTGAGGTCCATGAGGGCGCTGCCACCATGGACTGGATGGTTCAGGAGCAGGAGCGCGGCGTAACCATTACCTCCGCTGCTACCACGTGCTTCTGGAACAAGGACGGTAAGGACTACCGCATCCAGATCATCGACACCCCGGGCCACGTTGACTTCACCGCCGAGGTCGAGCGCTGCCTGCGCGTCCTCGATGGCGCTGTCGCCGTCTTCGACGCCGTTGCCGGCGTTCAGCCCCAGTCTGAGACCGTTTGGCGTCAGGCTTCTACCTTCAACGTCCCCCGCATCGCCTTCATCAACAAGTATGACCGCGTGGGCGCTGACTTCTTCAACGCTATCGAGACCATGAAGGATCGTCTCGACGCTAACGCCGTGGCCGCTCAGGTCCCGATGGGCGCCGAGGACAACTTCTGGGGCGTCATCGACCTGGTCACCATGACTGCATGGGACTTCAAGGCCGACGAGAAGGGCATGACCTACCCCGAGCCGATGGACGAGATCCCGGCTGAGTTTGCCGACATCGCTGCCACCAAGCGCGAGGAGCTCCTCGACGCTGCTGCCAGCTTTGACGACGAGCTCATGGAGAAGATTCTCATGGAGGAGGACTTCACCGTCGAGGAGCTCAAGGCTGCTCTGCGCAAGGGCGTTCTGGCCAACGAGCTCAACCTCGTCTTCGTGGGTTCCGCCTACAAGAACAAGGGCGTTCAGGAGCTGCTCGACGCTGTCGTCGACTACCTGCCCAGCCCGCTCGACGTCGAGGCCGTCACCGGTACCGATCCGGACACCGGCGAGGAGATTCAGCGTCATCCTTCCTTCGACGAGCCCTTCTCCGGCCTGGTCTTCAAGATCATGACCGACCCGTTCGTCGGTAAGCTCACCTATGTCCGCGTTTACTCCGGCCGCGCCGAGTCCGGCTCCTACGTGGTCAACGCTTCCAACGGTCAGCGCGAGCGCCTCGGCCGCATCCTCGAGATGAACGCCGCCGAGCGTATCGACCGTGACGACGCTGCCGCTGGCGACATCGTCGCTTGCGTCGGCTTCAAGAACTCCACCACCGGTGACACCCTGTGCGCCGAGGGCAAGGAGATCGTCCTCGAGAAGATCGAGTTCGCTAAGCCCGTTATCGACGTTGCCATCGAGCCCAAGACCAAGGCCGAGCAGGACAAGATGTCCCTGGCTCTGACCAAGCTCGCCGAAGAGGACCCGACCTTCCAGGTGTCCACCAACCACGAGACCGGCCAGACCATCATCGCCGGCATGGGCGAGCTGCACCTCGAGATCATCGTCGACCGTCTGCTCCGCGAGTTCAAGGTTGACGCTAACGTTGGTAAGCCCCAGGTTGCCTACCGCGAGACCGCTGGTCACGACGTCGAGAAGGCTGAGGGCAAGTTCGTCCGTCAGTCCGGCGGTCGCGGTCAGTACGGCCACGCCGTCATCAAGCTCGAGAAGATGGAGGAGGGCTTCGGCTACGAGTTCGTCAACGCTATCGTCGGCGGCGTCGTGCCCAAGGAGTACATCCCGTCCATCGACAAGGGCATCCAGGAGGCCCTGAACACCGGTGTTATCGCCGGCTTCCCGGTCCTCGACGTTAAGGTCACCCTGTTCGACGGTTCTTACCACGAGGTCGACTCCTCCGAGGCCGCCTTCAAGATCGCCGGTTCCATGGCTATCAAGGACGCCCTCAAGAAGTCCGATCCGCAGCTGCTCGAGCCGATCATGGCTGTCGAGGTCGAGACCCCTGAGCAGTACATGGGCGACGTTATGGGCAACCTCTCCGGTCGCCGCGGCAAGATCGAGGGCATGGAGGATCGCAAGAACAGCAAGCTCATCCGTGCCAAGGTGCCGCTGGGCGAGATGTTCGGTTACGCTACCGACCTTCGCTCCCAGACCCAGGGCCGTGCATCCTACACGATGCAGTTCGACTCTTATGAGCCCGCGCCCAAGTCCATCGTGGACGAGGTCATGAGCAAGAACGCCTAAGTTCGAGCTCCCTGTTACGTAATCCGCGAGAACATCTCTCGCACTCTTTGGAGGTTTAAGTTGGCTACCCAGAAGATCCGCATTCGCCTCAAGGGCTATGATCACGAGGTCGTCGATCAGTCCGCGAAGCTCATCGTCGAGACCGCTCAGAAGACCGGCGCTCGCGTTTCCGGTCCTGTCCCCCTGCCCACCGAGCGCAACCTGTACACGGTTATCCGCTCGCCGCACACGAACAAGGACTCCCGTGAGCAGTTCGAGATGCGCACCCACAAGCGCCTCATCGACATCCTCGACCCCACCTCGGGCACCGTTGATTCGCTCATGCGTCTCGACCTCCCCGCTGGCGTCGACATCGACATCAAGCTCTAAGCGATATCGCTCATAGCTTAAAGGGCCTCGCTGCCGTAACGGCAGCGGGGCCCTTTTGTTTTGAATGATGGTTTGGACTGCGGGGTAATGCTGCCGAGTAGGTGGTTGCGGCGCCCTATTCGCTCAAGGGGCGCAGCGATGCCTCCTCAAAATGGAAGGATCGAAAGCCGTCTTCCGTTTCGATGCACGCGCGGCCGCAATCGTCGACCGTTCTAAATATGCCACGCGCCAGCTCGTCCTCAGCGGGGGAGCGGGCGATAACGTGCTCCCCGATCCAATTGAGGTGAGCGATATATTCGTCGTGGACGGGCGCGAGCGGACCGGCGTCTTCTTCCTTGGCGTTGAGGCGCTCTGCCCAGGCATCTACAGCGTCTATAACTGCGTGATAGACCTCATCGAGGAGCATGTCGACGGCGGGAACGTTCTTGTTGAGGTCCGAGAGGCCAATTGCCGCCAGGCCGCCATCGGGCACCTCTTGGGGCGTGTAGTTTACGTTGACACCAATGCCGCAGACGGCGAAAGGTTTGCCTTCGTTATCGCGTGCGGCCTCGACCAGAATGCCGCCGAGCTTGCGTCCTCGCGCGACCAGGTCGTTGGGCCACTTGAGGGCTATTTCGCTTGCAAGGCCTTGCTTTTCGAGTGCTTCGAGCACCGCTAGGCCGCTGACGGCGGCAAGACCAGAGTACTTTGCGGGATTAACGCATGGACGCAGGACAATCGAAAGCAATAGGTTGCCGGCGGTTGAATCCCACTTGTGGCCGCGCCGGCCGCGTCCTGCCGTTTGCGCGCGGGCGGCAAGTCCTGTGCCGTGCGGCGCACCCTGTTTTCCTGCCTCGAGCAGGTCATCGTTGGTCGATCCGGTTACATCGACAATCGTTAATTGGGCATCCATAGCGGCTGCTACCTCCTTATTGAATAAGTGAATGACGCAATGGTGTCGAGAGATAGACACAATGTGAAGCCTTTGTCGCATTTGGACAATTTAATGTTAACACGTCAACAAAGACTGAAATGCGTTATCCTCTCTTGGTCGATGTAAACACGTCAACAACTCAAAGGAGGTTAGTGATGGGTTTCACGATTCTTGGAACAGGTTCGGCACTTCCTGAGCGCAGTGTTTCCAATGACGAGCTGTCTGAGTTCCTCGATACCTCGGATGAGTGGATTTTTACTCGCACAGGTATCAAGAGCCGCCACGTCTGCACCACCGAGTCACTTGACGACCTTGCCGTAGCAGCGAGCGAGCGGGCACTCCAGGTGTCCGGAATCGACGCGAGCCAGCTGGATCTGATCGTCTGCTCGACGACGACGGGTGACCACCTTGTTCCCGCCGAGGCGTGTGCCGTTGCTGAGCGACTAGGCGCGACGTGCCCTGCCTTCGATGTCTCGGCGGCTTGTGCCGGCTTCGTATTTGCGCTCGATGTCGCCGAGGGCTATATCGCCCGCAGCCGTGCCGAGCGCGTGCTTGTTGTTGCTGCCGAGCAGATGACGCGCGCGCTCGAGTGGACCGACCGTGCCACCTGCGTGCTATTTGGCGATGGGGCAGGCGCCGCAGTGATTGAAGCTGGGGGAGACAACCCCCTTGCCGTTGAGCTTTCGACGGCGCCCGACGTCGAGACGTTGCGCGTTCCCGGTCTGGTCGGTACCTCGCCGTTTAAGGCTTCCGCAGATAGCGCGAGCGTGCTGTCCATGAATGGCCGCCGCGTGTTCAAGTTCGGCGTCAACGCCATCTGTGACACGGTCCATAAGCTTGCGATCGATGCGAGCATTTTGGTCGAAGACATCGATCATTTTGTATTCCATCAGGCTAACGAACGAATCCTGAGCCAGGCGGTCAAGCGTCTGGGCGTGCCGGACGAGCGTGTGGTTCGCACGTTGCGCGAGACCGGCAACATTTCGAGCGCATGCATTCCGCTTGCCCTCGACCGGCTGGCAAACGCCGGTGCACTTCACACGGGCGACACGATCGCCTTGGTTGGATTTGGCGCCGGTCTGGATATAGGTGGCTATCTGCTTCGTTGGAAGTAGTCGCACATAGGAAATAAAAACGCCCTAGGGCACAACCAAAGGAGAACTACCATGGCAGATCAGAAGACCTTCGAGCGCGTTTGCGACGTTATCCGCGAGACCGCTGGTCTTGACGACGTTGAGATGAAGCCCGAGTCCACGCTCGAGGAGATTGGTCTCGACAGCCTGGGCACCGTCGAGATCCTCGTCGCCGTCGAGGACGAGTTTGGCATCCAGCTCGATACCGAGGAGAACCCCAAGACGGTCGGCGAGTTCGCCGATACGGTCGAGGCGGCATTGGAGAAGTAGAGATGCTCAAGACTCCTCTCTGCGATCTGCTCGGCATCGAAAAGCCCGTGTTCCAGGGCGGTATGGCCTGGATTGCCGATGCCTCGCTGGCGTCCGCAGTGTCCGAGGCGGGTGGCTTAGGCATCATTGCGGCCATGAACGCCGACGCCAACTGGCTGCGCGACCAGATTCACGAGCTGCGCGCCAGGACGGATAAGCCCTTTGGCGTCAACGTCATGCTCATGAGCCCGTTCGCCGACGAGGTTGCACAGGTCGTGATTGACGAGCGAGTGCCGGTCGTCGTGACGGGCGCCGGCAATCCCGCCAAGTACATGAAGGCGTGGAACGAGGCGGGCATCAAGGTCATCCCGGTCGTTGCCTCGGTGGCGCTGGCGCGCCTCGTGGCACGTCGTGGAGCCACGGCGGTTGTTGCCGAGGGTACCGAATCGGGCGGCCATATTGGCGAGACCTCGACGATGGCACTGGTGCCGCAGGTCGTCGATGCGGTTGACATTCCCGTCGTGGCCGCCGGCGGTATTGCCGACGGCCGCGGCGTGGCGGCCGCCTTTATGCTGGGCGCCGAAGGCGTGCAAGTGGGTACGCGCTTTCTGGTCGCAGACGAGTGCACCGTCTCGGAGCAGTACAAAGAGATGGTCCTGAAGGCCAACGACACTTCAACGCGTGCGACCGGTCGCTCGACGGGACATCCAGTGCGCGCCCTCAAGAGCCCCTTCACCAACGCCTATGCCAAGAGCGAGGGTTCCGGCGCGAGTGCCGAGGAGCTCGGTGCTATGGGAACCGGTGCGCTGCGTAAGGCCGCCAAGGACGGCAACTACGAAGAGGGTTCGTTTTTGTGTGGACAGATTGCCGGCATGGTTAGCGAGCGCCAGAGCGCACGCGAAATCGTTGACGATCTGGTCGATGGCGCCGAGCGCGTCCTGAAGGGTGCGTCCGCATGGGTAGCGTAGCGTTTCTGTTTGCCGGCCAGGGTGCCCAACACCCCGCGATGGGCGTCGACCTGATCGAGACATCGCCGGCGGCCGCCGAGGTGTTCACCATTGCCGACGAGGTGCGCCCGGGGACGAGCGAGCAGTGCCGGAGCGCCTCCAAGGAGGAGCTCTCGCAGACCGAGAACACGCAGCCGTGCGTGTTCGTTCACGACCTGGCAGCGGCTGCCGCCCTGCGTGAGCGCGGCGTGGTACCTGCCGCCTGTGCGGGATTCTCGCTGGGCGAGGTCGCCGCGCTCACCTTTGCGGGGGCGTTCGATACGCGAGCGGGCTTTGAGCTCGTGTGCGAGCGCGCGGCGCTGATGGCCGCGGCTGCCGAGCGCCATCCGGGCGGCATGCGCGCCGTCATCAAGCTCGATGCGGCGCAAGTCGAGGGCCTGGCAAAACAGGCCGGCGAGGACTGCTGGCCAGTCAACTACAACAGCCCACAGCAGACGGTTGTGGCCGGAGCGCCCGATGCGCTGCAGACCCTCGACGTCCTAGTAAAAGAGGCTGGCGGCCGCGCCATGAAGGTCGCGGTGTCGGGTGCATTTCATAGCCCCTATATGGCCGAGGCGACCTGTGGCCTTGCCGCATATATTGAGGCCGGTCACGCGCCGTCCCCGTTGCTCATTCCTGTTTTGGCAAATATGACAGCGGCGCCCTATCCGGCGGATCCCCAGACGGCATCGGATGTCTTGGCCAATCAGGTGAGCCATGCCGTACGCTGGGTCGATACGCTGCATGCTCTGCAGGATCAAGGCATCGACACATTTATTGAGGTCGGCCCCGGCAAAACGCTGTCCGGCCTGGTCAAGCGTACGCTGAGCGACGTTCGTGTGTATTCGTGCGAGACGGCCGAGCAGGTCGCAGCTATTGCCGACGAGCTCGCATAGTCCACAGGGCTGTAACCCGAAAGGAATGACATGGGCAACTTGAACAATGGCGCGCTCGAGCGCAACGACTCACGTCGCGTGGCACTGGTCACGGGCGGCTCGCGGGGTATCGGCCGCGCCTGCGCTATCGGTCTGGCGGAGGATGGCTACGATATCGCCGTCGTCTATGCCGGCAGCGTCGATGCGGCGCGCGAGACGTGCGACGCCTGCGAGGCGGCTGGCGCCACGGCGCGCTCATATCAATGCGACGTGGCCGACCCCGCTGCCGTCAACGCGTGCGTGGAAGCGGTCCTCAACGACTTTGGCTCCATTTGGGCGCTCGTCAACAACGCTGGCATCACCCGCGATGGCCTGCTCATGCGCATGGGCGATGACGCCTTCGATCGCGTGCTCGATGTCAATCTTAAAGGAACGTTTAACACGACGCGCGCGCTCACCAAGACCTTTATGCGCCAGCGCGGCGGCTGCGTCGTCAACATGAGCTCGGTCGTGGGCCTGATGGGCAATGCCGGGCAAGCCAACTACGCTGCCTCCAAGGCGGGCGTGATCGGCCTGACCAAGGCGGTGGCGCGCGAGCTTGCGCCCCGCGGCGTACGAGTGAACGCGGTTGCCCCCGGGTTTGTCGAGACGGATATGACGGCAAAGCTCTCGGAGAAGGTGCGTACGGTAACCGAGGAGCAGATTCCCCTTAAGCGTATGGCGCGCCCTGAGGAGGTGGCCGGCGTAGTGCGCTTTCTGGCGAGTGATGCGGCTGCCTACATTACGGGTGAGGTCATGCGCGTCGACGGCGGAATGGCGATGTAGAAACCAGGGCCGAAGAACGGCTTGGATGAGGAGACCATGATGGAACAGAGAGTTGCAATCACCGGTATCGGTGCCGTGTCGCCGCTCGGCAACACCGCGCTTGCCACCTGGGCGGCCATGTGCGCCGGCACGTGCGGCATCGGCCCGATCACGCACTTCGATACCGATGCGTTTGCCGTCAAGGTGGCAGCCGAGGTCAAGGGCTTTGACGGCAACGAGTACTTTGGCAAGCGTGACGCCAAGCACCTGGACCCCTGCGTCCAGTTTGCCCTGGCGGCGTCAGACGAGGCCATGCACGATGCGGGCTTTGATATCGAAGGCGCCATCGATCGCGAGCGCCTGGGCGTCTACGTGGGCTCGGGCGTGGGCGGCATGACGACGCTCGTCGACAACGTCCATACGATTGCCGAACGTGGGCCCCGCCGCGCATCGCCCTATATGATCGCGATGATGATCCCCAACATGGCATCGGGCAATATCGCAATCCGCCACAAGGCAAAGGGCCCGACCCTGCCCGTGGTGACCGCGTGCGCAACCTCGGCCCATGCGGTGGGCGAGGCGTTCCGCGCCATAAAGCACGGCTATGCCGACGCGATCCTCGCGGGCGGCGCCGAGGCCGCAATTATCCCCGATGCCGTTGCGGGCTTTACGTCCTGCCGCGCATTGACCACCAACCCTGATCCCGCGACGGCTTGCCGCCCGTTCGATGCAGACCGCGATGGCTTTGTGATGGGCGAGGGCGCCTGCGTGCTCGTGCTCGAGAGCATGGAACATGCGCAGGCGCGCGGTGCGCACATTTATGCCGAGGTCGTGGGCTACGGCAACACCGATGATGCCTATCACATCACGAGCCCTGATCCCGAGGCTGCCGGCATTGCCCGCGCGATATCGCTGGCGGTGACCGAGGGCGACGTCAGGCCTTCCGAGGGCCTCTACATCAATGCCCACGGCACATCGACCAAGCTCAACGATTCGTCCGAGACGGCGGGCATTAAGCGTGCGCTCGGCGAGGACGCGGCGCGCGCCGCGCACGTCTCGTCGACTAAGTCGATGACCGGCCACATGATCGGTGCCACGGGCGCCATCGAGGTCATGGCCTGCGCCATGGCGCTCGAGCAGGGCGTGGTGCCGCCGACCATTAACTACCACACGCCCGATCCCGCCTGCGATCTTGACTACACGCCCAATCGCGCGGTTCGCGCCGACCTTACCTGGGCGCTTTCGACCAACCTGGGCTTTGGCGGGCACAACGCCGCCATCGCGCTGCGTAGATATACGAGGAGCTAGAGCATGGATTCCAAAAGACTTGCCGAGATAGCCGATGTTATGGAGGACCGCGGCCTCACGCGCGTACGCGTTGAGGAGCCCGATGGCACCGCGGTCGAACTCGAGCGCGCGAGCGCCGCACAGCCGGTTGCCGTGCCCATGCCCATGCCGAGCGCTATGGCCGCTCCAGTTGCAGCTCCCACAGTCGCGCCTGCCGCACCGGAGCCCGCCGCGCAGACACCTGCCGCCGCACCGGAGCCCAAGGGCACCGAGGTGACCGCTCCCATGGTCGGCGTTTTCTATGCTGCCCCGGCGCCGGGCGACGAGCCGTTTGTGCACGTGGGCTCTAAGGTCAAGGCCGGCGAGACGCTCTGCATCATCGAGGCCATGAAGGTTCTCAACGAGGTAACGGCAGAGGCAGACGGCGAGGTGCTCGAGATCTGCGTGGCCGACGGCGACCTCGTGGAGTTTGGCAGCTGCCTCATGAGGATCGGATAGGTGATATCCATGAACAAAGAAGAGCTTAAGGAACTGTTGCCGCATCGCGAACCGATGCTTTTGCTCGACGAGGCCGAGCTGGTGGGCGACGAGGCCCACGGCAAGATCACGATCACGGGCGACGAGTACTTTTTGCAGGGGCATTTTCCGGGAAACCCGGTGGTCCCCGGCGTGATTCAGTGCGAGATGCTCGCCCAAAACTGTTGCGTGCTGCTGATGGGCGATGAGGAGGCGCGCGGCGCGACGCCGTTCTACACGAGTCTGGACAAGGTGCGCTTTAAGCGTCCGGTGCGCCCGGGCGACACGGTTGATCTGGTGTGCACCATCACGCGTGCGCGCGGGCCGTTCCGCTTTGCGACGGGTACTGCGAGCGTCAACGGTGAGGTTTGCTGCCGCGCCGATATGTCTTTTGCACTCATGCACGAAAGTTAAGGAAGGCTTCATGTTCGACAAAGTGCTCATCGCCAACCGCGGAGAAGTCGCGGTCCGTGTTATCCGCGCGTGCCGCGATATGGGCATCAAGACCGTCGCCGTTTATTCCACGGCCGATGCGGACGCGCTGCACGTGCAGCTTGCCGACGAGGCGTATTGCATCGGCGGCCCGCGTCTTGCCGAGAGCTACCTCAACGACGATGCTGTGCTCACCTGTGCCGTGAAGTCGGGAGCAAAGGCGATCCATCCCGGCTATGGCTTCTTTTCCGAGAAGGCGAGCTTCGTGCGCGACTGCGACAAGTATGGCCTGACGTTTGTCGGTCCTTCGGCCGAGGTGATCGACAGCATGGGCGACAAAGATGCCGCACGTCGAACGGCTGCCGCGGCGGGCGTGCCCATCGTACCGGGCTGCGATTTGCTCAAAAGCCCCGAGGAGGCGACGGCCGAGGCCGAGCGCATTGGCTGCCCCGTGCTTATTAAGGCGCGTGCAGGTGGCGGCGGTCGCGGCATTCGCAAGGTCGAGCGCGTGGAAGATGCGGCAAAGGCGTTCATCGAGGCGCGTGCCGAGGGCGAGGCCGTTTTTGGCGACGGCGAGTGCTACATGGAGAAGTTCGTCGCGCCGGCGCATCACGTTGAGGTGCAGATTATGGCCGATAAGCAGGGTCATGTGTTTTCGCTCGGCGAGCGCGAGTGCTCGGTGCAGCGGCGCAACCAAAAGCTGATCGAGGAGAGCCCCGCGCCGTGCCTCGACGGACACGACGACATTCGTGCTCGCATGCACAAGGCAGCGCGTGACCTGGCTCGTGCCGTCGGCTACGAAGGAGCCGGTACCATCGAGTTCCTGTATTCGGACGACGGCAATTTCTACTTTATGGAAATGAACACGCGCTTGCAGGTGGAGCATCCGGTTACGGAGTTTGTGACCGATACCGACTTGGTCAAGTGGCAGCTGCGCGTGGCAGCCGGCCAGCCTCTGCCCTTTGAGCAGGAGGACATGCCGGTCCGCAACCACGCCATGGAGTGCCGCATCAATGCCGAAACGCCGGACTTTCTGCCGTCATGCGGAACGGTCACCGCGTTGCGTGTGCCGGGTGGTCCGCGCGTGCGCTGGGATTCCGCCATGTTTACCGGTGCAAAAGTTCCGCCGTACTACGACTCCATGCTTGGCAAGCTCATCGTGTGTGCGCCCACGCGTGACGGCGCCATTCGCAAGATGCGCTCGGCCCTGGGCGAGCTCGTGATTGAGGGCGTGAGCGAAAACAGCGAGCTTCAGCTCGACGTGCTGGCAAACGACGAGTTCTTGTCGGGCATGTATCACACCGATCTGATGGGGCATCTCTATGCTGATGAATAGAAAAGCGAAGACGGTCAACGTCCTCGAGGGGCCGATGACCGAGTCGTGCGCCGAGTTTCCCGCGCGCCATGTGTTTATCAAGTGCCCGGAGTGCCGCCGCGTGATCGATGAGGCGCGCCTGCACGACAACCTCGAGGTCTGCCCTCGTTGCGGAAAACACTTTCGCGTGAGTGGTCGCGCGCGCATGCGCATGACGGTCGACGAGGGCACGTTTGAGGAATGGGATGCCAATCTGGCGTCGGAGGACTTTCTCTCGTTTCCCGGCTATGCCGACAAGCTCAAGAGCGTGAGCGAGCGTTCGGGCGAGCGTGATGCCGTCGTGTGCGGTAGGGGTAAAATCTGCGGCTTCGATACCGCGCTCTTCTTTATGGACGCCAACTTTATGATGGGCTCGATGGGTTCCGTGGTGGGCGAGAAGATCTGTCGCACATTTGAGCATGCGACCGAGTTGGGATTGCCGGTCGTTGGCTTTACCGTATCGGGTGGCGCCCGCATGCAGGAGGGCGTGACCTCGCTCATGCAGATGGCCAAAATCTCTGCGGCGGTTAGGCGTCATAGCGAGGCGGGCGGCCTGTACATCACGGTGCTCACCGATCCGACGACCGGTGGCGTGACTGCGAGCTTTGCCATGGAAGGCGACATCATCTTGGCCGAGCCCGATGCCCTGACGGCGTTTGCCGGCCCGCGCGTGATCGAGCAGAACATGCACAAGCGCTTGCCCAAGGGATTCCAGCGCTCCGAGTTTTTGCTGGAGCACGGCTTTTGCGATGCCGTTGTTCCGCGTGGCGAGATTGCGCTCACGGTAGGCGAGCTGCTGGCGCTGCACGAAGGGCGCGCACCCGGCCTGGGGGCACCACATGAGATCGTGCATACGGGCCGCCGCGGCAAAAAGCTGGGACATTTGTTCAAGCGCTCGGCCGCGCCAAAAGCCGCACTCGAAATTGTCAAACAGACGCGCTCGGCAGATCGTGCCACGGCGGGCGAGATGATCTCGCTGGGCCTGGATGGATTTGTGGAGCTGCACGGCGACCGCTACTTTGGCGACGATGCCGCTGTGGTGGCTGGCATTGGCTGGAAAGACGGACGTCCCGTAACGGTCATCGCCATCGAGCGCGGCACCACGACCAAAGAGCGTATGCGCCGCAACTTTGGCATGGCGCATCCCGAAGGCTACCGCAAAGCGCGTCGCCTTATGCGCCAGGCCGAAAAGTTTGGTCGACCGGTTCTGTGCCTGGTCGATACTTCGGGCGCGTTTTGCGGCATCGGTGCCGAGGAGCGCGGTCAGGGCGAGGCGATTGCCCAGAATCTCATGGAGATGAGCGGCCTTAAGACACCGATTGTCTCGGTGGTGACAGGCGAGGGCGGCTCTGGTGGCGCGCTGGCGCTGTCCGTGGCCGACCGCATCCTGATGCTCTCGAGCTCGGCCTATTCAGTCGTGAGCCCCGAGGCCTGTGCGTCGATCCTGTGGAAGGATACCGAGCGTGCGGATGAGGCCGCCGAGGCGCTTAAGCTCACGGCCCCCGATCTGCTGGCGCTCGGCATCATCGACGGCATTGTTGACGATAAGGGCCTGTCGCATGAGGAGATCGCCGGTGCCGTCATGTCCTCGGCATTTGATGCCTTCGATACGCTTGGGCAGCTCGACGACGCGACCCTCACAAACCTCCGCTACGAAAAGTACCGCGCAATCGGTCGATACCGCACGATGTGACAAAGGGACAGCCCGCATGTCATATTGGGAAAGGCGTTCCATGCTACAAGTTTCTAACACCTCGTTTACAACGTCGGTTTCATCAAACGCCATGGCCGTGGTGGACTATCTGTCCAAAAGCATGATGTCGGCGCTGCCGTTTATTGTCTGCGCGGCGTTGTTCCGCACCGTCGCTGTCATTATGGGCGAAGGCATGCTGGGCCTGTGGTCTGCCGATTCCGATATCTATCGCCTGTTCTACAGTTGGCTCTATAACGCCGGCTACTACTTTTTGCCCATTTATCTTGGTTGGGCGGCCGCCCGCCAGCTCGGTTGCTCGGAGCAGCTGGGTATGATGCTGGGCGGCGTATTGATTGCACCCGATTTACTCAAGCTTGTCGATGCCGCATCGACGACGGGGGCATCGATGACTTCCGTGTATGGTCTGCTTCCTGCGCCGGTCAACGATTACACGACGACTGTTATTCCGGTTCTCATCTCGGTGCCCGTGCTATGGCGAGTGGAGTGTTTCTTTAAGCGCGTTATCCCTAAGGCCGTGGCGTTTTCGTTCGTTCCGTTTGCGACCATGCTTGTCATGGTTCCGGTTTCGCTGTGTATTACGGCGCCGGCGGGCAGCTATCTGGGCATGCTGTTGGGCCAGCTTATGTTTATGCTTGGCAATTCCGGTGGCATCGTGTCGCTGCTCACGCTCATGGGGCTTGCTGCGGGCTGGGAGTTCCTAAAGATCGCCGGCGTCAGCAACGTTGTCCTATCGCTCGCCTATGCGCAGTTTATGAGTGTGGGAACGGATCCGTGCATCCTGATCGCCGCGACGATGGCAACGTTCGCCGTTTGGGGCATGCCCTTTGGCGCGTCGCTTCGCGTTGCGGATAAGGACGAGAAGGCGCTCATGCTGGGCTATTCAATCTCGGGTGTTCTTGGCGGCGTAAGCGAGCCGGCGCTGTACGGTTGCGGCTTTAAATATGGCAGGTGCCTGACGTGCATGGCCATTGGCGGCGCCGTCGGAGGCCTTGTTGCGGCCGTGGGCCACGTTACGGCCTATACCATCGGCATGACGAATGTCCTTATGGTCATTGGCTTTGCCACGGGCGGCATCTCGAACCTGCTGTGGTGCTGCGCTGCCGGCGGTGTGGCATTTGCGGTGTCTGCGGCGCTGAGCTACTGCTTTGGCGTGGTGCCGGCGAAGGGACAGACGACGGGGGACGGAGCCGATTCACCCGAAACCTCGAAGAGCGTGGCCGAAGTAAGCGCGTAAACCTGTGCGACACAAGGACGATTCCTTTGCCATATTCCAAGGCCGTGGCCCGTGTGGGTTGCGGCCTTTTTTGTATCTGGGGGACAAAGTGGCTACACTACAATCCGTTTGAGCAATAGATATATAGGTAGTACCGTGGGGGCGGATGTAGATGGTCGAGTGGATTGTTAAGCGTGCGCAGGGCGACCGTGCGCGCGTGGGCACGTTGACGGGCGTGGTGTGTATTCTCGCCAATGTGGCACTATGCGCTGCGAAGGGCGTAATTGGCGTGCTGTCGGGATCGGTTTCGATTGTGGCGGATGCCATGAACAACCTGTCCGATGCAAGCTCGAATGTCGTGAGCGTGCTGGGCTTTAAGCTGGCGAGCAAGCCGGCCGACCCCGAGCATCCTTACGGCCACGGTCGCTACGAGTATCTCTCGGGTTTGGTCGTGGCGGCGCTCGTGCTGCTTATTGGCATCGAACTGGTGAAGTCCTCGGTGGAGCGTATTGTCAACCCGGAGCCTGTCGAGTTCTCGCTTGCCCTGGTGGCAGTCCTGGCACTTTCGATGGTTGTAAAGCTGTGGATGGCGGCCCTCAACCAAAAGCTCGGCGATCGCATTGAGTCCGAGACGCTGCATGCGACCGCGCAGGACTCCAAGAACGATGTCCTTGCCACAGGCGCCGTGTTGGCGTGCGCAATTGTTTCGCAGGTGACGCACATCAATCTTGACGCATGGGTCGGCCTTGCCGTTGGCGCCTATATTGGCTGGAGCGGTTTTGAGCTCATCCAGGATACGGTGAGCCCGCTTTTGGGCCAGTCGCCCGATCCTAAGCTGGTCAAGCACATTCGAGACAAGATCATGAGCTATCCCGGCGTTTTGGGAGTTCACGATTTGATGGTTCACGACTACGGCCCGGGCAGGAAGTTCGCAAGCGCTCACGCCGAGATGGCAGCCGAGGCCAGCCCGCTGGAAAGTCACGACACGCTCGATAACATCGAGCAGTCGTTTAGGAACGAAGACGGCATGATTGTCACACTTCACTACGACCCCATCGTGACCGACGATCCAAAGGTGGCGAGCATGCGCTTGCGCATTAACGCCATGGCCCAGGAGATCGATAGTCGTCTTTCGATTCACGACCTGCGCTGTGTGCCGGGCCCTACGCACACCAACGTGATCTTTGACTGCGTGCGACCCTCGGATTTGGCGATGAACGCCGAGGACCTAAAGCACGCGCTGGCACAACGGGTCGAATCGGAATATCCCAAGTCGATTGCCAAGATTACGATCGACGAAGACTACGTAGGGCATACCCACGAGTAGGGCTGTGCCGGCAAAGCAAGTTATACAGAAGAGGAGAGCATGAAGCGCCTATACCTACTCCGCCACGGCCAGACGGAATTCAACGTCAAAAAGCTCGTCCAGGGTCGCTGTGATTCACCGCTCACCGATCTGGGCCGTCAGCAGGCACGGGCAGCGGCCGCATGGCTCAAAGCCCACAGCGTCGTCCCCGACAAAGTGGTCTCATCACCCTTAGGCCGAGCCATGGACACGGCAAGTCTCGTCGCATGCGAGCTCCTCGGCCCGGACGCAGCAGCCGAGCCCTGCGAAGGCATTATCGAGCGCTGCTACGGCTCCTTCGAAGAAGGCCCGCACGGCGCGCTGCCCACCGACGTCTGGGATCCGGGCGAGGACCTGGTCCCCTTCGGAGGAGAAGGAAGCCAGGCGCTGCAAGAACGTATGGTGGATGCGCTTACCAATATCATGGGCTCCGAGGGCATCGAAACCCTTCTAGCAGTAAGCCACGGCAGCGCCAGCCGCCAATTTATCAAGGCCGCAGCCCCAGAGGGCTTCGAGCTCCCAACAAAACTCCCCAACTGCGCCATCATGATCTTCGATTTCGATGAGGCAAAGCCACAAGCAGAAGGCGAACCGTCCCAATGCAAGTTCACCCTCCAGCAAATAGTGGACCCCCAACAAAGTCATTAGCCTGAGCGAGCAAGGTTTAGCAGACATCAACGTGGCGTTCCCAGTGTGCGGCGGAGGGGGCGGGCCTGAGACATATTAAGGTTGTCGCGAGTTCCGCACGAACAGGAGAGCACTTAATGTGCTCTCCGTCGTGAGCAGGACTGTAGAGCAGCAACCTTAATATGTCTCAGGCCCGCCCCCTCCGCCGCACACTGGGAACGTGCCACGCACTTTACCTGCGTAAACAATGTGAGTGAAATATGAATCTCGATGGATACGCCCGCAGCCGTGTATACTAAACAGCTGTGTGTAACCAGGGGAGTATTCTGGCTGGACAAAATGCCTGCTTAATAGGGTTGTCAGGTAGTCCGGGCGAAATACAAGGCTGGGGAGCACGTCGTGTAAGTAGTGGTCCTCTAGGGGCGTACGCTCGGTGGTGTACGCATTGTCCCAAGACCACGCGAGAGTTGGGATCATATCTTGATCAGCATGATTCTCGGCCGCAAGATTGGCATGACCCAGGTTTGGGACGAGGACGACAACGTCGTTCCCGTCACGGTCATCCAGGCTGGCCCCTGCGCTGTCTCGCAGGTTAAAACTCAGGCAACCGACGGCTATGACGCCGTCCAGATCGGTTTCGGCGACATCAAGGCCAAGAACGTGAACAAGCCCATGGCTGGTCACTTCGCCAAGGCTGGCGTCGAGCCTGTTCGCTTCCTTCGTGAGGTCCGCGTCGAGAACGGCGAGGAGCACAAGGTCGGCGAGGTCGTCACCGTCGCTGATTTCGCTGATGTCGAGAAGGTCGACGTCATCGGTACCTCCAAGGGTAAGGGTTTCCAGGGTCGCATCAAGCGCTGGGGTCAGCGCCGCGGTCCTATGACGCATGGTTCTCACTTCCAGCGTCACCCCGGTTCTATCGGTCAGTGCGCCTATCCTGCGCGCGTCCTCAAGGGCGTCAAGATGGCCGGTCACATGGGTAACGAGCGCGTTACCGTCAAGAACCTTTCCGTTGTCCGCATCGATGCCGAGCAGAACCTCATCTTGGTCAAGGGCGCTGTCCCGGGTGCCAAGAATGGTCTCGTCGCCATCCGTATGGCCTAAGGGCCCAGCCCATTTAGCCCAGCGTCATACCAAGGAGAACACTTAAATGGCAAAGTTTGAAGTAAAGAACAGCGAGGGCAAGAAGGTCGCCGAGGCCGAGCTCGCCGCTGAGGTGTACGGCATCGAGCCGAACATCCACGTTATGCACCACATCGTCAAGTGCCAGATGGCCTCTTGGCGTCAGGGCACCCAGTCTGCTAAGGGTCGCTCTGAGGTTTCCGGTGGCGGCAAGAAGCCTTGGCGTCAGAAGGGCACCGGCCGTGCCCGCCAGGGTTCCATCCGTGCTGCCCAGTGGCGTCACGGTGGCGTTGTCTTCGCCCCCAAGCCCCGTTCCTACGCTAAGCGTATGAACAACAAGGAGGTCAAGCTGGCTATGCGCTCCGCGCTGTCCGCCAAGCTGGCCGATGGCGAGCTCGTGCTCGTCGACGACTACGGCTTCGAGAAGCCTTCCACCAAGGCTGCCGTCGCCATGCTCAAGGCTCTCGGTCTTGAGGGCAAGCGTCTGACCATCATCGTTCGCGATGAGGACGTCAACGCCTACCTGTCGTTCCGCAACATTCCCAAGACGTTCATCATCACCGCTGACGAGGCCAACACCTACGATCTCGTCAACAACAACGCTGTGCTGATGCCCGCCGACATCGCCGCTCACTTCGGGGAGGTGCTTGCATAAATGACCGCCCACGAGATCATCATCCGTCCGATCGTGTCCGAGCGTTCCTTCTCCGGCATGGAGCTGAACAAGTACACGTTCGAGGTCGCCAAGGATGCTAACAAGTATCAGATCAAGGACGCTGTCGAGGAGATCTTCGGCGTCAAGGTCGTTCGCGTGAACACCCTGACGGTCAAGCCCAAGACCAAGCGCGTGCGCTATGTCGCCGGCAAGACCCGTTCTTGGAAGAAGGCCATCGTCACGCTGGCCGAGGGCGACACCATCGAGGTCTTTGGCAACCAGGCCTAAGACTCGCTGCTGTTGAGTGAGCTCATGCCTCCCAAATAGGGGAGGCGAGAGCTCAAGGTTTTGGGCGTATAAAATGGACACGCCCGGAACCGTGTATACGTCCGGTGTCATCGCACCCGAGGCAGAACCTCGAATCCCTGTCTGCGATGGCTAACGGATTCCTATTGAAAGGGATTGTAATGGCTGTAAAGCACCTTAAGCCGACCTCCGCTGGTAGGCGTTGGCAGACGATCTCCGATTTCTCCGAGATCACCTGCACCAAGCCCGAGAAGTCTCTTCTCGAGCCCCTGCCCAAGAAGGCCGGTCGTAACAACAACGGCCGCATCACCACCCGCCACCAGGGCGGCGGCGTGAAGCGTCGTTACCGCGTGATCGACTTCAAGCGCAACAAGGACGGCGTGCCCGCCAAGGTTGCCACGATCGAGTACGATCCGAACCGTTCCGCTCGCATCGCTCTGCTGCACTACGCTGACGGTGAGAAGCGCTACATCCTGGCCCCCAAGGGCCTCGAGGTCGGTCAGACCATCATGTCCGGTTCTGACGCCGACATCAAGCCGGGCAACGCTCTGCCCCTCGCCGACATTCCCGTCGGTACGCTCATCCACGCCGTCGAGTTCCAGCCGGGCAAGGGCGCTGCTATCGCCCGTTCCGCCGGTAACTCCTGCCAGCTGATGGGTAAGGAGGGCAAGTACGCTATCGTCCGTATGCCTTCCTCCGAGATGCGCCGCATCCTCGTTACCTGCCGCGCCACCGTCGGTGAGGTCGGCAACGCCGATCACTCCAACATCGTCATCGGCAAGGCCGGCCGTAAGCGTCACATGAACGTGCGCCCGACCGTCCGCGGTACCGTCATGAACCCTGTCGACCACCCGCACGGCGGTGGCGAGGGCAAGAACCACACCTCTGGTCGTCCCTCCGTTACCCCCTGGGGTAAGCCGACGAAGGGCCTTCGTACGCGCAAGAAGAAGGTCTCGAACCAGCACATCATTCGTCGCCGTAAGAAGTAATTTCGGATACCGAGTTTTAGGAGAAAGCACTTATGAGCAGAAGTCTCAAAAAGGGCCCGTTCGTGGAGACTCGCCTTCTCTCGCGTATCACCGCGATGAACGAGGCTGGCAAGAAGGACGTCGTGAAGACCTGGTCCCGCGCGTCCACCATCTTCCCCGAGATGGTTGGTCACACCATCGCCGTCCACGACGGCCGCAAGCATGTGCCCGTGTATGTTACCGAGTCCATGGTTGGTCACAAGCTCGGCGAGTTCGCGCCGACTCGTACGTTCCGTGGCCACAAGGCCAAATAGGGGGTTAACCGTAAATGGCAACTAAGTCTATTGAAACTGAGGCCACCGAGGTTCGCGCCGTCGCTAAGTACGTGCGTGTTTCCCCCAGCAAGGCCCGCCTGGTGGTCGATCTGATCCGCCGCAAGCCTGTCGCTCAGGCCTTCGACATCCTCCACTTCTGCGACCGCGCCGTCGCCGTGGATGTCGAGAAGGTTCTCCGTTCCGCCGTTGCGAACGCCGAGAACAACAACGGTCTGCGTGCCGACAACCTGGTTGTCGCCGCTGCCTATGTTGACGAGGGTCCGACGCTTAAGCGCATCCGTCCCCGCGCCAAGGGTTCCGCTTCTCGCATTCTGAAGCGTACTTCCCACATCACCGTCGTCGTTGCTCCTCGAAAGGAGGCGTAAAGCTGTATGGGTCAGAAAGTCTACCCCACCGGCTTCCGTCTTGGCATCACCGAGAACTGGCGCTCCCGCTGGTTCGCAGAGAAGGATTACGCTAAGACCCTCGGTAACGATCTCGAGATCCGCAAGTACCTCGAGAAGCGTCTTTCCCGCGCAGCTGTCTCCCGCGTCGAGATCGAGCGCGCTGGCGACAAGGTGAAGGTCATCATCCTCACCGCTCGCCCCGGCGTTGTCATCGGTAAGAAGGGTGCCGAGATCGATACCCTCCGCACCGAGCTCGAGAAGGTTGCTGGCGTCTCCAAGGGCCAGCTCTCCGTCGACGTTGTCGAGATCAAGCGCCCCGAGCTCGACGCCAACCTCGTTGCTCAGTCTATCGCCGAGCAGCTCGAGGGCCGCGTTGCCTTCCGTCGCGCTATGCGCAAGGCTGTCCAGTCCGCCCGCAAGGCCGGCGCTAAGGGCATCCGTATCCAGTGCTCCGGTCGTCTCGGCGGTGCCGAGATGGGCCGTCGTGAGTGGTACCGCGAGGGTCGCGTGCCTCTGCACACCCTCCGTGCCAAGATCGACTACGGCACGGCTGTCGCCAGCACCACCATGGGCGCTTGCGGCGTGAAGGTCTGGATCTACCTGGGCGAGAAGCTCCCGGGCCAGCCTGTTCCCAACCCTGCACTCGAGGGCTCTTCCCGTCCTCGTCGTCGTAACTCCGAGAGGAGGGGTCAGTAGTGCTTGCCCCTAAGCGTATTCTTCACCGCAAGGTGCAGCGTGGCTCCATGAAGGGCCAGGCCAAGGGTAATACCGAGCTGCATTTCGGCGAGTTTGGTATCCAGGCTCTCGAGGCCCATTGGATCACCAACCGTCAGATCGAGGCCGCTCGTATTGCCATGACCCGCTACATGAAGCGTGGCGGTCGTGTGTACATCACGATCTTCCCCGATAAGCCCATCACCAAGAAGCCTGCTGAGACTCGCATGGGTTCTGGTAAGGGTAACCCCGAGGAGTGGGTGGCCGTCGTCAAGCCCGGCCGCATCATGTTCGAGGTCAAGGGCGTGCCCGAGGAGGTCGCTCGCGAGGCTCTGCGTCTTGCACAGCACAAGCTTCCCATCAAGACCAAGATTGTTGCTGCTAAGAACGCTGAGCAGCGCATCGAGAAGGAGATGGCTGAGGAGGCCGCTCTCGAGGCCAAGTGGGCTGCTGAGGACGCCGCCGCCGCCAAGGAGGAGAACTAATGAAGCCCGCAGAGATTCGTGAGCTCTCGGACGCTCAGCTCGTTGAGAAGCTGAAGGAAATGCGCGCCGAGCTCTTTAACCTTCGTTTCCAGATGGCCACCAGCCAGCTGGACAACACCGCTCGCGTCAACACCGTGAAGAAGGACATCGCTCGCGTCCTCACGGAGCAGCGCGCCCGCGAGATCGCAGCGGAGAAGTCCGCTGTCGCCGAGTAGGACCTAAGGAGAGAACATGACTGATTCGCGTAACTCGCGTAAGGTCCGTACGGGTGTCGTTACCTCCGTCTCCGGTGCCAAGACCATTGTTGTCACCATCACCGAGCGCAAGCGTCACCCCAAGTACGGCAAGATGATGACCAGCTCCAAGAAGCTGCACGCTCACGACGAGGAGTGCACGGCTGGCGTGGGCGATACCGTCCGCGTTATGGAGACCCGTCCTATGTCCAAGATGAAGCGTTGGCGCCTCATCGAGGTCGTCGAGCGCGCTAAATAAGCAGTCGCTCTTACGACTTGTACGTTTCCGAAGATGTGCGTATGCCTGGCTTGCATACCACGGGCCGTATAAAGGCTGCGCACCTCTCTTCGGTTCTTAGTTCGGAGGAACATCTACCATGATTCAGATGCAAACCATGCTGAACGTCGCCGACAACTCCGGCGCTCGCAAGATTCGCTGCATCAAGGTGCTTGGCGGTTCCAAGCGTCGTTATGCAGGCATCGGCGATGTGTTCATCGGTGCTGTCCAGGAGGCTACCCCTGGCGCCAACGTCAAGAAGAAGGACGTTGTCCGTTGCGTCGTCGTTCGCACCGTTAAGGAGATCCGCCGCAAGGATGGCTCCTACATTCGCTTTGATGAGAACGCCTGCGTTGTCATCAACAACGATGGTTCGCCCGTCGGCACCCGTATCTTCGGGCCTGTCGCTCGCGAGCTTCGTGACAAGAAGTACATGAAGATCGTCTCGCTCGCTCCCGAGACCCTGTAGTTAGGGGAGATATATGTATATCAAGAAGGGCGATAAGGTCCAGGTTCTCTCTGGTAAGGATCGCGGCAAGCAGGGCGTTGTCCTGCGTGCTCTCCCCGCCGAGAACAAGGTCGTTGTCGAGGGCGTTTCGGTCGTCAAGAAGGCCGTCAAGCCCAACGCTGCCAACCAGCAGGGCGGCATCGTTTCGCAGGAGGCTCCCATCGACGCCTCCAACGTCAATCTCGTTTGCCCCGAGTGCGGTAAGGTTACCCGCGTCGGTCACGAGAAGGACGGCAAGAACAAGCTGCGCGTCTGCAAGAAGTGCGGCCACAAGTTCTAAGCTGCCCGCAACAACAAGTTGCCAGCAAAGGCCCGGATGCCCCACGGCACCCGGGCCTTTTTCTATCCCTACTCATTGGGGACAGACTTAAATGAGTGGTCGTCGCTTGGCATTCATTGGGGACAGGCTTAAATGAGTGCCGTTGAAACGCCGGTAGCTGGGGACGTTCCCTATGTGCCGGCAGTTAGGGAAGTCCCTATCTGCCGGCAGTTTGGAACAGTCCTTTGATGGCTGCGCCCCCCCAGAGGGGTGGAGTAATACAGCCTACTCTGTCTTTTATGGCTATGGTGTTCCGCCCTTTTATGTTTCATAAGGATCGTCGCATGCGCATTTACGCGCATAGCCTTGCGCGATAATGCGCATAACCGCGCAAACATCTGCCAACTATGGCTAAACAGTGACCGATAAGCAAATAAACACGCAAACACGAGCAGATACGCGCGCAATTGTGCGAATATAGGGCTGTTAGAAATGAAGGACTTCCGATGACTCAGGAGGCACTCATGGCAGATTCCAAACAGGCTCCGCTCGACGCCGAAGCAGCCGCTAAGGCGGCGTTTGCCTCGGTCCAGGATCGGCCGTTCCCCGACGACATTTTTACGGCTCCCGAGCTTCGCTGGGCTGTGATCGGTTGCGGCGTTATTGCCAACCAAATGGCCCAGTCCCTCGCGCTGGCCGGCCGCAAGCTTGCGGGCGTCGCCAACCGCACGCTGTCCAAGGCCCAGGCTTTTGCTGAGCAGTATGGCATCGAGAAGGTCTATGAAACGGTTGAGGACCTCTATGCCGATCCGGATATCGACGCCGTCTATATCACCACGCCGCACAACACGCATATCACCTATCTGCGTGCCGCTCTGGCAGCTGGTAAGCACGTACTCTGCGAGAAGGCCATTACCCTCAACTCTGCCGAGCTCGACGAGGCCCGTGCCATCGCCGACGAGCACAACGTGGTCCTTATGGATGCCACCACGGTGCTCCACATGCCCTTGTATCAGGAGCTGCGCCGCCGCATGGATGCCGGCGACTTTGGACGCATGAACCTCGCCCAGCTCAACTTTGGCAGCTACAAGGAGTACGGCGACCTGACCAACCGCTTTTACAATCGCAACCTTGCTGGCGGTGCCATGCTCGATATTGGCGTCTATGCCTTGTCCGTCATGCGCCTCTTTATGGCAAGCCAGCCCGCTGAGGTCGTTTCGCTGGGCAACACCTGCGAGACTGGCGTTGACGTCGCGGGTGGCATCGTCTGCCGAAATGCCGAGCAGCAGCTGGGCGTCGTGAGCCTTACGCTCCACTCCAAGCAGCCCAAGCGCTCGGTCATCAGCTTTGACAATTGCTATGTCGAGGTCAACGAGTATCCGCGCGCCGATCACGCGACGATCGTGTGGACCGCGGACGGTCATCGCGAGGAGGTCGCCGCGGGCACCGAGGCTTATGCCCTGTGCTACGAGATGGCCGACCTGGAGAAGGCCGTTGCCGGCGATGATTCGAAGCGCGAGCTTCTGGGCTATGCTTCTGATGTTATGGAGCTGATGACCAAGCTCCGCGCCGACTGGGGAGTCGTGTACCCCGAGGAGGAGTAAGCGATGCTTGCGGAAGATAGGCTCAACGCGATTGTGTCGATGGTGCAGCAGGCCGGCTCGGTTACCGTGCCGGAGCTTGCCGAAGCCCTGGGCGTGACGCCGTCCACCATTCGCCGTGACCTGCAGACGCTCGACCGCGCACACCGTATCGCCAAGGTGCACGGAGGCGCGACGAGTCTGGAACGCGCGCACGTGACGCGCGACCTGACGATCAGCGAGCGCAGTGATCTCCATAACGATGACAAGGAGCGCATCTGCGCCCGTGCCGCGGCTCTGGTGGAGCCCGATAGCTTTGTGTATATCGATTCGGGCTCCACGACCCTCAAGCTCATCGAGCATCTTCCGCGCCTTGAGGGTGTCACCTATGTGACCGATTCCGTGCTCCATGCTCAGCATCTCGCCCTGCGTGGTATGCGCACCGTGGTGCTAGGCGGCGAGCTCAAGCCCGAGACCGAGGCGCTCGTCGGTCCCGACGCCTTGGCAACCCTGGACCGCTATAACTTCAACTGCGGCTTTTGGGGTTCCAATGGCATCGCCGCCGAGCAAGGTCTCACCACACCGGATATCGAGGAAGCGCAAGTCAAGCGTATCTCGATGCGCCATACCGCCAAACGCTTCGTAATCTCAGACGCCAGCAAATTCGGCATGGTGGCGCCCGTCAAGTTCGCGGACTTCCGCGACGCAACGATTATTACCGCGGGCGAGGTGCCAGCCAAGTACCAGTCGATGGACAACGTCATCACGGTCTAGCGACAGGGCAAGGTCAAAACCATTTAGGTTCCTCAATAGAAAAGCGGCAACACCCTCGATGGGCGATGCCGCTTTTGTTGTCTGCCGTTTTGTCTAAATCTGTAACAACTAGACCGTTAAAAGTGGGCTAGGTGTTACAGATTGAGATACTTCCGAACCTTGCCGTCCCTTTGTCTCGATCTGTAACATCTGGGACCGATTTTGACGAGTAATTGTTACAGATTGAGATTTTCCCTTGAGGGGGATTCGAATGTCTCGATCTGTAACGGATAGACCGGAAAATGGGTTCTAACTGTTACAGATCGAGACGTTTTGGGACCGCGGCTGAGCCATTGCGGCAAAGCCACCACAAAGGTGCCTGCCCTTTTTGGCAGGTTTTAGGGCTCCCAGGGGCAGGGGGCTTCGATGTGGATGTGCTCACCGGTTACGGGATGCGTAAAGGACACGCTGTGGGCATGGAGCATCAGGCCGCAGGGGCGCGGCGTTCCGTACAGGTCGTCGCCAACCAGGGGATGACGCTCGCTCGCCAGGTGCACACGGATTTGGTGTTTGCGGCCGGTGAGCAGCTCGACATCGATATACGAGCGTGTGGGCAGGCCACGACGGCTCTTAAGACGCTTGAGCACCTTCACGCGCGTCTGAGACGGCTTGCCGCTGGCGCCAACGCGCATCTTGCGGCTATCGTGACGGTCGCGGGCGATGGGCTTGTCGATGAGCTTTTCGTCCCAGTCGATCTTGCCCTCGGCGAGCGCGAGGTAGTGCTTTTCGAAAGCGTGGTCGATGACCATCTGGTCAAAGGCAGGTTGCGTCTGCTTGTCGAGCGAGAACAGCACCACGCCGGTGGTGTCACGGTCCAGGCGGTTGAGCGGCTGCATGTCGGTCGCGGCAAAGCCGTCGCCCATCGCCAGCAGCAGGTCGCTGGCGTAGTCGGTGAGCGTGCGCTCGCCGGTGCCGTCGCCGTGGACGATCATGCCGGCGGGCTTGTCGATGGCCATGAGCCAGGCGTCGCAGTAGAGGACTTGAGGTTCTTCGTTCACGTGTAAGCCTTTCGGTTAGCTGATTCCCACAAACATGCAGCCCGAGGTCGCCCCGCGCAGACGGGCGGCGGGCTTGCGGCCGGCCTGCGCGGCCTCGACGGCACGACGGACGCGGGCGACGGCACGGCCCACCTCATCCGTCTCGAGCAGCGTTCCGTCCACCATGAGACGACGCACGCCGGCATCGAGCAGCTGAGGAACCTGCGGCGTGAGGTCGATGGGGTAAGCATCGTACAGGCGAGAGCGGCCGTGGATGTCGGTACGCACCGGCATGACCTTTCCGTCGATATTCTTGAGCGAGAGCTTGCGGACACGCAGGCGGCAGTTGGCGCAATCGTGGATGCAGCCGTTGGCAACCTGCAGAATGCAATGCTCGCTTGTCATGACGCGCGGCCGGCCAAAGACGGTGATGCCCAGAGTCGCGGGCGCGGCGGCGCCGAGCGAGACAATCTCGTCGAGTGTGATCTCGGGCGAGAGCCAAAACGCACCGGCTCCGCGCTCGGCAAGCGCCTCCATGCAGGGCGTGTTGTGCACCGGCAGGCAAGAGCGAATCTCGGCCGTGGCGCCAACCTGGGCGGCCAGGGCAAGCTCAGAGATGTTGCCAATAGCGACCGTGGCGCCGGCAACAACCCACGGGTCGACGCGCTCGTGGTCAACGGCACGGCAGACCTCGTCGAGCACGGGCACGATGCCCTGCTCAAACGCATCGGCGGGGGAGAGCTCGGCCGCATCGAGCGCGTCGGTGGTCATGTAGATGCGCGTTGCACCCTCCGCTCGCGCTGCCTCGGCGGCCTCGAGCGAGGTGACGGTGGCGCAGATCTGCGGCTCGTCGCGGTAGTGCTCGGGCATGGGCCGCGTACATTTGTCGAGCACCGGCAGCTCGAGCGTGCGGGCACGCTCGTCATACGGTGCCAGAATGGCCTCCTCCAGCGCCTTGCAGGCGGCGGCGCGCACCTTGTGCACAGCGGAGAAGCCCATGCCGCAGCCCTTATCGAGCGCCGCATCAAAGCTCGCGGACTCAAAGGGCGAGGACCCCATGCGGCCCACATGCTCTACCAGATCGGACGCCTCGACCGCGCGGGTCTTGGCGGCCTCGACGGTAAAGCCCGTGGCCGTGGCCGTAAGCGAAGGGGCGTCGCAGCAAGTAAGCGTGACGGCAAACGGTTCGCCCAAACGCGCCACAACGGTTACATCAACGGCGCGGCGGCGCAGCACATCGCGCTTGAGCGCGGCGCCGGCAGCGTCAATGGCGCGCTGGCTTCGAATCACGCGCACGCGGCAGCCCTCGGGCATGCTGCGAGGCACGCGGCACTCGATGATGTCACCGGCGGCGGCATCATCGGCGGCAATGGTGGTCAGGAACTGGTCAAACTCGTTATCGTGGCGAAGCTCCAGCAGGTCGCCCTTGCCCACGGGCTCAAACAACTCAATGCGGGCGATGGCGGCGCGCCGACGGCGGTCGTCGGGCTTGAGGCCGCGCACATCGCGGTTGGCCGGGCGGCTGCCCAGCACCGTGCCCACGATCTGGCCGCGGTTGTTGGAGCGCTCGTAGCTCATCATCTCGTCACCCGAGGTACCGTCTTGGTAGGCGTGCGTAAAGTCGCGGTTAAAGCAGCGCTTGAGCTGTCGCTGGCGGGCTGCATCCTCATCCTTGGAGGTCGAAACATCGGCCAGCATGTCATCAATCTGATGACGATACACGTCGACGATGGAGTACACGTAATCGGGGGCCTTCATGCGGCCCTCGAGCTTGAGCGATGCGGCGCCGGCGTCATACAGACGGCGAACAAGCTGCGAAGTGTTGGTGTCGCGCGGGCATAGCGCACGCTCGCGACCGGCAGGGGAGAGCGAGCGGCCGTTCTCGTCGATCAGCTCGTAGGGCAGGCGGCAGGGCTGGGCGCACATGCCGCGGTTGGCCGAGCGGCCCGCCATGGCAAAGCTCGAGAGCAGGCACAGGCCCGAGTAACAAAAGCAGATGGCACCGTGGCTAAAGACCTCGAGGTCCACATCGGGTGCGGCGTCGTGGATGGCGGCGATCTCGTCAATGGAGAGCTCGCGCGACAAGGTCACTCGGTCGGCGCCCTGCTCACGGCACCAAAGGGTTCCGCGGTCGTCGTGGATGTTTGCTTGGGTTGAGATGTGCGTCTCGATGCCGGGCATGGTGCGCTTGACTTCAAAGAGCAGACCCCAGTCCTGGATAATGAAGGCGTCGGCGCCCAGCGTTGAGCAGCGATAGATGAGTTGCAGCGCATCGTCCATCTCGGACTGCTTGATGACGATGTTGACCGTGACGTAGACGCGCGACCCGGCTAGATGTGCGGCGCGGCAGGCTTGCTCAAAGGTCTCGTCGGTAAAGTTGGTGGCCTTGCGGCGGGCGTTGAAGCTGCCCATGCCGCAGTAGATGGCGTCTGCCCCGGCGGCGAGTGCGGCGGCAAAGGGCTCGGGTCCTCCGGCGGGCGCTAAAAGCTCGGGTCTGCGGTTGGTGGTTCGACTGGCGGTTGCGGTCATATCCTGCCTTTCAAAATGCTCAGATACTCAAAAGTATAGTGGTGCTGTTGCGGCGGACGAGCCCTGTGGCCCAAGCAGGATAAAGTCTTCAGCAGCCCTTGCAGCAAAAATGATCCGTTTCCCTCCGTCCCCTATGGATCACCTGATCCGATGGGGACGGAGGGAAACGGATCATTTTGAGCTTCACCGTCCGGTCGTGCCGTTCAGCGGTCGACAGGCGCCGTTGAGCGATAAAATATTCTCGCAACGTGATAATAATCTTGCATCGCGCGGAAACCTTGAGTACTATCCCAAATCAAGCGCGGTGTTCAGACCGAATTGTGCCTCCCGGTGTGAACGCCGCGCTCACGCTCTCTATCTGATCGTAAGGAGAAAAACATGAGCAAGACCGTCGTGTCTTCCGATAACGCACCTGCAGCCATCGGCCCGTATTCCCCCGGCATCCAGACCGGCAACATGGTGTTCCTGTCCGGCCAGCTGGGCATCGACCCCGCAACCGGCAAGATGCCCGAGGGCGTCGAGGCCCAGGCTAAGCAGTCCCTTGCTAACGTCGAGGCCCTGCTGACCGCTGCCGGCGCCACCTTTGCCGATGTCGTCAAGACTACGGTCTACCTGGCCGACATCGCCGACTTCGCTGCCGTGAACGAGATCTACGCTTCCAAGTTCGAGGCTCCGTTCCCCGCGCGCAGCGCTTTCCAGGTTGCCGCTCTTCCGGCCGGCGGTCTGGTCGAGATCGAGGTCGTCGCCGCTCTCTAAGACGCTGGCGAAAACAAAACATGACATGCAAAAAAGACCCTGCAGTGCGTGTGAACTGCAGGGTCTTTTGTCAAGCGATGCGACAAAAATGATCCGTTTCCCTCCGTCCCCAAGGGTTAACGTTTAGCCTTCCTTGCGGACTTTTTGCAGGTAGCGGTAGACGCTGGGCTCCGAGATACCCAGCGCGGTGGCGGCGCAGGCCACGGCGCCCTTGAGCATAAACACCCCGTTGCCGTTGAGGTGGCGAATGACGTCAACGCGGTCGCTCTGACCAAGCGACGCTACATCCAGCCCGCGCGCGCTCAGCAACTCGGAAATACTGCGGTCGATGAGCTCCTGCGTAGACTCCGAAAGACTTTCGACCTCGATAGACGCGGGCTCCGACTGCCTTGGCACAGCGTCGAAGCAGGCCATGAGCTGCTGAGTCATGGCGTTGATGGAGCGTATCGTGGAAAGATCGGTGTTGACGCAAAGCATGCCGACGATCTTGTTGTCCTCACGGATAAAGTACGTCGCCGACTCCAGCGTCTTGCCACCGGCACCGCGTCCCTCGTAGCCCGTAATAAACGGCAGGTCGCGATACTTGGCGTCGTGCATGATCTTGAGTGCCAGATCGGTGGCGGGACCGCCGACCTTGCGGCCGCTCACGATGCCGTTGCGAATATCGACGATGGCGTGGTCGGGATCCGAGAAATCGTGCAGCACGATTTCGCTGTTTTTGCCGAGTACCTGCTCCAGAAAATCGACCATCGGCAAAAAGCGACGTACGGTCTCGTTCACGGGCAACTCCTTTGGGTGAAATCGGAAATGTTCATAACAATTTTTTCTCATGGTAACACGGTGTCTATTGATTCACATATTCGCAGGTACATTGCGTAATACGGACGAGCGGTAGGAAGTTGGCGGTAAACGGTCGACCAAAAGAAAAGTTAGATGCTATTTTGACAGGACACTTTCCTGACCTGCGGAAATGCATTGTCTCAGCTCAAGAATAGTCTGATAACAAAAAATTATTATTGAGAATGAGAAAAATCTTTAATACGATATGCAACGAAGGCACAACCTCACCCCCGCACTGCGTCACAATAGAGCGCTAGATGCGAAAACAACTACTTCGAGGATTGGTGGTCAAATGGCCCAGGAGACGGTTACGAACGGCACTGAAGCCCTGTTCACTCGCGAAGGCATGCCGCCCGTTACGGAAATGATTCCGTGTGCCCTTCAGCATGTGCTGGCATCGTTTGCCGGCATCATTACCCCGGCGGTCATCATGGCCGGCGTCTACGGCTTTAATAGCCAGCAGAGCACCGACATCATTCAGGTTGCGCTCATTCTTTCGGCAATCGACACGGCCCTTCAAGCCTTCGCTCCCTTCCGTCGCATCGGCGGCGGCCTGCCCATCGTCATGGGCGTTTCGTTCGCGTTCCTGCCGGCCCTGCAGGCCATGGGTGCCTCGGGCTTTAGCTTTGGTGCGCTGCTGGGCGGCGAGATTGTCGGCGGTGCCGTCGCGGTCCTCTTTGGTCTGGCCTACAGCAAGATTAAGTGGCTGTTCCCGCCCGTCGTGACCGGTACGGTCATCTTCTCCATCGGCGTTTCGCTGTATCCCACGGCCGTCAAGTATATGGCCGGCGGTATGGGTACGCCGCTGTGGGGCACCCCGCAGGCCTGGTGCGTCGCTCTTATCACCTTCGCCGTGGTCTTTGCGCTCGCCAACTTTGGCAAGGGCACGCTCAAGCTGGGATCCGTGTTCTTTGGCATGATCGTTGGCATGATTGTCTCCATCCCCTTTGGCATGATCGACTTCTCCAGCGTCGCCACCGCTCAGGTCTTCGCCCTTCCCAAGCTCATGCCCTACGCACTCGAGTTTGATCCCGAGGTCTGCATTACCCTCGCCGTCGTGTTCCCCATGGTCGCCATCCAGGTTATCGGCGACGTCTCCGCTGCCTGCCTGGGCTCCATCGACCGTATGCCCACCGAGCGCGAGCTTTCCGGCGCTATCGTGTCCCAGGGCCTCACCTCTATGGTCGGCGGCCTGCTGGGCGGTCTTCCCACCAGCGCCCTTGGCCAGAACGTGGGCATCATCTGCTCCAACAAGGTCGTCAACAAGTGGGTCTTTGTGATCATCGCGGCCGTCTTTGCCATCGCCGGTCTGTTCCCGCAGCTCTCTGCCGTCCTTTCCGCTATCCCGCAGCCCGTCATCGGCGGCGCGACCGTCGGCGTCTTTGGCACCATCACCATGAACGGCGTGCGCATGTTCACCCGCGAGGGCCTCACGCAGCGCACTACCACCATCGTCGGTACCTCCGTCGTCTTTGGCCTGGGTATCTGGATGGCCAGCGGTTGCCTTGCCGGCGAGGGTATGCCCACCTGGGTTTCCACCGTCATCGGCTCCAATGCCGTAACCCCCACCGCCATCATGGCCATTGTCCTTAACCTGATCCTTCCGCAGACGCCGGTCGTGGCCCAGCACATCGATGCTGCCAAGGACGCTGCCGTGGATCTGGTCTTGCCCGAGAGCAAGAAGTAACCAATTCGGTGCTATTCGTCGGCGGACGCATCGCCTCGTCCGCCGACGTCATGCGGCGCCAAGCCGCACTTCAAAGGGTTTGTCCCTTTGGTGAAGCGTTGACGGGAGAGGGCCCGTTTCCGGTGTAGGCCGGCGCTTCGCACTCCGCCATGTCAGAGGTGTCAAACCCCGCCTCTGATGTCGAAGGGAGCATCCATGCTTCTGGTCGCTAACGGTTCCGTCTTTACCCGCAACGCTCAGACCCCGTTTATTCCAAACGGTGCGGTCGCCATTGACGGAGATACGATCGTCGAAGTGGGCCCCGAGTGCGAGCTCAAGGCCAAGTACCCGGATGCCGAGTACGTCGACGCCCAGGGCAACCTCATCATGCCCGGACTCATCAACTGCCACACCCACATCTATTCGGGTCTAGCCCGCGGCCTTGCCATCAAGGGCTGCAACCCCACCAACTTCCTGGAGAATCTTGAGCAGCAGTGGTGGAAGATCGACGACAACCTGACGCTCGACGGCACCAAGGCCAGCGCCTATGCCACGATCTTGGACTCCATCCGCGACGGCGTCACCACGATCTTCGATCACCATGCGAGCTTCTGTGAGATCCCGGGTAGCCTCTTTACCATTAAGGACGCAGCTCAGGAGCTGGGCATGCGTTCGTGCCTGTGCTACGAGGTCTCCGATCGCCGCGGCCAGGAAAAATGCGACCAGGCCATTGCCGAGAACGCCGAATTTGCCCAGTGGGCCGCCAAGGAGCGTCGCGATAACGACAACCATATGATCGCCGCCATGTTTGGCGGACATGCCACCTTTACGCTTTCGGACGAGACCATGGATAAGATGGCCGAGGCCAACAACGGCCTGACCGGCTTCCACATCCATGTGTGCGAGGGCATGAACGACGTGTGGGATTCCCGCCTCAACCGCGGCGGCATCAGCCCCGTCGAGCGCCTGCTGCAGCACAACCTGCTGGGTCCCGACACCATGCTGGGCCACTGCATCCACGTGACGCCTGCCGAGATGGATATCGTCAAGGAGTCCGGCACCTGGCTCGTCAACAACCCCGAATCCAATATGGGCAACGCCGTGGGCTGCGCCCCCGTGCTCGAGTTCTTCCGCCGCGGCATCCCCGTGTGCATGGGCACCGATGCCTACACCCACGATATGCTCGAGAGCCTCAAGGTCTTCCTGATCATTCAGCGTCACAACGCCGCTATGCCCAACGTGGGCTGGTGCGAGGCAATGACGATGCTGTTCGAGAACAACGCCAAGATGGCCAGCAAGTACTTCGATCGCAAACTCGGTGTGCTCGAGGCCGGCGCTGCCGCCGACGTCATCGTCATGGACTACAAGCCCTTTACGCCGCTGAGCGAGGAGAACATCGACGGCCACATGCTCTTTGGCATGATGGGCAAAAACTGCCGCACCACCATCATCAACGGCCGCGTCCTGTACAAGGATCGCGAGTTCGTTGGCATTGATGAGGACAAGATCAACGCGTGGACCATGGCTGAGTCCAAGAAGCTCTGGAGCACGCTCAACGAACGCACCTACTAATTACAAGTAGATTCACGCGCGTCGGATGTTTCGCCGCGTTCGACGCGCGTATAGGCGGCCTCCGCGGGGTCGCCGGCGCTGTGCTAGCGCTACACCGTATTTGCGCCCGTCGCGCGGTCTCGCCGGGCGTTACAGAGAGGAGCTCATTATGAGCGACATCATGAGGCCGATCCCGTTTTCGCAGCTGATGAACTGGATCATCGAGGAGCACAAGACTCAGGGCGCCGTCTTTGGCGTGCGCAAGATGGTCACGACCAACCAGGAGGGCGCGCTTCCCATTTTTGACGAGCGCATCGAGACTCCGTTTGGCCCGGCCGCCGGTCCCAATACGCAGCTGGCCCAGAACATCGTGGCATCCTACGTGGCCGGTTCCCGCTTCTTTGAGCTCAAGACCGTTCAGGTTATGGACGGCGAGGAGCTCTCCAAGTGTGTGAACAAGCCCTGCATCGTGGCGCAGGACGAGTGCTACAACTGCGAGTGGTCGACCGAGCTCGAGGTTCCGCAGGCCTTTGCCGAGTACGTGAAGGCATGGTTTGCCTGCCACCTGATCGCTCGCGAGTACGGCCTGGGCAGCCCGGATGGTTTTGTCTTCAACATGTCCGTGGGTTATGACCTCGAGGGCATCAAGAGCCCCAAGGTCGATGCCTATATCGAGGGCATGAAGGACGCCAGCGGCTCCGACGTCTGGAACGAGTGCCGCACGTGGGCGCTCGCCAACTTGGACAAGTTTGAGCATGTCGACGCCGCGTTTGTCGAGTCCATCCCGGCGCGCGTCTCCAACTCCATTACCGAGTCCACGCTGCATGGCTGCCCGCCGGCGGAGATCGAGCGCATCGCGACCTATCTGATTACCGAGAAGGGTCTCAACACCTACATCAAGTGCAACCCCACGCTGCTGGGCTATGAGTTTGCCCGCCAGCGTCTGAACGAGCTGGGCTTTGACTACATCGTTTTCGATGACACGCACTTCCGTGAGGACCTGCAGTGGGCCGATGCCGTGCCTATGTTCGAGCGCCTGATTGCCCTGTGCGCCGAGCGCGGCCTGGAGTTTGGCGTCAAGCTGACCAACACCTTCCCCGTCGACGTGACGAGAAACGAGCTGCCCTCTACCGAGATGTACATGTCCGGCCGTTCGCTGTTCTCGCTGACCATCGAGGCCGCCCGCCGCATTACCGAGCAGTTTGACGGTAAGCTGCGCATCAGCTACTCCGGTGGTGCCACGGTCTACAACATCCGCGCCCTGTATGATGCCGGCATTTGGCCCGTCACCCTGGCGACCGACGTGCTCAAGCCCGGTGGCTACGAGCGCTTTAGCCAGATGGCCGGCGAGTTTACCGACCTGGATGGCAAGCCGTTTGCGGGCGTCTCGCTCGAGGCCGTGACCGCGATTCAGACCGACTCGCTCACCAACCCGCTCTACAAGAAGCCGCTGCGCCCGCTGCCCGACCGCAAGGTCGCCGGCAAGAGCCCGCTTTCCGACTGCTTTACCACGCCGTGCCGCACGAGCTGTCCCATCCAGCAGGATATTCCCGCCTATCTGGCGGCTGTTGACGAGGGCCGCTTCGAGGACGCGCTCAACATCATCATCGAGCGCAACGCCCTGCCGTTTATCACCGGCACCATCTGCCCGCATCCCTGCGGCCGCGCTTGCGAGCGTGCGTTCTACGAGCCCGAGGGTGCCCAGATTCGCGCCAGCAAGCTCAAGGCTGCCCGCGAGGCCATGACCGCCGTGCTGCCCAAGCTGCGCGCCCAGGCCATTGCCAACGACGGCGAGCACAACGTTGCCGTTATCGGTGGCGGCCCGGCCGGTCTGGCGACGGCGTTCTTCCTGACGCGTGCCGGCGTGCCCGTCACTATCTTTGAGGCCCGCGATTCGCTCGGCGGCGTGGTCCGCCACGTGATCCCCGAGTTCCGTATTGCGAGCGACGATATCTCCCACGATGCCGAGCTCTGCCTGGCCTTTGGCGCCAAGGTGCAGCTCAACGCTCGCGTGGATTCCATTGAAGAGCTCAAGGCCCAGGGCTTTACCGACGTGGTCGTGGCCACCGGTGCCTGGATGCCCGGCTCTGCGGGCTTGGGCGAGGGTGCCGAGCTCGACGTGCTGGAGTTCCTCGAGACCGCCAAGAAGGGCGAGAAGCTCGAGCTGGGCGAGGACGTCGTGGTCATCGGCGCCGGCAACACCGCCATGGATGCTGCCCGCGTGGCCAAGCGCCTGGCTGGTGTGAAGAACGTGCGCCTGGTGTATCGCCGCACCAAGAAGCAGATGCCCGCCGACGAGGAAGAGCTTGATCTTGCTCTTGCCGACGGCGTTGAGTTCTGCGAGCTGCTGGCGCCCAAGGCACTCAACGGCGCCGTGCTGACCTGCGATGTTATGGAGCTTGGCGAGCCGGATGCAAGCGGCCGTCGCAGCCCCGTCGCCACGGGCGAGACCGTCGAGCTTCCCGCCACCACGGTGATCTGCGCCGTGGGCGAGGGCATCGACGCCAGCCTGTACGATGCCGCGGGCGTCGAGCACGACCGTCGCGGCCGCCTTGCCGCCACCTCCACCGGCGTCGAGGGCGTCTGGGCTGCGGGCGACTGCCGTCGCGGTCCTGCCACCGTGGTCGAGGCCATCGCCGATGCCGCCGAGGTTGCCCGTGCCATCGCCGGCGTGGACTTTAACAAGTACGCCGACCAGAATGCTCAGGCCGGCCGCGAGGACACCTGCTACGAGCGCAAGGGGTCGCTGTGCCGCGACAAACGCAACTGCACCAAGACCCGCTGCCTGGGCTGCGGCTCGGTGTGCGAGGTCTGCTGCGACGTGTGCCCCAACCGCGCCAACGTGGCAATTAAGGTGCCGGGCCTGGCCAAGCATCAGGTCGTCCATGTCGACGGCATGTGCAACGAGTGCGGCAACTGCGCCGTGTTCTGCCCTTACCAGGAGGGTCGTCCCTACAAGGACAAGCTCACCCTGTTCTGGAGCGAGGAGGACATGGAGAACTCCGAGAACGAGGGCTTCCTGGCCGTGGACGAGGACCACTTTAAGGTTCGCGTCGCCGGCACGGTCCGCACCGTCTCGGTCGATGCCGTCAACACCGGCCTTCCCGAGGCCGTCCGCCTGACCATCAGGGCTGTGCGCGACAACTATCCGTATCTCCTTAAGAAATAGGCGAGTCTCTTATGGCCAAATCCATTCAACATAACGTGGCCTACGTTGCCTGCGGAAGCGGTTGCGCCTCCGCAGGCGGCGACGCCCGCTGCAGCGAAGGCTGCATTGGCTGTGGCGCCTGCGTCACGGCCTGCCCCCACGGTGCCATTGCGCTGGTCGATGGCATCGCCCGCGTGGATCGCTCAAAGTGCACGGGCTGTGGCCTGTGCGGCATGGCGTGCCCGCAGCGCGTGATTGCCTTCGTTCCCGGCTACCAGAATATCCTGGTGCGCTGCAACAACACCGATAAGGGCGCCATCGCCCGTAAGATTTGCGATACGAGCTGCATCGGTTGCGGCATGTGCGCCAAAAAGTGCCCTGCCGGCGCTATCCGCATCGAGGACAACTGCGCCCATATCGACGGTGCGGATTGCCTGTCGTGCGGCATGTGCGCCGTCGTCTGCCCGCATGGCGCCATCCACGACCGCACCGGCATCGCCGCCGGCGTGTAGAAGGGAATCACCATGGCACAGGAATTCACTTTTACCGTTAACGGCGTCGAGCGCACGACGACCCAAAACAAACCGCTGCTGCGCTACCTGCGCGACGACCTGCATATCCATTCCGCCAAGGACGGCTGCTCCGAAGGTGCTTGTGGCACCTGCACCATCCATGTGGACGGTGCAGCCGTCAAGGCGTGCGTGCTGACCACCGCTCTTGCCGCCGGTCGCAACATCGTGACCGTCGAGGGCCTGCCCGAGGACGTGCGCGAGGCCTTTGTGTACGCCTTTGGCGCTGTGGGCGCCGTGCAGTGCGGTTTTTGCATCCCTGGCATGGTCATGGCGGGTGCGGCGCTCATCGCCGAGGACCCCGAGCCCACCGAGGAGCAGATCAAGTACGCCATTCGCGGTAACGTCTGCCGCTGCACCGGCTACAAGAAGATTATCGAGGGCATTTCGCTGGCAGCCGCGGTGCTCCGCGGCGAAAAGCAGATCGACGAGGACCTGGAGCGCGGCGATGACTACGGCGTGGGCAAGCGCGCCTTCCGTATCGACGTGCGCAAGAAGGTGCTCGGCGAGGGCAAGTACCCCGACGACATCGACGAGCTCGACCAGCCGGGCCTGACCTATGCCAGCGCCGTGCGCTCGAAGTACCCGCGTGCCCGCGTGCTCTCCATCGATACCTCCAAGGCCGAGGCCCTGCCCGGCGTGGTAGGCATTCTGCGCGCCGAGGACGTGCCGGTCAACCAGGTCGGCCACCTTATCCAGGACTGGGACGTCATGATCGCCCAGGGCGATATCACCCGCTGCGTGGGTGATGCCATCGCGCTGGTGGTTGCCGAGGACGAGGCGACGCTCGAGAAGGCCAAGAAGCTCGTAAAGATCGATTACGAGCCGCTGGAGCCCGTGCGCAACATCGCCGAGGCCAAGGCCGCCGACGCCCCGCGCCTGCATGACAGTTTCTTTGCCTTTGGCAACACGGTGGAGCTCAAGGACAACGTGTGCCAGAGCCGCCATGTGACGCGTGGCGACGCCGCCAAGGCGCTGGCGGAGAGCGCATTCACCGTGACGCAGCGCTTTACCACGCCCTTTACCGAGCATGCCTTCTTGGAGCCCGAGTGCGCCGTCGCCTTCCCGTACAAGAACGGCGTCAAGGTGCAGTCGACCGACCAGGGTGCCTACGATACGCGCAAAGAGTGCGCCCACATGTTTGGCTGGGACAACGAGCCCGAGCGTGTGGTCGTCGAGACCATGCTCGTGGGTGGCGGCTTTGGCGGCAAGGAGGACGTGTCCATTCAGCACTTGGCCGCGCTCGCTGCCTATAAGTTCCAGCGTCCTGTGAAGTGCAAGCTCACGCGTGCCGAGTCGCTTGCTTTCCATCCCAAGCGTCATGCCATGGACGGCGCCTTTACGCTGGGTTGCGACGCCGAGGGCAACTTTACCGGTTTGGATTGCGAGATCAACTTTGATACCGGAGCCTACGCGTCGCTGTGCGGCCCGGTGCTCGAGCGCGCCTGTACGCATGCCGTCGGCCCCTACAAGTACCAGAACACCGACATCCGCGGCTTTGGCTACTACACCAACAACCCGCCTGCCGGCGCGTACCGCGGCTTTGGCGTCTGTCAGTCCGAGTTTGCGCTCGAGAGCCTGATCGACCTGCTGGCCGAGAAGGTCGGCCTGGATCCGTGGGAGATCCGCTACCGTAACGCCATCGAGCCGGGCGAGGTTCTGCCCAACGGTCAGATTGCCGATTGCTCCACGGCGCTTAAAGAGACGCTGCTCGAGGTCAAGGATGCCTACTACGCGCATCCCGGACACGCCGGTATCGCCTGCGCCATGAAGAACGCCGGCGTGGGCGTGGGCCTGCCCGATGCCGGCCGCTGCAAGATCAGCATCGAGGATGGCCGCGCCGTGGTCTACGCCGCCACGTCCGACATCGGCCAGGGCTGTAACACCGTCTTTTTGCAAGACGTTGCCGAGGCCTGCGGTCTGCCGCTGAGCTGCATTGCCAATGGCGAGTGCTCCACCGAGAACGCTCCCGACTCCGGCACTACGTCTGGCTCGCGTCAGACGGTCGTGACCGGCGAGGCCGTGCGCGGCGCCGCCTTCCTGCTGCGCGATGCCATGGTTGGCATCGAGGCGGGCAAGCCTGCACCCGATGCTCCCGTGAGCGCGCATGGCGACGGCGTCAAGATCGAGTACGACGACGGTCGCGCCTATCAGCTGCGCGCGCAGGAGCTCGTCGCCGGCCAAGGTATGCATCCTCAGGATCCCGCGGCCGCCATCAAGGCGCTCGAGGGATGCGAGTTTGGCTACGTGTATCTGGAGCCGACCGACAAGCTGGGTGCGGATGTTCCCAATCCCAAGAGCCACATCTGCTACGGCTTTGCCACACATGTGGTCATTCTGGACGATGACGGCCGCGTGAGCGAGATCTATGCTGCGCACGATTCCGGCAAGGTGGTCAACCCCATCTCCATCCAGGGTCAGATCGAAGGCGGCGTGCTCATGGGTATGGGCTATGCGCTTACCGAGGACTGGCCGCTCAAGGACTGCGTGCCCCAGGCAAGGTACGGTACGCTCGGGTTGTTCCGTGCGCCCGAGATTCCGGATATCCACGCCATTTACGTGGAGAAGGACGAGCTGCTGCCCGTGGCATACGGCGGCAAGGGCATCGGCGAGATCGCAACGATCCCCACGGCGCCCGCCGTACAGAACGCCTACCGCGCGTTTGACGGCAAGCTGCGTCCAGATCTGCCCATGGTGGATACGCCGTACAGCCGCGCCCGTCACCGCGGGTAGGGTAGGACGCGCACGGCCATTGCTGACGGGCTGTTCGCGCTCAGCATCAACTACATACGCTGCGCCTTTGGCCCCGGCTCCATCGCGAGCCGGGGCCTTTTGTTTGGAGTGGAAACTGCGTCCCGGATTTGGCGCTCAGAACGGGACACGCTTTCCGGATGGGATGCTTGGCGGAAACTACGGCCCAGTTTTTGGCTCCAGAACGGGATGCATTTTCCGGAACGGTCCACGTGCGGTGGTGTACCGCCCCTTTCGTGTGCGCCGCTTGTCGAATTACGTTATAGCTAGCTATATTATAGGAAGGTATAATATAGCTAGCTATAACGTAAAGGAAGGATGGTCTATGTTTGTCGGAAGAACAGCGGAAATGTCCGAGCTCAATCGACTGTATGGCACGGACTCCTTTGAGATGCCTGTGATTTACGGCCGCCGTCGTGTGGGTAAAACGCGCCTTATCACAGAGTTCATCCAAGGCAAGAAGGCTATTTACTTTCAAGCTCGTCGTACCAATGCGGAGGCAAACCTGCACGGCTTTAGCCAGGCGATACTTGCAGGCTCGGTTGGTGCTGCAGGCGTGTCGTTTCGTAGTTTTGACGAGGCGTTCGATGCATTGGTCACCATGGCTCGAACGGAGCGTTTGATTGTCGTGATTGACGAGTATCCCTATCTCGCCCAATCGAATCCCGAGATCAGCTCGTTGCTGCAAGACAAGATCGACCACTTATACAAAGAGACCAGGCTAATGCTGATCCTATGCGGCTCGTCTCTTTCGTTTATGGAGGAACAGGTGTTGGGCTACGAGAGCCCACTATACGGTAGGCGTACGGCCCAGTTTAAGATCATGCCGCTCGATTTTACGACGACCCTCGGGTTGTGGCAGAGCATGAGTCGCGAAGACGCTGCAGTTTGCTATGGTATGACGGGCGGCATTCCTGCATATATCGAGAGAGTCGATCCTGCCGCATCGCTCAAGGACAACATCAAACGTCTTTTCCTTACTCCTACGGGCTATCTCTTTGAGGAGCCGAGTAACCTGCTAATGCAAGAGTGCCGCAATCCCGAGCAATATGATGCGATCGTGCAAGCAATTGCTCAGGGGCGCTCGAAGATCTCGGAGATTGCGAGCTCTACGGGAATCCCTGCGAGCAACGTAAAGAGCTATGTGGATAAGCTGGCGTCGCTTGGGATTGTCGAGCGCGAGCTGCCCCTAAACGAGACGAGCAATAAGCGAGCCGTGTATCTGCTGAGCGACCAGATGTTTAGGTTCTGGTACAAGTTTGTTCCGCAGAACATCGGGCTGATTCAAAACGATATGGCCGAGATGGCGTATAAGCGCATTGAGCCGCACGTATCGGATTACATGGGTACGGTCTTTGAGCTTATATGCAGACAATACGTGTACGAACTCGCGCGCGCGGGCGAACTTGGTGTGGTGCCGGCAACAGTCGGCCGTTGGTGGGGAACGGACAATCGGACGCGTACGCAGGAAGAGATCGATTTGATTGTCGACGACGGAGAGGGCGCGGCGCTCTTTGCGGAGTGCAAATGGCGTAACGAACCGGCAGGCGAGGATGTTCTGGAAAAGCTCGTGTACCGAAGCGAGCTCTTTAGGCGTCAGCATAAAAGCTACGTGATCTTCTCGAAGCGTGGCTTTACGCAAGGATGTCAGGAAGCTGCGGCGAGCAGGGGAGATACCAAGCTGATTTCGTTTGCCGAGATGTGCGAGCGGAGATAACCAAGCGCGCTCTGATGTGATTGCTCGGAATGGGTCGCGCTAAGGATGCCAAGCGTAAAACCTACAATGAAAATGGCGTAAAAACTACATCTGTCATGGCGTAAAAACTACATTGAAAGTAGCGTAAAATCAGCATTGAGAATGGCGTAATTTCGCATATCGCGTGATAGAGAGGGACGGCCGTCTATGGATGCACCAAAGAGATTGACCCAAAAGGGATATAGGCCCCGGCTCATAGAGGAGCGCCTCGACACCCTTATGCGGGCGTTTGGCTGTGTGGAGATCAACGGCCCCAAATGGTGCGGCAAGACCTGGACGGCGCTCTCTCGCTCGGCGAGCGTCTCCAGGCTCGATGAGCCTGCGCAGCGTGCGGCGGCAGAGGTCGACCCAAGCCTGGCGCTCATCGGCGATGCGCCACACCTGGTCGATGAATGGCAGGAGGTGCCCGAGGTTTGGGATGCCGCCCGGCGTTTCGTGGACGCGAGCGGCAACGAACGGGGGACACTTTTGCTCACGGGCTCGACCGCGCTCAAAAGCGAGGAGCGCAGCCATGTTCGTCATTCCGGCACGGGTAGGATCGCCCGTCTGTCAATGCGCCCCATGGCCCTGTGTGAGTCGGGCGACGGCGAGCCGCTCGTGTCACTGGCAAGCCTCTTTAAGGGCGAGGATTTTGCCCCTCAGCGTCGCGAGAGCACGGTGGATGACGTCGCCCGCTGGTGCTGCAGGGGCGGTTGGCCTGCAAATCTTGGGCTTTCGGAAGATCTTGCGCGAGAGACGGCAAGCCAGTACGTGCACTCGGTGCTCGACGTCAACGTGCTGGACGAGGGCATGTCGCCCGAGCTTGCACACGGCCTTTTGCGAGCTCTTGCCATGAACGAGAGCCAGGCTGTCACGTACAAGACGCTCGTAAAGGACGCCTCGTACGGTGAGGCGGGCCCCGACGAGAGGACCATCGCTGCGTACTTGGACCTCTTCAACAGGCTCAAGCTGACCGAGGACCTGTGCGGATGGGAGCCGCCCATGCGCTCGAAGGCCCGCGTTCGCGTGCGCCCCAAGCGCTACTTCTGTGACCCGTCACTTGCGGCGGCGTTGCTGGGGGCTACCCCTGAGCGGCTGCTTGGCGATATGCAAACGCTGGGGATGCTCTTTGAGAATCTCGTCCTGCGCGACGTGCGCGTGTTCCTTTCCACCTACGGCGGTGTCGACAACAGTGTCCATTATTTCCGAGATGAGAAGGGCCTTGAGGTCGATCTGATCGTTGAGCACGACGGGCGCTGGGGAGCCATCGAGGTCAAGCTGAGTGATGCGAAAGCAGACGATGGAGCGAGAAATCTCAAGGCGCTGGAGAGGAAAGTGCTCTCCAATCCTGCCGCCCAGAATGCCGCGCCGGCGTTTTTGGCGGTCGTGGTTGGAAAGGGGAGCATTGCCTACACACGCGACGACGGCGTGGCGGTGATTCCCATGGCGGCACTTGGGGCGTAGTGGTTTTGCGGGCGTGCCGTGCTTCCTTTACCGAAAATCCATTTGGTAAACCAGATGCTCGCGGATAGAATAAAGTTGACGGCAGCCCAAGGGTGATAGCTGGGCAGCGCCGTTGCTTGGTCAAGAGGTCAGTGCCTTAATGGCAGCGACTTGTTATGCTTCGAATGCTGCTTGAGTGCCTCGGAAAGTTCGATAAGCGCCGTGAAGAGCGAGACCAAAGCAACCAAGAGCTCTACGAGCTCTGATGGGCCCGGGATGACCGCTGATTCAAGTCACCGGGCCTAAATCTTTTTCATGCATTTGAATAGAGCGGGCAACTCTCTTGGGGCCGTCTGCATGACGTGTGCCTGGCGCATGGTATTGCGCCCCACTTTCATGTCCGTACGGGCGCCTATCCTTACGGCAATGTAGCCGCCTATGTAGCAAGCGGCAGGCAACGGAGAAAGGCCCTAACCGTGTCAGCTGAAAAGACGCCGTGTATCTCGGCTATCGATACGACGAACTTTGCGCGCCAGATTGTGCTGGACTTTGAGTTTGCGCCGGTGCCAAAGCAGCGCCAGCGCCGTGGGCTGCGCAATGAGATTATTGAGGCCGGCGCCGTCAAGCTCGATTACCACGGCAACGTTATGGGTGAGTTCTCGCAGTTTGTGCAGACAGAATTTACCGAAGGCGTTGCGTATCCCGTCCGCGAGCTTACGGGGATATCGGCTGTGGACACCGCGATGGCCGATCCGCTCTATGTGGTGATCAAAAGGCTCAGCGATTGGATCGGTCGCTACTCCGCCCAGGTGGTTTGTTGGAGTGGGGCGGATCGTCGACAGCTTTTGACCGAGTGCCAGGCAAAGCACATCGACCTTTCCGCATTTCCTACGGACTGGGCCGACCTGCAGGCGTTTTACACCTCGATCATGGACGTGGGCAGCCACGGGTGTGTCTCTTTGAGTGACGCGGCGACGTGGTTTGGCATCGAGTTCGACGAGTCGACGGGTCACGCCCACAGCGCCCTAGCCGATGCGCGCGTGACCGCTAAGTTGCTCAAGCAGGTAATGGACGGGGGCTACCACGTGAGCCCGCGTGCCCAGGAAGTCCGCCAGCGGTGGGGGATGGGCGAGCGAGCCCAGACACGCCTTTCCAGCAAGTGCCCCGAGCTGAGCGATCTGCTGCTGAAGCTGAAGGCGGAGGGGAGATAGGGGGCGTTCAGTTGGTAGCCGAGGCAGTTGGGACGGTCGAGGTCGCGCTAACGAAAATCCATTTGTTAAACCTGCTAGCCCTGGGTACACTGCATATCGATGGGCCCGGGATGACCGCTGATTCAAGTCACCGGGCCTAAATTCATATCTATAGGTTTAACCGAATGGCTGACAAGCCTACGGGACCTAAGATTCCATGGCATCGCGAATGGGCAGAACGTTGACTCTCGACTTCCCCTTCTATCTGCGTCAGATGGTCATTGGCTTCTGTTCCTTTGCTAGAATCAGAAGCACATTTGTATTGCATCATGCAATCGCGGGGGTTGCCAATGAAATACGCCGAGCTTGTCGACGGAGAGGCCAAGACAGGCGAGCTCAAGAGCTTTCTTGTGGATGGCGAGAACGTTGCCGTGACCATCCGCATACCTAAAAACATGCGTGATGCGGCGAAGGACGCCGCTGCGCTTTCTGGCATCAGCTTTACCTCGCTGGTAAAGATGAGCCTCATCGAATATCTGACCAAGAAGGAGAAATAGCAGTGGCGGATAGCGACGATCTTATCAAGGCCGTTGGCGCCAATATTCAAGAGAAGGCATCTCTCATTTGGAGTGCCGCCGATACCCTGCGTGGCCCCTACAAGCCTCATGAGTACGGCCTGGTCATCCTTCCTATGACCGTTATCAAACGCTTCCACGACTGCCTTGAGCCCACGCACGATGCCGTTCTCGCCGCAGCTGAGAAATACAAAGCCTTTTCCGTGAAGGACGGCTTTTTGCGCGATGCCTCCGGCTACCCCTTCTACAACACCTCTAAGTTCACCTTCGAGACGCTCAAGGCCGACCCGGAGAACATCGAGGACAACTTCAAGGACTACATCAACGGGTTCTCGGACAACGTGCAGGACATCTTGGCACGCATGAAGTTCGCCGACCAGATCGAACGCCTCTCCGACCCAGACGCCCCGCTGCTCTACCAGGTCGTCTGCGACTTCTGCAAGCCGCAGGCCGACATGTCGCCCGACAAGATCAAAGCTGTGGACATGGGCTACATCTTCGAGAACCTCATTCAGCGCTTCTCCGAGTCCTACGACGAGGACGCCGGCGCTCACTTCACGAGCCGCGACATCGTGTACCTCATGACCGACCTGCTCATTCAGGCGGACCCGCACGTCTTCGACGGCGACCGCATCACGAAGACCGTCTACGACCAGACCATGGGAACCTCGCAGATGCTCGGCTGCACCGAGGAGCGCCTGCGCCAGCTCGACGCCGAGGCCCGTGTAACCTGCTACGGTCAGGAGTTCAATCCCTTCACTTTCGGCATCGCGAAGGCGAGTGCGCTAATTCGTGGCGAGGACGACGCCAACATGCGCTTCGGAGATACCCTCTCCGCCGATAAGTTCGATGGCTTCAAGTTCGACTACTGCATTTCCAATCCACCCTTCGGTGACCCGTGGAATCCTCAGGCCCCCTCGGTGGAGAAGGAATTCAAGACTGCCGGCGGTGGACGCTTCCCCGTTGAGAAGCTTCCCGCCAAGGGCGATGGTCAGATGCTCTTCGTGCTCAACGGCCTGTCTAAGCTCAAGGACGACGGCGTGATGGCGATTGTCCAGGACGCGAGTCCGCTCTACAAGGGCAAGCCCGGCAGCGGCGAGGACAGCATCCGCCGATACGTGTTGGAGAACGACTGGCTCGACGCGATCGTGCAGCTGCCCTGCGACTCGTTCTACAACACCGGCATCGCCACCTACGTTTGGCTCTTCAGCAAGGCGAAGGCACCGGAGCATCGCGACCACGTGCTGCTCATCGACGCCTCCCGGTGCTTCGAGAAGCGCCGCAAGGGCATTGGCGACAAGAAGAACGACATCACCAAGTCCTGCCGCGACCTTATCGTCCAGGCGTACTCCGAGTATCGCGACGGCACTTGGACGGGCGCCGGGTCCAACGGACTAGAGGTCTCCGTCGAGGCGCGCCTGATGGAGACGGTCGAGTTTGGCTTCAACCGCGTTGCCGTGGAGAGCCCCGTCGTCGACGAGGACGGAGAACCCGTCCTTAACAAACGCGGGAAAATGCAGGCGGACAAGGCCAAGGAGGACACCGAGGACATCCCGCTCACTCAGGACATTGACGCCTATATCGAGCGCGAGGTACGCCCGTACAACAAGTACGCCTGGGTGGACAAGAAGAAGACCAAGGTGGGCTACACCGTCCCGTTCACGCGCGTGTTCTACAAGTACGCCGAGCTGGAGCCAGCTGACGAGATCGCCAAGCGCATCCTCGAGCACGAGAAGACGCTCGAGAAGAGCCTCAAGGCCCTCTTCGGAGAGGTGCGTTAGCAATGCGGGAGATGAAGGACAGTGGCGTCGAGTGGCTCGGCGAGGTCCCCTCGAGGTGGAAATTGCATAGGGCTAAGCGCCTGTTTAAACTCACCAACGACAGGGGCAACGATGACCTTACGCTTTTGGCAGCGACCCAGAAGCATGGCATGTGGCCTCAGGATAGGCTTGAAGGTGTTGTTCGCGTTAAGGACGATACCGACCTAAGTAGATTCCGTACGGTTCACAGGAATGATTTTGTAATCAGCCTGCGCAGCTTCCAGGGCGGCTTCGAGCGCTCCGACTTCGAAGGGGTCTGTTCGCCTGCTTACCAAACGTTTCGCTCAATAAAGCCAATCGACTATCAGTTCTATAAGTACTTGTTTAAGTCGCCGTCGTTTATTGACCATATGAATTCACTAACGTTGGGCATCCGCGAAGGCAAAACAATCAAGTTCGAGGACTTTGCAGCCCAAGTGCTACCCATGCCTCCCCTCGATGAGCAGCGCCGCATCGCGGAATACCTGGACGATAAGTGCGCCGAAATCGACCGCGCCGTCTCCACCGCCGAGCAGTCTATTGAAGAGTACAGGGCGTATCAAAACGATGTGGTTAAACGAGCCATTGTTTACGGTACGTGTAACGCTTTCAAAGTGAAAGAAAGCGGAGTCCCGGCGATAGGAAAAATGAATGCGAACTGGGGCCTCGTGATGGTGAAGCGTCTCGCTGTATTTCTCAACGGAGATAGAAGTGACAGCTACCCTTCAGGCGACGACATTCAAGAGGCTGGAATTCCGTTTATTACGTCTGGCGACCTCAATGGTCGTTATCTTCCCGACGTCTTTTCGAAGTACATTTCGCAAGATAAGTACGATTCACTTAAGGGTGTGAAGCTACGGCGCGGTGATGTCGTCTTTTGTTTGCGCGGAAGCGTTGGCAAATGCTCGTTGAACCGAACGGAGAACTGCGGCACGGTTGCTTCTTCGCTGACTGTCGCTAGACCCATTTGCTGCGCTCCCGAGTGGCTTAGCTATGCGCTTACGTGCTCATCTACCACCAATCAAGCCATGGCTACTGCCATTGGTGCAACGAGCGCAAATCTTGCCGCTAACGTATTGGCTCGGGCGTTTGTGCCATTGCCCCCTCTCTCCGAACAGCGTCTCATTGCGGACTACTTGGACGAGAAGTGCACCCAGATCGATGCCGATATCGCTGCCAAGCAGGCTATCATCACCGACCTCAAAGCGTACAAGCAGTCGCTCATCTACGAGACCGTCACCGGAAAGCGGGAGGTGTAGCCAATGGGCGATTCCTATCGTCTTCCGGGCATCGTGCTGGAGGCGTCGTCGTCGAAAACGTGGGATATTGCCGTTTCCGAATGGCACGTGGTGGGGTGCCATGACAATGGGAACACCTCCGGAGAGTGTCTTTGCGGGCATGAGGGCATCAGGTATGAGTTCACAATCAAAAATTCCGTCAACGGGAAAGAGCTCTCGCCAATAGGCTCCACCTGCATCCTTAAGTTTGAAAATGATGAGCTCAAGAACGAGGTTGAGGGCTGGAAGGCAGCGATCAAGCTGCTGGAAGCCCTTGAGGCGAGGAAGCCGGGCGTGCGACTCGATGGCATGAACAGGGATCTGTTTTCTCGACGCCTCTACGCTTTCCTTTACGAGAGGGGCGCCTTTCCGGCCAATAGGTACAACGGTTATGACGGTCGAAACGATTACGAGTTCATGGTGGATATGTTCAACAAGAGGACGGCACCGACGGAAAAGCAGCGCGCGAAGATGTACATGGTGCTAAACAAGAGCATATTTCCGTGGCTCGCTCTCTTTGGTCGCGAGTTGAGAGAGATGAGGTTGTAGCATGCCTGCGCAGACAAAGGAAAAGAACCTCGAAGAGGACATCGAGTCGTTTCTCTGCTCGCCTGAGGGCGGTTTCTTCAAGTGCGACGACAGGCATTCGCTCCTCTACGTCGAGGACGGCACCTATCAGATGGTCGGCGGCGGCTACATGGAGCATCGTGACCGTGCGCTCGACGCCGCCACCCTGGTCAACTTCATCCAGACGACGCAGCCCAAGGCGTGGGATCGCTTCGAGCGCATGTGCAACTCCGATTCCACGGCGAAGTTCGCCAAGGTCTTCAACGACGCCGTCGACCGCCTGGGTATGGTCGCGGTGCTCAAACACGGCTTCAAGCACCGAGGAATTCCTTTCAAGGTCGTATTCTTCAAGCCGGAGAGCGGGCTTAACGAAAGCGCCGCCGACCACTATGCCAAGAACGTCTGCCGCTGCATCCGCCAGTTCCACTTCGCCGAGACGGGCAACCAGACCATCGACATGGTCCTGGACGTGAACGGCATCCCCCTGGTGGGCATAGAGCTCAAGGACCAGTTCACCGGCCAAGACGTTGAGAATGCCATGCGCCAGTGGCGCGAGGACCGCGACCCGAGGTGTCGCTGTCTCAAGTTCAACACGCGCATGGTGGCCTTTTTCGCCGTCGATCTCGAAAATGTCTACATGACCACCAAGCTGGAGGGCGCGAAGACCTTCTTCCTGCCGTTCAACCAGGGCTCCGCCGGGGCGGGAAACGACGGCGGCGCCGGCAACCCCGCAAATCCCGACGGTTATGCCACGAGCCACTTGTGGGAGGTCGCCCTGCAGAAGGACAGCCTGCTCGATATCGTCAACAAGTTCCTCCACCTGGAGGTCAAGGAAGAGACAGAGCTCGATGCGCGCGGCAACGAGGTGAAGCGCAAGAAGGAGCGCATCATCTTCCCCCGTTACCACCAGCTCGACTCCGTGCGTAAGGTCATCGCCGACGTGCGCGCGAACGGGACGGGCAAGAACTACCTCGTGCAGCATTCGGCGGGGTCGGGCAAGTCGAACAGCATCGCCTGGACGGCCTATCGCCTTGCATCCCTCTTTGTGGATGACACCCCGCTGTTCGACTCCGTGGTCGTCGTCACCGACCGCCGAGTGCTCGACAGCCAGCTGCAGGAGACCATCTCGGGCTTCGATCACGCCATCGGCTCGGTCGTGACCATCGGCAAGGACAAGACCTCGGCCGACCTGCGGGACGCCATCAACGGCGGCGCTCGTCTCATCGTCTCGACCCTTCAGAAGTTCCCCGTGATCTACGAGCAGGTCGAGAGCAAGGGTAAGCGCTTCGCCATCATCGTCGACGAGGCACATTCGTCCCAGACGGGAACGAGCGCGCTCAAGCTCAAGAGCGCCCTTGCCGACAAGCGCGACGCGCTCGAGGAGTACGCTGAGATCGAGGCGGAAGCCGAGGACGCCGCAGCCGATTGGGAGGACCAGCTCGCCGACGAGCTCGCGAGCCACGGCCGTCACAAGAACCTGACCTTCGTTGCCTTTACCGCCACGCCAAAGGAACAGACGCTCGAGATCTTCGGCGATGAGTGGCCTGACGGGTCCTTCCACCCGTTCCACGTCTACTCGATGCGCCAGGCGATAGAGGAGGGCTTCATTATGGACCCCCTCGCCAACTACGTGAGTTATTCGGAGGCCGTCGAGCTCGCACGCACGGTCCCCGACAATCCCGACGTACCGAGCAGCCCCACGCTCAAGCTGCTCCGCAAGTATAAGGAGCTGCACCCCTATGCCCTCGGCCAGAAAGCCGAGATCATCGTGGAGACATTCCGCAATGTGACACGCACCAAAATCCGCGGCAAGGGCAAGATGATGGTGGTCACGGCCTCGCGCCTCGCGACGGTTCGCTACTACCACGAGATCAAGCGCTACATGCAGAAGAAGGGCTACGATGATATCGAGGTGCTGGTGGCGTTCTCGGGCGCCATTAGCGACCCGGCTGACGGCCCCGACGGTCCCGAGTACACCGAGCCGGTCATCAACGTCGGCCACGATGGACAACGCGTCGCCGAGAGCCAAACGAAGGCCGAGTTCCACAACTATGGGGACGTGCTTGTTGTTGCCGAGAAGTACCAGACGGGCTTTGACGAGCCGCTGCTGCACACGCTGGTGGTGGACAAGAAGCTCAAGGACGTGAAGGCCGTCCAGACGCTCTGCCGCGTCAACCGCATCCACCCGGACAAGGAGGACACCTACATCCTCGACTTCGTGAACAAGCCCGAGGACATCCAGAAGGCTTTCGAACGCTTCTACACCGAGACGTCGCTTTCCGAGCAGATTAACACCGACCTCCTCTATCAGGTGCAGACCGATATTCGCGGTTACGGGCTCTATGACGAGTCTGACATTGAGGCCGCTGCCGAGATAGTCTTCACCGATGGCAAGGGTAAATCGCAGAGCAACGTGCAGGGTAAGCTCGCGGCCGTTTTGAAGCCGGCGGTCGCGCGTTATAACGAGTTGAACGACGATGAACGCTATCAGGTTCGTCGCAAGGTGCGTAGCTTCTGCAAGTGGTACACCTACATCACCCAGATCGTGCGCATGTTTGACCGAGACCTGCATAAGGAATACGTGTATTTAAGCTATCTGCGCCACCTCCTCAAGGTCGAGAAGATCCCCGTCGAGGCTGTGGACGACAAGGTCGAGATGCGCTTCTACAAGCTCAAGCAGGAGTTCGAGGGCAGCATTTCGCTTGAGCCTGGCGGCGGCGTGCTCGATCCCGGTGGCGCGGCCAAGACCGTGACGCCCGATAAGAAGCGCGACCCGCTGCAGGTGCTCGTGGATAAGTTCAACGAGCAGTGGGCTGGCAACTTCACCGAGGGAGATCGTGTGGTTATCGACACGCTGTGGAAGCGTATCGCCGAAAACCCGCAGGTCGCCGACACCATCCGTCGCGACGGCAGACAGGTCTTCGAATCAAGCCTGCTGCCCAAGGTGTTCGATGAGGAGGCTCGCCGCGCCTATGTGGAGAACACGGACTCCTTTACCAGCCTCTTTGAGGACAGTGAGAAGTATCGCGCCATGATGAGCGCCATCGGGCAGCTGCTGGTTGAGAAATTCAAGTAGGATTCCTGAGATTGATGTTGGAAAAAGGGGCAACCGCAAATGAAAGCAACCGAGGCAAATCTACTCGACCTTATGGGCGTGGCGAAGATGCAGTTTGTCATTCCCGTGTACCAGCGAGTTTACTCGTGGAGTGTAAAAGAGTGCGAGGTGCTTTGGGATGACGTCATGCGAGCGGGTCGTGATGGCGTATCGCACTTCGTGGGGTCAATGCTTTATATCCCCGAGTCCGAGAGCTCTGCCACGAGCATTTCGCGCGTGCTTCTGATTGACGGACAGCAGCGCATGACGACGTTTTCGTTGATGATTGCAGCTTTGGCTGACTATTTGGAGAGCAACCCCGACAAGGCTGGCTTCCTTGGCGACCTCAAAATCTCGGCGCTGAGGAAAAATTACCTCTTTAACGATGACGACTACAACGGTCTGGCACGCTACAAGCTGGTGCTCTCGCAGGACGATAAAGAGACGCTGTTCTCCATCGTGTCTGGGGCTCCCGTGCCAGATGAAAAATCGGATCGGATTGTCGAGAACCATGCGTTCTTCCGCGAGAAGATGCGTGGTAAATCATTTGACCCGGCAAGGCTTTGGGCGGGGCTAAACCGCGTGCAGGTCATCGACACTAAGCTCACCGCTGGCGTTGATAATGCCCAGCTCATATTTGAGTCCATGAACTCCAAGGGCAAGCCGCTCACACCCATTGACCTCATCCGTAACTACGTTCTAATGTCGCTTCCCAACGACGAACAGACCAAGCTTTATGAGGGTTATTGGCATCCACTCGAGTGCTTGTTCGGAAAAGGCGGCGAGGACGAGTTCAATGCATTTATCTGGTACTGGCTGTGGCTTAAAGTTCCCAATAGGATGCCGAAGGAGAACGAGGCCTACTACGAGTTTAAGCGCTATTTCGCCGACGACTACGATGGTGACACCGAGGGCCTGCTTAAGGAGCTGCGCGGGTATGCACATAGATACGCCAGTCTGTTCCTTGGTAAGGAGAAGGACGACGGACTGCGCCGAGTGTTCGGCAGAATCGTAAGCCTCGACGTGAAGCAGATAAGGCCCCTCTTAATGTTGCTTTATTCGGTTTACGAGGGGAATGGACTAGACCGCAATGCGTTTTTACGTATCTGCGAGACTATCGAGTCGTTTCTGTTCAGGCGAGCGGTTTGCGGCAGACTTACCACGGGCCTAAATAATTTCTTTGCCGGCATGTATCGCAATCTCGAGCAGCAGGACGATATCGAGGAGTACGTTACGGCGATGCTCCTTATCCACAGCAGCGGTATGACCGCATACTTTCCGACAGACGAGCATTTTGTCGAGGAGTTTAAGGCGCGTGACTGCTACAACCGCTTCTCTAAAAAGCGCTATTACCTGGAACGCATGGAGAACTGGCACCACCCGAAGGAGTCCATCTCAGCCGACGATTACCAGATCGAGCACATCATGCCCCAGACGATTGATGATGAGCACGGCTGGAAGGAATCGCTTGGTGAGAACTGGGAAGACGTCCACGACAGGCTGTGCAACAACTTGGGAAATCTTACGCTGACGGGCTACAACCAGGAGTACTCAAACCGGTCGTTCTCGGACAAGCTCAATCTGCCTGACGTCGGATTTAAGTGCAGCCCGCTCTACCTAAACAAATCGATTGTCTCGCATGAAAAATGGGGTGAGGAAGAGATTGGGCAGCGCGCGGACGAGCTGGCGAAAGAAGCGTGCGAGATATGGAAGTATCCCGACCTTCCGGCAGACGTCGTCGACAAGTACCGTCCTTCTCGTGGGGAGCCTGACGAGGCTCCTGTCTGGACTCTGCATGAGAACCACCCCACCTTTGCCGAAGGTGGGCTCAACCAGAAGCTTTTCGATGAGGTGCGCGAGTCCGTTCTGAGTGGTAACCCTTCGTGGGAGTCCTACATAGCCAAGTACTATGTAGGCTTCAGGTCGGGCAAGCGAAAACTGCATGCCGTGTTAGAAGGTAGGACCAGCAACGGTGGCTGGATTGCCGTCGGCCTGGCAAAGAGCGTGGATGACCTAATTGATCCAGAGGACATGTGCCAGGACAAACGTACGCAGGGTGGATTTGGCCCAGGCCTACCGACCTATGTTGCTCTTCGTAATGCCGATGACATTCCCGCGGTGCTCGATCTTATAAAGCAGTGCTAGGTTAAAGGCCGGGAATCTAATTCCCGGCCCTTGCCATCTCGGAATTGCCGATGGCTTATCTGCCCACCTACACCCCCGCAATCCCGCGCGCCGCGCTCAGCAGCTCGTACTCCCTCTGGCTCCACTGGTGCAGCTCGGCCGCGTGCACGGCGTCGCGACACAGGTCCAGGAACACCTCGGCGCCCTCGCAGAAGCACTCGCGGGCAAAGGCGCCGGATCCGTCCGCAACGCACGCACCGTCGGCAAAAAGCTTCCAGCTGGACGGCTCGCGCGAGCCGTCTCCGAGCAGCTTGATCTGCAGAACATGTGGGCCGCCAGCGGCACATGGCCCTTCTTCCAACGCCTGCACCGTAAAGCGCATCTGGAGGGACAGAGTATAAAATCCGGAAAAGTGTCGAAATAGGCACCTTAAAACTTCGGAAAAGTGTAGCTGGATGACAAAACAGCACTAAGAAGCTGGTGCTGGATGCGGGATCCTGTGGCCGCCTTCAGCCCTCGCTACTCGTCGTCCCCGTCGTTGGGGTCGCCCTTGAGGGTGTTGATGTCCAGGTACTGGTTATCGTCCTCTTTTTGCTGGGTCTCCGACTCCGCTTGGGTGGGGCCGCGGAACAGCTGGAATCCCTCAAATGCAATGACACCGAGCAGGGCAATGATAATGGCGATAAAGGCAACCTTGACTGCCTGCGGAAATTCCGAGAAACGCAGTGCCTTTTCCTCGGCGTAATAATCGGCGAAGCGCTCTTCGCCCGTGCTTTTGGTATACGCCGGCGCGGACGCGGCCTCCGGGTCATATTCCGGTGCGGGCGTGGCAGCGTACGGATCGTTGGGATAATCGCTCGACGCGGTGCCATAGTCCTCGGTCTCGATGCGACTGTTGCCAGCATAGCCATCGGAATAATCGGAATATGCCGTACCGCCCTCATAGTCTGCGGCGCTCGTGTTGGCGGCAAAAAGCGGGTTAACTGGAACGTCGAGCGCCGGCATGCCGGTAGAGGTCTCATCCAGATCGGTTGCAGCCCAGGAATCGTAGGCAACCTGATGGGCAACGGGCTCATCGAGCCTTGCGACCGGAGGCTTGCGTGCCGCAGGAACAGGCAACTGCTGGGCGCTGTACATAACAGTGCTGTCGGCCGATTTGCCCTGCGTCGCTGCTGCGAGAAATGCCGCCGTCTCGGATGGGTCACTTGCGGGGCGGGGAGCGGGCGTGGGCGCCGAAGTGGGTGCGGGTGTAGGCGCGGGCGTCGAAACAGCCGACTGTGCAGGAGTCGGCGCAGATGCGGTCTTAGGCGCAAGTGCGGGATTGGGGCTTGACGGGCGAGCCGCGCCGCCGCCCATGAGTTCGTCGGCGGTCCACGGGCGATCATCCATCACATCGTCAAGGCTCAGCGAAAACAGGTCGTCTTCACCCTCATCGAACATGCGGTGCACATGTCCACCAATTGCCGGAATCAATCCGCGACCGGTGCATGATGCCTTGCTCAACGCCATTCTGTTCCATCCTTTCGAAATACTAATGACATCGATTATATGGAACTTCCCAAGTGGCTCGGTCTTGGATTCGTGCTTTCCAGAACTCGCGCCCAAAAGGGGAGGGGCAATCCAGGCGAGCGCCTACTTGTCGCCGGCCGCCGCCTTGGCCTCATTGAGGTAGCTATAAAAACTGTACTTGGAGATGCCAAAGAACTCGCAGGCGCGCTCGCTCGACTTGGAAATGAGGAAGGCGCCGCGACGGTCGAGGTAGCCAATGGCACGAATGCGCTCGTCTTTGGTCATGAGTGCCGCGGGCTTGCCCACAAACTGCTCGCACTCGTGCAGCAGGTCCTCGAGCAGGTCGCCGATGTTCTTGGTAATGGGCTCGGGCTCGGTATAGCCCGTGCCGCCGGTGCCGGTAAAGGCGTCGAGCGAACGCTCAAAAGCCTTCATGAGCGTAATGTCAAAGTTAATGCCCAAAATGCCGACGGGCTTGCCTTCGTCGTTGCGGATAAAGATCGTCGACGATTTGAGCAGCTTGCCATCGGTGGTTTTGGTGAGGTATGGCTCGCGGTCGTGCACGTCGGTGGTGCCCTCGTGCATGGACTCAAACACGATATGGCTGGGGCCGTCACCCAGTTTGCGCCCGCTGACGTGGCCGTTTTCGATCACTACGATGGAGTGGTCCACGTCCTCGGTTTCCAGATCGTGGACGACGACTTCGCAGTTGGGGCCAAATTGGAGCGCCAGGCCGTGTGCTAGGCGCTTGTAAAACTCAATCTGTGCGGGGGTCATGGGTGCCTTCCTAAAAATTAGTTTGGGCTCACTGTGCCATAAACCACACCTGTTCGCAAATAACGAAAGCGTCGCTGCGTTGTGTGACCGTTCGGCGGCGAAAAAGTACCGATTACGGCAACAAACAATTCGTTAGGTATGCCAATCAAAAAGTGTGATAGAACATTACTAACAAACTTTTTGTTTGGCATCCACATAAAAGTTCAGCCGTGTGAATGGGATCGGGCTGAAACGCGTATGCGGGGCCGGCAAGAGAGGACTTAAGGAGTTCACCGTATGGCCGATAAGATCCAGTGGGCGGGCAACACGATGCCCAAGAGCGATGACAAGCACTTGGGAATCATGAGCCTCGACCACGTGAAGAAGGCCCGCGCCTTCCACCAGTCGTTCCCCCAGTACACCGTCACTCCGCTTGCCCGCCTGGACGGCCAGGCCGCGCGCCTGGGCCTGTCCAACCTGTGCGTTAAGGACGAGAGCTATCGCTTTGGCCTCAACGCCTTTAAGGTTCTGGGCGGCTCGTTTGCCATGGCCAACTATATTGCCGACGAGACCGGCAAGGACGTTGCCGACTGCACCTTCGATTACCTGACCTCCGATCAGCTGGCCGAGGACTTTGGCCAGGCCACCTTCTTTACCGCTACCGACGGCAACCATGGCCGCGGCGTGGCATGGGCTGCCAACAAGCTGGGCCAGAAGGCCGTCGTGCACATGCCCAAGGGTTCCACCAAGCCCCGCTTCGATAACATCGCGGCCGAGGGCGCCACGGTGACCATCGAAGAGGTCAACTACGACGAGTGCGTGCGCATGGCCGCCGCCGAGGCCGATGCCTGCGAGCGCGGCGTCATCGTTCAGGACACCGCCTGGGAGGGCTACGAGAAGATTCCGTCCTGGATCATGGAGGGTTACGGCACCATGGCTTCCGAGGCTGCCGAGCAGCTGCGCGAGATGGCCATCAACCGCCCGACGCACGTGTTTGTCCAGGCTGGCGTGGGTTCGCTCGCCGGCGCCGTGGTGGGCTACTTCACCAACCTGTATCCCGATAACCCGCCCACCTTCGTCGTGGTCGAGTGCTCGCCTGCCGCCTGCCTGTACAAGGGCGCTGCCGCCGGCGACGGCGATCCGCGCATCGTGGACGGCGACATGCCTTCCATCATGGCCGGTCTGTGCTGCGGCGAGCCCAACATTCTGGGCTGGGATATCCTGCGCAACCACGCCACCGCCTTCGTGTCCTGCCCCGACTGGGTCACCGCTCGCGGCATGCGCACCCTGGGCGCTCCCGAGAAGGGCGACCCGCGCGTCATCTCCGGCGAGTCCGGCGCTGTGACCACCGGCCTGGTCGAGACCCTCATGCTCGATCCCGAGTACGCCGAGCTCAAGGAGCTCATCGGCCTGGACAAGACGAGCTCCGTGCTCTGCTTCTCCACCGAGGGCGACACGGACCCCGACCAGTATCGTCGAATTGTTTGGGAAGGCGAATACCCCACTTGCTAATCGTTGGGGCGGAGTAAATAGGTATCGCTCCGCCACCTCACAGGTAGATTCCTTCGTTTGAAAGGTTATGAACAATGGCTAAAGAACTCGATTTCGACGCTATCAAGGCTGCTGCTGAGTCTCATCGTGCTGATATGACTCGCTTCCTGCGCGCTATGATCTCTCACCCCTCTGAGTCCTGCGAGGAGGGTGAGGTTGTTGCCTGCATCAAGGCCGAGATGGAGAACCTTGGCTATGACGAGGTCAAGGTCGACGGCCTGGGCAACGTCATGGGCTTTATGGGCGAGGGCGACAAGATCATCGCCATCGACTCCCATATCGACACCGTCGGCATCGGCAACATCGAGAACTGGGACGCCGATCCCTATGAGGGCTACGAGACCGACGAGATCATCTACGGCCGCGGCGGCTCCGACCAGGAGGGCGGCATGGCTTCTGCTACCTACGCTGCCAAGATGATGAAGGACATGGGCCTCATCCCCGAGGGCTACAAGATCATGGTCGTCGGCACCGTCCAGGAAGAGGACTGCGACGGCATGTGCTGGCAGTACATCTACAACAAGGACGGCATTAAGCCCGAGTTCGTCATTTCCACCGAGCCCACCGACGGCGGCATCTACCGCGGTCACCGCGGCCGCATGGAGATCCGCGTCGACGTTCACGGCACCTCCTGCCACGGCTCCGCTCCCGACCGCGGCGACAACGCCATTTACAAGATGGCCGACATCATCGCCGACGTCCGCGCCCTCAACAACAACGGCTGCGACGAGTCGACCGACATCAAGGGTCTCGTTAAGATGCTCGACCCCAAGTACAACCCCGAGCACTTCGAGGATGCCCGCTTCCTGGGCCGCGGCACCTGCACCGTCAGCCAGATCTTCTACACCAGCCCCAGCCGCTGCGCCGTGGCCGATTCCTGCGCCATCTCCATCGACCGTCGCATGACCGCCGGCGAGACCTGGGAGTCCTGCCTGGACGAGATCCGCAACCTGCCGGCCGCCAAGAAGTACGGCGACGACGTGAAGGTCTCCATGTACATGTACGACCGTCCGTCCTGGACCGGCGAGGTCTACGAGACCGAGGCTTACTTCCCCACGTGGATCAACAAGGAGACCGCTCCGCACGTCAAGGCCCTCGTCGACGCCCACAAGGCCATGTTTGGTGACGAGCGCATCGGCTGCGAGCCCAGCATGGACAAGCGCACCGGTCGCCCGCTGTGCGACAAGTGGACCTTCTCCACGAACTGCGTCTCCATCCAGGGCCGCTACGGCATCCCCTGCGTGGGCTTTGGCCCGGGTGCCGAGTCTCAGGCTCACGCTCCCAACGAGGTCACCTACAAGGACGACCTGGTCACCGCTGCTGCCATGTACGTGGCTGCCCTGAATCTCTACGATCCGAGCAAGGCCGATGGCGACGCCACCGTGTTCCGCGCCGGTCTGACCAACAACAAGATCGATTAGTCCCATTCCTCGATTTTGTTGAGCCGGGGGCTGCTCGTGTCCCCGGCACCCCCTGTTGACTTGGGGCCCGCGGTCGTTATCTCCCATGCTTCCTCAACGGTGGCGGGTCCTCGTCATGGTGCTCTGCATGTTCTAGCCACACGCGCATGCCGGAGCACATCTACTCATTGCGATCGTTTCATCTTTAGAAAGGACATTTCCATGGACGCTAAGTTTACCGAGCTCGTCGAGCAGCTGAACGGCCTCGATTTTAAGGGTATGTACGGCAGCGATTTCCTGCACACTTGGGACAAGACCACCGATGAGCTCAAGGCTCTCTACATCGTCGCCGACGCCCTGCGCGAGCTGCGTGAGAACAACGTCTCGTCCAAGATCTTCGACTCGGGCCTGGCTGTCTCCCTGTTCCGCGACAACTCCACCCGTACGCGCTTCTCCTTCTCTAAGGCTGCCAACCTGCTCGGCCTTGAGCTGCAGGACCTGGACGAGAAGAAGTCCCAGATCGCTCACGGCGAGACCGTCCGCGAGACCGCTACCATGATCTCCTTCATGGCCGACGTCATCGGCATCCGCGACGACATGTATATCGGCAAGGGCGACGCCTACATGGCCGAGGTTTCCGAGTCCGTGCAGCAGGCCTACGAGGACGGCGTTCTGGATCACCGTCCCACGCTCATCTCCCTGCAGTCCGACTCCGATCACCCCACGCAGTCCTCTGCCGACATGCTCTACCTCATCAACGAGTTTGGCGGTCTTGAGAGCCTCAAGGGCAAGAAGGTCGCCGTCACCTGGGCCTATTCGCCCTCTTACGGCAAGCCGCTGTCTTGCCCGCAGTCGCTGATCAGCCTGCTGCCCCGCTTTGGCATGGACGTCACCCTGGCTCACCCCGAGGGCTACGACCTCATGCCCGAGGTCGTCGAGCGCGCCCGCGGCTATGCCGCCGAGTCCGGCACCACCTTTAAGCAGGTCAACACCATGGCCGAGGCCTTCGATGGCGCCGACATCGTGATCCCCAAGAGCTGGGCTCCGTTTGCCGCCATGGAGAAGCGCACCAACCTGTACGCCGAGGGCGACGACGCCGGCATCGCCGCGCTCGAGAAGGAGCTGCTCGCTCAGAACGCTACGCATCAGGATTGGTGCTCCACGACCGAGCTCATGGAGAAGACTGCCAACGGCCAGGACACCATCTTTATGCACCCGCTGCCCGCCGACATCTCCGGTGTCTCCTGCGAGCACGGCGAGGTCAACGCCGACGTCTTCGACATGCACCGCGTGGGCATGTACAAGGAGGCCAGCTACAAGCCGTACGCCATCGCAGCCATGATGTTCCTGCAGAAGGTTGCCGATCCCGCCACTACCCTCAAGGCCCTCGACGAGCGCAACACCGCCCGTTGGTTCCAGGCCTAAAGCTGGGCTGAGGTAAACCATGTAAAGGGGGCGCTCTGCCATCCGGCGGGGTGCCCCCTTTTTGCATCGGGGGCATGCGGGATAAGCGCTTTCGATGTAGATGCCCCGCGGCGCGAGTTATGGGTACGATGGTTTCAGGGGAGGTATCGCCATGAAACTTGGTTGCGTCATTATGGCTTCGGGCGAGGGCAAGCGGTTTGGCTCCAACAAGATGCTCGCCGATATCTATGGCGAGCCGCTGATTGCCCGGACCATCGATTCGGTTCCCCGGGGCTTTGACGTCGTGGTTTCGACGCGTTGGCCCGAGGTTGCCCAGATTTGCGAGGACAAGCATTGCCCGTGCGTGCTGCACGATGGCGAGCTGCGCAGCGAAAGCGTCCGTGCGGGCCTTTCGTGGGGGGCGAGCCGCAACTGGAAAGGCTGCCTCTTTTTGCCGGGTGACCAGCCGCTCGTGAGTTCGGATTCATTTGAGGCCATGGTTCGCGCGTTTGATGAGCGTGGCCGCAAGCATCCAGTGCGTCTTGCGTGCAACGGTGAGCCTTCGAGCCCGGTGCTCTTTCCGGCGGAACTGTTCGCTGCGCTTATGTGTCTTGAGGGCAAGGACGGCGGCGGTTCGATCCTCAAGGACCGTACCGACGTGGTGCTGGTCGAGGCGCGTGCCTACGAGCTGTGGGACGTCGATACCGCCAAGGGACAGCGATGCATAACAGAGCATATCGCCGCCTGCTCGTATTTTGATCGCGTGGCCAACTGCATCAATCAATAAGGAGCAATTATGATCATCATCAAAAACGGCGCGCTCGTGACGCCACAGGGACTTCGCCGCGCCGATCTTGCTATGGAGGGCGATAAGATCGTGCGGATCGCCGCGGCGATTGAGCCGGCCGAGGGTGATACCGTCGAGGATGCCGCGGGCTGCTGGGTGTTTCCCGGCTTTATCGATGGCCACACGCACATGCAGTGCTGGACCGGCATGGATTGGACAGCCGATAGCTTTGAGACCGGCACGCGCGCGGCTGCCTGCGGCGGCACGACGACCATCGTGGACTACGCGACGGCCGATCGCGGCGTGACCATGCCCGATGCCTTGGCCGAGTGGCATCGCCGCGCCGACGGAACCTGCACGGCCAACTACGCCTTTCATATGGCACTCGCCGAGTGGAACGAGCGCAACCGCGCCGACCTTTCGGCCATGCGCGAGGCGGGCGTATCGTCGTTCAAGACTTACTTTGCCTATGACCACCTGCGCTTGGACGATGCCGAGACGCTCGAGGTGCTCGAGGAGCTCAAGCGAATTGGCGGCATACTATGCGTGCATTGCGAGAACGGTACGCTGGTGAATGAGCTACAGAAGCGCGTGTTTGAGCAGGGTGTCCACGGGCCCGAGGGCCATGCGCTCAGCCGTCCGGATGTGTGCGAGGCCGAGGCGGTGAACCGTCTGCTATATCTGGCGCACCTGGCCGGCGACGCACCGGTCAACGTGGTGCACCTTTCGACCAAGCTGGGGCTCGAGGCCATTCGTGCCGCCAAAGCGCGCGGGCAGAAGAATATCTATGTCGAGACCTGCCCTCAATATCTGATGCTCGACGACACCTGCTATCTGGAGCAGGGAGAGGACGGCTTTGCGGGCGCCAAGTATGTGATGAGCCCGCCGCTGCGCCATGCGGGTGACCGTGCGGCGCTGCGCGAGGCGCTTGTGGCCGGCGAGATCGATACGATCGCGACCGACCACTGCAGCTTTAACCTGCACGGGCAAAAGGACCGCGGGCGTGACGACTTCCGCGCGATTCCCAACGGCGGGCCCGGTGTGGAGCATCGCCCCGTCGCGATCGCTACGAGCTTTGAGGGACAGCTGGGCCCCGAGGATCTGTGCCGCTTGATGAGCGAGAACCCGGCGCGCGTCTTTGGCATGTACCCGCGCAAGGGCTGTCTTGCCGAGGGCTCCGATGCCGACGTGTGCGTGTGGGATCCCAAGGCGCGTTGGACGATCAGTGCCGCGACGCAGCATCAGGCCGTGGACTACACGCCGCTCGAGGGCTTTGAGGCACATGGCCGCGCCAAGGCCGTCTACGTCAACGGTGTGCTGGTAGCGCGCGATGGCGAGCCCACCGGAGCCCAACCCGGCCGCTACGTCCCCCGCTAACAGGAAGATCACCGGATTCCCCTCCGCAGTTGCGGTGAAATACGGACTGTTTGCGGCCGTTTGGCGGCCAAACAGTCCGTATTTCACCGCAACTGACGAGATGGGGCCGGCTATTTGAGACTGGTGGCGATGAGGGAGCGGTCGAGGACTGCCTCGAAGCGATCTGCCATCGTTGGGTCGGCAAGCGTGTCGACTTGGTTGAGCATGATGCGGGCATTGTTGAGGTTCAGCATCTGCAGCTCGGCATTGAGCACCATGGCGACGCGCTCTGGGGTGGCAGTGTTGGTGGGCTCGCAGCCGCAACGCTCGCAAAAGAGTTCGGGGCGGTGGACGGCTTCGTTGATGGGCTTGCCCAGCCCCGAGGCGCCGACGACCCAGACAACGTTTGCCGTGGCGGCGGGAATTACCGGCTCCCAGGCGGCATGCGCCTTGAGCGGGAGTCGCTTGCTGCCATCTGCCTCGGCCAACACATAGTCAAAGCGCTGCGCCAGCTCGTTGAGCGGCTCGGCGGGGGCGGAGAGCTTGCCTGTCTCCGGGTCCAAAACACCCGCCTGGCAGATACTTCCGCGGCGCATGCCCGCGCATGCCTCGCAGGTGCAGCCGGGAACATGCAGGGTCCCCGGCTTCCAAGGCGCGGAGTCCAGGCGACGGCTCGACCCGTCCCATGGCACGCCGGCGACGGGAAGCATGTGCGTGGTGGTGCAGAGGAGCACGCGGCCGCCAGCGCGCATAAGCTCAAGGCCCAGCGTCTTCAGCAAGGTCGACTTGCCGCCACTGCCGATAATTGCGGTAATGCCCGGCTCGATCCTGAGCGCCGAGGCAAGATTGCCGCTAACCGTTTCCATCTGTTCACCGCCGTATAATACTGTGATAATAAATAATCATCAGAGTAGCGGTCGAACCGCTTTTGCTCTGCTCAAACCGTAGCACAGGGAGGTGCCCCGGGAATGCTCGTTTATGTTCGCGGTGCCGGCGATATCGCCACGGGCGTCGCCGCTCGCTTGGTGCGCGCCGGCGTGTCGGTCGTTATGGCCGATATTGCGGTTCCCACGTGCATCCGCCGCACAATCAGTTTTTGCGAGGCCATTCGCCTGGGCGAGGTCGAGGTCGAAGGCATTCGCGCTCGCTTGGCACAGACGCCGGCTGAGGCGCTTGCGATTACCGAGGCCGGAGACGTCGCCGTTGTGGTGGACCCCCAGGCCAAGATGCTCGGCGAGCTGAAACCCGCGGCTGTGGTCGACGCGATTTTGGCCAAGCGCAACCTGGGCACCACGCGCGACATGGCGCCTGCCGTCATCGCCGTGGGGCCGGGCTTTACCGCGCCGGTCGATTGCGACGCCGTGGTCGAGACCATGCGCGGGCATTTTCTGGGCCGCGTCATCACCCAGGGTTCGCCCCAGCCCAACACGGGCGTGCCAGGCATTATCGCCGGCTATGGCAAAGAGCGCGTTATTCACAGCCCCGCTGCCGGCGTGTTTCGGTCCGACCGCGCAATCGGCGACATCGTGAGTGCCGGATACGTGATTGGCTACGCGGGAGATATGCCCATGCGCACGCAGATCGATGGCTGTCTGCGCGGGCTTTTGGCGAACGGCGTGCAGGTGACCGAGGGCTTTAAATGCGCCGATGTCGATCCGCGCGGCGATGCCAGCTATATCAACTACATTTCGGACAAAGCGACGTCGGTCGGCGGCGGCGTGCTCGAGGCACTCGCTATGCTCACCGATGTCTTTAGAGGATAGAAGGCGGCAATGGAAAAGCTCGATGTTGTGAATGCGGCGCTTGCCGCCCTGCGTGCTGGCGAGACGTGCGAGCTCGTGGTCGTGGCCGGTACGGCGGGGTCGTCACCGCGCGGTGTGGGCGCATGGATGGCCGTCTTTGCCGACGGCAGCCAGGCGGGCACCATCGGCGGCGGCAAGATTGAGCTCTTTGCGCTGGATGAGGCGCGCGAGCTCCTGAGCGCGGGACAGTCGCGTCTGGTCCGCTACACCATGGGCGGCGAGAACTCCGATACCGGCATGATCTGCGGCGGAGCCATCTGCCTGTGCTACCTGCATCTGGATGCGACTCAGGCACCGTTGTTCCAGGAAATTGCCGACGTCTTGGCCTATCGGCGCATCGGCGACTTCGTCATCGACTTTGAGCCGTTTATCGCGAGCGCGCTCGAGGGCGATGTGGCCGAGTACCATGGCGAGGAATCGCGCCGCACCATTGCGGGCTGCCCCGGGCTTTCGCTGGTGGAGGAGGGGAGTAGGGTCACCTACACCAACGCGGCCTCCGAGATTCCCGCGGCGCACATCGAGACGCTCTGCCCCGAGGGCCTGACCTATATCTTTGGCTGCGGCCACGTGGGCGCTGCGACGGCGCGGGTGCTCACGGCGGCGGGCTTTGCCGTCGTGGCTTGCGACGACCGTCCCGGCACGCTGACCCCCGAATGGGTGCCCGGTGTCTACGACCGTCGTCTGGTCGACTACAAGAACCTGAGCAAACAGTGCCCCATCGGCCCGCGCGACCTGGTGGTCGTCGCCACGGCGGGCCACAAGTCCGATATCGACGTGGTGATTCAGGCCATGCGCGCCAAGCCCGCCTATCTGGGCTGCCTGGGATCGCGCCGCAAGACGGCCTTCGTGCGCGCCCGCTTGGAGCAGGAGGGCTTTATGCAGGAGCAAATCGACGAGCTGCACCTGCCGATCGGTGTCGCCATCGAGGCCGAGGACCCCGAGGAGATCGCCATCTCCATCGCCGCCGAGATGATCCACCTGCGCCGTACCAAACTCGTCCCCCGCAAGCGCTAATCGCACCCCCACCAATAAGTTGCGGTGAAATACGGACTGTTTAAGCCTGTTAAGCCGTCAAACAGTCCCTATTTCACCGCAACTTATTTGGGGATGGCTGGATGCCGAGGCTTTACCCGGCAATGTTGCGCAACAACGTTTGGCAGTTCGCTCCTAGCATATGCTTAGAAGAGATTGCGCTCCGCCACGCACGTGGGCGCTCAAGCATGCCCGTCTTGAACGGGTGCCGAACGAGGGGGCTTAGATGTTCTGCCGAAACTGTGGGTCGAAAATCGAGGACGGAGCCCAGTTCTGCGCCGTATGCGGCGCATCCATCGCACCAGATGATCAAGCGCAAATGGGAGGGGCGAACCCCTCGCCCGTTGATGCTGCAGCACCTACCGGGTCACAGCAAGTCGATATGGCGGCTGAGGCGGTTGCGTCCAGCCCCAAACGTTCCAAGAAGCCGTTCATCATCGCCGCCGTCGTGGTGGCGCTGCTCGCCGTGGGTGGCGGAGCCGGTTATTACTTTGGCATCTATGCGCCCGAGCAGGCGCGCGAGGCGGCCGAGCAAGAGGCCCTCGCCGCAAAGCACGCCGTGCGGTTTACGGTCTCGGCCGAGGGATGGGACACATCGGCCGGCGCGAGCAGGCTGCCGCTGCACATCACCGGCAAGGAGGCACGCGGCAAGAAGGTCGACGTCGTTCGCTATGTTGACAGCACGGGAGCGGGCGTCGAGCTCCGTCGCGGCAGCTATAAGGCCGAGGTCGCAGCCTCGCCCATTACAGCCGATGGCATCATCTACGCCGTGCCAGGCGAAAAGGTCGACGTCAAGGTTAGCAAGAAGGCGGAGGGCAAAAAGAACATCGATGCCGGCAGCGTTTCGCTCGCTCCGGTCGAGGCAACCGAGGTGACAGATGACGAGATTGCCGCCGCCAAGAAATACGCCGAGGAAGACACGGACGCCAAGAAGGCGGGCTTTTCTTTCGATGCCGACGCATTGGCCCAAGCGGCAACCAAGCGCCGCGATGACGTCGTAGCCGCCAAGCAAGCCGAGGAAGAAGCCAAGCGCCAGGCGGAAGAAGCAAAGCAAACAAGAACCATCGATACGGACTACTTCACTATGGTTCTCCCCGACTGGTTCCCTATTGATGATTACGAGATCACCGAAAGCCAGGCATCCGGCTCATTTGCCAAGTGGTTCAGGGTTCAAAGGACCGGTGCGGATAAAGATGACTGCTCCGCAAACTTTTCCATCATCGTGCACGATAACAGCTTGGGTGGTTTCGGGCCTGTTTTCTTTAGAGATCTAGGCAAAACGTCGGAAGGTTACACGGTTTGGCTTTCAGGTGGATCGGCCCATCCGGTAGAGGGCTCATACAAGCTCGAGGCAGACGATGCTTTCGGCATGCCAGCGGAAGACTACGCCAACATCCTCGCCTCCTGCGTCACGCTCAAGTAGTCGACACGCTCCAGCCAAAGCAATCTCCCACGAAACGAGGGACTCCATCGAGAGTGGATTTTCTCCCACTTTTGGCCTGCATCTTGGCCAAAAGTGGGAGATTATCCACTCTCGTGTGTTGTGTGTCCGATAATCCACTCTCATGCGTCCGAAAATCCACTCTCGTTCCTCAACAACTATGCCCTGGCTCCCAACAGATCAATATGTGCGGGGGAGTTGTGGAGTTGTGCAGGCAGACGAGGTTTTTCTGGAAATACGCTCCCGATGCGCGTATAGTACCGATTGTTTTGTCGGCTCCTGCTGCGTCGAGTCCAAACCGCAAAATGCCATGAGCGGCGCGGATGCAGCCAGGAGGCACGAGGACAACCCATCGTGGCCACGCCCCGTGCTTAAAACCCCAAGAAGGAGTGAACAATGGCAGAAGAGAAGTATGTGCCGCGTCTGAAGACCAAGTACAACAACGAGGTCAAGCACCAGCTTCAGGAAAAGTTCCAGTACGAGAACGTCATGATGATCCCCAAGTTTGAGAAGATCGTCGTGAACATGGGTGTCGGCGAGGCCGCTACCGATTCCAAGGCCATCGACGGTGCCGTGCGCGACCTGCGCGCCATCACCGGCCAGCAGCCGATGATCACCCGTGCCCGCAAGTCCATCGCTACCTTCCGCCTGCGCGCTGGTATGCCGATCGGCTGCAAGGTTACCCTGCGTGGCGACCGTATGTGGGAGTTCTTCGATCGTCTGACCTCCGTCGCGATCCCCCGTATCCGCGACTTCCGCGGCATCTCCGCCAAGAGCTTCGACGGCCGTGGTAACTTCTCCATGGGCGTCACCGAGCAGCTCATCTTCCCCGAGATCGACTTCGACTCCGTCGATCACCAGCGTGGTATGGACATCACTTTCGTGACCACCGCCAACACCGATGAGGAGGCCAAGGCCCTTCTGGACGCCTTCGGTTTCCCGTTCAAGAAATAGGTTCACCTGCCCTATAAACGCCGTTCCCACAAGGGGGCGGCGTTTGGGGCGAACAATACTCTATGTGAGGAGGATATAAGTGGCTAAGACATCGATGATCGTCAAGTGCAATCGCAAGCAGAAGTTCTCTACTCGTGAGTACACGCGCTGCCAGCGCTGCGGCCGTCCGCACTCTGTGTACCGCAAGTTCGGCCTGTGCCGTGTCTGCTTCCGTGAGCTTGCACTCAAGGGCGAGCTTCCCGGCGTTAAGAAGGCCAGCTGGTAAGTCACTACCAGCGTTTCAAGCATCAGTTTGGAACAGGGAAAACGCGCTAAATAGGCTTTGCCGTTAAGGGCGGCGAAGAACCAAGAGCACGTGTTCATCAAGAACGAAGGAGAATCTGTATGAACCTTACAGACCCGATCGCAGATATGCTTACGCGCATCCGTAACGCTAACTCTGTGAACAAGGCCACGGTCTCCATGCCGAGCAGCAAGAAGCTCGTCGAGATCGCTCGTGTTCTGCACGAGGAGGGCTACATCGAGGGCTACGATGTCGAGGACACCGTTCCCCAGAAGACTCTGCACATCACGCTTAAGTATGGTCCCAAGAAGGCTAAGGTCATCAACGGCATCCGCCGCATTTCCAAGCCGGGCCTGCGTAAGTACACCGGCGTTGCCGACATGCCCCGCGTCCGCGGTGGCCTTGGTACCGCCATTATTTCCACCAGCCATGGCGTCATGACCGACCGCGATGCTCGCAAGCACAACGTCGGCGGCGAGATCATCGCTTACGTCTGGTAATTCGCTCGGTAGGTAGAAGGAAAGGAGATCACCGTGTCTCGTATCGGTAATAAGCCTGTCCAGATTCCCGCCGGAGTCGAAGTGGCAGTCAACGGCAACAACGTTGTCGTCAAGGGCCCCAAGGGCCAGCTCGAGCTCGATGTTTTTGAGAAGCTCACCATCAACGTCGAGGACAACGTCCTCACCGTTTCCCGTCCCGACGACGAGCGTGAGACCCGTGCCCGCCACGGCCTCACCCGCGCTCTCATCCACAACATGGTTGTTGGCGTTTCCGAGGGCTTCGAGAAGAAGCTCGAGCTCGCCGGCGTCGGTTACCGCGTGCAGCAGAAGGGTAAGAACCTCGAGTTCTCCCTGGGCTTCTCGCATCCCGTGATCGTCGAGGCTCCCGAGGGCATCACCTTCGAGGTTCCCGACAACACCCACGTGAACGTCAAGGGTATCAACAAGCAGCAGGTCGGTCAGATCGCCGCTGAGATCCGCGGCCATCGTCCTCCCGAGCCTTACAAGGGCAAGGGTATCCACTATGTTGGCGAGCACATCCGCCGCAAGCTGGGTAAGGCCGCCAAGTAGTCGTAACTGACTCACTCGCATAAGACCAGCACCCCGTTAGGTGCTGGCAAGATCAACCTTTTTAGGAGTTTACGTATGAACAAGCATAAGGCGAAGCTGGAAGGCCTCAAGCGTCGTCAGCGTCGTGTTCGCGGCAAGGTCTCGGGTACCGCCGAGCGTCCGCGTCTTCGCGTGACCCGTACTAACGCCAACATCTATGCCCAGATCATCGACGACAGCAAGGGCTCCAGCCTGACGCTCGTCTCCGCCTCGACCCTCGAGGCCGAGTTCAAGGGCACCCACACCTCGAACAAGGAGGCTGCGGAGAAGGTCGGTCAGCTCGTTGGCAAGCGTGCCATCGAGGCCGGCATCACCAAGGTCGCTTTCGATCGTGGTGGCCGTATCTACCATGGCCGCGTCAAGGCCCTCGCCGACGGTGCTCGTGCCGCCGGTCTCGAGTTCTAGGAGGTATGTAGCACATGGCTCGTAATCAGAAGCAGCAGCGCGAGGCCTCCGAGTTCGAGGAGCGCGTCGTTTACATCAACCGCGTGTCGAAGACCGTCAAGGGTGGTCGTCGCATGAGCCTCGTCGCTCTCGTCGTCGTTGGCGACGGCAAGGGCAACGTCGGCGTTGGCATGGGCAAGTCCGCTGAGGTGCCCATGGCCATCTCCAAGGCGTCTCTCGATGCCAAGAAGAACATGTTCCACGTGCCGGTGACCGAGCAGGGCACCATCCCGCACGAGGTTCTCGGCCACTTTGGTGCCGGTCGCATCATCATCAAGCCCGCTGTCGAGGGTACCGGCGTTATTGCCGGCGGCGCTGTGCGTCCCCTCTTCGAGCTTGCTGGCATCAAGAACGTCCTGTCCAAGTCCCTCGGTACCGACAACGGCCTCAACATCATCAAGGCTGCCGTCGAGGGCCTCAAGGAGCTCTCCAGCCCTGAGGACGTCGCGGCTCGCCGTGGCCTGACTGTCTCCGAGATGTTCGTCGGTAAGGAGAACTAAGCATGGCTGACACCATCAAGATCAAGCAGGTCCGCAGCACCAACGGTTGCAAGCAGGACCAGGTCCGTACTGTCCGTGCCCTCGGTCTCCACAGGATCCGCGAGGTTCGCGAGATTGCTGACAACGAGTCCGTCCGCGGCATGATCTTCAAGGTCAAGCACCTTGTCGAGATTGTAGAGGAGTAGCAAATGCAGCTTCACGATCTTACTCCCGCGCCCGGTTCCACCAAGAACCGCAAGCGCGTCGGCCGTGGCAATTCTTCGGGTCACGGCACCACTTCTGGCCGCGGTCAGAAGGGCCAGGGTTCCCGCTCTGGCGGCACCAAGGGTGCCGGCTTCGAGGGTGGCCAGACTCCGCTGGCCATGCGCCTGCCCAAGCTTCCGGGCTTCCGCAACCCCCGTCGTATCGAGTACACCGCTGTTAACGTTGAGCGCCTCGAGCGTAAGTTCGAGGACGGCGCTGTGATCGACGGTGCCGCTCTTAAGGCCGCTCGCATCACCAAGAGCGAGTTCGAGCCCGTCAAGGTGCTCGGCAATGGTGAGCTCACCAAGAAGTTCACGGTCAAGGTCGACAAGGTCAGCGCTTCTGCGCAGGCCAAGATCGAGGCCGCCGGCGGAAAGGTCGAGCTGCCGTGCTAAATGGTCTTAAGAATGCTTTCCGCATCAAAGAATTGCGCGAAAAGATTCTTTTTACCATAGCTATGCTCGTCGTGTACCGCATTGGTGCGCACGTTCCTGTGCCCGGCATTCCCTTCCAGGGGATGCTGGGCCTTTTCTCGACCGATAACAATTCGGTCGCCGCAGGTGCTATGGCCCTCCTGAATCTTTTCTCTGGTGGCGCGTTGAGCTATGTTTCGGTGTTCTCCCTGGGCATCATGCCTTACATCACCAGCTCGATCATCCTCCAGATGCTCCAGGCCGTTGTGCCTTCCCTGCATGAGCTTGCCCGCGAGGGCGAGGTCGGTCAGACCAAGATTACGCAGTATTCGCGTTACCTCACCCTGGCTCTGGCAATCCTCAACTCCGTGGGTTACCTCTTCCTCTTTAAGAGCTTCGGCATCAGCTTTACTGGCGCCGGCGCTCCCGAGATCATCTTTGACCTCATGATCGTCGGTACGCTCACCGCGGGCGCCATGCTGATCATGTGGATTGGTGAGCTCATCACCCAGCGCGGTATCGGCAATGGCATGTCGCTGATTATCTTTGCGAACATCATGGCCGGTCTGCCGCAAGCGATCTTCTCCAGCACCGAGGGCAATGCCGGTGGCATCATCACCATGGTGATCATCTGCGCCATCATCCTGCTGGTCATCCCGCTGATCGTTTTCCTTGAGCGCGGTCAGCGCCGCATTCCGGTCTCCTACGCCAAGCGCGTCGTGGGCCGTCGTATGATGGGTGGCCAGACCACCTACCTGCCCATCAAGGTCAACACCGCGGGTGTCGTGCCGATCATCTTCGCTTCGGCGCTGCTGTACTTCCCGGCCCAGATTGCCGTGTTCTTCCCCGGCATCGGCTGGATTCAGGCAGTTGCCTCTGCGCTTTCGACCGGTTGGCTCAACTGGGTGCTTAACGTTGTCCTCATCGTGTTCTTCGCGTACTTCTACACCTCCATGGTGTTCAACCCCGATGACACGGCCGACAACCTTAAGAAGCAGGGCGGCTTTATTCCGGGCGTCCGTCCGGGTAGGGCTACCGCGGCCTACATCAAGAACGCGCTCAACAAGATCACGCTTCCCAGCGCTGTCTTTTTGGCGCTCATCGCCATTGTGCCTTCGATCATCTTCTCCTTCACGGGTAACCATCTGATCCAGGCATTTGGCGGCACGTCCATCCTCATCATGGTCGGCGTCGTGCTCGACACGGTCGATAAGCTCGAAGGCCAGATCAAGATGTATGATTACGATGGATTCTTTAAATAGGCTAGAGGAGGATTGCTCATGAACCTCGTATTGCTCGGAGCTCCGGGTGCCGGTAAGGGCACCGTCGCACAGGAGCTCGTCGCCGAGTTTGGCGTCGCTCACATTTCCACGGGCGACCTGCTGCGTGCTGCTGTCAAGGGTGGCACCGAGCTTGGTATTCAGGCTAAGAAGTACATGGACGCTGGCGAGCTCGTTCCCGACCAGCTCGTGATCGACCTTGTCAAGGAGCGCCTTGCCGCCGATGACGCCCAGCAGGGCTTCATCCTCGACGGCTTCCCGCGCAACACCGCCCAGGCTGTGACGCTCGATTCCGAGCTCTCCGCTATGGGTCGCGAGATCGACTGCGCCCTTCTGGTCGATGTGGCCCCCGAGGTCATCATTGATCGTCTGTCTTCGCGTCGTACCTGCCGCGCCTGCGGTTACACCGGCACGGCTGCCGATACTACCTGCCCCAAGTGCGGCGGCGAGATGTATCAGCGCGACGACGACAAGCCCGAGACCATCAAGAACCGTCTTGACGTCTACGAGAAGTCCACGAGCCCGCTCGTCGACTACTATCGTGGCCAGGGTCTGCTCAAGTCGGTCAACGGTGACCAGGCTCGCGAGACCGTGTACGGGGATGTCAAAGAGGCTCTCGGTCTATGATCAAGATTAAGTCTGCAACGCAAATCGAGCAGATGAAGAAGGCAGGAGCGCTATCTAAGATGGCGCTCCGCCACGTTGGAGCCATGGTTCGCCCCGGCGTGTCGACCTTCGAGCTCGATCAGCTTGCCGAGCAGATTATCCGCATGCATGGCGGCACCCCTGCCTTTAAGGGTTACGGCGGGTTCCCGGGGACCATTTGCGCATCGATCAACGATGCCGTGGTTCACGGTATTCCTAACCCCGACATGATCCTGCGCGATGGCGATATCATTTCCATCGATACGGGAGCTGTCGTTGATGGTTGGGTCGGCGATAACGCCTGGACGTTTTTCGTCGGCACCCCCACGCCCGAGGCCAAGGCTCTGTGCGAGGTTACGCGCGATTGCCTAAAGGCTGCCATTGAGCAGGCTGTTCCCGGTAACCATATCGGGGACGTCGGCTATGCCGTTCAGTCCCTCGCCGAATCTCACGGTTACGGCGTGCTTCGCGATTACGTGGGGCATGGTATCGGCCGCGTGATGCACGAGGACCCCAACGTTCCAAATTATGGAAAGAAGGGGAGAGGCGTTCGCCTTCAGGCTGGTATGGTCATCGCCATCGAGCCGATGGTTACGATGGGTTCCAATCATGTGAGCACAGGCTCCGATGGTTGGATCGTTACCACCAACGACCACCTGCCCGCCGCGCACTACGAGAACACCGTCGCCATTACCAATGACGGTCCGGTGATTCTTACCACGGATGCCCAGGGTTCCTGGTGTTCCTTGCGGGGCGGAGAAATGTAACAAGTTCCACGTAGTTGTGGAGCCATTACGGAGATATTACGATACGTGCATGCGTATTGTAGAATACTCAATCGCTGTCGTTTTCTAGAGAAAGATGATTGCTTGTGAAGAAGGAAGACGCAATTGAGCTCGAGGGTACGGTAAAGGAACCGCTGCCCAACGCCATGTTTAAGGTTGAGCTCGAGAACGGTCATTCGGTTCTGTGCAACATTTCTGGCAAGATCCGAATGAATTACATCCGCATTCTCCCCGGTGACAGGGTTGTCGTGGAGCTTTCCCCGTACGACCTGACCCGCGGTCGCATCACCTATCGCTATAAATAGCGGCACGCATACACGCTCTTTTCCGACTGCAGGCTTAGCTCAACCTACGGTCGGTTTGCGTGTGAAGACCAGCCATAGTTTTAAACGCCTGCGGCTGGGCGAGTAGATAGTAGGGAAGTAGTTTGAGCGCTACCGAAAGGAAGAACGATGAAGGTACGTCCTTCGGTCAAGAAGATGTGCGATAAGTGCAAAATCATTAGGCGCCATGGCAAGGTCCTCGTCATTTGCGAGAACCCCCGTCATAAGCAGCGTCAGGGTTAAGAGAGGAGACTACGTTGGCCCGTATTAATGGTGTCGACCTCCCGCGTGAGAAGCGCGTTGAGATCGGTCTGACCTACATTTACGGCATCGGCCGCACCACTGCGACGAAGATCTGCGTCGAGTGCAACGTTAACGTGGATACGCGCGTTAAGGACCTCACCGAGGATGAGGTTAACGCCATCCGCGATTATATCGATAAGAATCAGATCATGGTTGAGGGCGACCTCCGCCGTGAGCGCAACCAGAACGTCAAGCGCCTTATGGACATCGGCTGCAACCGCGGCCTTCGTCACCGCAAGGGCCTCCCGGTCCGCGGCCAGCGCACCCACACTAACGCTCGTACCCGCAAGGGCCCGAAGCGTCAGATCGGTGCTAAGAAGAAGAAATAAGGAGCGCTAGATAGATGGCTACTGCTAAGAAGAACGTTCGCGCTGCCCGTCTGAAGCGCGCGGACCGTAAGAACATTTCCGTGGGCCAGGCTCACATTCGTTCTACGTTCAACAACACGATCGTTTCGATCACCGATCCCCAGGGCAACGTCATTTCCTGGAAGTCGGCTGGCCAGGTGGGCTTCAAGGGCTCCCGTAAGTCCACGCCGTTCGCTGCCCAGATGGCTGCCGAGGCTGCTGCCAAGCAGGCCATGGAGCACGGTATGAAGAAGGTTTCCGTCTTCGTCAAGGGCCCCGGCTCCGGTCGTGAGACCGCCATCCGCTCCCTCCAGGCTGCTGGCCTCGAGGTCTCGAGCATCCAGGACAAGACCCCCATTCCGCACAACGGCTGCCGCCCCAAGAAGCGTCGCCGCGTGTAACTGAAAGGATCGTATCAATATGGCAATCGACAGGACTCCTGTTCTTAAGCGCTGCCGTCAGCTCGGGATCGATCCCGCTGAGCTCGGTTACAGCAGCAAGAAGGAATCTATCCGTCAGCCCAAGCGCCGTCGCAAGGAATCTGAGTACGGCATGCAGCTGCGTGAGAAGCAGAAGGTCAAGTTCATCTATGGCGTTCTGGAGAAGCAGTTCCACGGCTACTTCAACAAGGCCCGTAAGATGAACGGCGTCACCGGTGAGAACCTCATGATCATCCTTGAGTCTCGCCTCGACAACGTCGTCTTCCGTCTTGGCTTTGCCCGCACCCGCAAAGAGGCTCGTCAGTCCGTCCGTCACGGTCACTTCACCGTGAACGGCAAGCGCGTGGACATCCCGTCCTACCGCGTCAAGGCCGGCGACGTCGTCGCTGTCGGCGAGAAGTTCCGTGACCTCCTCCCCATCAAGGAGGCCCTGATTTCCTCCGAGCGCTTTGAGGTCCCTGGCTGGCTCGAGGTCGATATCGAGAAGCTGTCTGGTAACGTGCTCGCTCTGCCGACGCGTGAGCAGATCAGCGGTGATATCAACGAGCAGCTCATCGTCGAGCTCTACTCTAAGTAGTCCATCCGGGCTGCTGAGGCTGGAGGTAATACATGTCAGAATTCATTAGGCCTCAGGTTCAGGTCGAAGAGATCAACGAGACCTCTGCTCGTGTCTCCGTCGAGCCGCTCGAGCGTGGCTACGGCGATACGCTGGGTAACTCGCTTCGTCGTGTTCTTCTGTCCTCGCTCGAGGGTGCCGCCGTCGAGGCCATTCAGATCGATGGTGCGCAGCACGAGTTCATGACCATCCCTAACATGGTCGAGGATGTCACCGACATCGTCCTGAATGTCAAGGGTCTTGTCTTCAGGGCTCTCGGCACGACCGACGAGGCGACCGCCACCATCTCGGTTGACGGCCCCTGCGAGGTCACCGGTGCGGACTTCTTTATTCCGTCCGAGTTTGAGCTGGTCAACCCCGAGCAGCACATTGCTACGCTCACCGAGGGTGGCCATCTCACCATGAGCATGCGCATCGGCTATGGCCGCGGCTATGTCTCTGGCGAGGCTAACAAGCGTGACAACGATCCCATCGGTGTGATCAACGTCGACTCGCTGTACTCGCCGGTGTCCCGTTGCGCCAAGCTCGTTGAGGCTTGCCGTGTCGGCCAGCATACCGACTACGACCGCCTTGTCCTCGAGATCGAGACCAACGGTTCCATCGCCCCGCGCGACGCCGTGGTCCAGGCTGCCAATATCATCAACCAGCATATGGCCGCCTTTATGAACCTTGCCGAGACCCCCGAGGTCGAGGAGGAGGCTTCGATCTTCGCTCCCGAGGTCACCAACGACAACGCTGAGCTGGACAAGCAGATCGAGGATCTGGACCTATCCGTCCGTTCCTACAACTGCCTTAAGCGCGCCAGCATTCACTCGGTCCGTCAGCTCGTTGAGTTCTCGGAGAACGATCTGCTCAACATCCGTAACTTCGGTGTTAAGTCGATCGAGGAAGTGAAGGACAAGCTTGAGTCCATGGGCCTGAGCCTGAAGGCTTAATGCTTCGCATATTTGAGGAGAAACTAGACCATGCGTCACAACGTTAAGAAGGGCCTGAAGCTCGGCACCGATGCGAGCCACACCAAGGCCATGAAGAAGAGCCTTGCTAAGGCCCTCTTCGAGAACGACCGCATCAAGACCACCGAGACCCGCGCTAAGGCACTGCGTTCGGTCGTCGACCCGATCATCACCTGGGCCAAGAAGGGCGACCTGCACTCTCGCCGTCTGGCTATCGCCAAGCTCGGCGATAAGCAGCTCGTTGCCGAGATTTTCGACAAGGCTGCTCAGGGTATGTGGCAGGACCGCAACGGCGGTTACACCCGCATCATGAAGCTCGGTAACCGTAAGGGCGATAACGCTCCTATCGTTATCATGGAGCTCGTCACCGAGCCTTGCACGCCTAAGGCCAAGAAGGCTGCTCCGGCCCCCAAGAAGGCCGCTGCTCCCAAGAAGGTTGAGGCTGTCGAGGAGGCTCCTGCTGAGGAGACCGCTGAGTAGACATTCTGTCTGCATAGGCTATATTCGAGGGGTACGTTCGCGTACCCCTCTTTTTTTGTCGCAATACCGTTGCTAGTTTGTTGGGAGCGCCCATGCCTGCGCCGTCTGATTTCAATTCGACCCCCGAGCTTGACGCCACCCTTGTATTTCGCGTGGCCTACGATGGCTCCTCCTATAGCGGATTTGCCGAGCAGCCGGGCCAGACGACGGTCGCGGGCGAGCTACGCCGTGCAATCGAGACGTTGCTGCGCCGCCCAATCGATCTGACGTGCGCGGGGCGTACCGATGCCGGCGTTCATGCGGTGGCCCAATACATCAGCGTGCCCGTAACGGACGCTGAGCTCGCTTTGACGCGCCGTAGGTGGCTGAGGGCTATGGATGCCCTCCTGGGCAAAGATATCGCCATAAACGAGGTCTACAAGGCTCGTAAGGGCTTTTCTGCACGTTTTGACGCACGCTCTCGCACTTACACCTATCGCATTGCCGACCGTGATGCGCGGCCCGTGCTGTCACGCGGTGCAGTGTGGTGGCATCGCTATCCCCTCGACGTCGATGCGATGGCGGCCGCCTGCCCTGCGCTTTTGGGCGAGCAGGACTTTAAGAGCTTTTGCAAGGTCGCCTCTGCCGTGGGCAAACCTACGCACCGCTGCGTAATGCGTGCCGAGTTTGGCCATGAGGTCGCCTTTGGCGAGGACATCCTCACGTTTACCATCGAGGGCAATGCGTTTTTGCATTCGATGGTGCGAACCATTGTGGGCACCCTTGTCGAGATCGGCATGCATCGCCGCGATCCCGAGTGGATGCGCGAGGTAATTGACGCCTGCGATCGCACCGCAGCTGGTCCTACGGCACCCGCATGCGGTCTTACTTTTATGGGCGTGGACTACGACCCCGCCGAGCTTGTGGTCCTCGATTAGGGATGAGACTGCCTGACGGCGATCTTTGTGTGCGGCGCCTGTGGGCGGGGCGTGTGCAACATCTGTTCTTGACGTGCATCGCGGCGGACGACCGCCCGCATTAATTGACGGGGTGTACCATGAACGACAGTTTGTTACTAGCTGTCGAGAGGACGGAAAACTTGGTTCGACGTGGTTCGCATCCGCGACTTTCGGTGATCCTGATTGTTGAGGGTTCGCCCAGTTATGCGATGCGCGCTCTCGAGAGCGTCCAGAACCAAGACCTCTACGATTTGCAGATTGTCGTCGTTTGCCGCGGCGTGGTAGCTGGTGTGCGCCATTCGCTCGAAGTTGCTGCCGACAGAGATATTCATATTGATTTGATTGATGTTGAGGACCCAGTGCCTGGCGCCTGCCTGCGTGCCGGCTTTGCGGCTTCGCGCGGCTCCCAGATCATTGCGATGAATGCCAATGAGTGGTTTGCGCCGCAGTCCCTTTCGCAGATGGTCGAAAGTTCCTGCGACGCTTCTGCTGACATCGTGTTTCCCTCTGTTTCGCTCGATCGCTACGATGTTCACCGCGAACGTCATTCCCGAGTTTTGGACGCGACATCCGTTTCTGAAGATGAGGACCGGGCGGCTTGCCTGACCCAATTGGTTTCCTGTGGTTTAATCCGACAGACCTCTGGCGTGCTGTATGATCGCGCCCTCTTTGAGGCGTGCCTTGCGCATGGCGATGCGTTTCGCACGGTGTCTTTTTTGACGTTCGCGCTTTCGCAGGCAAAGCGCGTTTCGGGATGTGGCCGTGCCCGTTTTCATGCAGTGGCGCCGTCGATTACGGAGACGTTTGACCCCACGATGTTTGCCAGGCTTTCTGATGATATCGGGGCGCTCGACAGGCTTGCCGACTCGCTTGCCGTCGCGGGCGGTGGCAATCAGTTGAAGCTGGTCTGCCAGCGGTATTACTACGCCGGTCTGGTCGCCTGCATCGAAAATTTGTGTCTGAGCCCCCATGGGGTGTCTTCAATAGAGTGTTCGGCCCGTTTGCATGATATGCTCGAAGCGCAGCGTACCCGTCAGATGGTTGAGGCTCTTAAAGGCAATCATCGTGGCTTAGGTCTGCTCTATGGTTCGATAGCTAGTGCCAAGCCTATGCGGTGTGCGTTGCATACGCATCTGGCGGCCTTTTTCAATCGTTCGGGCGTCAGGACTGTCTAGTAGCGTGATTTTCGAAATAAATTGCATGGAATTGTTTCGAAATGCGTTCTTATTCACTAAAACCCTCAAATAGCGCTAAACTATTCAATCACTAAGTGATTGTCTCCGCCATCTTTTGGAGTGAGGTTTTGTATGGCCAAAAAACGCAATGGGCGCCAGGATGCCATCAGAGATATTGTTCGCAATAAGGACGTACGTACGCAGCGCGTTTTGGTAGACGAGCTTCGCGCCATGGGTTTCGATTGCACGCAGGCGACCGTTTCGCGCGACATCGCGGACATGGGACTGCGTAAGCTCCCCGAGGGCATCTATGTCCTTGCCGAGGACCTGCATCTGCAGCGCATGGTTTCCGAGTTGGTTACCGGCGTACTGCGCACCGATAATCTGGTTATGATCAAGGCACAGCCCGGTACGGCTTCTGGTATTGCCGCAGCGGTCGATGCCGCGGAGTTGCCCGACGTGCTTGGCTCGCTTGCCGGCAACGACACGATCTTAGTCATTGCGCAGACGGCCGAGGACGGCGAACGCCTTGAAGCGCTCATCAACAAGCTGAGTAACTCTCACAAGTAGGGGATGCGTGGCGCTGCTGCTGTGCCGATTGTTGCTATAGGTAATTGCCGAGGGCGTTGACGAAGGTCAGCGCCCTTTTGCATGCCGGCACCCGTTGCTCTATCGGTCCTGCAGCCGGGGCCGTCGTGGCATCTTGTGACATCTGCCGAAATAAAAAAGCGCCCGAGCAGCGTACGTGCTGCTCGGGCGCCTTGGTGTCAGATGCCGCTTTGCGTCTACTGGCCCGTAGAGGGGTCGGGCGTGGGCGTAGGATCGGGGGTAGGCGTCGGCGTGCCACCGTCGCCACCCGTGCCACCATTGCCACCCGTGCCACCGTCGCCACCTGTCGTACCGCTATCGCCGGTGGTGTTGCCGCCCGGGGTTTCAGTGGTCGTGGTTGTCGTTGTCGTTGTGGTGGTCGTGGTCTCTTCCTCTTCTTTTCCTTCGTCTTTATCCTCTTCGTCTTTCTTTTTGTTGTTTGTGCCGTAGAACTTCCAGACGTTATTGTTCTTGTACGTGGGAGCCGTTCCGGTCGAGAATTCCTCGCGCTCGGTGCCCGCAAGAACGGTGTTCATGAACTTCTTAAAGACGGGCAGGTTGGTGCTGTCGCCCAGCAGGTCCGAACCGTACTTTTGGATGGGGATCTCGCCCGCGGAATAGCCGGTCCACAGGGCGCACGCCAGCTGCGGGGTATAGCCGCAGAACCACAGGTTGGTGGTGTTGTCGGTGGTGCCCGTCTTGCCGGCATAGGGCTGATTGACGTTCAGCGCGCCGGCGGCACCCGTGCCGCTGCCCTGCATGACGCCGGATAGAACATCGGTAACCGCGGCAGCCTCGCCTTCGGTGAGCACCTGCGTGGGATTGTCGGTGTGCTGGTACAGAACCGAACCGGTACGCGAGTCAATCTCGGTAATGGCGATGGGCTGACGGTAGTAGCCACCGTTGGCAAACGTTGCGTAGGCCGATGCCATCTCGAGCGGTGAGATGGACCCGGTGCCGAGCGTCATGACGGGAACGTCCTCGATATTGTCCTTGGCGGGATCGATGCCAAGCTTTTTGACGAGCGATATGATCTTGTCATTGCCGATGGCTTCGGCCACCTGAATGTAGCCGGTGTTGGATGAGTATGCCGTTGCCTGCTTAAGCGTGATGTTGCCATAGCTCTGCTTGCCGTAGTTTTGCACCTCGGTCGTGGTGCCCTTGGCCTTGAGCGGCGAGTTGCAGTTGAGGGTGACGTTGGGGTTCATACCGTTTTGGATGGCAGTTGCCAGCGTAAAGGCCTTAAACGTGGAGCCCACGGGGCGCTTTGCCGTAGCGTGGTTCACGTGATTCTCGTCGGCGTTGTAGTCGTAGCCGCCTACCATGCACTTGATGTAGCCGGTCTTGGGGTCAACGACGACCATGCCCATGTCCAGGCCGTCGAGCGAAAGCGTGTCGAGCTGCGAGCGCACGGCCTCCTCGGCCACCTGCTGCATGGTGGGGTCGATGGTGGTCTTGACGGTCAGACCGCCCTTAAAGAGCACGTCGGTCGAGAACTCCTGCTCCAGCAGCTGCTTAACATAGGCGACAAAGTAGGGCTGCGAGTATACGTCGACGCCACTGCCCGAAATCTCGGTCACGTTAAGCGTGATGGGCTCAGCCTGTGCGGCATCGTGTTCTTCCTGCGTGATGTGGCCCAGACGCAGCATGTTGTCCAGAACCTTATTGCGGCGGGACAGCGCCAAGTCGGGATTAACCGTGGGGTCGTACTGCGAGGGCGAGTTGGGAAGGCCGATGAGCAGCGCGGCCTCGCTCAGGGTGAGGTCGGCGGCGGTTTTGGACAGATAGGTCTCGGCGGCGGCCTCGATGCCATATGCTCCATGGCCGTAGTAGATGGTGTTGAGGTACATCATGAGGATCTCGTCTTTGGAGTACATATCCTCCATCTTGATGGCGATATAGGCCTCGCGCACCTTACGCTCGATGGTCGAGTCGAATTGTTCCTCCTGCAAGATGGTGTTGCGAACCAGCTGCTGGGTGATGGTCGATGCGCCCTCGTGGCCACCGGTGAGGGTTGCCACCGATGCGCGTGCAATGCCCCAGAGGTCGATGCCGCCATGCTCGTAGAAGCGCTCGTCCTCAACGTCGACGGTGCCCTGCAGCACGTACGGGGACACTTGGTCCTTGGTGATGGACTTGCGGTTTTGCGTGTAGAAACTCGCAATGGTATTGCCGTTGCAGTCGACGATGTCGGTGGGCTCGCTCACCAGATACGCGTTGGCATCGGTGTAGTCGGGCAGATCGGACAGCCAGCGGTTGACATTGCCGATCATGCCGATGCCAAACGCTACGCCCGCGATAAGCAGAAAGCCCAAAAACGAGAGCAAGATCATGGGAAGGGCATGCGTCTTAGAGCGACCGCGCCCCTGTCGTTGGCGAGGACCCATATATTGACCTCCAGGTATGTCGTGCCAGGCGGCAGGTATGCTACCGGGCAGGATGGACATAAGTTATTACACGATAAACCAATCGGGGCATGCGGGGCCTCGTGTATGCTGGTTGGCAGCAATTTTCAGAGTGAAAGCACACCTTGGCAAGGAGTTTACCGATGGCGATTCGGCCGATGGAACCGAGCGGACAATGCGAAAGCGAGTTGGCGGCGGCTGAAGTGGCGCTGCCCGAACTGCTGGCGCCTGCTGGCGGACTCGACCAGATGCTCGCGGCGATTGCGGCGGGTGCCGATGCCATCTATGCGGGGCTGGACGGATTCAACGCTCGAGTGAGCGCGCATGGCTTTAGCGATGATGAGTTCGCGCGCGGTTGTGCCGTGGCCCATGCCCATGGCGTGCGTGTGTACGTGACGCTCAACGTGTTCGTGTTCGATGATGAGCTTGCCGACGCCGTGGCGTTGGGGGCGCATGCGCGCGCGTTGGGTGCCGATGCGTTGATTGTGGCCGATGCCGGGCTGGCTTGTGCGCTTCGTGCGGCGATTCCGGGGGTCGAGATTCACCTGTCCACTCAGGCGGGCGCTCATAGCGAGGGTGCCGTGCAGTTGGCTGCCAAGGAGTTGGGCGTTGAGCGCGTGACGACTGCGCGCGAGCTGAGCGTTGCAGAGATTGAGACGCTTTGCGCTACTGGCGTGCCCATCGAGGTGTTCTGTCACGGCGCTATTTGCATTGGATACTCGGGTGCGTGCGGGTTCTCTGCCCTTCGACGTGGCCGCTCTGCGATGCGCGGTGATTGCACGCAACCGTGCCGTCTATCCTATGACCTGGTGGACGAGGCGGGGCAGAGTGTTGTCGCTGTCGAAGGGGATCGCCTGCTTTGTCCGCGTGACTATCTGGGCATCGCGCATCTGCCCGAGCTTGTTGCCGCCGGCGTGGCATCGCTCAAGATCGAGGGCCGCATGAAGAATCCCGACTACGTCTTTAACGTGGTGAGGGTGTGGCGTCGGGCGCTCAATATGCTGCGCGACGGCACATGGGATGCCGATGCGGTGCCGGCGCTTGAGCGCGAGCTGGGAAGGTCGTTCAACCGCGGCTTTACCGATGCGTATCTGCGGGGTCGTTCGGGCGCCGAGCTCATGAGCTTTGAGCGCGCGATCAACCAGGGCGTGCGCGTGGGCCACTTGGTGGCGGTGGGTCACGAAGAGGTGACGGTTGAGCTTGATGCCGCCGTGGCGGCGGGCGATACGCTCGAGATCCGATTTTACCCGGGTGCCGACGCGCGTCCCGATGTGCCCAAGCGCTGGCCACAGGTGCCTTGCCCCGTGGATGCCGCTGCGGGAGAGCGCATCGTCGTGCATTGCAAACGCAAGGTGGACGCGGGCTGCGAGGTCTATCTGATTCGCAGTGCCGGCGTGCTGGGGCAGACGGCAACGGTGTTGGAGCGCATGCGGGTCGAGGCAGATGCGGTCGCGCCTGCTGAGCAGTCCGTTGAGGTGCTGCCGTTTGAGGGCGTTCTGGCAGATGGCGATGTACCGACGGAGTTGGCGGGACCGGCGGAGCCGGCAAAGCATGAGGCTTTTGCTCGTATGGTCTTTGCCTGGGAGCTGATGGATTTGGATCCGCGCGATGAGTGGGATCTGTCCGATGCGACGGTGGTGCTCGACGAAGTGTGCCGCGCAGGCGACGCCGAGCGGATTCGAGCGCTTATGCAACGTGCCGGGCGCGTCGTCTGCCGCAACCTGGGGCAGGTGACGATGGCCCGCGAGCTGGGCACGACGTTTGGCGTGGCAGCGCCGGTGTTCTGTGCCAATCGGGCCACGCTTGCCTGGCTGCGCGGGCTTGGCGCGGGGTGGGTATACTTGCCTGCCGAGCTGCTCGGCAATGATAGGGAGCGTATTGCCGAGCTGGCTGCTGAACCCGGCGTCTTGGGTCCGGTCGACGCCGACCGTCCCGAGCTCATGGTGTGCGAACACTGCCTGCTGACAGCCGAGGGCGTTTGCGCCACCGATGCGACGGGGCAGGTCCGTTGCCGCGACTGCTTGCGTCGTCGGCAGGTGCGCTATCTGGTCGAGCGTGACGGTACGCGTCTGCCAGTTGCCATCGACGCATGCGGCAGGACGAGGATTTTCCTGTCGTAGATGCTGCGCCGCGTCAGTTTGTTATCATAAGAGAGTTTATGGACTTCCAGCACCGCCGTTTTCGGCGAGGGTGCTATAGCAAAAGGAGGATACCCAATGCTGTCTGTTGACGAGCAAATGCGTATCATCACCTCGGGCGCCGCGCAGATCGTCCCCGAGGCCGACCTTCGCAAGAAGCTTGAGAAGGGCGAGCCCCTCAACATCAAGCTCGGCGTCGATCCCACCAGCCCCGACCTGCACCTGGGCCATGCCGTGCCCCTGCGCAAGATGCGTCAGTTCCAGGACCTGGGCCACAACGTCACCCTCATCATCGGCAACGGCACCGCGCTGATTGGCGACCCCTCGGGCAAGAATTCCACCCGCCCGCAGCTTTCGCAGGAGCAGATCGAGGCCAACGCCGAGACCTACGTGAGCCAGGCCATGAAGATCCTGGATCCCGAGAAGACCACCATCGTGCACAACGGCGACTGGATCTTGTCGATGGATCTGGCCGGCCTGCTGCAGGTGTGCTCCAAGTTCACCGTCGCCCGTATTCTCGAGCGCGACGACTTTACCAAGCGCTACCAGTCCCAGACGCCGATCGCCCTGCATGAGTTCCTGTATCCCGTGATGCAGGCTTACGACTCCGTGCAGATCAAGGCCGACGTGGAAATGGGCGGCACCGATCAGCTCTTCAACCTGCTCGCCGGCCGTGAGCTCATGGAGAAGATGGGCATGGAGCCCCAGATCGCGCTCACCATGCCGTTGCTCGAGGGCACCGATGGCGTCCGTAAGATGTCCAAGTCCTACGGTAACTACATCGGCCTGACCGACGCGCCCAAGGATATGTTCGGCAAGACCATGTCCATCCCCGACGAGATGATCGGCAAGTACTACCGCCTGGCGAGCTCGCTCACCCCGGCCGAGGTCGACAAGATCGACGCTGCTCTGGCCGACGGCTCCGCCGATCCCTATGAGCTCAAGCGCGCTCTGGGCCGCGACCTGTGCGACACCTACCACGGCGCCGGTGCCGGCGACGAGGCTCAGGCCGAGTTCGACCGCGTGTTCAAGGAGGGCCAACTCGCCGACTTCCCCGAGAAGCATGTTGAGCTGACTGTTAACGACGAGGGCCAGATCTACCTCGCCGGCCTGCTCAAGGACCTGGGTCTTTCGGCCAGCGCCGGCCAGGCCCGTCGCGACATCGACGGCGGCGGCGTCAAGATCAACGGCAAGGCCGTGGCTCCCAAGAGCTACAACATCGACCCCAGCGCCCTCAAGCTGGGCGACACCCTCTCCGTAGGCAAGCGCAAGGGCTTTAAATTGGTCTAGCAAGTAGGTCAACCTAACATGTGCAATAGGGCCGCAGCCGGAACTCCCGACTGCGGCCTTTTGAGTTGCGGTGAAATAGTTCCTAAAAATGCCTTACGGGCGCCCAGGTAGGAACTATTCCACCGCAACTTTTTTCCTCCGTCCCCAAGGGATCATTTGGCGGTGCCGTTAAGCGGAAGGGGTGTTATCGGCGGCCTCCTTTTGGGCATACAATGGCTATTGGCTTGCTGCGGTGAAGGTTTGTCCGCTCCGCAGTTATTTCAAACGTTAAAGGAGTATGTATGTCCGTTGAGGTCATGAGATCTGTGATCGAGGCCGCCGAGGGTCGTGTGCCCGTTGACACGCTGTTTGTCAACGCACAGATTGTCGATGTGTACGGCCAGCGCGTGGCGCCCGGTAGCGTTGCCGTCAAGGATGGCGTGATCGTCGGTGTGCTCTACGATGGTCGCGACGATGCCGCCGGTACGTATGAGGCTGCCGAGGTCATCGATTGCCAGGGCCGCTATCTTGCCCCCGGTTTTATTGACGGACACTTGCATATCGAGTCTTCGAACATCCGCCCTGCCGAGTATGCGCGCATGGCGGCGACGCGCGGTACCACCACTGCCATTGCCGACAGCCACGAGATCGCCAACGTTTCCGGCCTGGACGGCCTGCGCTTTATGATCGAGGACGGCCGTCGCGCTCCTATTTCCATCAAGTACATGATGCCCTCGTGCGTGCCCGCGCTGCCCGACGAGCAGGCCGGTGCCGTCATCACCGCTGCTGATATGCAGGCGTTTTTTGCCGAGCATCCGGGCGATGTCTTTGGCCTGGGCGAGATGATGAACCTGCCGGGCGTCTTTATGGCCGATCCCGAGACCTGCGCTCGCATTGACGCTGCCAACCAGACGCCGTCCAAGCAGGTTGACGGTCACGCGCCGCTCGTTGCCGGCAAGGACCTCAACGCCTATGCCGCGGCAGGTATTATCGCTGACCATGAGTCGACGATTCCCGAGGAGGCACTCGACAAGCTGTCCCGCGGCATGTACGTGATGCTGCGCGAAGGTACGTGCAGCCATGACCTGGCCAACCTGTCGCCGATGCTGCTGGAGAATCCTGCCCGTGCCCGCCGCTGCTGCTTTGCGACCGACGACCGCGCCCCTTCCGATGCTCTTGCGACCGGCATGATCGACAATGCCTGCCGCGTGGCGATTGAGGCCGGTATCGACCCCGTGGTCGCCATCTCCATGGCGTCCCTTTCCACGGCTGAGGCATTTGGCCTGGACCACGGCTGCCGCGACCCGCACGAGCTCCGCGGCGCCATCGCCCCGGGCAAGCGTGCCGACCTGCTGGTGCTCAATGACCTGACGTTTGCCACGGCTCCGCATCGCGTATATGCCGCCGGTGCTCTGGTGGCGCAGGACGGCACCTTTGTGGGCGAGATTGCACCCGAGATGGCCGAGGTCGCAGCCCTTGCCGATGAGCTGCGCGCCTCCGTTAAGCTGCCGAAGCTTTCGCTCGACGTATTCGACTATGCCTTTAAGCCGGGCGAGGCCGTGATCGACGTGGTGCCGGGTAAGGCCATCACGGGTATGGTTCGCCCCGAGAGCGCCGAGGGCCTGCGTCGCATTATGCTGATTGAGCGCCATGGCCGCGGTGTGTCGCTGCAGGCCGAGGGCGCCGACGGCGATGGTCCTGCGGGCCTGGGTCTGGTCGGCAGGCACATCGGTCGCGGCTGGGTACGTGGCTTTACCATCACGGGTGGCGCCATTGCCTCGACGATCGGCCACGACTCGCACAACGTGTGCGTGGTGGGCGACAACGCGGCCGATATGATGGCTGCCGTCGAGGCTGTTGGCCAGGGCGGCCACGTGCTGGTGTGCAACGGCGAGGTTGTGGCGCGTATTCCGCTGGCGCTTGGTGGTCTGATGAGCGAGAGCACGGCCGAGGATGTCGCCGCGCAGCACGACGACTTTATGGTCAAGGCGCGCGCCATGGGTATTGAGCCGCCGCTCGACCCCATCATGGGCATCATCTTCCTGCCCCTACCGGTCATCCCGACGCTCCGCATTCGCCCCGAGGGCATGTTCGACGTCACGACCTTCACCTACGCCGACTAGTTATCGGGGATGTTCTTCAACGATTAGTCGTCGGGGACACTCTTTGACGTGTCGCCTGACGCCGCGACCATGAGGCCTCTGGCATGTGTGAGCTATTTGCTAGGTCCTTGTAACGTTTGCGCCCGCGGAGTCTTATCTGAGCTCCCTTTGGGTACGTTGGAATCGGATATACGTCCGATTCCATCAAGCCCGAAGGGAGCTTTTCTATGTTTAAACTGATTGCATCCGATATGGACGGTACGTTGCTTGATGAGAATAGCCAGGTACCGCCCGAGACATATGAGCTGATTGAGGCCCTGCGCGAGCGCGGCGTGCACTTTGCTGCGTCCTCGGGCCGCCGTTACGACCGCCTATGCGAGTTCTTTGCGCCCGTGGTCGACAAAATGGACTTTGTCGCGGCGAATGGTGCGCAGGTCTATGCAGAAGGGGTCGAGGTCGATCGCGAGGTATATTCGCATCTCGCCGTCCGCAAGCTCGCACGCACGGTCAAGATGTTTCCTAACATGCATCTGGCGCTCTTTGATCGCACCAAGTCCTTTTTGCTCGACGACGAGGACAAATTTGTCCGCGAGATCGACAAAGATCTGCCCAACGCCGAACGCATTTGGGGACTGCCCGATCCGCATGTGAATATCATCAAGGCATCGATTATCTGCGATGACGGCAACGTGATGGACAACGCCTACGTGTTGCAGCGCGAGCTGGGCGGCCTGTTCTCTTTCGCGCCTTCGGGCAACGCGTGGATCGATGCCATGCAGCCCGGTGTGTCGAAGGCCTCGGGCATCGCACAGCTCATGGAGCACTATGGCGTCGAACGCGACGAGGTCATGGCGTTTGGCGACTCGATGAACGACTACGAGATCATTCGCTTTGTCGGCACGGGCTGCGCGATGGAAAACGCGCGCCCCGCGCTCAAGGCAGTCGCCGATCGCGTGGTGGGGTGCAACCGCGACCACGCCGTCCAGCAGGAGCTCCGTCGCGTGCTGGAGAGTCTCGCCTAATTCGGCAGATGGGGACAGTCCTTGCGGCGCCCCGCGAAGAGTGTCCCCAAATTAGCTACCCTGCCGGGTTGCTGTTGCTAGGCGAGGGCGTCCATGATGGTGCGGGCGACGCCGTCGTGGTCGTTGTCGTATTCGGTGATGGCGTCGGCGGCCTCGCGGTCCTCGGGCTCGGCGTTGATCATGGCCATGCCATGGCCCGCTGCCTGCAGCATGGGGATGTCGTTGATGTTGTCGCCGAACGCCCAGGCGTCGGCGAGACGCTCGCCTAAGTGCTCGCATAGCCACGTGAGGGCCGTTCCCTTGGTGGCGCCCTCGCCCATGACCTCGATATTCATGGCGTACGAACGTGTGACCTCAATGCCTCCGAGCGTGTCGAGCTCCGCCGCGATGGCGTCGCGATCGGCCGGGTCGTGCCAGTACATGGCGATGCGTTCGAGCGTCTCGACCTCGTCGATCTTGCTGTCGATATCCATGTCGATCGGTGTTCGTGTGCGCTTGAGCGAAGTTGCGATGTGGGGGTCGCCGCCGCAGAACTCATCCAGGCGCGTGTAGAGCGAGCGGGGGAGGAAGCACTGCCCGTCCGCGAAGATATCGAAGGTCACATCGTGGTCGGCGGCGATGCGGCGGATGCGATGGGCAATGCCGCAATCGAGCGGTCGGCTCAAAATGCGCGTGGCACGTGAGACATCGGTGGGCGTACCGTCGTCGAGCTGCCAGACGCTGGCACCGTTGGCACAGACCGCGTAGTGTACGGCGGGGTGGGCGAGGATGGGCTCAAAGACACCCGACAGCGGGCGCCCCGTGCAGGGCACGAACTCAATACCGCGTCGCGCAAGCTCGTCGAGCATCGCCCAGGTGGCGTCGCTCATCTGCTTATCACTCGTCAGCAGCGTTCCATCCATATCGGAAAACACAATCATTCGCTGCGATCCTTTCTACTGTCATAAAAAGCGTGGCCGAGGGCGGTGATGCCCTGGCCACGCTCGGGTTCTATAACGGTCCGCGTCCTAGCGATCGGCGAGCGGCTTGTATTCCAGCGGCTCGATAACCGGGCGATACGCGGGACGGATGATGCGGTGCGCGCAGAAGAGCTCTTCCATGCGGTGCGCCGACCAGCCGGCCATACGGGCGACGGCGAACAGCGGTGTAAAGAGCGTCTCGGGCACGCCGAGCATTTTGTAAATAAAGCCCGTGTACAGGTCGATGTTGGCGCAGATGGGCTTGGTCATGCCGTGGTCGCGCATCACCTGCGGGGCCAGGCGCTCGATGCGCTCGATGAGCGCGAACTCCTCGCCCAAGTCCTTCTTGGCGGCAAGCGAGCGCGCGTAACGGCGGCAGACCTCGGCGCGCGGGTCGCTCAGCGTATAGACGGCGTGGCCCATGCCGTAGATGAGGCCGGTGCCGTCGAAGGCCTGCTTGTCGAGGATCTTGCCCAGGTAGGCCGCGACCTCGTCCTCGTCCTCCCAATTGGAGACATGCGCACGGATGTCCTCGTGCATGGACACGACCTTGGCGTTGGCGCCGCCGTGGCGCGGGCCCTTGAGCGAGCCGATGGCCGCGGCGTAGGCGGAATACGGGTCGGTGGCCGAGGAGGACAGCACGCGGCAGGCAAACGTGGAGTTGTTGCCGCCGCCGTGCTCTGCATGCAGCATGAGCATCACGTCGAGCAGCATGGCTTCGTCGCGGTTGAATGCCATGCCGCCGCGCAACACCTGCAGGATGGTCTCGGCGGTGGAGAGGCCGGGCGTGGGGTGCGGCACGTGAACCTCGGAGCCGCGAAGCTTGGCGATCGAGGCCATGTGTGCGAAGGCGGCGATGCGCGGGAGACGTGCGAGCATGGAAATAGCCACGTCGATCTCATGCTCGGGCGTGATCACGTCTGGTTCGGCATCGAAGGCGTAGAGCAGCAGCACGGCGCGCTGGAGCACGTTCATGATGCTCGACGACACCGTGGTCATAGGGAACTCTTTAACGTACTCGTCGCTCAGATGTCTAAAGGCACCTAGGCGCTCGCAGAAGCCGCCGAGCTCTTCCTTGTTGGGTAGCGAACCCGTGATAAGCAGATAGGCGACTTCTTCGTAGCCGTAGCGATTTTCGGCCTGGGCATTGTTGACCAGATCCTCGATGCTGTAGCCGCGAAGCGTGAGCTTGCCCTGATCGGGCACGACCTTTCCGTCGACCTTGTTGTAGCCGTGCACATCCGAGATACGAGTGAGGCCCGCGACCACGCCCGAGCCGTCGGCATTGCGCAGGCCGCGCTTGACATTGTGCTCGACAAACAGGCCCTCGTCATAAGGGTCGGTCGGCAGGCCGTGGTAGAGGTTTTCGCTCTCAGGCGAAATCTGGCGGCTTGCTTCGTAATCCAGAACCAGGCGGCTCAAGTGGTCATCGAAGCGGTAATAGATTTTCTTGGCGTCGTAGGCCATGCGCGCTCCTCTCCGGGCCGCATCGGGGTGACTTGCATGGGCATGCGCGCGTCAGGCTATCCCCAGCGGCTTGCTCGCTACAGGCGGTACATAAAGTTAAAGACGTCCTCGCGCTGGATGGACACGTTGACGCCCGAAAGCTCGCCGGCCTCGGCCAGCGCCTCCTGCAGCTCGGCGAAGTCGAGCTTGGACTCGGCAGTGTCGGCCAGCATGGTCATGGTGAAGATGTCCTCGATAATGGACTGCGTAATGTCGCGGATGTCGACGTTGGCCTCGCCCAGAACGCGGGTGACGCCGGCGACGATGCCGGGGCGGTTCTTGCCAAGGACGGTGATGACGATACGGGAGGACGAGATCTCGGCCATGGGAAACCCTTTCGCGTGATTGCGGCGCGCGCGGGGCGCTCCGCTACGGTACAGTGTTCATCATTGTACCTGTCTGGCGCAAAAAAGGCGCGCTCGCTGCGGCGTTACATGCCTGCAACATGAGCGTAAGGGGGAAGGCCGTACGGGGAAGAGCCGTCTGGCGCGTGTCCGGCTCGTGTTGGGTTGATTTCCGATCTCAGCCGAACACATTGAGCGGACAGGCCGTTCCCGCAGTCAGCCGAACGCCTCCGACGGCTGATTCCGAACTGGAAGCGGAGGGCATCCCCGCCCTTCGGTAGGGGATACCGCTCCGCGGCGCATGCCGCGGGCGGCGCCCCTATCGGACCACCGTGACCTCAGTTGGGATGGGCCCAGCACTGCCGCGTACTCGGTGAGCTAGAGCCAACTGTTCGTCTTCACGTCGCGTATGGCGATATTTCGGTCGTCCGGCTCGGTGATGCCGTAGCCGAACGCCTGGAGCGTCTCGATGGACTCCTGGATCCTCTGTTGGAACATGGGACCCGGATCGACCCTCGGCCCGAGGTGCCCGCGCCAAAGGCACGGCGTGGCGCGCAGCATGTTATGGATTTTGGAGATGGGCTCGATGTCGGCGTAGACGTTGAGCGTCGCCATGGCGTCCTTGTGGCCGAGGATCGATTGGAGCGCCTTGATATCGCCGCCTTGGCGGATCCACTGCGTTGCGAACGTGTGGCGAAGGCCGTGGAACGTGATCAGCTCGTCGTTGGTGCCCATGAGGCCGTTGGTCTCCGAGAACGTCTTGAACGCCCTGCGGATATAGCTTGTCGTCGCGAAGGTCGCGCCCGGCTCCGACAGGATGTAGCAGTCCCCGATCTCGACCGCCCCGGTAAGGCCGCGCAAGCGCAGCTTTCCGCAGTCGATCTCGTGGGTCTCCTTCAGGAAGGGGAGTAGGCCGACCGGGTCGATGGGGATACCCCTGGCGTCATGGGTCTTGGTGTCCTTGATGAACGAACCCATTCCCTTCGCGTACGCCACCGAGTGTCTGATCGAGATCAGGCCCGTCTCGAAATCCACATCGCACCACCGAAGGCCGCAGACCTCGCCGATTCGCATCCCCGTGTGCAGGGCGAGTACGACCGCCCTCTAATCCTCGGCGGACCAATCGAGTCCGAACTCCTTTCGGGCATCCTCTTCGCTCATGACTTCGAGAAGGTCTCCGGGTTGGCAACGAAGGGCGAGGCATAGCTGCTCGAGTGTGTTGAAGCGAATGCCGCGAATATGCCCTTTTTTAATACGGGACAGGTTCACGGGCGTGGTTCCAATCCTTTCGGCAAGTTCGTTCGAGGAAATCTTTCGCTCGGCCATGATCTTGTCGAGGCGAACAATTACGGGCATGGCGTTTCCTTACGCAATCTCGTCGGAGTCGAGGTACAGCTCTCGGGCGTACAAGAAGAGCTGGGAAAGCATGAACAGGACGATGCCGAGAACCAGAGAGGTCCAATCGAATGATGAAGCGATCTCTTGGGCGCCGACGGCCCCCTCGCCGCCAAACATCGAAACGGAGGTTTTGAGTGAGCCGGCGTAGAGGCTGGTGGCAGCTTGAACAACGAAGAGAATGCCGAGCACCTTCAAGCATGTCGCAGACCCTTTCTTGAAGGGGTCTCCGCTCTTGATCGTCCACACGAGAACGGCGCTGAGGATGGTCGTAGCGATACCGATGACGGCAGGGACCAATGTCGAGATCGCAAGGGCTGGATACGCGGGGGAGTCTGCAATTACAGGGTTGTCGAGCACTTCGATTGCTGGCTTTAAGGAGAACGCCACTTGTGCGATGGCGGTGGCGCAAAGGGTCGCAGAGGCTATCGCACATGCGATGCGGAAGGAATGAAGCCGGGGAGTGCGATTGTCGGAACTCATAATAACCTCCGAAGAATTTAAAAAACTCAGGTTACTTTTTAACAGTTTATGTTAAATTGACTTTGCCGGCAAGTAATAAGGGCCGAGCATTTTGTTCGGCCCCTCTGTTCCGACTGGATGAGGTTAAGGTTGGCGATGAATATGCTCAAAATCTCGAAGGCGATCTTTAGGTCGCTTCTCTCCTCCAGTTCGCTCTGTGTTGTCGTTGTTGCGTTGATGGTTCTTTGTGCTCTGCCCGTCTTCAGGAGCGCGGCTGGCATCGACGGACGGGTCGAATACCTCGAGTCGGGAATAACCCGTGTTGAGCAGGAATTGTCAGCATCCTATGCGGATGCGCTTGTGAATGCGGGGGAGGACGGTGTCTATACCTCTTCATCAAGCATGCCCGCGCTTCTGTACCCTCTTGCCGCGGGACGTCTTATCTTGGCACCGCTCTCTCCCCTACTTCCGTTTCTGCAGATATCGGATGGAGAGTACACCTATTATGACGGATCGAAGGAGTACTTGCTATGGGTCGCAACGGCCGTTGCCGTCTCGTTCCTTGCCGCGCGTCTTAACAAATGTGAAAAGCTCATCATCCAGGCACCGATGGGCGAGCTGGGTAGACTTGTTGCATCGAGCGTATGGGCGCGTGTTTTTGCAATGCTTGCCGTCCTCGCCATCAATCTTCCAGGGATAATCGCCGCGCTTGTGAAGAATGGCCCGGGCTCGCCGTTCTATCCGATAGGCTACATTCAATATGCGACTCCGGTTATCAAACCGGCTTGGCTGGTGTTCGCGCAGACGGTCATCTTGCAATTCTTGGTGGCAGCGTTCATCTCGCTTGTCGTTCACCTTGCCGTGAAGATTGCCAATAACCCTACGCTTGGAATCGTGTTCGTATGTGCCCTGATGGGGGTGACGATGGTTCCCGGGTATTACGGAAGATCCATCGCTTTACGTGAGTTCGCCCTGTTGAATCCCCTTACGTATGCGAACACTGAGTTGACCGTCGGCGCCTATAGCCCGTACCCGACAACGCAGATAGTGAATCTGCCTGGACTTTGCTTCGAGCGTGGCGCGATTGCCCTCGTATGCGCAATCGGGATCGAGGTGCTGGCAATTAGCCTGCTTTGCGTTGCTGGAAAGAGCGGCTGCGCGTGCCCGATATCCCCGATTTGTCTTGAGAGAGGTTCCTTCACTGCATCGAGAACGGCAACTCGTTCGAGCGCTTGTGCCTCCACCGTTGCATACGTAAGAACGATGGGGAAACTGCTCCTGCGTTCTCCTACCCTCGCCGTATGCGCGATTGCAATGTCGACGACGATGCTGGCCCCGGCTCTGGTCGAGATGTTTCCTGACGCTGATAACGTTTCCGCTGTTCGGTATAGGGATGGGGAGCTCCGTTCAATAGATCGGTATCTAGAGCAGAACGCTGCGAATATGGACGTCGAGGGCAAAGCGGCCCTGGAAGACATGCGGGATGCTCTTTCGGGTTTCGTGTACGCGCCTATGCCTGCGGAGGGGTTTCGAAGCCTTGCGACGTACGAGCGCGCTCGAGGTGAGCTGGGCGCGGCAGATGCGACTCTCCTGCAATCGATCGGAATCGAGCCGGAGACTCCTTCTCGTGCGGAGGCGCGCGCCCTTCTGCTTGAGTCGATCGCGAGCTTGCCGGACCCCAAGGTTTACGAGTTAAGTACGAAGATGCCCCCATTAATCCTCCTTTCGTATCTCCAGGCAGCGCTTCCCTCCTTATTTTTGCTGTTGCCCGTGGTTGTCACATCGCTCGCGTGCACCCACCTGCAGTGTCGTTCCCTTCTGGTTCTCCAGATCCCCGCAACAGCGCATGTGCGTTTTCTGACGGCTGTTGCGCTGGCTCTCCTGCTTGGCTTGGTGCTGCTTTTGGTGTCGATGGTTCCCGCTGTCGTTGTGTCCGTGATTAAGAACGGTGCGGGTGGATCGGAGTATCCCGTCGCTCTCATTCGGGCGGGAGCTTCGACAACGTCCATGGTGGGGGAGGCGGTGTTGTGCAGTATTCCGTTGCTGGTCATGGCATACGGCGTGATTTCCGTCGTCGCTGCGTTGACAGCAGCGATTAGCCGCAACCCCGTTGTCACCGGAATGGTTTGCGCGGTTCTCTTGGTGTTGGGTTCGTTGAGCGCTCATGTTGAAAGCGTGGGCATGGGCGTCGCGCTGCTGGCTCCATTCGCCTCGTTTGATCCCGCTTCCCAGGTGGGGACGATTGGGTTCCTTGGGCGAGGGACGAACGCGATGCCTTTTGGAGAGGTCGTCGGCGCATCGGGCGCTCTGCTGGTGGTCTTGGGCGCCGTATCTCCGTTGATGGTGCGCCTGAGTGTTCCAAAGATCGAAAGGGGATGATCTCGATGATTGACCTTCAAACGCTGACGATCTCTTATGGAAAGAAGGTGCTCGTAGATTCGGTGAACGCTGAGTTTGCCCCGGGTACGGTCTACGGTCTCGTCGCTCCGAACGGGCATGGAAAGACGACGTTGCTGCGTGCGATGACAGGTTTGCCGGGTCCTCGCGTGGACGGGAGCATCGTTCTGGATGAGGTGCAGGGTACGGGTGCGAGAGAGGTCCGTTCTATGATCTTCTATGCACCTGGTGAGGGGACGCTGCTGTATCCCGGATTGCGTGCGGAAGATCACCTCAAGATGGTTTGCGATATGTGGCCGCATGCTCGCGATATCGAAGAGATAGTGGAACAAACGCAGATAGGCGAGTTCGCGAAGATGAGGATCCGCACTCTGAGCCAGGGCATGAAGCAGCAGCTTACCCTGGCGATTGCGTATGCGACGGGCGCGCGGTACCTTCTATTAGATGAGCCCATGAACGCGCTCGACCCCAGCAGGGTGGACTTGCATTCCGAGATTCTCAGGAAGCTGGCCGATTCTGGTACGTGCATCATCATGTCATCCCACATCTTGGATTCGGTCGATAGGCTGTGCGATGAGATTCTGTTTTTGAAGGATGGGAGGCTCATTAGAAGCATTCCGCAAGATGATGCTGCGCCGAAGTCTCCTGGATCCCATTTCGCAAAGCCTGCCGGACGCGCCGAGGGTGCGCTAAGCACGTATCGGCGACTCTACGAAAAGGGCGGGTAGAAATGCAAGTTAAAAATCTATGTGGCCAATGTGATACCGTTGAACCCGCGTATCGATACCGTTCAGCCATTCGCCTCGCCCCCGCCGCGCGCATCTTCATTCAATCTGTTACTTTTAATCTAACGATTCTTTGAGGAATGCAGGTGCTTCTGAATGTACTGTCGACTTCTTCTCAAACTAATCCTAAGAGACAAGGCCGTATGGATTTCCACGCTCGTTCTTGCTGCAGCCTTCTCCGTCCCCATTGCGTTCAATTCACCCATCTACGGCCCCTTCTTTATGAAGCAGGGCATGCAGGGCTTTGTCGACGCATTCAATACGCGCGCGCCCCAGGCCAGCGGCACAGACCTATC
>CABUWV010000004.1 GCA_902495355.1 uncultured Collinsella sp.
TCGGGCCGGTGGGAGGGATGGCCTTTCGACCTACTCTTTTTCGACCGCGCGCATGATCGCCTTGTAGATCTCCATCAGCGGGATGATCAGGAAGGCCAGGCCCAGCGCGGCAAGAACGCCCTTGAGCTCAAGCGTCACAGGGCCAAAGAACATCTCGGCAAGCGTCGGCTGCACGGTCACGATCACCGTCAGCACCAGTGCCAGCGCGGCGGAAGCCCACAGCCACTTGTTCTGCTTCTTCATGGTGAACAGCGACGCACGACGGCTGCGCATATTGAAGCAGTGGAAAATCTCGACCATGTTGAGCGTGATGAACGCCATCATCACGCCTTCCTCGTCGGCATTGCCGGCGATCATATCGGCGATGTGGATGTAGCCCATGTCAAAGTACACGCCCACAAAGAAGCTCGCCAGCACCAGCACGGTGATGATTAGGCCCTGGACCACGCAGTCCAGACCCATATTGCCGGCAAAGACGCCGTCCTTGGCGTTGCGCGGCTTGCGCTTCATGATGTCGCCCTCGGCGTCCTCCATGCCCAGCGCGAGCGCGGGGAAACAGTCGGTGACCAGGTTCACCCACAGCAGCTGCACCGGCTGGAAGATGGTAAAGCCGATGAGCGTGGCGATGAACACCGAGAAGACCTCGGCAAGGTTAGCCGAAAGCAGGAACTGGATGACCTTGCGGATGTTGTCGTAGATGCGACGGCCCTCTTCGCAGGCACCGATGATGGTAGCGAAATTGTCGTCGGCGAGCACCATGTCGGCGACGTTCTTGGTGACGTCGGTACCAGTAATGCCCATGCCCACGCCGATGTCGGCGCGCTTGATGGACGGGGCGTCGTTGACGCCGTCGCCCGTCATGGCCACGATCTGGTCGCGCGACTTCCAAGCCTCGACGATGCGTGTCTTGTGCTCGGGTTGGACGCGGGCGTACACGCCGTAGTCCTCGATGTGCGCGTCGAGTTCCTCGTCGCTCATGCGATCGAGGTCGGCACCGGTGATGGCATGGTTGCGATCGGTGACGATGCCCAGCTGCTTGGCGATGGCCACGGCGGTGTCGATGTGGTCGCCCGTGATCATGACGGTGCGAATACCAGCATCGTGGGCCTCGCGGATGGCGTCGGCGACCTCGGGGCGGACAGGGTCAATCATGCCGGACAGGCCGCAGAAGACCAGGTCGTGCTCGAGCGCGGCGGGACTGCAGTCGGCCGGGACCTCGGTGTAGGTGCGGCTTGCCAGCGCCAGCACGCGCAGGGCCTCGTCGGCCATGGCCTTGTTGGCGGCCACGAGCTCGGCACGACGCTCCTCGGTCAGCGGAACGACCTTGTCGCCGTCGTAGATATGGGTGCACAGGCCGATCACCACGTCGGGCGCGCCCTTGGTGTACTGCTCATACTCGCCATCCAGGGTCTCGACGACCACGGACATCATCTTGCGGCCCGAGTCGAACGGGGCCTCGCCCACGCGCGGGTGCTCGGCAGTCAAACCAGTAAGACCAGCCTTGCCGGCATCGTTGACAAGTGCACACTCGGTCGGCTCGCCCACGGCCTCGCCCAGCTCCTCGTCCCACTGGGCATCGGAGCACAGCGCCATGCCTGCCAGGAACTTCTCCTTGGGCGCAGCGAGCTCGTGCTTGACGACGGTCATCTTGTTCTGGGTAAGCGTGCCGGTCTTGTCCGAGCAGATGGTCTGCGTGCAGCCGAGTGTCTCGACAGCAGAAAGCTTGCGGATGATCGCCTGGCGCTTGGCCATCTTGGTCACGCCGAGCGAAAGGACGATGGTCACGACGGCGACCAGACCCTCGGGGATGGCGGCGACGGCGAGCGAGACGGCGACCATAAAGGTGTCGAGCAGGGCAGTCGGGTCGGTAAGGACGTTGCCCACGCCGTGACGGATGATGTCAACGCCAAAGATGACGACGCAGATGACGATAACCATGATGGTAAGGATGCGGCTGAGCTCAGCGAGCTTCACCTGCAGCGGCGTGAGCTCTTCCTTGGCCTCGGCAAGAGCGCCGGCAATCTTGCCCATCTCGGTGTCCATGCCGGTGCCGACCACGACGGCGCGACCGCGACCGTACACCACGGTGGAACCCATGTAGCACATGTTCTTGCGGTCGCCGAGCGGCACGTCATCGGTGCCCGCGGCAAGCTCAATCACGTTGGCGTGCTTCTCGACCGGCACGGACTCGCCGGTGAGTGCGGCCTCTTCGATCTTCATCGTGGCGCTCTCGAGCACGCGGCAGTCGGCCGGGACGGAGTCGCCTGCCTCGAGCATGATCACGTCGCCGGGAACGAGCTCGGCGCTCGGCAGGTGCACGAGCTTGCCGTCGCGCAGCACCTTGGACTGCGCCGCGCTCATCTCCTGCAGGGCCTCGAGGGCCTCCTCGCTCTTGGCTTCCTGGACCACACCCAGCACCGAGTTGACGATAACGACGAACATGATGATGGCGACATCGGCAAAGTCCGCCTCGCCCTTGACCATGCCCGTGAGTGCGCTGATGACGGCGGCAACAATCAGCATGATGACCATGGGGTCTACCATCTGCTCAAAGAAGCGCTTCCACAGCGGCGTCTTCTCGGCTTCCTCAAGCTTGTTAGGGCCTGTCATGGCGAGGCGCGACGACGCCTCGCCGTTGCTCAGGCCGAGGTTCTCATCGACACCTTGGTCGCTGAGCACCTCCGCCGCGGCGGACAGGTATTCCTTTTGCATATAGAGTCCCCTCCTGGGATTCGGGCCACTCAGCAGATTGATGCCCGATCATAATTCCCAGGATAAGGGCAAGGGCTCATCAAGGCTGCCGTGCTGAGCGGCAGTTGATAGTGGAGCTATGGTACCCCAAAGCGACGCGTCTAGCCAAAACATTCCAATTGGAAACACGGCTCGAGTGCAACGATGCAGACCGTATGATGCTCAACATTGATAAAACGTTTTTTCTTCGGTGCATCATCAAACTGAAATATCGCCCAGATAGCAGCGGTTAGAACGGTTGGTAAAGTTTTTGCATATACCGTTTATTCGCAAAAAATGAACTTCTAATTCGGCATACGGTCGATTTTTTGGGGTATTCGGTCGGCATTTCGTTATAATCATCTCAGTTTTATTTCTTATGGTTTATCTATCAGCGCAAGACGATGTCAGATGGAGGTCTGAATGTACAAGCGCACCAAGATTGTATGCACCATGGGTCCCGCCTGCGATAGCGACGAGACCATCCGCGAGATGATCAAGGCGGGCATGAACGTCGCCCGTTTTAACTTCTCGCACGGATCCTACGACGAGCACCACGGTCGCATCGAGCGCGTCCGTCGTATTTCCAAGGAGCTCGGTATGCCCGTCGGCATCCTGCTCGACACCAAGGGCCCCGAGGTCCGCACCGGCCTTCTGGTCGACGGCAAGAAGGTTGCCGTCAAGACCGGCGACAAGATCGTCGTTACTGCTCAGCCCACGACCGAGGATTTCCACGGCACCGCTGAGCACATCTCCCTCGACTACCTGGCTCTGCCCTCCGAGGTCGAGAAGGGCTCCCTCATCCTGATCGATGACGGCCTGGTTGCCCTTGAGGTCGAGTCCGTCAGCGGCCAGGACATGACCTGCGTCGTCAAGAATGACGGCCTGATCGGCGAGCGCAAGGGCGTCAACATGCCCAACGTCAACATCTCGCTGCCCGCCATCACCGAGCGCGATCGTCAGGACATCCTCTTTGGCCTGACCGAGAACATCGACTACATCGCCGCTTCCTTCATCCGTGACGGCGAGTCCGTCCGCGGCATCCGCGAGCTTTGCCGCGAGAACGGCGGCGAGCACGTGACGATCTTCCCGAAGATCGAATGCGCCCTGGGCGTCGAGAACTTCGACGAGATCCTCGAGGCTTCCGACGGCATCATGGTCGCCCGTGGCGACCTGGGCATCGAGATCAAGCCCGAGCTCGTTCCGCACATCCAGAAGGAGATCATCGCTAAGTGCAACGCGGCCTACAAGCCCGTTATCACCGCTACGCAGATGCTCGACTCCATGCAGCTGAACCCGCGCCCGACGCGCGCCGAGGTTGCCGACGTTGCTAACGCCATTTACGACGGCACCGACGCCGTTATGCTCTCTGGCGAGTCCGCTGCCGGTAAGTACCCGGTCGAGGCCGTCAAGATGCAGGCCAGCATTGCTCTCGAGACCGAGAAGTACCTCCCGGCCCACGCTCCGCTCGAGGTTCCGGCCGACGCTCATGGCACCCGCGTTGTTAACAACGTTGTGGGTATGTCCGCTGTGAACATGGCCACCACCGTTGGCGCCAAGTGCATCACCGTGCCGACGACCACCGGTCGTACCGCTCGCCTGATTTCGCACTTCCGTCCCAACATGCCGATCTGCGCGTTCTCCCGCCACGAGTGGGCCGTCCAGCAGATGATTATGTACTGGGGCGTTATCCCGCACCAGGCCGAGATTACCCAGGGCACCGTCAACGGCACGATCGTCAAGGCGATCGAGACCGCTAAGGAGCTCGGCTACGTCAAGGCCGGCGATCTGACCGTCGCTACCGCTGGCGATCCCCGCATGAGCGTCCAGCTCGAGGATAAGGTCTCCTCGACCAACGTCGCTTACGTCGCTCAGGTGCGCTAAATCGTACTTGCAAGCAAATTTGCATTGCAAAGGGGCCCGGAAGGCATTGCCTTCCGGGCCCCTTTTCTGTGCACCGATGCCTACCGCACGGCATGGCACGCACCCATTTCATTACCAAAAGCGCGAAATCCGCCCTCCGAGGCCCAAAAAATAAAGCCCCAAGCGCTAAAAGTGTTCGCCCGGTGGCAAACCCACACCTCACACAGGGCTGATAAATCGTTTTAGCAAGAACCAAATCGACCTGGTTTTCGGAAGTATGCGGCAAATTCTGGAACCTCCGAGCACACCCTGTTTTTTCGCAACAAAATGCCTGATAAACTAGCCTCAAAAGCCAGGTCCGCTCATAGGGTTCAGATTTTGCCGCATACTTCCGGATTGACGCTGGCCTCACTCGATTCAAAGAGATGATTTCGGCCAGGAGGGCATTATGGACCTGACGCTTTGTGGGCAATCCGCCTTTAACTACTACCGCATCCCGCCGCAGGTATTAGGCCTTTACCCCGCCATTAGCCTTGGCAATATGGATCGCAGATGTTGCGGCCTCGGAAGCCATGCAGTTGTAAAAGACCTGCTTCACGCACCGCTTCACAGGCTAGTATTCACTCGGGCACAATCCGGGTCGCGAAGCCTGTTTAAATCGCACCTCCTGACCCAAGAGCCGCCTCCTGGGTCGTTTAGACAGACTGAACATGGATTTGATGTCACTTCACCGGAGTTCACGCTGCTCAGCCTTGCCACGCAGGCCTCACGCAACCAGTTACTCATGGCGTGCTACGAGATGTGCGGCTCCTTTGCAGTGTTTAAGCCCTGCGAGCGAACGCAACAACAACTCGATGAAGCTATTTCGCTTAAGTTCATTCCACCCAACTGCGGCTGGGAGCGAGTTAACGACACCAAGGGCAATGACACCAACTTGTGGAAGCGCACGCCGCTTCTTACCGCAACGGATATCGCCGCGTTCGCCAAGCAAGCCGCAGGCCTGCGCGGCGTCAAACAACTGCGCTGGGCGGCCGAGCACATGACGGGGCAGGCCGCCTCGCCCTTCGAAGTACAGACCTCCATGCTTATCTCGCTCCCCCGCGACGAGGGCGGCCAGGGCATCGAGATCGCCAACAACGCGCGCATCCCGCTCAGTGAAGCCGCACGTTCGCTGTATGACAAAACCTGCTGCTACGCCGATATCCTCATCGAAAGCGCCACCGACAGCATGGGCGTCATTCTGGAATGCCAAGGCCGCTCTGCCCACGACAGCGAAGCCGCGAGCCTCTCCGATGCCGAGCGCGCCACCGCACTCACAAGCATGGGCTACGACGTCATCCAAATTACCTATGACCAGATCAAGGAGAAGAAGAGCTTCGACCACATAGCCGAGCTCATCCATAAAAAGGCCGGGCTTCCCCACATCCCAAAGACCAAACAGGAGCGCATTGCCGAAGATACCTTACGGCAAGAGCTACTTGTCGATTGGGTTGAGCTATTCACTGCCGGGCCGGCCGGCTAGCAGCTAGCGATCAGGGGGACTGCGGGGACGTCAGAAGCGGCAACGCGAGCCGCAAAGCCCGCCTCGGTCAGCTCGATGACCTCGGTAAACGTTGCGTCGAAGAATTTCTCGGTCAGCAGGCGGTATGGCGGATTGTCGGGCTCGCCGGGGTTTTCGCGCACGATCTCGTGCATAACGCCGATGGTCTTGAGCACATACTCTTTATGGATGGGATACTGCCCAAAACGCGTCGCAGCGGTATACAGGCGATCGGTCGCACGCGGAATCGAAACAATGCCGAGCGTCTTGCCAAACCAGTCAAAGTCGCCTTGCTTTTTAATGCGGAACTCCTCGCACGGCTTGCCGCCGTGCGCCTCCAGGTACTGATTCACGCGCGTATTCCATACGGTATCGGCCACCAGATGCGACCAGACACCCAATGTCAAATCGAGCAACGACTGCGCCACGTCCTCGGACGCAAGCGAGAACTCACGAGCGCCGGGACCGACAACCGGCTCGGCATCCCTGTAGCGCTGGGGATAGTGCACGCGATTCAGTCGCTCGCGCTCCTCGACAATCGAGGTAGCCTCGGCGGGTTCGCCCGCGGGTGCGCCGTTAAGCAGCGGCGCCACATAGGTATCCCAGAACTCATGCTCACGAGGCTTAGGGATGGGTTCAGGCTTGGCAAAGTGCGTAATGCGGTACGGGATGGGATCGGCGATGCCAGGGACCATATAGCCCACGAAGATATCCGGAACCACGCAGCCAAACAAAAAGGCATTGCGGTCGCGCACGCTATTGGCAAGCGCACCGGTGCGCTCCAGCAAACGCTCCGTCTGAGCGATATGAATGTTCCAGCTTGGCATAGCCACCCCCATAAAAAACCTGGATAACTATACCATCACGGCAAAGCCGCGCGGGCGGCTACGCACGCTCTACGCAGCAACTAGTCCGTAGCACCGCTTTCGGTTCCATACGACGACACCGGCGCCTCGACCACATGGTGATATCGATCGATATAGATTGCACGGGCACCCAGGCGTCGCACCAAATCTTGGTGATGTGTGCTCATCAAGACCGTCTTACCCGCCGCGACGTAGGCCAGCAAGAAGTTGACCACGATGTCGCATGAATCCTCGTCGAGCCCATTGGTAGGCTCGTCGAGGACCAAGATATCCGGGTTCATCGACACCACCGCAGCCAGCGCCACACGCTTCTTTTGCCCACCCGAAAGCTGATAGGGCGAGGCATCGACCAGGTCGGCAACCTGGAACAGCTCCATGGCATCGTGCACGCGACGGTCGAGCTCGCCTGCCGGCAGCCCCATCTGCGCGGGACCAAAAGCAACTTCCTCACCCACCGTAGCGCAGAACAGCTGGGCGTCGGCATTCTGGAACACAAAGCCCACGCGCTGATGAAAACGCTGAGCGGCCGCAGAATCCTTTAGAAACGCCGCATCGATCACGTGCCCGTCAAACAGGTATGCCCCTGCATCCGCGAGTTCAAGGCCGTTAATAAGACGCATAATCGTCGTCTTACCGCAGCCGTTGGGACCGAGCAGGGCAACGAGTTCACCACGATCGACCTGCAGCGACACGCCATCGACAACCGTATGCCCCGCATAGGAGAACACCACGTCGCGCAGCTCGATGAGCGGCGCGACCTCGGCGCCGCCCGCACCGTTCGTGCCCGCCGCACTATTCATATCGATCGTCAAAACGTCGCCCTTCCCCATTTGCATCCCCAGCCGGAACCAGCAGCGCCTACAGCGCGGCGCACAACACTGCCAGCAGCGCCACGCCGGCCGCGTAAACCGCATCGCGCCAGCCAAAACCGCTCCGTGCAGGCGCCGGATACACGCCGGCGAAGCCGCGGCAAAGCATGGCCTCGTCCATCGCGCGGCTGCATTCCATCGCCTTGATAAACGTCATGCCCATGATACCCGCCAGCGAGTCGGTGCGCGAAAAACCCGCAGGCGCGGAACCGACACTGCGCAGCATGACCGATTCGCACAAATTGTGCGCCGTGCGACCCAGCACCTCGACGTGCTTGAGCGCCATATCAAACGTAAAGATAACTTCGTCGGGCAGATGTAGCGTCTTGAGCGCCGCCGACATGCGGTTCCAGGTGAGCGTCCACGAAACACCCAGCACGAGCGACACATTAATGAAGGTCTTGAGCGCAATTTTGAGCATGGCGCCCGTAGCGGAAGCGCCCAGCAGCAGGGCAGGCAGCGCCAGGACCACTGCGAGCCCCGCAGCGCCAAGCGCCGGCACAAAGGTCGCGCGCAGCCCGCGTACAGGGCGCACGGCAACGAGCACCAGCGCAATGGCCGCCATCAAAATGAGGTACAGCGGGCTCTGTGTCAGACACACGCACAGGACGCAAGCGAACATCCCCACCAGGCGCACCGGAGCCGAAACGCAAGAAAGGGCGCGGTCGACCATCGACCCGCCCTCGTGCGCGCCTCCACCCAGGCGAACCCGCTCAAGCAGGCTCGCCAGGTGCAGGACATTCTGTTGCATTACGCGATGCCGAGCGCCCGTGGGCTCGTAACGCTGCTCGTCCGCAAGCCAGCTAGGCAGCTCGACCGTCGCCATGAGCCCCGTTTTCCTTAACCGTCAGCGATATCAAACGAAATGCGATGGTGAGCACCGCCACGCCAATCACGCCGGACAGGATATACATGGCAGCCTGACCGGCAAAGCCAAGACCCTGCTCCTCGGAATAGGCCTGCAGGTAATCACCCGTAGGCAGAGCGTCGGCAAAGGTCGGGGTATCAAGGCCGACCGAAGCCTGCAGGCTGTCGTCACCAGCCTCCTGAACGGCGGTCGCGACGCCCTCGGCGTCCCACTCGCCCCATGCGTCACCTGTGGCAAGCAAGCCGAGCGGCGTAGCCACGACAAGCACGGCAACCAAGATGAGCGTGGGGACCAGCGAGGTCTTCTTGGCAGCAGCGCCCTCGGCAGTAAGCTGGCCATCGACGGCCTCGGGCCCGACGATAACGCTCGGCGCCGTCTTCTTAATGAAACCGTAGATGGCGGCCGTCGCCACGCCCTCGACCACGCCGGCAACCAGCATATGCGGGATCAACATGGCCGGAATGGCCACGGACAGCGGGAAGGGGCAGTACAGCGGCGCGCCCGAAGCGTTGGTAAAAAGCATCGGCTGAATACCAAACTCGATTGCCGCGCACAGGGCCGCCAGGCACAGGCCGACCCAGCCGCTTACGACGGCCGAAACCGAGGTGCCCCAGCCCTTGCCATGCAAACGGCTGTTGAGCGCACGAAACACGATAGCAGCGGCAAACGGCAGCACGAAGGCCATGTTAAAGCAGTTGGCGCCAAAGGACAGGATGCCGCCGTCGCCAAACAGCAGCGCCTGCAGCGCCAGCGCGACCGAGACAGCGATAGCCGCGGCCTCGGGGCCTAGCAGCAGCGCAATGAGGGCGCCGCCGACGGCGTGGCCTGTGGTGCCGCCAGGCAGCGGCACGTTGAACATCATGAGCAGGAAGGAGAACGCGGCGCAGATGCCCAGGAAAGCCATATGCTCGCGATCGAGCGTGGCGCGCACCTTCTTGATGCAGTGGACCCAAACGGGCACCATCGCCACCGCCATGACGGCATCGGTCTGCGGGGACAGATAATTATCTGGAATGTGCATGTACGCCTCCCGGTTATCGGCGCACGGAATTGCAACGCCGCTTGAATCACCTTGCCAGTGTTACGTATTGTCAGATTCGTAACACGCCGCGGGCTATCATAGCAAAACGGCGCACTGCCGACAAAGCAGCACGCCGTTATGTAATGCGCGTGTCATATATGCAGGCTCAGCAGTGCCTTATACCGAGCATAACGGTCTTGTAGGATTCGGCAGCAGTCGCCCCAACCCATACCCCAGCGCAGGACCTAGCCGCGGACCTCGCCGTTTACGCCCTTGCACACCTTGGTAACGATCTTCTGGTGCGCCTTTTCGACCTCTTCGCTGGTAAGCGTGTGGTCGTCGGAGCGATACGTAAGCGCAAAGGCCATGGACTTCTTGCCCGCTCCGATGCGGATGGGATCGCGGTAGACGTCGAACAGACGCACGCCCTCGAGAAGCTTGCCTCCGGCGCTGGTAATACGGCGCTCAAGATCCTCGCAGGTCACAGTGTTGTCGACCACGATAGCAAGGTCGTGCTCAACGGCCGGGTACTGCGAGAACTCACGGTAGTTCTCCTGGTTGCGGGCGCCCTTGATCAGCTTGTCCAGGTCGAGCTCAAAGGCAACGACGACCTCGTCAATGCCCATAGCCTCGCGTGCCTCGGGGTGGATCTCGCCAACCCAGCCCAGCACGGTACCGCCGGACAGAACCTCGGCGGCGCGACCCGGCTGCAGGAAGGCATAGCTCTCGCCCTCGACGGGACGGAAGCGAACCTTCTCGATGCGCAGCTGGGCAAGCAGCTCCTCGACGATGCCCTTGCCAAAGAAGAAACGCAGCTTGCGATACTTCATGTTCCAAGACTGCTCGCTCCACTGGCCCGAGAGCACGCCCGCCACGGACTTGGTCTCCTTGGGCAGGCTGGCGTTCTCGCGACCGTGGAACAGGCTGCCGACCTCGTACAGATGCACGTTGGGCGTGCCGTGGGCCTCGTTGTAGGCCACAGACTGCAGCAGACCCGGCAGCAGCGAGCGGCGCATCTCGGTCTGCTCGGCCACCAGCGGGTTCATGAGAACCACGGGGCAGCCGCGGCCCTCGGTGGACATGCCGATCTTCTCCAGGTCGCCCGGGGCGGCGAAGCCAAAGGTCGTGGTCTCGTTGAGGCCGCAGGCGCGCAGGATCTCGCCAACCTTGCGGGTGAGCTTCTGCTCGCGGGTCAGGCCGCCGATATGGTTCCTGGCAGCCGGGATGGTCGCCGTCACGCGGCCCATGCCCCACAGGCGCAGGACCTCCTCGATCAGGTCGATCTCGCGCGGCAGGTCGGGACGGAAGCTCGGCGGCGTGACCATAAAGTCCTCGCCGTCGCGCTCGACGGTGCAGCCCAGGCGGGTGAGTGAGCGCTCGATAAAGTCGGGCTCGATGTCAGCACCGCAGATGGCGCGTACGCGGGCCAGGCGCAGCTTGATGCCGTCGATGGTCTTGGGCGCGGGGAACACGTCCACATAGCCGGGGGCGACCTCGCCGCCGGCGATCTCCTCGATGAGCGCGCAGGTAACGTTGGCAACATCCACGCAGCCGGTCTCGTCGACCTGGCGCTCAAAGCGGATGGAGGCGTCGGAGATCAGCGACAGGTCACGGCTGGTGTGCGAGGTGCGGCCGGCGTTGAAGCAGGCGCTCTCGACCATCACATCGACGGTGTCGTCCTCAATCTCGGAATCCATGCCACCCATAACGCCGGCCAGCGCCACAGGACGCTCGCCGTCGGTGATGAGACCCATGCCGGCGTCGAGCGTACGCTCCTCGCCGTCGAGCGTCGTGAACTTCTCGTCCTGCTGGGCGGCGCGAACGACCACGCGGCGCCTGCCATCGCGCTCGGCAAAGGTGTCGAGGTCAAAGGCGTGCAGCGGCTGACCAGTGAGCATCATCACATAGTTGGTGATGTCGACGATGTTGTTGTGCGGGCGCACGCCCAGGGCGTTAAGGCGCTTGACCATCCAGTCGGGCGACGGGCCGACCTTCACGTTGCGCACGATGCGGGCAACGTAGCGGTCGCACAGGCCCTCGTCGGCAATCTCGACGGAAAGCTCGTCGTCGGTCGCGCGGCCGGTCTCGGCCTTGATGGCGGGCAGCTCAACGTGGAAATCGCGGTCGAAGATGGCGCCGGTCTCGCGAGCCATGCCGATCATGGACAGGCAGTCGGGGCGGTTGGGCGTGATCTCGCAGTCGAGCACGGTGTCGCTCGAGCCCACGTACTCGGCAAACGGCATGCCGCAGGGCGTATCCTCGGGCAGGATCATAATGCCGGAGTGGTCGCCACCCAGGCCGAGCTCGCGCGCGGAGCAGTTCATGCCCATGGACACGACGCCGCGAAGCTTGCTCTTCTTGATCTTGACGTCGCCGGGAAGCACGGCGCCGATCATGGCCGTGACGATGTGGTCGCCGGCCTCAAAGTTCTGCGCGCCGCAGACGATCTGCAGCGGAGCGGGATTGCCGTCGGGGTCGAGGTTCTTGTCGCCCACGTCGACCGAGCACACATACATGTGGTCGCTATCGGGGTGCGGGGTCTTGGTGAGCACCTTGGCGGTCACCACGTGGTCGAAGGACTCGCCCACGGTGTCGATCGCCTCGACCTCGGTGCCGGTACGGATATATTCGTCCGAAAGGGTCTTGGGATCCTCCGGAATATCGATCATGGTCTTGAGCCAGTCGTAAGAAACACGCATCTAGCTCTCCTTTCATACTGAAAGCCTGCGAAGAGATGCAGGTGGAAACTTCAACTTTGTGAACATTCCTTACAAAGCGAGGGTTGTCCAAGTGCGGCAGATCGGCCCGAAAGAGGAGCGCCGCGTACTTTGGTACGCAAGCGACGAATGAGCGCCGAGGTGCCGTGCTTGGGCAAGCCGCAGCCTAGAACTGATTCAAGAAGCGCATATCGCCAGTCATGAGCGTTCTGAGGTCGGGCAAGTCGTAGCGCAGTGCCGCGACGCGCTCGGCACCAATACCAAAGGCAAAGCCGGTGTACTTCTCGGGGTCGATGCCGCAGTTGATCAGGACGTTGGGGTCGACCATGCCGCAGCCCAGGATCTCGATCCAGCCGCTGTGCTTGCAGAAGTTGCAGCCCTTGCCGCCGCACACGTGGCAGCTCACGTCCACCTCGCAGGAAGGCTCGGTGAAGGGGAAGAAATGCGGGCGATAACGCGTCTTGCGGTCCTCGCCAAACATGCACTTAACAAAGTAGTCGAGCGTGCCCTTAAGATCGCCAAAGGTGATGCCCTCGTCGACGACCAGGCCCTCGATCTGGTTGAACTGCGGCAGGTGGCAGGCGTCGGCCGTGTCGGGACGATAGACGGTGCCCGGGCAGATCATGTAGATGGGCGGCTTTTGCGACTCCATGGTGTGGATTTGCACGCCCGAGGTCTGGGTGCGCAGCAGCACGTCGGACTCGCCGTGGGCATGAGCCTCGGGGTGCGCGACGCTGCCGGGGTTGTTGTCGACCACGTAGAAGGTATCGCGGGCCGAACGGCTCGGGTGATCCATGGGGGCGTTGAGCGCGGTGAAGTTGTAGTAGGAGGTGTCGACCATGGGGCCGGACTCGACGGTGTAGCCGATGCCGCAGAAGATGTCCTCGGCCTCCTCGATGATCTGCTTGATCAGGTGCTGGTGGCCGATCTGCGGACGGATGCCCGGCAGCGTGATGTCGACGGCATCGTGCTCGAGTGCGTGCTTGAGGGCGGCGGCCTTCATCTCGGTGGTGCGCTCGTCGAGCATGCCCTCGATCAGCTGGCGCATCTCGTTGGCGCGCTTGCCCATCACGGGACGATCCTCGGGGGCGAGCTTGCCCATCATGCGCATCAGGCCGGTGATGCGGCCCTTGCGACCGAGCAGCTCAACGCGTGCAGCCTCGAGCTTGGCGGCGTCGTCGGCGCCTGCAACGAGCTCCTTGGCCTCTTCCTCGAGTTTGACCAGATCATCAATCAGACTCATGTCTTCCCTTTCGTCTCTCGCGTATCCGCGCTCCGGGGCGGCTGACGCCGCCCGATGCTGCGGATGCGCGGCCCGGTTCGGTAACAAAAAACCGTCCTCGGGCATGTGCATTGCCCAAGGACGGTTGAATTCCGCGGTACCACCTTGTTTGACCCGGCGGATGTCTGGCCCGCCGCGCCCACTCTGTGCCTCTTGTCGCGAGGCTCACGGCTTCCCTACTGAGGCTTTGCTGCCACTGGCCGCGCGCCCGTTGAGGTCGCTGCTCGGGAGTGAACGCTTGGCCCTTGTCACCGCAGGAAGGCTTGCAGCCCATGACCTTCCCTCTCTTGCCGGCGACGCGGCGGGCAAAACCCTCTCCGTCAACGCATTGGGCTATAGGATAACACATTCTACGTGTGCATCGCCGCGTTCCGTTTTGTTCGCGCTGGGTACAAGGCAGGTAGCTGTGCAAACTGGCCGTGCACCCGTCTGCGGCGCTCGGCCTGCGAGATTAAGGATACGGTATGGGAAAGAAACTCGATAAGAAGGCCAAGGCCGCCGTGGCAAAGGCTGCCAAGGGCGTCAAGGTTGCTAAAGCCGACAAGGCCGTCAAAAAATTCCGCAAACTCGAGGGCAAGCTGTGGACTCGCGAGTACCTGCTCAAGATTGCCGAGTTCGATGGAGCGACGATTGCTCCTGCCAACGGTGCTGCCGCCCGTGCCGACGCCATGGGCACGCTTGCCGGCGAGCATCACAAGCTACTGACCAGCGAGAAGTCCGTTGAGCTCGTACGCTCGTTAGCGCGCGAGACGGTTGCAGGCGGACATGTAGACGACCCGCAGCTGCTCGACGAGATCCGTGTGCTCGGTCGCGACCAGCGCGAGGCAAGCGTCATCCCCACCGAGGAGGCCGAGGCCTGGACTAGGCTCACCTGCGAGGCCGATGCCGTATGGCACAAGGCCAAGACGGCCAATGACTGGGCGAGCTTTGAGCCCTATGTGGATAGGATCGTCGCCCAACTTAAGCATCAGGCCGAACTTATGGACCCCAAGCGCGACCCATACGACGTTTGGCTCGACCAGTACGAGCGCGGCCTTTCCGCCAAGAGCTTCGATGCGTTTTGCGATGAGGTCAAGACGACGGTCGTGCCGCTCGTGCACGCCATCGGCGAGCGCGGCCAGCAGCCCGATGCCGACTTTTTGCACGCCCGCGTGCCCGAGGCCGCCCAGCGCGCCATGAGCTTCGACCTTATGAAGCTCGTCGGCCTGAACCTGAACGACACCACGCTTGCCTTTACCGAGCACCCGTTTAGCGAGGGCTTTGCCGTGGGTGACGCGCGCATCGCGACACACATCTACGAGGACGATTGCATCTCCAACGTCTACAGCATCATCCACGAGGCGGGACACGCCATGTACGAGCTGGGCGTCAATCCCGCCTATGCGCGTACCTGTCTTGAGGGCGGCACCTCCATGGGCATCCACGAGAGCCAGAGCCGCTTTTTCGAGAACACCGTGGGTCGCAGCCGCGCCTTTATGGGACCGCTGCTCGAGGTGCTGCGCCGCCACGCACCCGAGGTCTACGGCGACGTCGACGAGGACACGCTCTACCACGCCGTTAACATCGCGCAGCCGTCGTTGATCCGCACCGAGGCCGATGAGCTCACCTATCCGCTGCACGTTATGGTGCGCTACGAGATCGAGCGCATGCTGTTTGCCGGCGAGGCCACAGCCAAGGATATCCCCGCTCTTTGGAATCGCTTCATGGATGGGTACCTGGGCATTCCGGTTCCCGACGACACGCGTGGTTGCCTGCAGGATACGCACTGGAGCGGCGGCTCGTTTGGCTACTTCCCCACCTATGCGCTGGGCAGCGCCTACGACGCCATGTTTGTGCCGGCCATGTGCCGCGACGGCATCGACCTTACCGGCGCCTGCGCGAGCGGCGACCTGACACCCGTCCGCGCCTGGCTGGGCGAGCACATTTGGCAGTGGGGCCGCGCCAAGGACGCGCCGGAGCTCATCAAGGGCGCCTGCGGCATGGCGTTCGATGCCCGCTACTACTGCAGCTACCTGCAGGACAAGTTCACCACGCTCTACGAGCTGTAAGGCATAACCGACACGCCAACGCAAAGGGGACGCCGCGGAACCAATCCGCAGCGTCCCCTTTTTTCACCCAATAACTAGGTACCCAATGACTAGTTCGTTGACGCTAATGTCTTGGCAACGTCAGCGAAAACGACCCTAAGCGAGCAAGGTGACGTGAAATGAAAGGGCGCTGACCTTCTGGTCGCGCCCTTGAAATTGAACGTCAGACTGCCGCTTGGGGCCGTTTGCAGCGTCGAGCAGTTACGCGGTTTGGTAAAAACGCGTAACTAAAGAGCCTCCAGAGCACTTGCGATGCGCTTCATGGCGGCATCGGCGGATGTTTGGTCGGGCGCCTCGGCCAGCACGCGGATAACCGACTCGGTTCCGCTCTTGCGCACGAGCACGCGGCCCTCGCCTGCCAGCGCAGCCTCGGCCTCGGCGATGGCGTTCTGCACGCCCATGTTCTCGAGCGCGGCGTCCTTATCCGCCACGTGCACGGCCACCTGCGCCTGCGGCAGCAGCCTACACGGAGCCGTGAGCTGCGAGAGCGTCTCGCGCTCGGCACGAATCACTTCCATCACGCGCAGCGAAGTCATAATGCCGTCGCCCGTGCGCTCGATATCGCCAAAGATCGTATGGCCCGTCTGCTCGCCGCCCAGGCTGTAGCCGCCCTCGCGCATCTTGGCATACACGTGACGGTCGCCCACACCGCTGGTCACGGCGCTCAGTCCGGCAAGCTCCAGCGACTTGACCAGACCAAAGTTGCTGGCGATCGTCGGTACCACGGTACCGCCCGAAAGGCGACCGTGCTTGTTCAGATACACGCCGCACACGTACAAAATCTGGTCGCCGTCTACCACGCGACCGCGCTCATCCACGGCCAGGCAGCGGTCGGCATCGCCATCGTAAGCAAAACCCACGTCCAGGCCCTGCTCCACCACGTGGCGCTGCAGGCGCTCCATATGCGTGGAGCCGCAGTCGACGTTGATGTTAAAGCCATCGGGCGCGGCGTTGATCACGCGCACGTCGGCGCCCAGCGCGTCAAACACCGGCTTGGCCACCGAGGAAGCCGAGCCGTTGGCGCAATCGATACCGATCTTGACGCCCTGCAGCGAAAAGTTCGCGCTGGCGATGAGCGAAGCAATGTAGCGGTTGCGACCCTGCATGTAGTCCACCGTGGCGCCGATGTGATTGCCCGTTGCCAGCGGCACCTCGCTCTTGCCATCGATATAGTCCTCGATGAGCTCCAGCACGTCCTCGTCCATCTTAAAGCCGTCGCTGTTGACGAGCTTAATGCCGTTATCGCAAAACGGGTTGTGGCTCGCGCTGATCATGATGCCGCAATCGAAGCAGCCCTCCACGGTCTGATGCGCCACGCCCGGCGTCGGGATCACATGCAGCATATAGGCGTCCGCACCGCTCGCGACCAGGCCGCTCACCAGCGCCGCCTCGAACATATAACTCGAGCGACGCGTGTCCTTGCCCACGATCACGCGCGCTTTGCGCTCGCGGTTGGCGCCGTAATACCAGCCCACAAAACGGCCAATCTTATAAGCGTGCTCTACCGTCAGCCCAACGTTGGCCTCACCGCGAAAGCCGTCGGTGCCAAAGTACTTCATGCGCTCTCCTTACAAAATAGGGGCGAACAGATTGCCTGTCCGCCCCAAAATGGTACTCGATTATCTGCGCTACCAGAAAAACCCTACGCCGACGCGCTGTCGCGAGCCGCCTGGCATGTAGGAGTCTGACGCAGCGTAAGCGGCTTGTCCCCCGCCTCGGCCGACGTGGTCAGCGTATACGTGATCGTCGTCGTCTCGCCAGCATGCAGGTCAACGGTGCCCGAATAGAAGGGGATTCCATGCCACGTAGCGGCGCCAAGACCAAACTGGGTGCCCTCGACGGTCAGATCAGTAATGTTGCCGCCCGTCGGGGCAAACAACGAGACATTCAGACGCTCGTCGTCACGCGCGGCATCGGGTGCGCTCGCCGCAACGTAGTCGGGCAGCTTGCCAGCCTCCTCCTGCGTCATGATGTTCGTCAGAGTAACGGTGATGCGATACGAGCACGTGCCGTCGCCGTTCTTGATGCCCTGGCCGATCTGCGTGTCGGCGTTCAGATACCAGTCGAGCTTGGAGAAGCTCAGGTTGTTAAAGTAAACGCCGGCAACGGGATCGGCACTCGGATCATCCGGATCGGGCAGCGAAGCGTCAATGCCCGTCTCTTTGATGGCATTCTGCTCATCATCGTTTCTCATCCAAGCAATCAGACGGCCCTCTTCGGCACCGCGCTCAACGGCGCTGACAAGCTTCGTAACATCGACATCGCCGATACCGCCAAGGATCTTGTCGAAGGCAGCGCTGGCGACGGATGCAAAGATGCCGTCCGACTCCTCGACCGGATAGTTCCAGTACACATCGTGCATGAGGACCTTTGCGGCGTTGGTGCCGTCGACAACCGTTCCGTCGGGCAGCGAGACATTACCGACCAGGCCCAGCAGATACTGCAGGAACACCGGGTCGATACCGATGACGCCATCAACGTCCTGTCCATACTGGGACTTCCACAGCGCGGCGACACGCTGCGAGTTGCGGGGCCAATCAGGCGAATAGGTATTGCCCGAGTTGTACAGGTTACTGTGGTTGCCGAACAGCGCCTCATCCTCTTCGTCGACGCTCTCGACTGCCTCATCCTCACTGAGTCCAATGCGGGGAACAAACTCGCCAATCGACATCTGGCCGTCAGTGACCGAAATCAGGCCCTGCGAACCGCCAAAGCCGCCGCAAGCACGAATCTCGACGTTGTTCATGGCGTACATAAGGTAGTTGCGCGTCTGGCCGTTGGCGCCGAGCATCTGGGGAAGGATGGGGGCGACCTTCTCCGCCGCGTCAACCGCGCCGTTGAGGGTGGCAAAGCCGTCCTTGGCCTTATCGACCAGCTCGGTCACCTGGGAAATATGAGTATCGCCAATGCCCTGGATCTTCTCATTGGCGCTCTTGAACACCTTGGAGCTATCGGAAAGCGAATCGGCAACGGCCTGCAGCGCGGACACGTTAATCATGCCGTCCTGGAACAGCTTGCCGGGCGTGGCCTGCGAAAGGTTGTCGGCCATGGGAACCAGCGCGTTGCTCGAGACATCGGACAGGGCATCAATCATGGTGCGGGCTGCGTTGATGTCACTGCCATACACCGGGATAAACGAAGCCACCGTCCACAGCGGGCTCGAAGTCTCCGCCTTCATGCTGTCGCAGAGCTCATCGATCTTCTTCGCGTCGTCAGGCAGCGTCGAAAAAACGCCCGACGTGACCTTGTCCTTAAGGCCACCGACGATCTCGACAGCCTCCTTCGCTTCGCTCTTTACGGTCTTTGCCGAGTTAAGCAGCATAAAGCCGCTTGCGCCAAGCGCAACGAGAAGCACCGCGACTACAGCGGCAATAATGGCGCCGGTGTGACGCTTCTTGCCCTCGCCCTTGCGATGGCGATGACGGACCAGACCGTCAGAGGTCGAACTCGACGAAGCGTCGCTACCGTAGTTCAAGCCAAAATCGTAATAATCTTCCTTGGAACCCGAGCCCGCAAACTCGGCACCGCTATCATCCAGGCGGGCGAACGTGCCAGTCTCGGAAGCGCCGGTGTAAATCGTGCCAAGGTTACCCGTAAGCCCCGCGCCACCGGCAGAGGGGGTATTGTTGGCGGCCTTGCCGGCATTAACGTTGCCGGCGGCATTCGCGGTGTTGGCAGCACCTGCGTTGTTCGCAGGCACCGAAGGAGCCCCGCTCGGCTGCGACGTGGAGGTTGCACCGCCCGCAAAGACATTCCCTCTTGCACGGCCGGTCTTTTTTGCCTTTTGAGACTGCTCGTACAGAGCGGTAAACATCGCCGTCTCGCCCGGGGACACGCGTTTACCGGAACCGCCCTGCCCAGCGCCGCCCGGCGTGCCGGCCTTACCAGCCCCGTTCGGACGCGGCGGAACTGCAGGACGGCCGCTATCGCTGCCCTTAAAGTGATTACCAGCCATAAAGAAATCCTCGCAATTGAGTCGCAATGAAAAAGTCCATAACGTTACTAGTTTATGGCATTTTGAGCATCGACAGCTAAACTCCAGACACGGACATCAATTGGCGAAAATGCGGCACAACACCTTTTCTGTCTTGGCGGCGGCGCTAGCTACACCGTGAGGAACATCATCACGATGATCATAACAAAGCCGATAAGGTCGGTCGGCAAAAACACCGTCCCCAGCATAACGGCGCTGGTGATGGTCGCCGAAACCGGCTCCACAGTTCCGATGAGGCTCGCGCGCACCGAGCCGATGTCCTTAACGCCCTGCATATAAAGCATGTAAGCAAAAAACGAGCCGATAACCACGAACACCGCGAGCGCCTCGATGCCGGCAGCGTCGAGCGCCGGCATATGCGCCCAAGGCTGCACGAAGACGCACGAGACCACGCCCGCCGTGAGCATTGCCGAGCCCGTGACGATGGGGCTGCCGTATTCGGGCAGGATCCTGGCGGGAATCACCGCCATACACGCGGCGCTGACCGCACACATAAGACCTGCTGCCAGGCCAAGCGGCGAGATATTCAGGCTGGTAGGGTCGCCGCCAGTGGCAATTAAAAAGGTTCCACCCAGAGCCAGGCCAATGCCGATGACTTCGCGAGTACGCGGCATGCGGCGATCGGTCACGCAGGCGTAGCCCATGATGATAACGAGCTGCAGGCACTGGAGCACCGTCGCGGTTCCGGCGTTCGTCAGGCGCACGGCCGAAAGATAGCAAAACTGGTTGAACAGCAGACCAAAAGCGGTAAAGAGCAGCAGCTGCTTGCGATCAGCGGGCGTCGTCCAAAGCTTGACCAGGCGTGCGCGGTCGCGCGTGACAACCACAGCCATAAAGAGCAGGCCGGCGAGAATCTGACGCACGCTCATAAGCCACAGCGTATCGACATGGTAGGTATCGAACAAAAAACTCGCGCTGGTGCCCGAGAAGCCCCAAAACGAACCGCCCACCAGCGTAGCCAAGACGCCCGTGATCATCTTGCGCGTCGAAGCGCTGTTCAGGCGGTCGCGCCATGCGCGACGGGTGTTGCGGCTGAGCTCGTCGGTGCCCTCGGGCACATCAATGTTCGATATATCGGTCATCGGCACCGAAGCCCCTGCGCCTTCGACCTGCTCGACACACTCTTTGCTCATTCCACTCCCCCGAAACAGCCTGGAAACAATTCGGCTTACCTTACCACGGCGAAGTCACCAGCTGGAGGCTTGTCCGTTTATCGGTAGGACAATTCCGCAGGCGTCTTTCCATAGCTCGATACCGCAATGGCCTTGCATTATGCGACAGCCAAATCGCGGCAGCAGGCTCTTTTGAAATGGATACGACAAAGCCCCCGAATTCCACAATGTAAGCGATTTTTAAAAATGTTCTTGCCACCGAGTTCAGGCTCCGTTATATTATCCCTTGCGCGCTTGCGCACCCTTGATCGGGCGTTTAGCTCAGGGGGAGAGCGCTTCCCTGACACGGAAGAGGTCAGAAGTTCAAATCTTCTAACGCCCACCAAATGTTCGCAGCTCAGAGGCTATGTCCTCTGGGCTGTTTTGTTTTATGTCGCCAAATCCGCCGGCAGTTCCAACCGCCCAACTAGCCAAAAGCCGACCATCTACTAGCCGATATATCCATCGGCATAACCAATCAGTCCGCACCGCAACTTCTCAGCAAAACGCCGCGATGTCTGCGCCCTGCGGTATCCTTGGGCCACTTGCACCTGCAGCACCAAGGAGCCGCCATGCGCACCGAGCTCGATGTCCCCTTTTCGCACAAAGAAGAAGCCAAGGCGCTGGGCGCCAAATGGGACCGGACCAAGAAGGTCTGGTATGTACCCAGCGGCGTCAACCCCGAGCCCTTTGCCGAGTGGCTGCCCGGTGTTGACCGATCCGACCCCTCAGCGCCGTATATATATCTAGTACTGGGCAAGCGCGAGTGCTGGAAGTGTCACAAAGAGACCTCGGTCGCGGCCTTCGGCATTCCCTATCGAACCGATAACGACGAGAGCGTCGCCATCGCGCACGCGCCCAACGAAGCCGGGCACATTGCCATCGACACGGCCAACGCCAACGCACTCGCCATCGTGCCCGCTCTTGGCTGCGTGCCGGGCGAGATCCGCGACTACCTTCATAAGCGCTGCGGCTACAAGTCCGTAGGCGCGCGAGCCTCCAAAGCCCCGTCGCTCGGCAACACGTGCACCAGTTGCGACGCGCTGCAAGGCAGCCGCCATCTGTTCGAGGAGCCCTCGTCCCCGTTTGCCCTCACTGCCATCAACAAGCTGCCGGCACTGGAGTTTATACGCGTCGAAGTTGCCGGCGTCTTTGGCGTCCCAGCCACACGCACCGACTTTGACCAGGCGCTCTTTACCTGGGCACAAGACCATCACGCCGAGTTCCACAAGCAACTCGGTGAGGGGATTTATTTGTAGAGACGGAGAAGCCTTCACAGCCAGCTCCTCCGCATCACCTATCCCTCGTCGCCGGCGTCATACACGATATCGAGGCCACAAACAGGGCATTTCTCCGGATACACCGGCATATGAACGCCTGTCTGTTTTCTCACTTCGTCGCTGAGTCTGTCGCGCGCATCGATGAACCGAATGTCGAGACACTGTATTTGCGAGCCACAGCAAGGGCAGGTGACGACAAACGACCCACAATCAACCTCTACGCTCGGAAACATATTGTTGTCTATAAGGGCACACGGCAGTTTTCCGTACTTCCCCATCGCAATATCGCCTCGCCAGCTCATACACGCTCCCCTCTCGCTATACAAAACAGGAAGAGCATGCACCGGCGGGCGTGCGCGAGATTGCATCGCCACGCGATCCGATCAAACAACACGATCGTCAAAGAATGCCAAAGCCAAATACGCTAATACGGCAGAAGCCCCGCCTTTTCACGCTTCTTTTCCGAGCGATCGAACTCAATGCGATGGGCCTCAAGAAACACCGTATTGGGTCGCCACTGACGCTCATTCGGCTGCCTTAGCGTCGCACCCGCAAAGGAAGCGTAGCCGGTCTTATCCAGCAGGTACGATCCGCACAGCCGATATTCGCCGCAAACAGGCTCAAACGAAATCAGGTGAGCATCGAATAAAGCATGTAAGTCGCGCCGAAGCAGAATACCGTTGCTGGCAACCTGCGATTTTGGTCCCGAGTAATTCTCGATATGTGCAGCCTCCAGAGCTTCGCTGACGCCGCAGTCCGACACCGCGCAACGGCCGTCATAGGCGGCAACGAGCTGCTTGCGGAACCATTGCTGCCCCAATCGCTCGCGCCTTAACGCATAGCGGACCTTTTCGTCGTCGGTCGCACCCTGTCCGGCAAACTCAATATCGACGGGCATGTGCTTCAGATAACTCATGTCGGGTGCAAAACGAGGGTCCGGTCCGCCTTTATGAACAGGACCGTGCAGAACAAACCATCCGTTTTCGGGCTCGAACCGCTCAACAAACGCAAGGCCGAGCACCTTATAGCCCACCTCGGTTGCAAATATGACTCCGACCGGAACGCCACATTCCATGCAGTTGAGCATTTTACGGTTATAGTCTTGGTCTCGAGAACCAACGGCGCCTGGCGCTTGAACCGAATACTTAATGACCCACGTGCCATCGTCCAAATAGAGCGGAGGCACATCGGTGTAGAAGCTCTTTTTAGAGTTATGGACCGAAAGCGCAAAGATCTTATTGGGATCTTGCTTCACCCGATCCTGGCCCGGCCAGAAGATCCCTGAATCCCGCGTTACGGGAAAGAAGACCGAGCCAATTCTCAAACGATACTGATACTGAGGGCTATCTTCCTTGGTGTGGTGCGGAAGGCTGGTCCAAACGCCGCCGCGCTGTTCCTCACCCAGAAACCACTCCCATGCCTCAACGTATTCGGAAGGCACGAGACTGCAGGCGCGGTCATAGCTTGGTCCATCCATCAACGGAACAGCAAGGTCAATGTCGTTCATCGCCAGCACCTACAACCATACGAACGCGAGTCATGCCCCTCAATAATATGGCCGGAAGTCAATTATTACGAGATCTCATTCCGCGATCGGCACATCGTTGATGCTCCCGGTTTGCCGCTGGCGCGCTTGTACCCCGCTACCCCACTTCCCTGTATACTGATGTAGCACGTGTTTCATCCGGGCTTGTTGGGCCGGGTCGTTCATGGGAGGGTCTTATGGCTGCTTCGAATCCGCCTAAGGGGAGCGTTTCTTCTTCGTCCATCAAGCCGGTTACGCGCAAGGCCGTGCGCTGCCAGCGCGAGGTCGCCTGGCTTATCACGCAGGCAGCGGGCAGGCTTGTGGCGACCACCCAGGACGTCAATGCGCCTACGCCGAGCTTTGTGTTAGCGGCGGCGCTGGATTTTGTGCGCCAATTGGAGCTTGCCGCGCAGGATGCCAACGGCCACCTCGACTACCAGAACGTTATGGCGCCCGATCTGCAAACGTTCTGTCACATGGCCAAGTTGCCTGCCGCGCCCAATGCGCTTTCGGACGCAGGCTACATGTTTACGCTCTCGGGCGCGGACCTTATCCGCGACATCTATGCATACTGCAGCGAGCTCGCCGAGCGCAGCGTCTTTGGCACGGCTGAAGTCAAACCGGGAAATGTCATCAAGCTGGTTCTTAGGCTGTTCTTGATAGACGGGTTCGGGGCCATGCCGGCGTAAGCCGAGTCTTTAGCATCACCGTCGACTGGGCAACAACCGCTTTACCTTAGTGGGCGCCAATCGAGGGTCGATTATTGAGTCGCCTCGTCCACTAACGCATCTATCCCACGCGCTCTGACAGTCGATATTTGCGGTTGCGGCTTGTCGACGGCGCCGTGGGCTCAAGCTCGCCTTGAGCAATGAGCGCGTTGACGCGCGACCTAACCTGGGAAATTGTAAGCCCTGTGTGCTCTGCCAGCTCGCGCGTCCCCAGCTCGCCGTAGTGTTTGAGTGCCGTCACAATTAAGCCCCCGCCATGATCGACCGGCTCGATCTTTGAACGGTAAAGTACGACCTTGAACCGATCGAACCCCGGGCAGAACAGGGGCTCGGCCAGACCATGCGCGCGCATGGCATCGATCATCATCGGGATGCCCGAGCCATTGCCCTCAGCCGGCGAACCTGCGCCATCCGGCAGCGGGACAATCGACATGAGCTTCACAAGCGTCGCGTTACGGCATCGGGAGCTGCCGTCAAACAAGTTCTCGCGAGTCTTTCCCCCGTAAAGGCCACCAGGATTCGTCACCTCGACACGATCGTCAAAGACGTCGACGGTAATCGATTGTCCACAGAACCGATCCCCGTATTCTCGATGGATTACGGCGTTGGCGATTGCCTCGCGCAGAACCTCCTCGGGAATCTCCAGCGAGTCGACACGCGAGACGCCTTGGACGGTCGAGGTTCGCCGCAAATTCTTGGCGACGGCCGCGACGGCATCCGAGATCATCTCGCCCAACGTTCCCTCACAGATTGTGCGGTCCATGAACCTCAGCGATCCCGCCGTGCCTTTCCGGGTCCCCGCATAGACAGCCATGTCGATAAAGAGCTTGGGATAAAACTGCTGAGGGTAGGTGCCCGCAACTAGGAGTCCAGCCTTGGTAACATTGCCCTGGGAATCAAGGAAATTTAGGCGCTCCAGCTTCGTTTGTTTGTCCGGCGCGCCGCGCATTGCCCGAGGCGTCAACGAGAAAGCCCGATCTATCGTACGGTCGACCAGCGCCTCGTCGAGATCGTCCGCGCCCGCGCCCGCCACCGCGTCGCGATCGCTCGGAGTCGCTCGACCGTATGACGCCAATGCGAGCACCTCAGTCGACGAAAGCGGGACATCTTTGTCATCGATGCGTTTGTAGCTGCCACCTTGAGCGCCCCGCTCTATGACATAACAAGGCTTGCTCGACGGGTCGAGCTCCTCAATCGTGATGACCAGAACCACGGTGCCCTGGAGCTCCACGCGCTCAATGGTGTATTTGGGCGGATTGGCCAGCTTTCCGCGACCGCCCGCATCACCCATGCCCGCCACGAATTGGTTGAGAACTTTCTCGGTCTCAAAGTTTGCAACTGGGACAAAACCCGCGCGCTCGCTCACTCCGAGCACGATGATGCCGCCGGCGGTGTTTGCGAAAGCGCTGACCGTTTCCCATACGTCGCGGGAAAGCGTTGTGGCGCTCTCCTTGACCTCGACGTTAAGATCGTCCGAGCCCATGCGCCTTAAAGACTCGAGCAGACCGGTCAGTTCGTTTTCGTTCATCTGCACGTCCTTTCGCTCGGTTCTGCGAAGAATGCCGCGAATGAATTTCCTTCGTCTCTCAGTTATCTCTCGTAATTATCTCTCATCTTTCTGTTATCTCTCATATTAGAGATGAGTGAGAGATAAAAGATAAGATGTCTGCCATCTGTTTCATATAAACATGTTTTTGCTGGTAGAACAATCGGTATTGAGATAATACCATGATTGCTTGTCTCTTTGCTGCTCAGTTATCTCTCATATTTATCTCTCGTCTTTCTGTTATCTCTCGTATTCGTGACGAATGAGAGATGAGAGATGTGCGGGCGGCGGATGAGCGTGGATTTTGGACGGTCGGGAAATGAGGGTGGATATTTGGACGGTATTTGGGCGTTTTGAGGCTGATTCCGTCCGAAAATCCACTCTCATTCGATAGGCGTCCAAGTTTCCACGCTCGCGCGGCGGGCACGCGGGGCCTTTACCCAATCCGCTGGCATCGTCTCCAGTTCGCCGCAGAGCCGCGGCCCCATATGGGTATACTCTCGTGGATTCGACTCGATTCGCCCCCGCTGGGGCGTCAAAGGAGACTGCATATGCCCACCACCTCAACCGACCCGCGCGCCGCAGCCGCTGCACTGCTGGTGCCCGGCACTACCTGCCACGGCTTTGCCGTCGAGCGCCGCGAGACCGTGCCCGAGCTCGACTCGGACGCTTACGTGCTGCGACACACTGCCTCGGGCGCTCGTCTGCTGTACCTGGCGTGCGACGACGAAAACAAGGCCTTTGCCATTGGCTTTAAGACGCCGCCGGCCGATTCCACCGGCGTGTTCCATATTCTTGAGCACTCGGTGCTGTGCGGATCGGCCAAGTTTCCCGTCAAGGAGCCGTTTGTCGACCTGATCAAGAGCTCCATGCAGACGTTCCTCAACGCCATGACCTACCCCGACAAGACCATCTACCCCGTTGCCACCACCAACGAGCAGGATCTGTACAACCTGATGGACGTGTACCTGGACGCGGTGTTCAACCCGGCCATCTATACCAAGCCCACCATTTTTGAGCAGGAGGGCTGGCACTACGAACTGGACCTGCCGGAGGGCGACGGCGACAGCAGCGCCGCGAGCCTGCACGAGGGCACGCTGCGTTATAACGGCGTGGTGTTCAACGAGATGAAGGGCGCGCTGTCCGATCCCATGAGCGTGCTGGACGATGCCGTCAACGCCGCGCTCTATCCCGACACCGCCTATGCGCACGAGAGCGGCGGCGACCCGCGCGCGATTCCCGCGCTCACCTACGAGCAGTTCCTGGACACGCACGCGCGACACTACAATCCCTCCAACTCCTACATCACGCTCTACGGCGACCTGGACGTGGACCGCGCACTGGCCTTTTTGGACGAGCGCTATCTGTCGCAGCCGAGTGCCGCGAGCCGCCGCATGGACGCTGCCGTTGCCGCCGGCGAGGACCCGTCCACGCTGGCGCCCAATCCGTTGGACGCGCAGGCGCCCGTGACCTGCGAGTACAAGCGCATCGAGATGGCCACCACACCCGAGAACGCCCTGGTGGGCCTGGGCCTTGTGCTGGGCAGCGCGCTCGACCGCAAGCGCACGATCGCGGCGGATATCCTGTTCGAGGCGCTGCTGGGCTCCAACGAAGCGCCGGTTAAGAAGGCCATTCTGGCCGCCGGCCTGGGCGGCAACGTGGTGAGCTACACCGCGGCCGAGAGCCTGCAGCCCTACGAGCTCATCATGCTGCAAAACGCACAGCCCGGTGTGGCGCGCGAGCTGCGTCGCGTGTTCCAGGACGCCTGCCGCGACCTGTGCGAGCACGGAGTTCCGCGCGAGCGTCTGGAAGCCATCATCAGCAGCAACGAGTACGACCTGCGCCAGCGCGACTATGGCATCGCCGACGGCGTGGCCATTGCGTGCGACGCGCTGAGCACCTGGCTCTACGATGACGACGCCGCGACGCTGGCGCTCAAGTACGGCCCGGTGTACGAGGAGCTGCGTAGCGAGCTGGACGGCAGCTATTTTGAGGACCTGCTGCGCGAGCTGGTGCTGGAAAACGACCACATGGCACTGGTCGAGCTGGTGCCGGTGGACGCCGCCGAGGGTTCGGAGGGTGCCGAGGCCGCCGAGCTGGCAGCCAAGCGCGATGCCATGACCGATGCCGAGCTGACCGACGTGGTCGAGCGCACGGCCGCGCTGCGTGCCGCGCAGGAGGCGGAAGACACACCCGAGGCCAAGGCCACGCTGCCGCGCCTGCGCGTGTCCGACATTGGCGAGGCGCGCCCCGAGCCGCCACTGATCGTGGACACGACCGTGCCCATCCCCTGCCTGCGCCACGGCATCCCCACCAACCGTCTGGCCTACGCCATGCAGTATTTCGACCTGAACTGCGTCGCGTTTGAGGACCTGCCCTATGTGACACTGCTCTGCCGCCTGCTTAAGCAGCTGCCCACGCGCGAGCACTCGGCCGAGGAACTCGACAACTTGCTCGCTGGCAAGCTCGGCTTTTTGAGCTTTACGACCGAGGTCATGACGCAGCCCGAAGTGGACGGCGTGCGCCCCTACCTGCTGGTGAGCGCCGGCGCCCTGTCCGAGAAGATCGATGCGCTGGCGAGTCTGCCGCGCGAGGTATGGTCGAGCACGCTTTTGGCAGATGCCGACGCCGACCGCGTGCGCGACGTGCTCACACAGATTCGCATTGGGCTTGAGCAGGGCTTTATCAACAACGGCCACTCGGCGGCGCTCGGTCGCGCGATGAGCTACAGCTCGCCTTCGGCCGTGGTGCGCGAGCAGCTTTCGGGCGTGGACTTCTATCTGTTCCTGCGCGACCTGCTCGACCACTTTGACGAGCGCGTGAACGGGTTGCGTACCAAGCTTGCCGAGCTGGCAGGCCGCATCTTTGTGGCCGATGGCTGCCTGGCGAGCTTTACCGGCAGCGACGAGGACTTTAACGCATACTGGGCCGCCGCGGGCGACCTGGAGCTGGGCGCTGGCGACGGCGCCGATGCCGGCCGCAACGCGCTCGTGGTGCCGACGCCGTGCGACCGCCACGAGGCCTTTGTCATCCCCAGCGACATCTGTTTTGCGGCAAGCGCGTGCGACCCGCGTCGCTTGGGCATCGACGTGACGGGCGCCTGGGCGGTTGCCGCCAACGCGCTCTCCTACGACTATCTGTGGAACGAGATCCGCGTTAAGGGCGGCGCGTACGGCTGCGGATTCCGCGCGGCCGGCGAGCGTCAGGCGGCGTTCTACACCTACCGCGACCCGGCAATCGACCCCTCGATTGAGCGCGTGGCGCGCGCGGGCGAATGGCTCGGCAGCTTTGATCCCGACGAGGCCGCCTTTGAGGGCTTTATCGTGAGCTGCGTGAGCGGCATGGACGCGCCGGTGAAGCCGTACGCGCTCACCAAGCGCCGCAACACGACCTACCTGGCCGGGCTCGATCCGCATGCGCGCGAGGAGCGCCGCGCCCAGATGCTCGCCGCCACGCCCGGTGAGCTTCGCTCGCTCGGCGCCGACGTAACGCGCATCGCAGCCGAGTCACCCACCTGCGTCTTTGGCGGCCGCGACGTCATCGCCAAGAGCAACGCCGGCTTCAACGTCATCGACCTGCTGGGCTAAGGCACGGCAAGCAAAACTACCACGAAGGGCGCAGTTCACAGGCGCCCTTCGTGGTAGTTCGAACACTTGTTCTATACGCACACATGTTCTATAGTAGAGGTGCTTGCATCGAACTGAAATTGCAACTAGAATATAGTTGCAGAATGTGAGGCGGGATGACTCGATCCGATAAACTCATCGCCCAGCTGCTTAGCTGTCCTTCAACGTATAGATTTGCTGACTTTCTTAAAGTTATGGCTTCATATGGCTTTGAAATGGACAGCAAAGGCAAGACGTCCGGATCGCGCGTTCGCTTCTACAGGCCATCAGATGGCAGGATGTTCGTAATGCACGCGCCTCATCCATCTGACGAATTGACAGCGGGGACCATTCGAAACATCGTTCGCTTTCTGCAAGATGTCGGAGGTAGTCATGAGTAACGTTTTGGCATACAAGGGTTATTTCGCCCCGGTCGAGTTCGATGCCGAACAGCATGTGCTAACAGGTATGGTCGCCGGCATTAGGGACGCAATCGTATTTGAAGGCTCCACGGCTGAAGAAGTGGAGCAATGCTTCCACGACGCCGTCGACGATTACCTTGAGTTTTGCGCCGAGAAGGGCAAGGAACCCGAGCGGGCTTTTAAGGGCTCGTTCAACGTAAGAACGGGCTCTGAGCTCCACAAGCAAGCAGCGCTGGCAGCGGCAAAGAAGGGTGAGTCACTCAATAAGTTTGTGACTGAAGCGATCGCTGCGGCGCTGTGAAGCCAACGTCGAGTCGAAGCCGCCACACAGGGCGCCTTTGTGGCGGCTTCGACGTTTGCCCAGATAAAACCAGCCAAAATAAGCCTGTCACTTTTTGGCAGGTTTGCTAGAGGAGGTTGGGATGGACAAGGCTGAGTTGCGGCGGGCGGTGATTGCCCAGCGCGATGCTCTTGATTTGGACTTGCGGGCGGCGAAGTCTGCTGATATCTGTGCGCGGCTGGTTGAGCTGCTGGGCCGCTTAGATGCCGCGGCGCCGCGCATCGTTGCCGTCTATGCCGCGATGGGTTCCGAAGTCAATCCTGCCGCGTTTGCCGCGGCGGCCGCCAAACGCGACTGGCGCGTGGCCTATCCGTGCATGCTCTCGGCAGCCGAAGCCACAGCTTGTGGCCAGCGCATGTGCATGCGGGCAGTTGCTGTCGACGATGCGTCCGCGGCCCCGTTTATCGCCCACCCTACGCGGGCCTTCGCGGCCACGGACATCGACAGCAACCGCTTCCCTATCGTGCCTGCCAAAGCTCTCGACATGATTGTCGTGCCGCTCGTGGCCTTCGATCAAACCGGCGCGCGCCTGGGCTACGGCGGCGGTTGCTACGACCGCTACCTACCCACGCTTTCGGCCACATGCCAGATCATCGGCATCGCCTTTGACGAGCAGCGCGTCGACCACATCCCCACCGATGCCCACGACATGCCGCTGCCCAACATCATCAGCGCCTAACCGCCGCCACATCAGCCACGGATATAGCAGTACCATCGCAGCCTAATGCTCCTCGCCGGCGCGGGCCAGGTCGTAGGGCGTGGTCTGGTAGACGTAGTAGTTGAGCCAGTTGGTGTAGAACAGCTGAGCCTGGCTGCGCCAGACGTTACGCGGCTCGGCGGTGGGGTCGTCACCTGGGAAGTAATGCGCCGGCACCTGGGGGTTGAGCCCGCGCTTCACGTCGCGCTCGTACTCCAAGCGCAACGTGTCGGTATCGTACTCGGGATGGCCAAAGACAAAGAAGCGGCGGCTGTCGGTCGACTTGACGATGTACAAGCCCACCTCGTCGGACACGGCCACGACCTCAAGCTGCGGCTCGGCCTCCACGTCCTCGCGGCGCACATCGGTGTTGCGCGAATGCACGGCATAGAAACGGTCGTCGAAGCCGCGGACCAGCGGGCTTTGCGGCTTCACCAGATAATGCTCGAACACACCGCTCGCCTTTGCCGGCAGGTCGTACTTCTGGATACCGTAATGATGGTACAGGCCAGCCTGCGCGCCCCAACAAATGTGCAGCGTAGAGTGCACGTGCGTGGTGGACCAATCCATGATCTGGCAGAGCTCGGGCCAGTAGTCGACCTCTTCGAACGGCATCTGCTCCACCGGCGCGCCCGTGATGATCAGGCCGTCGTAGTGGATGTCGCGGATGTCGTCGAACGTGCGGTAGAACGTCTCCAAGTGGCCGGCGCTCACGTGCGTGGCCTCGTGCGTCTTGGTGCGCAGCAGGTCCACCTCCACCTGCAGCGGCGTGTTGGAGAGCTTGCGCATGATCTGCGTCTCGGTGGCAATCTTGGTGGGCATGAGGTTGAGGATGAGCACGCGCAGCGGACGGATGTCCTGGTGCAGCGCGCGGTACTCGGTCATGACAAAGATGTTCTCGCTCTCGAGCTGCGCGGCGGCAGGGAGGGCGTCGGGGATGCGAATGGGCATGGATGCTCCTTACGAGTCAGTTGCAGCTATGGTACAACGACCGGCCCCATCCGCGCGAGCACATCGCCCAGCGATGCCGTCAGCGGCCCAAATCACTCCAAAAGTAGAGATTAAGGCATGTCCAAAAATCTACGGCGCTTTAGCCTAGCAAAGTGGAAGCAGGACGCTACAATGGTTCGACGCGAAAAACTCGGCCGAAAGGATACGTATATGTACCAGACGCGTAAGATCGGTGTGGTCGGCCAGGGCCACGTAGGAGCACATGTCGCCAACAGCCTGCTCATGCAGGGCATTGCCGATGAGCTGTACCTGTGCGATATCAACGAGGCCAAAGTGACGTCCGAGGTCCAGGACCTGCGCGACTCCCTTTCGTTTGTCCCGTACAACACCAAGATCGTCAACTGCTACGACCACTACGAGGAGCTTGCCTGCTGCGACGTCATCGTCAACGCTGCCGGCAAGGTCGCGCTGGCCGCCGGCAACCGCGACGGCGAGCTGTTCTTTACCACCGACGCCGCCCGCTCCTTTGCCAAGCGCATCGTCGACGCCGGCTTTGACGGCATCTTCGTGAGCATCTCCAACCCCTGCGACGTCGTGTGCACCGAGCTGTGGCACCTGACCGGCTACGATCCCAAGAAGATCATCGGCTCGGGCTGCGGTCTGGACTCCGCCCGCTTGCGCACCGAGATCTCCAAGAAGGTCGGCGTGAGCCCCAAGTCCATCGACGCCTACATGATCGGCGAGCACGGCTTTAGCCAGCTGGCTGCCTTTAAGGCCGCAACCATCGCTGGCAAAAACCTCAACGAGCTTCAGGCCGAGAACCCCGACAAGTACGCCTTCGACCACATGGAGGTCGAGGAGCTTGCACGCAAGGGCGGCTATGTGACCTACCAGGGCAAGCAGTGCACCGAGTACGCCGTTGCCAACTCCGCCGCGCGCGTCTGCGCCGCCGTGCTGCACAACGAGCACGCCGTGCTTTCGGCCTCTACGCTTATGACCGGCCAGTATGGCGAGGAGGGTATCTTTACCTCCCTGCCCTGCGTGATCGGTGCCGAGGGCGTCGAGGAGGTCTACACACTCGACCTTTCCGAGCACGAACTCGAGGGCTTCCACAAGAGCTGCCAGCACATCCGCGACAACATCGCCCAGCTCGACTGGTGGGAAGCCGAGGCATACGACGCCAAGTAAGCGTCGGTTGCCGCGACACCTCGTGAATCTAAGCGCAATACCAAGCGGGCTGCGTCGGAAATCCCCGGCGCGGCCCGTTTTTTTGACTCACGCAGTGCCCTTGCGAATCGAAGGTGAATACTTTTCCCGGTGCCTAGTACTGCTCGATGCCCATGTAGCGACGGACCTCGGGGCTGTGGTCGAACACCTTGCCGCGGGCGGCGCGCAGCTCGCAGCTCATCGCATAGAAGAAGATCGGCTCCAGGAACGAACGCACGCTGGCGGGCACCTCGCCCACGCCGTACTCGAGCGCATCGAGCACCATAACCGTATCGGTGTGCGTGTTGAGGAACGCAAGTGCACGCTCCTCCATGGGACGGCACTCGCCCGATCCGAGCTGTACAAAGTAGAACACGCCGGGCTCGGTGGCTTCGAACGGGCCGTGGAAGTACTCGCCGGAGTGGATATAGCAGCAGTGCTGCCACTGCATCTCCATAAGCGAGCAGATGGCCATGGCGTAGGTCTGGCTAAAGTTGGGGCCGGAACCCAGGATATAGAAGAACTCGTGCTGCTGGCAGAGCTCGGCAAAGCGATCGCCCAGCTCGGCGTTGACCTTCTCGCGGGCAGCGGGCAGCAGCGCATCCATCTGCTTGAGGCCGGCGTACATGTCGGCAAGCGCCTCGTAACCCTCCTGCTGGTCAAGCAGTTCGGCGGCGATCAGAGCGCCGATGCCCTGCGGTACCTCGGCCTGCGGCACGCCTTCGCCCCACGGATAGACCCAGGTGGTCCACTTGCCGTTATCGATCTTGGAGCCCTCACAGTCGGTCATGGCCACGACCTCGGCGCCGGCGGCCAGCGCCATCTCGCAGCCGTCGACGACCTCCTGCGTATTGCCGCTGTGGCTGCAGGCGATGACGAGCGACTTCTCGCCAAGGCTCTTGGGGGCCATCAGGCAAAACTCGCGTGCCGTGTAGACCGTCGAGGTAAACGTGGTTGCCTCGCGCTTGAGCAGCTCGTTGGCCGGCATCAGGTCGATCATCGAACCGCCGCAGGCGATCCAAAAGACATTCTCAATCTTGCCCTTGCGCTCGATAATTTCCTGAATCAGATCGTGTGCGTTCATGGTGATGCTCCTCCTTGTGTGGCGGTTTTGAACGACGTCAGCTCGTACCTGCGGTCGTTCTATGTTGTCCTATTTATAGCACGCACGACGACGCCCGTGAAGTCATTTCACCAAACTTGTTCTATATTGTTCTATCTGTGGACGTTAGATGTCGAACACGTAGCGCGAGCCCACGATCTTTTGGCGTCCGAGCAGCAGGGGCCGCTCGTCCTCATCGGTAAAGTATGCCTCCATATAGAAGAGCGGCTCGCCGACCGGCACCTCCAACAGCGAGGCCGACTGAGCATCGGCAAGCGCAATCTCCACAGTACAGGGGTCGGACTTGAGCGGCGCGCGGCCCGAATGCTCGGCAACGAGCGCAAAGATGGAATTGTCCGTGAGATCCTTGTCGGCAAGCGTCTGCAGATAGGGATGGTCGGCCAGCACAAAGGCGTTGTTCTCGAGCATGACGGGCACGCCATCTGCCGTGCGCACGCGCTCGACAACGATGAGTTCGCAGCCGGGCTCCACCCCAAAAAACGCCGCGTCCTCGCGCGTCGCCGCAACCACCGTGCGCGACACCAGGCGTGCTCCGGCCACCATGTCGTTGGCAGCGCAACCCTCGGAAAAGCTCTGAACGTCACCCTTCTGGACAATTTTGCGCTTGAGCTTGGGCGCGCACACAAACGTGCCCCTCCCCTGCTGACGGCTGAGATACCCCGCGCGCGACAGTTCCTCGATAGCGCGGCGCACGGTGATGCGTCCCACGCCGTAGTACTTCGCGAGCTCCATCTCGGAAGGAATGCGCGAGCCGGATGCGTACACGCCACGCGCGATCTCGCCCTTTAGGTCATCCATAACCTGCTGGTACAGCGGCACGGCGGACACCTCAGTGCGCTCGGTTTTATCGTCGGATGCCATCGTTATGCTCCATTCCGTGCATGTTCGGACTCAAACTCTTCAATCGCCGCCATAAACTGCTCGCCAAAGGCGTCGGCCTTTTTCTCGCCGATGCCGTTGACCTGGATAAGCTCGTCGCGCGTCTGCGGGCGTAGGCGACATAGACCGCGCAGAGCCTTGTCGGAAAAGACCATGTACGGCGCCATCTCCAGCTCGGTCGAGATCTCCTTGCGCAGGGCACGCAGGCGCTCGAACAGCTCGGCATCGTCACCCACACGCGGGCGCTGATCCAGCTCGGCCTCCTCGCGCAGCAGATCCACCGCACGGCGGGCGCGGGCCGAGGCCTTGCGCTTGGACGCGCGACGCTTAACGGTAAAGGCGAACGCCTCGTCCTCGACCTCGCCGGCGTGCGGGCCCAGCCCCACGACCGGGTACTGCCCCTGCGAGGTAGCCAGATAACCGCGGCCGCACAGCTGGCCGATGATGTCCTTGATGCGCCCGACCGATTCGCTCGACAGCTCACCGTAGCCGTGGTCCTCGTCCAGATGCATCTGGCGAATGCGCTCGGTGTTGCCGCCGTGAAGCACGTCGGCGATGAGCGACTTGCCAAAGCGCATGGGTCGCGTGGCCACATAGCGCACGGCAGCGCGGGCCATATCGGTGACGTCCTCGACCTCGAACTGCGTAAGGCAGTTGCTGCAGTTGCCGCAGCCCTCGGCGTCGTCTGCGGTGCCGCCCGTACCGGCCGCGGCATGCTCGGCCGCGGCCTCGTCGCCAAAGTAGCGCAGCATGTATTCGCGCAGGCAGCCGGTGGTATTGCAGTAGCCCTCCATCTGGCTGAGCAGACGATATCGATTCTGGACCGCCCACGCGCGCTGCTCGTCGTCGAGCGCCTCGTCGGCAGCATCGCCGCGGTCGATCAGAAAGCGGCGCATGCGAAAATCGTTGCCGTTCCACAGCAGGTGGCAGCTGGCCGGGTCGCCGTCGCGGCCGGCGCGGCCAGCCTCCTGGTAGTAGGCCTCGATGCTCTCGGGCACGTTGTTGTGGATCACGTAGCGCACGTTGGGCTTGTCGATGCCCATGCCAAAGGCGTTGGTGGCAACCATCACCTGGATATCGTCGTCGATAAAGGCGCGCTGGCTTTGGCGGCGGGCGTCGTTGCCCATGCCGGCATGGTAACGGCCAACGCGAATGCCACTGGGGCCCAGCGCCTCGGCAAGCTCACCTGCCAGCGCATCGACGGTCTTGCGGGTCGAGCAATACACGATGCCGCTCTCGCCCGAATGCGCGATCACATAGTCGCGCACCCAGGCGGTCTTGGCTTTGTCGCCCATCTCCTCGCAGCCAAAGTAGAGGTTCTTGCGATCGAAGCCCGTCACCACCGTCGCGGGGTTTTGCAGACCGAGCATCTGCTGAATGTCCGCGCGCACGCGCTCGGTTGCCGTAGCGGTAAAGGCCGCCACGATTGGGCGCTGCGGAAGCGATTCGATGAACTCGCGAATCTGCAGGTAGGCGGGGCGGAAATCCTGCCCCCACTGGCTCACGCAGTGGGCCTCGTCAATAGCTACGAGTGGCACGCCAATGCCGCCTTCGGCCGCAGCTTCCTGCGCAAAGGCCAGAAAGCGTGGCTCGAGCAGGCGCTCGGGTGCCACATACATTAGCTGGTAGCGCCCCTCACGAGCACGCTTGAGCACGGTATTTTGCTGAGCCAGCGTAAGGCTGGAGTTGAGATAGCTGGGGCGCGCACCCGCCGCGAGCAGTGCGCGGGTCTGGTCCTCCATAAGCGACAGCAACGGACTCACCACAAAGGTGATGCCGGGCAGCATGAGCGCGGGCACCTGGTAGCAAATGGACTTTCCGGCGCCCGTGGGCATAACACCCAGCGCATCGCGACCGGCAAGGATCGCATCGACCATGCGGTCCTGTCCCGGGCGAAACGAGGTGTAGCCAAAATAGGCGCCGAGCGTGTCGAGCGCCATCTGCTGCATGTTATCGGTCATGGTTTCCTAACGTCCAAGTCATCTGCCGCCGATTATACGCCGCCACGCGGACCGGTGCCGCGCGGCTGCCGGCCACGGGCGATGCAATCCGAAGGGAACGAGCGTGGATTTTTGGACACTTTCCGGATGAGCGTGGATAATCTCCCACTTTGAGCACGCCGTTGAGCCAAAAACGGGAGATTATCCACGCTCATTCTGCAAATTGCCGCTCTGGCGGGCTTGCAGCGTCGAGCCGTTGCGCGGTTTGGAAAACCGCGCAACTAGAGCTACATCACCATGACGTAGCGCGATCCCACGTAGTACTGCTTACCCATCAGGACCGGCTCATCGTTGGGACCGGTAAAGCCGGCGCGCAGGTTGAGCAGCGGATCATGCGGGGCAATGCCCAGCTCGGCCGCCTGTTCGGCATTAGCTCGAACGGCCTCGACCGTACGGTAGCCAACCGAGACAATCGGCGTTCCGCCAACACGCTCGACCTCGGCAAAAATCGACTTGTCCTCAAGATCGGCCGTCAACAGCTCACGGTAGGCATCAAACGGCACAAAGATGTTCTCCTCAAAGATGGGCTCGCCGTCGGCCGTACGCACGCGCTTGATATGCAGCAGCAGCGCATCCTTCTGCAGGCCAAAGAACTCCATCTCGTTTTGGCGCGCCGGAACGATCTGGCGATCGATCACATGCGCACCGGCCTTCATGCCGTTGCCGGCACACAGCGCGGTAAACGTCTGCAGCGTCGAGGCGTGAAACTGGCGGTTGATGTGCGGCGTGGAGACAAAGGTGCCACGGCCCTGCTGCTTAACCAGGTAGCCATCGGAGCACAGCTCCTCGACGGCGCGGCGCACCGTAATGCGGCTCACCTCGTACTGCTCGGCAAGCTCGAGCTCGGACGGAATACGCTCCTTGGGTGCATAAACACCTTTCTCGATCGCATCCTTGATTTCGTCGTAAATCTGCTGGTAAAGCGGTGCATTTTTGGGCGATGGCATATCTAATCACTCTTATCGAAATATCGAAATAACTAATACGTATATAACGTCTAGTTTCATGTTACCTCATAATGATAAAACGATACACCCTCCCTACCAAAAAGCGACAGCTTCATTTTGGTAGGTTTTATCTGGGCAAACGAAGGCCTCCTGAAAGCAGCGAGGCTTTCGGGAGGCTCAAGCGGACAGGATTGCGCCGTGCCGGCAAAATACCAACACTCTACCTGCCGTCGTCCTGCTGCAGGCTGTCCTGCTCGCTGAGGCGCGCCTGTCTGCTGGCCATACGCGCGGGCTTGTCGGGATCGGGTACGGCCGTGGGCATGGGCTCGTCGACATGACCGCCCCACCAGCCGCCCACAAAGTTGAGCGTGTGGAACACATTGATCACGGCACCGGAATCAATGTCGCACACCAGCTTGATAATGTCCTGGCTCTCATAGGTCGAGACAACGGCGTGCAGCAGGTACATCTTTTCGCGGCTGTATCCGCCGATGACCTCGGCACAGCTAATGCCGTGCTGAAAATGGTCAACATAGGCGGTCATGACTTCGTCTGCCTTGCGCGTCGTGATTTGCAGCGTCACGCGGTCGTAGCGACGATAGAAACTGTCGATGGTCTTGGTCGAAATAAACTGGAACACGATGGAATACGCCGCCTTGTCCCAGCCAAACATAAAACCAAAGATCGCCAGGATAAAGCAGTTGAAACCAAAGATGACGCCCCAGATGGTCTTGCCCGTGTGGTTGGAAACCCACAGCGCGATAAAGTCGGTGCCGCCGGTGGATGCGCCGGACTTGAGCGCGATGGCAGCGCCCAGACCCGAGACCACGCCGCCAAAAATGATGAGCATAATCTTGTCGCCCAAAAACGGGGCAAAGTGAAAGATGTTGAGGAACAGCGATGAGAGCACGACCTGCATCATCGAGAAGATGACGAAGCGCTTGCTGATGCCGCTCCAGCATAGGAGCGCCACGGGGATGTTGAGCGCGAGCATACCGAGCGAGATGTCGATGTGAACGCCGCCGAGCGAGGTAACGCGATCGAGCAGGACCGCGACGCCGGTAAGACCGCTCGGGAGCAGATCGGCGGGCTGAATGAACGCCTGGATCAGAAATGTCTGGAGAACGGCGGAAATGGTGACCGCCACGGCGGTGATGGCGCGGCGGACGATGGTGAGGCGGCCGAGCACGAGCACTCGGTCCGTGAGCTGATCGATGGCGTTCGCCACGTAGGCTCCTTTCGAAGGCAGATGTAGTTGTGGGGCATGCCCGCGATTGTAGCATGGAGCGTGCGGGGGCGCTTCAATTCACCCTCTCTCGACAACCAAAACGGGACCAGCAACCCCCACGACCAAAGGGCGAAATTCCAAGTGAGTAGACTTTTTACGATCTGCCGAGCACACCCAAAACCGCCACCCCTGTGACCTGCGGTTTTACTAGAGCAGATGCACTTTGTGCTCGTCCTGCACCAAAAAGTCTACTCACTTAGTCCGAATCGAAGCCAAACGGATCAAAATCGAAACCAAATTGAGCCAGTCCACCGCAAAAAACGTTTGAACCCGTGCTTCTCGCGGCGGATTGACACTACAAAGCGGCCAAAATGTCGGTCAGGTTGTCGATGACAACGTCGGCGGCGGACTGGTCCAGGTTGACGCCCTCGTGCGGACGCAGCGCCAGGACGCGGGCGCCGGAGCGCTTGCCGGCCTCGATGCCCAAAGGCGAGTCCTCGATAACCAGGCACTCGGTAGGCTCCACCCCCAGCGCCTCCATGGCACGCAGGTAGATCTCGGGGTCGGGCTTAAACGCACTGCACTCGTGACCGCTGATGGTGCAATCCAGCACATCGGCAATGTCAGCGATCTCCACCAGCTCGTCGATCAACTCGCGATAGGACGAGCTCGCGATGGCACACTTCACGCCACGCTCATGCAGCTCACGCATCACCGGCTCCGTCTGCTCGTTGAGCAGCTCGGCATACGGAACGGGGTGGTCCGGGCTGTAGACCTGCTTGTACTCCACGCGTAGGCGCTCGCGCAGCTCAACATCGTCGGGCACCAGCGACTTCCAAATGGCGGGCTCGTTAGACCCCGAAAGATCGGGAATCTCGTCAAAGTGGAACCCCTTCTCCTCCATAAACGCTACGCGACGACGGTTGTAGAACCACTCGGTATCGACCAGCACGCCGTCCATGTCAAACAGCACTGCCTTGATCATACGCATCTCCTTTCGATAGCAAAAAAGGGGACGGGGCGCAAACCCCATCCCCTCTCAATCAACCCGTAAGGTCTACTTACTTGTGATTAGTAGGATAGCTTCCACATGTAGCGACGCATGGTCAGCGGGTGCTGACGGGCCTCGGCGATCTGGTTGCCGTACTCGCGCATAACGGCGAGGTGCAGCAGCGGGTTGAAGTAGGTGATGACGCTCGCGGGCACGGCGTCAGCCAGGCCGTAGTCCTTGGAGTCGATCAGAGCGACCTTGGCGCCCATGCGCTCAAGGAAGGTGAGGGCGCGGGCGTCCATCGGACGGGTAGCGCCATCAGACATGAAGAAGACGTAGGGCTTACCCTCGGTGGAAACCTCGAACGGACCGTGGAAGTACTCGCCGGTGTTGTAGGCGGCGGCGTCGATCCACTGCATCTCGGTGAACAGGAAGGCGGCGTGAGAATAAGCCATCTTCTCGGAGGCACCGGAAGCCATGAAGTAGATCATCTTGTCGTCCTTGAAGTCCTCGGCGAACTTCTTGGCGAGCTTCTTGCAGTGCTGAGCGGCGTTCTCGCAGAGATCGAAGATGTTGGTGAGGCCGGTGATCATGTCCTCGTAGTGGTCATAACCCTCGGTCTGCTGAAGAATCTCGAGAGCAAGAGCGATGGCGTAGCCGGGCTTCTCGCACTTGGCAGCGTAGTTGGCGTGGAAGCCGTGGACGATGACGTGGTCAGCGTCGACGGTCAGAGCGGAGCCAGCCTTGTTGGTGAGGGAGACGACCGGGCAGTTGTGCTTCTTGGCGGTCTTGTTGGCCTCGACGGTCTCGGGCGTGGAGCCACCGAGGGAGCAGGTGATCACGAAGGTGTGCTCGTTGACCCAAGAAGGCGTGTCGTAGTTGAACTCGTTAGCGGTGAAAATCTGAACGTTCAGCTTGTCCGTGTTGTTGGCCAGGAAGTACTTGGCGGGGTAAAGGTCGGACATGGAAGCACCGCAGCCGACGAAGGCGACGCTGTGAATCTCGTGGTTGGACAGGACGTCAGCGACGATCTGCTTAGGGAGGTTAAGGTCGATCTCGTACATCTGACACATTCCTTTCGATTTTTTGCGGCGCCACATTGCCGGACGCTCGCAGGGTTACCGTGATTTGGACCGAGTCGCCGGCCCGTTGAGGATGCGACAAGGGGACTGTCCCATTGTCGCATTTTGGGGATGGAAGCCTGCCTGGGGTATGGGATGCCAGGCAGGCCCCCGGGGGAAAGCGGTTAGGCGCTTGGTCGCGACTAGGCCAGGATGCCGGCCGCGGAGAGGGCGATGCCGCCCACGATGGCGATCACGAGAAGCCAACCGGTGTTGACGTTCTTCTTGATGAGCCAGTACATAAGGCCGGTGAGGCCGAGGGAAATCATCTGAGGCATCATGCCGTCCAGGATGTCCTGGATAACGACGGTGCCCTCAGCGAACTGCAGCGGGGTGGTGGCGCCGATCAGCGTAGCGATCATGCCGCCCACGGACATAAGACCCACGATGCCGCAGACATACATGAGCTTCTCCATGAGGTCGCCGCCCTGAAGCTTGCTCAGGTACTCGTGACCGCCCTGATAGCCCATCTTGGCTGCGAACCAAGTGATCAGCACGGAGGGCACGATGGAAATGAGCATGGCCAGGATCGGGCCCATGATGGAGCCCTGCTGAGCCAGCTGAACGCCCAGGCCAAAGGCGATAACGCGGATGGTGCCCTGGAAGAAGGAGTCACCGATGCCGGAAAGCGGACCCATAAGGGAGGTCTTGACCGCGTTGATCGAATCGGGATCGAAGTTCTCGGGATCCTTGGCGTACTCCTCCTCCATGGAGGCGGAGAGGCCCAGGATGAAAGCGCTCGTCTGCGGGGTGCAGTTGTAGAACGCCATGTGACGGTGGTAAGCCTCTTTCTTAGCAGCGAGCTGCTTGGGGTCGGACTCATCCGGATAGAGGCGATCGAGCGTGGGAACCATGCCGTAGAGGAAGCCCATGTTCATCTGACGCTCGTAGTTCCAAGAGGCCTGGATGGCCCAGGAGCGCCAGAAGAACTGGCTGACCTTCTTGTTCAGGGACACGTCCTTGGTTGCGGTTGCCATAGTGTGTTCCTCCTTAGTCTTCGTCGTCTTCGAGCGGATCGTAGTCGGAATCGACACCGGCGGCTGCATGGGAACCGTTGAACTTGAAGCCCATGAAGACGACAGCCAGGCACACACCGATCAGAGCGACCGCGATGACGGACAGGTTGAGGTAAGCGGCGAGCAGGAAACCGATGAACAGGAACGGAGTCATACCCTTCTTGATCATCATGGTGAGCAGCAGGGCCAAGCCGTAGGCGGTCATGATCTTGGTCGAAACGTTAAGACCAGTGGACAGCCACTCGGGAACCATGTTGACGATGGCCTGAACCAGGTCGGTGCCAACAAAGACGGCGAGGAAGATCGGCAGGAAGTACATAATGGCGTACAGACCGGAGCCGGCGCAGATGTGCATACGGTAGGCGGTCTTGAACTTTCCGTTATCGATCGCGCTATCTGCCACATGGGTGAGGGCGGCGATGATGGAACGGAACACGATGCCGAGGAGCTGACCCAGGACGGCGACCGGGATGGCGATCGTCATGGCGGTCTCGGCGGAAGCATCGGTCAGGCACGCAAAGGCAGCGGCCACGATGCCGCCCAGGACCATATCGGGCGGAACGGCGGCGCCGACCTGCACCAGGCCCATGGACACGAGCTCGACGGCGGCACCGACGGCAAGGCCGGTGGGCACATCGCCCAGCAGCAGACCGACGAGCGTAGCGCCAACGAGGGGCTGCTCGAAGTTAAGACGACCGAGCAGGCGGGAGTCCCACATGCAGAACACGCCGACGAGGCCGACGAGCACCGCACTGATGAACGTATTCATACCCTTCTCCTTTCAGTCAGGCAAAAGCCTGGTTGATTACAGCTTGGCGTCGATGTCGACGCTCTGATACGTAGGGGTCTGCTGGACATAGAGCTTGATGCCCATGTCGAGCAGCTGGTTGACGTCGGCCTTCTGGGTGGCGTCGAGGAAGACGGAGCTGTCCTTGCCGCCAATCTGATCGGCACCGTCGTGGTTGGCGGTGGCGCCCAGGTTGATGGCGTCGAGCTTGTAGCCCTGGCAGAACTGCAGCATCTCGGCCGTGTTGCCAAAGACGAACATGACGCGCTCACCGAGGGTGTTGAGCTTGTCCATCTTGGCGAGGGCACGCTCGACGGTGAAGACGTTCAGGCGCACGCCCTGGGGCTTGGCCAGCTTAAGAGCGCCCTTCTTGATGTCATCGTTGGCGGCAGCGTTGTCGACGACGATGATGCGCTCGGCCTGAACCTTGGTGGTCCAGGCAAAGACGACCTGGCCGTGCAGCAGACGGTAGTCAAGACGTGCGAGGACGATCTTGGCGGGACCGGAGCTGTGACGGGATGCCTTGGCCTTCTTGGCGGGAGCCGCGGCGGCCTCGACCGGTGCGTTGGGGTTGGTCAGACCGGTGCGGGCCTCGTTGATGAGGGCTGCGAGCTCGGCACCCTTGACGGGGACGGGGCTCATAGCAAGCGTGAGCGCCAGCGGGATGTTGAAACCGCTGACAACCGTGAACTTCGTGCCGTTCTTGGAAAGCTCGACCATGTTGTTGTTGACCGAGCTGCCGAGCATATCGGTCAGCACATAGACGGTGTCGTCCGCGTTGAACGTGGCGATCATGGCGTCCACCTTATTGGTGATGGGCTCCTTGTCGTCACGAGCAAGCGACACGACGTGGACGTTCGACACGTCGCCGAGAACCATCTCGAGCGTGTCTTTGGCGCCTGCGGCCAGGCCGCCATGAGATGCGAGAATGATCTGATTCATCTTGCCTCCTCCTTTTCGTTATGGTCATTATAACGTCTTATACGTTGCGGATATTGCTAATTAGTATAAAGACCGTTCGCGGGTGAAAAACGACCGTTGACGGGTTTAACGTACTCGTAACGTTGGCGCAGGGCAGGTCGGCGCTGGCCAGTCGGTGCCCGATCAGACGCCGTGCCAATCCCTTATCGCACGAAGTACCAGGGGCTTTCCTGCACGGTGGGCTCCAGCGCGATGCCGGTGCGCTCCTTAAACAGATCCATGTCCTGCGATTTTTCGGTCCACCACGCATTGGGCTTAAAGGTCATGCTCTCAATGACATGACCGACAAACACACTGTTGCGCAGCTTGGAGAAGTCGGTGTTCATGATCAGGATGGACGCGAGCACCAGCACAATGCCCAGAACCTTGATCGCACCGGCGGGCTCGGCATAGACACCAATGCCCACCAGTACGGTGACGACCGTCTCGAAAGACATTACGACGGGAACTTTCGATGTCTCGAGCCCCATGGACAGACCCTGCATATATAAGATGTAAGCCACGGCTGTGGGGATGAGTCCAAAGCCAAGGAACAACAGCAGCAGCTGTGGCGACATTGCCGCGGCGACATCCGGCCACGGAGCCGCGATAGCTGCCATAACCGCACCGCCAAATACAAAGCCCCAAAACGTGACAGCAAGCGGGTGGACCGTCTTGGTTGCTATCCGGCTAAACACCGCGAGCGACGCACCACAAAGGCCTGCAATCACGCCCGATGTGACGCCCCAAACCGAAAAATGAAAACCGGAAAGGTCGCCATTGGTCACTGCAAGCACGCAGCCAACGATGTTAAAGACAATGGCAACGAGCTTGTTGGGGGTCACGTCCTCGCGATAAAGCACGCGGCCGAGCATGACGCCAAACACCGGTGAGGTGTAGAGCAGCACCGAGGCCGTGGACATGCCCACCTCGCCCATGCACTCGTAATAACAGGTGTTGGCGGCGGCCAGACCGACGATACCGACAAGCGCGCAGGGAACAAGCTCTTTAGGGCTTGCCTTGAACAGGGCCAGCGGACTCTGAGCCACGGTGGACCCCTCACCCGGACGGCAGCCCATAAACATCAGGACCGGCGCCAAGATAAGCGCTCCGACCAACAAGCGAAAGGCAGCCATACTCTGGGACGAAACGCCCATGGCCGAGATGCCGTTTACAAAGATTCCGATGCTGCCCCACATAAGCGCGGCGATCAGCACCAGCACATAGCCCAGATTGCTTTTCTTCAACGCAGCCTCCTCGGTATTGTTTGCAATATGTTTCGTACTACGTTATAGTCGTTATATACATTTTTCAAGGCATAAATCGGCGAACGGAAAAGTGATCCGTTTTCCTCCGTCCCCAGCGGATTACTTGGCGATTGCGGTGAAATAGTTCCTAAATAGAGGCTTCAAGCCCCCAAACAGGTACTATTCCACCGCAACTTATGAGGACATCGAGCTGTTAGGCCGCTCTATCCCCTAGTAGTCCAACTTCCACATGTAGCGGCGCGTCATGTAGTCCTTGTGGGTGACGGCAGAGAGTGCACGCATGTACACGTTGTTGAGGATCGGGGCAAAGATCAGGTGGTTGAAGTACTCGCTCACGCTGTCCTTGATGTCGTTGAGGCCGAGCTCCTTGGCGTCGAGCTGATAGACGCGCTCGCCACCGTACTGGTTGACGAAGCGGATGCCGCGCTCGTCGTTGCAGCGGCTGCGGCCGACGCTGATGAGCTGGAACAGCGAGGTGCGCTTGTCCAGGATCTCGAAGGGGCCGTGGAAGAAGTCGCAGGTGTTGATGGTGCAGGAGTCGATCTGCAGCATCTCCTGCACGTTGCAGATGCTAAAGACGTAGGCGGCACCAAAAAGCGGGCCCTGGGCCATCACGTTAATGCAGGGCTTGTCGGCGTTCTGCTCGGCCCACTTGGCAGCGAGCGGACGGGTGTACTCGACGGCTTTGCGATAGATGGGATCGATCAGGTCGAAGGCGGCCATGGCGGTCTCGTACTCGGCATAGCCCTCGGTCTGCTGCGTGAGCTCCATGGCGATCATGGTCACGACGGCGGAGTTGGTACGGCCCATGCAGGACTCGTCGACGGCCAGGCTGTCGTACTGGATCTTGTAGTCGCAGACCTCGGTGAGGCCGGACTCGTCAACATAGATGGCGATGGTGCTGGCGCCGTGGTCCTTGGCGACCTGGGCGGCGACGATGGTCTCCTTGGTGCCGCGCATGGACACGACGACGGCCAGAGTGTTCTCGTTGACATAGGCGGGCGTGGCGTGCACGAACTCGTTGCTGGTGTAGCTGGAGCTCACGACCTGCGTGGCCTCGTGCTCCATAAAGTACTGGGCAGGATAGTTACCGCCGTTGGATCCGCCGGCGCCAATCCACACGACGCGCTTGATGCCGCCCTTGTCAGCCTTGTCAGCCAAAACTTGGGAGACGACGTCCTTAACCTGTTCCTGAGTAGTCATCGTGCATCAGCCTTTCTTCTCGTTTGATGCTCTCGATGGCATACAAGTTACATACATGTTTTGGTTATGTCGACTAGTTGTATGCTATATTTGTCTTAGAAATTTTGCTGATGCGGTTTTCGATAACTGGATACCAGCGGTTTTGTTGTTGTATTGAATACATGCTTGATTAGATACGCATACAAGTTAGATACAGGTTGATCGCATGAACGCTTCATCTAAAAAGAGACTGACCCAATACGAGCGCTTGGCGGGCATACTGCGCGACCGCATCGCCTCCGGCACCTACGCACGTGGAGACAAGCTGCCGTCCGAGATGGAACTCATGGACGAATCGGGTCTGTCGCGCAGCACCGTGCGCCATGCCCTTAAGGTACTAGCTGATGAGGGCCTGGTTCGCACCGAGCGCGGGCGCGGCGCCTTTGTGGCCGACACGCCGGCGCTCCACGAGAACAACTTGGTGTTTTCGAGCTACACGGCACAGGTCCAGGATCAGGGCATGAAGCCCACCACGCGCACGGTGGACTCGGGCTTTGCCAAGGCCGCGGGCAATGTGGCCAAGTTCTTCGATGTCACCGTGGGCAGCAAGCTCGTCAAACTTGTCCGTCTGCGTTATCTGGACGATGCGCCGCTGTGCCTGGAGACTACCTATCTACCACCGAGCTTTGAAGCACTCATCGATCGCGATATCAATGGTTCGCTCTACGCGAAGCTACGCCAGGAATTCCATCGCGCGCCGGCACAGGGGCACAAGACCTTTGAGGTGTGCTATGCCTCGCAAAACGAGGCGTTTTTGCTCAACGTTGAGCGCGGGCAGGCACTGATCCTGATCACCGACTACGTCTACGACACCGACGGCCGCCCGCTCCATGTCTCCAAGCGCATCCAACGCACCGACCGCGCCAAATACACCGAGCCCATCGGCTAGCGCACTAAACGAGTCGAAAACTAACTAATATGCGTTTTACCTGCGGTTTTTATAAAATCTCAAGCCAGCATGGCGCAAGTGCCGGCATCGCCTGGCAATACGCGCCGTCCAAGCTCAACTGTTCCTGCTCAGAATATCCAGCACCGCAAATCTAAGTGAGTAGACTTTTCGCGACCTGCCGAGCACACCCAAAACAGCCACCTCTGTGACCTGCGGTTTTACTAAAGCGAATAAGCTTTGTGCTTGCCCTGCATCAAAAAGTCTACTCACTTAGCTCGCAAGGCGTCCCGAGGGGACGATTCAGGTCAAAATAGCGTACGAACGCTGCACTTCTTGCGGCGATTTGATACCGCAAGACAGCCAAAACCTGCCAAAAAAGGACAGGTTTATTTTGGTCGGTTTTCTCTGAGGTTTTGTTATATCCGCAGGCAATCGCCTTGGGTCATACACACCCAAAACAAAAGCCGCCGCGAAGGTATCCATATCCTTCGCGGCGGCTTGCAACGTTTGCCCAGATAAAACCTGCCAAAATAAACCTGTCCCTAAATGGTAGGTTTGGGGAGGTCGGGGAACCAGGTTGGTTTGGGTTGGTTGGGTGTGCGCTCGGCTAGGACCAGCTCCATCCAGCACATGTCGTACCAGCGGCCGAACTTTTGGGCGCAGCGGTCAAAGGCACCCACCAGGCGATATCCCATATGGGCATGGAAATCCTGGCTGTTGTGCGTCAGGTACTCGTCGTCCTTGTCGTGCGGCACGGCGATGAGGGCGCACATGTTGGTGATGCCCATCGCGACCAGGCATTGCTTGAGCGCATCGTGCAGCTTGCGACCCAGCCCGCCATGGCGCACATCGCGTGCCAGGTAGATCGATGTCTCGACCGACCAGTCGTATGCCTCGCGGCTGTTGAGCGGACTCACATAGGCATAGCCTACCGGACGCCCGTCCAGCTCCATCACCAGATACGGATAGCGCTTGAGCGTACGCTCGATGCGCCCGGCGAATTCCTCAACGCTCGGCACCTCGTATTCACAGGTAATCGCCGTCTGGCGCACATACGGCTCATAGATGGCAAGCAACGCCGGTGCGTCTTCGGGCGTCGCCAGGCGAATTGTCGGCTCGGACATCTCGGTCATACAACCCTTCTCCCTCAAAAACAAAGGCCGCCTTGCGCCAAACCCAGCGCAAGGCGGCCCCTCGTCATTACATCAGGCTACAGAACCGCCGCCAACGCGTCGATATCCTCCTGCGTCGTGGCCCAGCTGGTGCAAAAACGCACCACCGTGTGGGTATCGTCGTACTTTTCCCAGTACTCGACCGAGGCATGCTCGCGAATGCGGGCCATGTCCTCGTTGGGCAGAATCACAAACTGCTGGTTTGTGGGCGTCTCCAAGAAGAACCGGTAGCCGTGCTCGTGCAGCACGCGACGAAGCGCCTGCGCGGTTTCGATCGCCTGGCGACCAATCTCAAAATACAGGCCGTCGGTAAAGAGCGCCTCAAACTGCACGCCCGTGAGGCGGCCCTTGGCCAACAGCGCGCCGTGCTGCTTAATACGCGGAATGGGATGCGCCGGGGCGTGCATGCCGCAAAACACCACGGCCTCGCCGCACAGAGCGCCGCACTTGGTGCCGCCGATGTAGAACACGTCGCATAGCTGCGCCAGCTCGGGCAGGGTAATGTCGCACTCATCGGCCGCCAGCGCATAGGCCAGGCGGGCGCCATCCACAAACAGCGGAATCTCGCGCTTCTGGCACACTGCGTGAATCGCCGCGAGCTCGGCCTTGGAGTACAGCGTGCCGTACTCGGTCGATAGACTCACGTACACGGCACCCGGAAACACCGTGTGCTCGTAGCTCTCGTTTTCGTAGAACACCTGGATATAGTTCTCGAGGTCCTCGGCGTGCATCTTGCCCTCGTAGCCGGGGATGGTGAGTACCTTGTGGCCGCCAAACTCGATGGCACCCGCCTCGTGGCAGGCGACGTGGCCGGTCTCGGCAGCAACGACGCCCTCGTACGGTGCGAGCAGCATGTCGATCACCGTCGCGTTGGCCTGCGTGCCGCCCACCAGAAAAAACACGTCGGCATCGGGGGCCTGACAGGCCTCGCGGATAAGCTGCTTGGCACGCTCGGTGTGCGCATCGGTACCGTAGCCGGGCTGCGGCTCCATATTGGTGTCGACGAGCGCCTGCAGCACTGCCGGGTGTGCGCCGTGGGAATAGTCGTTGTTGAACGCGAGCATGGCAATCCTCTCTTACCGGGTATCGGCCAGATGACTCAAACGGAGCTATTGTACGCCGTTGGGATAGGCAATGCGCGCGGCAAGGCACTCAAGTGCCAGTACCAGGGCAAAGCCGCAGCTCACATCAGTCAAAAAGTGCGCTCCAATCACGATGCGCCCAAAGGCGACGAGCGCCGCGACCACAACCGCCGTCCAAAAGACCACGCGGCGGCGCGACGGTTTTTCCTTAAAGGCCGCCGCGGGAAGCCCGGCGAGCATAAGGCCGATCGCCGCATGCGCGGTGTGTCCACTCGCGAACGACTTGAACCCGTCCTTGATCACGCCGGCGGCGATATAGGTCCACTTGTCGGGATTGCCGATCACCCACCACGGCTGAAAATTGAGCCCCGGCGTGACCTCGATCACGCGCATGCGCGGGCGCGACCACAGCGGCTTGACGATCACGTTGAGGATAATGGCCTGAGCGACCCACACGGCAAGCACCATCAACGCCCAGCGTGTGAGCTCGTCGGGCTCGGTGTCGCGCGTAAGGCGATAGGCGATGAAGTTAGCTGCGATGACCAACGCAAACGTCAGAACCAGCTGAAACGCAATAAGCTTGCCGCCGACGCACAGCGATCCGATAATCTCGTAGCCGACCAGGCCCACGTTGATCAAAACGCCCAGCGCAGCGAGCCACTTGCTCGCCTTGGAATCGGGGCGTGCCGAGCGCACGAGCATAACGCCCGCGATGCTCGCCGTCAGCTCGAACGGCAGCTCACCGGCCGCCTCGACAAAGCGACCGTACATGCTGCCGATGTTGAACAGCGCACTCGAGATTTGATAATCAAAGAAGCTGCCCACGCCCAGACAAAGGCACAGGACAACCGCGATAATGGCGACATCTTTCTTGTAGATGTATCCGAACATGCTTTCCTTTCGATGGAACCAGATTGCCCAAATGGGGCGTTTGCAGCGTCGACCCGTTAGTCATCGTCGGACGCACCGAGCTGCTGCAGTAGCATGAGCGCCGCGGCCACGGGGCCGGTGCCGTCGTTGGCGTCGAGGCCGCGACCCAGGCCGCTGCCCGCGCCGGCGCCCGCCTTGTAGGGCACCGACAGCTTGCGGCTCTTGGGAAAGTTCACCGCGCCATAGCGATTCTTGAACTCAAAGGCTACCTTCTTGGGAACGTCAATCCCCAGGAAAGTAATGCGTCCACCGCTGAGCGTGACGCTCTCGAGCCCCAGGCGCTCGCCGCGAATGCGGATGCGAGCGCGATTGAACAGGTTGAGCCCCGCCAACGGAAGCTCACCGTGCGCGGCCTCGGTCTCCTCCTGCACCTCGTCGATACTCTCCAGGTCCTCGGCCGCCGCGAGCTTGCGGTACACGAGCACGCGCTGGTCCACCGCCGGCATGTACCCCTCGGACAAGAAGTAGTCGGCCGGCAGGTTGATGCCCACGCTCGCTGCCTCCACGCCGGCATCGTCATCGCCGCGCGCCTCGGCCACGGCCTGTCCCAGCATCTGCGTAAACAGATCAAAGCCCACGCTCGACAGGTTACCGTGCTGCTCGGCACCCATAAGCGAACCGGCACCGCGGATCTCCAGGTCGCGCATGGCGATGCGCATGCCGCTGCCCAGGTCTTGGAACTCGGAAAGCGCGGTCAGGCGCGCCGTAGCCTCCTCGGTAAGCGGCAGCTCGCCGGGGAACATAAAGTACGCGTATGCCTGCGTGGCCGAGCGGCCCACGCGGCCCTTGAGCTGGTAGAGCTGTGCCAGGCCCAGACGCTGCGAGTCCTCGATGATGAGCGTGTTGGCGGTCGCGTTGTCGATACCGCTCTCAACGATGGTCGTGGCGATAAGCACGTCGATCTTCTTGGTCGCGAACTCGATCATCACGTCCTCGACCTCGCGCGGGCTCATCTTGCCGTGCGCCACGCCCACGCGCGCCTCGGGCGCGGCCTCGTGCACGCGCGCCACAGCATCGTCGATGGTCTTGACGCGGTTGGACACGTAGTACACCTGACCGCCGCGGCCCACCTCCAGGCGAATCGCCGCACTCACCACGTCGGGGTCGTACTCCCCCACGTGTACGATCACGGGACGACGCCCGGTCGGCGGTGTGGTGATCAGGCTCATGTCGCGCACGCCGCTCGTGGCCATCTGCATGGTTCGCGGAATAGGCGTTGCCGAGAGCGTGAGCACGTCGATTTGCTCGCGCAGGTTTTTGAGCTGCTCCTTGTGCTGCACACCAAAGCGCTGCTCCTCGTCGATGATCACCATGCCCAGGTTCTTGGGGTTCACATCGGCCGAAAGCAAGCGGTGCGTGCCGATGAGCACATCAATCGTGCCCTCGGCAAACGCCTTAAGCGCGCGCTTTTGCTGCGCCGGCGTGCGGAAGCGGCTGAGCACCTCGACCTCCAGGCCAAACGGGGCAAAGCGCTCAAAGAATGTCTCGTAGTGCTGTTGGGCCAGAATGGTCGTGGGGCAGAGCACCATGACCTGGCGGCCGGAGTCCACGCACTTAAAGGCTGCGCGCAGGGCGACCTCGGTCTTGCCGAAACCCACGTCGCCGCACAGCAGGCGGTCCATGGGCTTGGGCGCCTCCATGTCTGCCTTGATGTCGGCGATAGCCTCCAGCTGGTCGCGTGTCTCGTCGTAGGGGAAGCTCTCCTCCATCTCGATCTGCTCAGGCGTATCGGGCGGACAGGCGATACCGGTAATCGACGAGCGGCGCGTATAGAGGTCGACCAGGTCAAACGCCAGCTTTTTGGCATTCTTGCGCGCCTTGTTGGTGGCCCGCGTCCAGTCGGCGGTGTTGAGCCTGGTCAAGCGCGGTTTATCGCCGTCGGGACCAACGTAGCGCGTAATGCGGTCAACCTGCTCCAGCGGCACGTAGAGCTTGTCGCCATCGGCATATTCCAGCAAAAAGTAGTCGCGTTCCTTGCCGCCCACTTCCTGACGCGCGATCTCGCTAAAGAGCGCGATGCCGTGGGTAGCGTGCACCACGTAGTCGCCCGGCTTAAACGGGAAGGTGATCTGCGTAATGTCAACCTTGCGGCGGCTGCGCGCGCGGTTGGCATCCATGCGGGCGTTGAGGTCGGCGATCGAGAACACGGCCAGGTTGGCATCGGGCACCACCACGCCCTGCGGCAGGGCAGCGTCCACAAAGGTCACGCGCCCGCGCGAGATGGTGGGCACGGCGGCGCCGGCGGCAGCCTGCGCGGCGCCCGCCTCGAGCGAGCGGGCGTTGAGCGCATCGGCGCGACGCTCGCGAATGGAAGCACGGGCCTCCTGGCGTGCGGCACGGTCGGCGGAATCCGCCGCTGCCACGCGCACGCGGTCGCCGATAGCGCCGGCGTTTTCGGGCGCCGCGGTCAGCGATTCCTCAAAGGTAATGCCCTCGTCGCCAAAGGTGAGCTCCATCGACTCGCGCGCACCGCGGTCGGGGATGGCAAACACGCAGGCATAGCGCTTGCCCACGACCTCCTGGATGCGCGTCATAAAACGGTTGTCCGAGCCTGCAATGGCAGGCTGCTCAATCTTGAGCTCGGCCGTCACCGCACCGCCGGCACGGATGAGGCTCACATAGTTCAGGCGTTGCTGGGAACCAAAGTCGAGTTGCTGGGCACGCACGTACAGGCCGTCCAGACGGTCGACTCCCGCCTCGCCGGCACGTGCCTCGATATCCTCGTAGGCGCGCAGGCAATCGTCGAACAGCGAGCGCGGCTCGGACAGTACCACGAGCGCCTTGCCGCTCACATGCGACAGCGGGCTCACGGTCTGGCCGTACATCACCGGCAAAAAGCGGTCGAGCTCAGGCGTGACGATGCGCGCATCCACCATCTCGAGCAGCGCCGCCAACTTGCTGTCGTCCTGGCTGGCGCGGTAGAGCGCCACATGCATGTTGTGGACGGCCTCGTCGGTAAGCGCCAGCTCACGGCACGGGAAGATCTCGATGCTGTCCTCGTTGCCGATGGTCTGGCCCGTGGAACTCACCATGCGGCGGATGCGGTCGATCTCGTCGCCGAAAAACTCGATGCGCACGGGCGCCTTTTCCTGCGCGGGAAACACCTCGACGGTGTCGCCGTGCACGCGGAACAGACCGGGCGCGTCGGCGGCGCCGGCATTGGTGTAGCCCATGCCCACCAGACGCTGCGGCACCTCATCAAAGGGAATCTCCTCGCCCACTGTAAAGGTCGTGGACTCCCAGTAGCGGCTCTCGACCGGTGGCACGCAGCGCAGCAGCGCGCGGGCCGAGGCGACCATGATGCAGTTGTCGCCGCGCACGATGCGCCCGAGCGCCTCGCAGCGCTGGGCCACCACGGCATCGTCGGGCGCCTGCTCGCGCCAGGGGTAGTCCTTGCGCTCGGGGAAGCGGCACACGTGCGCCAGGCCCACATAAGCTGCCAGGCTGCGCGCAGCGCGATCGGCCGCGTCCTCGCCGCTCACGATATAGACCGTGGGACGCGGACGACGCGCAAACTGGGCGGCGGCCATAAGCGTGCGGCCCGACTGCGACACGGCAAGCGTCACGTCCTCGCCGGCATCGAGCCCAGCCTCGACGGTCTGCAGTGCCTCGGCAGTGTAGAGCTGGGCGGCTATACGGTGAATGAGCATGCTGTTCCTCCGGCATCGCAACGCCAAAAGCCCGCCGGGGCAAGCTCGACGGGTCGTTCGTCAAATTCGTTGCCTGTCATGGTAGCGCATGGAGAGGACTACAGCTCAAGCGTACGCCCAGCCCCGCAACAAAAACGCCAGATAGAACTGGACTCGCCGGCTTCGCCAAAATCCCTCCGCCACATCGAACGCCGCAACCACGGAAGGCGCCCCAAGAAGCGGCTATTCCTCAAAAAAGCTCGCAACGTTCAAGCGGCTCGTCCACTCTCCTATGGTGTTGGCAAAACCGACGCGTGTGTACACGCCCGCAAAACGGCCGCGATACAGGTACAGGCCTTCCATATTGGAAGCGGGCGCAAAGCCAAGATCATCCATAAGTCCTTTGGGCGCCTCTCCTCGATGCGGCCCATCGACAAGCGTTCCGCGCAAGCAAGGAGTCTGATACTGCTGAGCATACTCCTGTACAATCGCCCCAGCGGCCGCAGCGCGAGCAAGCACCTGGGACCATTCCTGCTCCGTGGCATCCAAACCAGCGACAACGCCAACCGCATTGTAGCCGCCGCACGGCTTGACGATCCATCGATCCTTTTCGGCAAATCTCGACAACTGGGCGCCCTCGTCCAAAATCTCGGTATAGGGCACATGCTCCCGGACAAACGCCTGCTCCTCCGGGCTCAACAAGGACTGACCCGCCTCAGACCACAGAAACGCAAATACGGTCTTAGTCGCACACGGCCACGTTCTAAATCCACCGACGATGCACGCAAGTCCTTCCTGGGCAGCCTCGATTAAGGCCGAACGTCCGTCGCACGGTTTATCCCACAGCTCGCCGGTCACCGCGCGCCGCCAAACGCAATCAATAGGGCCAGCGGCATCGCACAGGCGCCTAGCACCGCTTTCGTCTTCGCCAATCCGCAGGTCGCGCACGTCCGCAAAGCGTGCGACTACGCCCCGCTGCCTCATAAGGTCGACAAAATGAGCCGCATCTTCCAAGTCGATGCTTTCCGAATAGTCGACGATTGCCACCGAAGCGGGATATATCTTTGATTGCGGTGCATAGAGCCCCTCGTCAACGCAGATGCCGTCATCCGATCGGACACCATCCTCGGTGCGGCAAGGATGGGCCAGCTCCCACTCTGCATAGGTCTCAAACAATGCATCTATCCAGCTACCGCACAAATCGTACTGCCGAAAACCGGGATGATTGGATGCAAATTCCTCAAAGGAGGGCGTCATCCGCACGGCCTGACAGACCGCATCGGTCACCACCATTCCGGCGCTGCCATCGGTATTGAGCTCGCAAAACGAATACGAACCGGTGTCCTCGTCAAGAAAGATATCGACGCGCGCAAGGGGAATCTGGCAATCATAGCCGGCGTCCATAGCGCACAACTCCGCAAAAGCCGGATCCATGCGGAACCATGCACGAACGGAGGCATCGGAACAAAACGCCCGCGTCACCTTGTCCATAATGCCGTACATGCGCTCGGCCGCCTCCTTAAGAAGCGCCGTCATATCCTTATCGAATATCTTTGGCGTCAAAGCCCAAGGCGCAGGATCTCCATGGTAGAGCGCATGGGTTTGAGACAAGTACTCGTCGCCTTTGCGACGACCAGGTAGGTCACCTTCGCGCGTGCGTACGATGCGCTCAAAGTCGTCCTCGAGCTCCCGCGTCTTCGATGTTGTCACGTTACCCTCCATTGCTTGATTTTTTTGCTCATGCTACGCCAGCACGCCACGACTTCGGTGCGCTTGAATAGGCTTCTAAATTAGCAACACATTTTTGCATGAGGCGGCATGAGGCAACATATACTCCAGCTCAAGCGCATACCAAGCCCCGCAACAAAATCGCCAGACGGGCGAGCCGTCTGGCGTTATCAGAGTGAGCTATACGCCGAGTCTAGTCATAGATACCCATTTTGAGCAGTGTGAAGGTCGGGGCGCCGTCACCCTGCTCGACGCGAACCGTGCAAGTCTCGGTACGGCACTCGGACGCATCGGCCTGAATCGCCGCGATGAACTGGTCCTTTGGCAGACCATAGGTGCTCTCGGGGATGTCAGAAGGCAGCAGCGCACCGCCAGCGCTGTAGACCTCATAGGTGAGCTCGTAGATGTTGTCGCCAAGGTCAGTCGCACCCGTAACGATGGCACACGGCGGGTTGTAATTTCCCTGGCCGTATTCCTGTTTCAGATACAAATACCCGTCATGTGCTTCGGCCGAATCGGCAAGCATCTGCCCACCCGACCCTTTATCAAAGGTCATGTCAGCATCCGAGAGCGTCAGACCCGTCAGGCGATAGAGTTCTCTATTGACCACATCGGTCGCTATGCGCTGAAAGTGACCATTGTCATAGTCACCCTTCTCGATTCGATACGGCGCATTGTCAATAAAGTGGCACCAGATGAACTTAACCAGCTTGTATTTCTCGTCATCCGTAAGTCCATCAGTCGAATCGAAGTCGCCCGCCTGATACCAGTCCAGATCGAAGTGTTCCTCCGTAAAGTTCGACAGGAACAGGTTCGCCGCGGCATAAGTTGCCTGGTCGTTGAGATCGACCTTTACGCTGCTGCCGGTCTGCTCAGGCTCATCCGCCTCATCCTCGTCGGCGGCAGGCTTCTCCTTGGCGCTTCCTTTGTCCTTGTGCTCGGCCGAGCCCTCGTCGGACCCGAGCACCGTGATCTGCGACGAGTTGCCCTGTCCAAGCGGCCCCAACACTCCGGTCAGCGCCAGCGCGGCACCACCGGCAACGAGCACGCCCGCCACGCACACGCCGATAATCACCGCTCGCTTATGCGACTTCTTTTGCACGGGAGGCATCCCTGCCGCCGGCATCGGCGCAGGCTCGGCGGGCGCGGCCGCCGGAGAAGCAACGCCCATGCGCGCCCCGCAGTTCGTGCAAAATTCGGTTCCGTCGGGCATCTCGGAGCCACACTTGGTGCAAAACATATTCGGGCATCCCCTCACAACAAACAGCATCTGCCGCCATCATATTGAGCCCTCAAAACGCAAATGTGTTGCGCAACATTGGCCGCCGTCTCCGAGTGCCGACCAAACGCGTCGGGCCCCTACCCCATCACACTCACACTGGGACACAAATCCGCCAGCGGGCACTCGTCGCACTTGGGTTTGCGGGCGTCGCGCAAACTGCACGGCGGCCATCAACGCCCGGTCCACCCACCCAAAACGCGCATACCCAAACGCCCTCGGCACAAAACAGCCTGATCGGACAGGATCGATTATCAGCTTTTACCTGCATTATTTTGCAATTATGGCAATTGCTACTTTATAGTTGTGGTAACTTCTAGTTAGTAATTATGGTTTTTTGCCTTAACAATGTGGCAAATCCCAAAGGCCTGCCACGAAACCCGGCGGATACCGACAAACTCGGCACGAGACTTTCAAACCAAAAGCATGCCTGCGAGCATGCGATGCAAGACGCGAAGGGCGTTAAAAATGATTGAGCGAACCATGGCCCAAAAGCTACGCGGCATGTCAGAATGGTTTCCCGTCGTCTCGCTTACGGGGCCACGCCAAAGCGGCAAGTCAACTCTCATCAAGGCCGTCTTTCCTGAATATGAATATCTCAACCTCGAGAACCCGGAAGTCCGTCGCGCCGCACTCGATGACCCCGTCGGCTTTATCAGCAGGCGCCCTGATCATCTGATCATCGACGAGGCCCAATATGCACCGGAGCTGTTCAGCATGATTCAGGTCGCTTCCGACGAGCGCGGAAGGACCGGCCAGTATGTATTGTCCGGCTCGCAAAACTTTTTGCTTATGCGCAACATCCAGCAATCGCTTGCTGGGCGCGTCGGCATGCTCAAACTCCTCCCTCTCTCCTACCAGGAGCTCAGCGAGACGCAAATCTCGCTTGACACCTACCTGATTCGCGGGGGATACCCGCGCATATATGATGCGGGCATCCCCACCGATATGTTCTACCAAAATTACCTTATGACCTATGTGGAGCGCGACGCGGGCGGCCTTCTCGACGTGCGTAACCTGAGCTCCTTTAGAAAAATGATCGGGCTGTGCGCGGCCTGCGTGGGAGGGCTGCTCAACCTATCAAGACTCGCCGCCGATGTGGGAGTCGCCACGGCGACGATCAGCTCGTGGCTTTCGATCCTGCAATCAAGCTATTTGGTATTCCTGCTTCAGCCATATGCTGGAAACATGCGCAAGCGGCTTACCAAAGCGCCAAAACTGTACTTCTACGACACGGGACTACTTTGTCATCTGCTTGGCATTCACGACGAGCGCAGTCTCATGAGCCACCCCCTAAGCGGGGAAATATTCGAAAACCTCGTTGTCTCGGAACGCCAGAAGGCATATCTCAACAGAGGCATCGAGCCCACGCTTGTCTTTTATCGCGACGATAGCAAACGAGAGATCGACCTTATCGATCTAACAGAGCAGACTCGCCCACAGGCGTTCGAAATCAAATCGGGCGCTACCTACCGAGACACATTCGCTCGACACCTACGCTCTGTTGGTTCTGAACTTGGCATTCCCGCAAAGGACCGAGCCGTCGTATATCACGGCTCCGAGCGCTACGATACCGAGGGCGCATCGGTTGTGCCGGCAGAAGAGTTCTTGCTTCGGGAGTCGTAGCGAGCGCCATGGTCACCGACCGCGCCCCGATTTGTGCCGCCCGGAGATACGCAAGAGCGGCGGCACCCTGCCCTTGCAACCTAGCCCACCCGTACACTGGGGCATAAATCCGCCAGCGGGCACTCGCCGCACTTGGGCTTGCGGGCGTCGCAAATCTCGCGGCCAAAGGTGATCCACTGGTGATTGACCGACTCCCAGTACTCGTGCGGCAAAATCTTGAGCAGGTCCTGTTCGGTCTTGAGCGGCTCCTTGGCGTGTGTCTTGGGGCTCAGCATCAGGCGGTGCGCGATGCGGTTGACGTGCGTGTCCACCGCAATGCCCTCCACGATGCCATATCCCACGTTGAGCACGATGTTCGCCGTCTTGCGCCCCACGCCCGGCAGCTTGACGAGCTCCTTCATGTTTGCCGGCACCTCGCCGCCATAGTCGGCGACGATCATCTGCGCCGCCTCCACGGCATGCTTGGCCTTACTCTTATAAAAGCCGAGCGACTTAATGGTCTCCGCCACATCCGTCACGCTCGCCCCAGCCATAGCCTCGGGCGTGGGCCATTGGGCAAACAGCTGCGGCGTCACCTTGTTGACCTGCGCGTCTGTTGTTTGTGCCGAGAGCAGCACCGCGATCAGCAGGCGGAACGGATTCTTGTGGTCCAAGAAGCACTCGACCGGGCCATAGCGACGGTTAAGGCGCTCGCACACCTCAACGGCGCGCTCGCGTTTGGCGGCATTGGTCTCGCGTGGCATAACAACTCCTCGGCTCGGCAGAAACATAACTTCACGGAAACGATTGTCCCACGTACGGGGGCCTTAAGCCTCCAAAAATGCGCCGGTCTGGCGGCCCCACAGGCTCGCATACTCGCCGCCTGCCTCGACAAGCTGCGCATGCGTACCGTCCTCGACAATCTCGCCGTCCGCCAGCACCACGATGCGATCGAGCGCCGCCACGGTGGACAGGCGATGCGCCACCACAATGGAGGTGCGACCGCGCATCAGGTTCTCGAGCGCCCCCTGCACCAGCGCCTCGGACTCGCTGTCGAGGGCAGACGTCGCCTCGTCGAGCACCAGGATCGGCGCGTCGGTCAGGATAGCGCGGGCGATGGCCACGCGCTGACGTTGGCCGCCCGAAAGCTTGACGCCGCGCTCGCCCACCATGGTGTCAAAGCCGTTGGGCAGGCGGTCGATAAACTCCAGGGCATTTGCCAGGCGCGCGGCCTCGCGGATCTGCTCGTCGGTTGCGTCGGGGCGGCCGTAGGCGATATTCTCGCGAATGGAGCGATGGAACAGCAACGCCTCCTGCGGCACGTAGGCAACCTGGCGGCGCAGACTCTGCTGCGTACAGCGCGAGACGTCCTGGCCGTCCACGAGCACGCGGCCGCCCTGTACGTCGTCCAGGCGCAGCAACAACTTGGTGAGCGTCGTCTTGCCCGAGCCCGATTTGCCCACCAGGCCCACGCGCTGGCCCGCTGCCACATGGAGCGTCAGGTCGTCGAACACGCTCTCGCCTGCCGCGGCATCACGGTATGCAAAGCTCAGGTGCTCAAAATCAATCGCACCCTCGCCCACCTTGAGCTCGGGGGCGTTCTCGTCGTCTGCCACCAGACGCGGCTCGTCCAGCACGCGCGTCATCTCGGCCGCATCGCCCAGCGCGCGGTTGATGCGCTGCATCATGGAGCTTACGTAGTTCAGACGCATGGTGAGGTTGTACGTATAGGTAAAGATCATGACGAGCGCACCGGCAGAGATGTCAAACCACGCGTTGCCGCCCGCGACGAACACGCTCACCACGGCCATAGTGATGACGATAAGGCCCGAGGTCGTAAAGTTGCGCTGCATCATGGCGTGCATCGAAACCGTCTCGGCGTCGCGCGCGGCGCGGTCGGCGGTATCGAACAGGTCGCGCTCAAAGTCCTCGCGCCCACAGGTCTTGACGGCCAGGATATTCGTGACCGCGTCGGACAGCACGCCCGACAATTTGTTCTGCGCGGCAGACGTCGCGGCCGAAAGCGGCATGATGCGCTTGTACATAAGCCAGACAAACGCGATGTAGACGACCATAATGCCCACCAGGACCACGGTAAACGTCGGCACCACCGGAGCGAGCGCCGCCACCGTGCAGACAACCGAGGTGATGGTGGGAATGAGCGAATACACCGTCACGTCTACCAGCCCCGTATAGCCGCTCATAAAACGACTCGTCTGGCTCACGAGCGATCCGCCAAAGCGGCTGGTGTGAAATGTCATGGATTGATTGGAGAGCGTGTCGAAGCACAGGCGCGCCAAGTGATAGTTACCCGCAATCTCGAGCTTGTAGACGGTGTAGTCCTGCAGCTTGGAGAGGATCTGGCCCACTAGGTTAACGAGCACGAGCGCCAGAATGTAGGGGCCAAAGACCTCGAATACTTGGTCGCCCGCCACGGGGCCGGCCTGGACGCGGTCGACGATAAGGGCCATCACGTAGGTGTTAGCAAACGTGAGCAAAAAGATGTAGCCCGCCGACGAGAACACCGAGAGAAAGACGATCAGTGGCTGCGTGCGCGTGACGTCCCAAAAGCGCTGCAGCGTGCGGCGCACGGTGGAGCGTTTGAGCGGACTGGTGTTTCTCTGAGACATGGGCTTCCTTTCGCGTCTGATAGGGCGAAACGCCATTATTGCACACTAAAGCGCACTTCAGGCAAGTGCGACGCGAAAAGCGCCCGCGTCCCGCGCTTGCGCAGGCGCCCCGCCGTCAGATGCAGCTAGTCCTCGTCTTTTTGGTCTGCGAGCAAGCTCGCAGACGTAAGCCCCAAGATCTCGTCGACCTCCCGCGCGTCTTCCAGCGCGTCGATATCCTTGAGCTTGCGCTCCATAACGTTGGTGCGCGTAGTGATAATGCCCTCGACCGTCTTTCCCGCGGTCTCGATCTGCTGTTGGGCGCGGCGCAGCGCCGCCTGATAGCGCGGCAGCTCGGCCTTGACGGCAGAGAGCACACGCAGCACGTCATCGGTGCGTTTTTGCAACTTAAACGTCTGGTAGCTCATCTGCAAACTGTTGAGGATGGCCGCCATGGTGCTGGGCCCGGCAACGTTGACGTGATAGTCGCGGCCCAGGGTCTCGATAAGCCCGGGGCGGCTGACGACCTCGGCGTACAGGCCCTCAAAAGGCACGAACAGAATGCCAAAATTGGTCGTCGCGGGCACGCTCAGATACTTTTCGCAGATGTCCTTGGCCTCGCGCTTCACCATGGCGTCGAGCGTCTTGCGCGCTGCGGCGACGGCCTCGGCATCACCCGACTCTTGCGCGTCGAGCAGATGCTCGTACGCGTCGCCCGGGAATTTGGAGTCGATCGGCAGCAGCACGGGATCGCCCTCGTCTACCGGCAGCTTGACGGCAAACTCAACGCGCTCCGAGGCGCCAGGCTTGGTGGCGACGTTTTCCAGATACTGGTCGGGCGTAAGGATGTCCGCCAGGATTGCACCCAGCTGCACCTCGCCCAAAATGCCACGCGCCTTGACGTTGCCCAGCACGCGCTTAAGGTCGCCCACGCCGGTGGCAATGGACTGCATGTCGCCCAGGCCCTTGTACACAGCCTCGAGCTGGTCGCTCACCTGCTTAAACGATGCAGACAGGCGATCGTTGAGCGTGCGGGAGAGTTTCTCGTCCACCGTCGCGCGCATCTGATCGAGCTGCACGTTGTTGTCCTTGCGGATGGCGCCCAGCTGGGCATCGACCGTCTCGCGCACCTTGTCCAGGCGGCGCTCGATGCCCTCGCGGTTGGCACCGAGCTGTTGGGCCGTCTCGCGACGCAGGTCATCCATACGGTCGCCAGCCTGCGAGAACTCACGCGCGATGGTCAGGTAGCGTTGCTGCTCCACGGCCGCATCGGTTGCCTGCTGCTGCGCGATGGCATTTGCCGTGCGGCGGGTTTCGGCCAAAGCGACGTTCAGGGTGTCGAGCGCATTGTTGGCCTGCTCGAGCGCAGCCAGCATCTCCGCCCCGCTATCGCCGCTCTCCCGCAGCTTGGCACGAAAGCCCTTAAGCTGCAGGGCACAAGCCACAGCAACCCCCACCGCCACCAAGGCGATCACAACAAGCACAATATCAATAGCAGACATAATCTCCGCCCAACAAACCCAATCGAGCACCAATCAAAACCGCGATCAATCTTACCCCGCCACACACACCGGGCGCCCGGCCCCTTCTTGGGCGCCCCTCTCCTCCGCATATTCCATAATGCGGCGCGCCGTTTTCCTGCTCACCTTTGAGTCATCGCCGGCCAAGTATGCGTATACGTTTCCTTTATTCAGGCGCAGAGCACGGCAGAGGCCATAGCGCGTTACACCCGATTCCTCCAATGCTTCCAGCGTTTTCTTTCTCATCAGGGCGTTCACCCTTCTATCGGCCGCCGGCTTTTCCTTCACCGCTCTATATGCACGCCAAACGTTGGCATAACGATTAGGGAGCTCACTTTTGGCGCATAGAGACGCCATGCTACCCGCTTGGCCGTACAAGGATAAAACGTCTCGGTAATCCTGTTCCATCCACGAGCCCTCGGATAAGCCCAGAACGTATTCGGCTTTTCCTTGCGCCAAAGCGAGCAAAAACAGAGGCTCCGCCACGCGCGGCGCAGCCGTCGTCGCCTGCTCAACCAATTTTCTAAAACTCAGCGACTGCTGTCCGGATAGCTCTCGGCAATAGCCTTTTAAGAATCCCTCAAAGGTCAGATTCAACCGAGCACCTCCTTTTTGTATTGCCTGTATGCACAGACCATCTCTTGATAACTCCGCTCCGAAGGCGACGACGCCAGTGCTTCTCCCTCGTCGAATATAAGCCGTTCGAGCAGCCCCCAATCAAGTCGGTCGACGAATGCCTGGCTATGAAGATCGATGATGTCGTTCGGACGGTAGGCATAGAGCTTCATTACCGCCAGGTCCTCCAAGGATGGCGTAAAGTACCTGATAAAGCGCGCCCCAATATCCAAGGGAATCAAACGATCTCCGTAATTGAACGGCATCTGATTACAATATGCCACCGCCATACCATTCACCTCGGGGTATCGAGCTATGATCTCGCGGAGGCACCTATCTGCCTCAAACACATCAATGTCATGTGTAACCGAACGATTCGTCACATCGTTTAGCATGAAGGCGCTTCCTCCCACCAATACAACGTTCGGCCTGTCGTCTCTTGGACCTATTTCCAGCTCCGCCTCTTCGTCAATGCCCAAAAGAGTCTGTTCTAAATCCTGCTTATACATAACAAATCCTATTATTATTCATCTTCAATAATACTATTCAGTCGCACGACAGGACCCACAGGATGCAAGAATTCCGCTCGTGGCGATAATCCCTACACCCTAGAAGTCCTAATGTGACAAACGCTAACTCTCCCAGCCGGCGCGGATTGTTGTTATGACATCGCCTAGGCGCTGGCCGAGGGCTGACAGATGTTGGAGCACTTCGCTGGGCGAAGCACCGTTGAGGATGCAGGTGAGCGCATACGAGACCAAGAAAATCGCCGCAAGTCCTAGCGGAATGAGCACGATCATCGCCAATGTGCGCAGGCGCTGGCCCACGCGGCGACGACGCGCACGACGCTTGTCGAACGCGAGCTCCTGCGCATATGAATCTTGCTGTACGGAATAGGCCTCTGGTGCCGATTCGCACCCGGGCACAGCTGCAGGTACAGCAGCGGGCACGACATTTTGCGCAAAGGGCTGGACTGCCGCCCCTTGCATTTGCATCTCCATGAGTCGTTGCTGCTGGCGCAACATGCGCTCGGCTTGTTGCTGCGGAGTCTCAAGAAACAGATCCATGCTGGCCTCCAAAATCGGAGCATTCGACGCTTACGACCAGCATCCCGCACCGCCATGACCGCGACAACGCAATCGCCGGCAATAGCCACAAAGTTTCTTTTGCTCAAAAGCTGTCGAAAAGCTCAACAACTCCCCTACCAGCACTTTCTCTGAGCTTTTTTCGCCAGCAATCTTTTGGCCTTCCACCCTTACGCCAACTGACCAAAATCTAACCAAAAGCTTGACGGAAATTGTGGAGACAGGGACCCCACACAAAAAGTGCCGCCCCAAAGGGGCGGCACACAAACTTATTATCAGCTTTTCTGTAACGAGCACGCGACGACTCAACGCCGGAGCGCAGGGCGGGAGGCCGGATTGCCCTCCCTCAACGCGACCCTGCGGAGCCGTGAGCGGGGAGGGAAGGCAATCCGGCCTCCCGCCCTGCGCTCCGCAGCAGCCAGCGCCACGCGCTAGTAGTTCACCACCTGCTCCTCAAAGTACGCCTTCGGGTGGTTACACACCGGGCACACCTCAGGCGCCTCGGCACCAACGTGCAGGTGCCCGCAGTTCAGGCACTTCCATACCTTCACGCCCTCACGCTCAAACACCTCGCCCGACTCGATGCGCTCGACGAGTTTGTTGTAGCGCTCCTCGTGGGCCTTCTCGACGGCGGCGACACCACGGAACTTTGCGGCAATCTCGGCAAAGCCCTCCTCCTCGGCGGTCTTGGCAAACTCGTCGTACATCGTGGTCCACTCGTAGTTCTCGCCCGCAGCGGCGTCGCGCAGGTTGTCCAGAGTGCCCGGAACGGCGCCGTCGTGCAGATACTTAAACCACAGCTTGGCGTGCTCGGACTCGTTGCCCGCCGTCTCGGCAAAAATATTCGAGATCTGAACGTAGCCGTCCTTTTTGGCCTTGGATGCATAGTAGCGATACTTGGTGTGTGCCTGGGACTCACCGGCAAAAGCGGTCTCGAGGTTCTTCTTGGTTTGGGAATTCTCAAAATCCATAGGTGTACTTCCCTTCAACGCATGCCGCCCGTAGGCTTCGAGCGGCCTCGTCTTTAGGATGCCCTCATGCCGCGAATTTAAACCTTACAATCCCGTTCTTCAGATTTGAGCGGGCTACACACTCAACCAACGATCGTCCTCGGCTCGGCAAAAGCCCTCGCGCTCCAGGTCAGCTAGAATGCCCGCGATCAAGTCGCACTCGACCGGCCCGCGACCGGCTGCCGCTTCCATCTCGTTAACGCCCACCACGGCATCAGCAAGCGTAATCCCCGCCGGCTGGCCATCGCGCGCTGCCAGCAACATACGCACGATATGCGCGCGCTTTTGGCGACGCGAGCCCTCAAACTTGGACTGACGACTATAGCCCGCCGAGCGCCTGGACGGATTGGGCAACGTCTTTTTTAGATATGCACCGTAATCTAGCAACGCGTAATACCACGCGCGTGGCGTGTCGGCATCGTCTTGAGGCGCGGCAAAGGGCGCAATCTCGTCCGCCGACGCACCGGGAGCCGCCGGACAAGCAGCCTGGATCAGCGGCACCAGCTCGCGATCGGGAACAGCCGGTACATCGGGAAAGAAATGATGCAAAAAGACCGTGCGCACGTTGGTCTCCAGATACACACCTGGAAGATCAAACGCAAACGACCGGATACCCTGCGCCGTTGCCGGGCCAATACCAGGCAGGGCGACCAGGTCACGCGTCTCGCGCGGAAACTCCCCGCCCCAATCCTCTACGACCCGTTGAGCGGCCCCATGAAGCGCCAGAGCGCGTCGGTTGTAGCCCATGCCCTGCCAAGCGTCCAAAACATCGGAAGGCGCGGCCTGGGCAAGCGCCTGCACAGTCGGAAAACGATCGAGCCACACCGGCATGCGCGCCTCCACACGCGGCACCTGCGTTTGCTGCAGCATGACCTCAGAAAGCCAAATGATGTACGGATCGCGTGTGCGGCGCCACGGAAGGTCGCGATAACGCAGGACCCCTTCCGAACGAATCATCGAACGAAAGGGGTCCTGAATCATGGCTATGCTCCTTATGCGGCGCTATTCCTCCCGGTAAGCACACGCGCAGGTGGCGTACTCGGGAAACGCTTCGCGGTCGGCGAACTTGGGATCGACGGCCGGGAACTGGCGATGAGCGACGATGTCGCCGAGCGAAACGGAATCGAGGTAGTCGCGCATCAACGCCTGAGCTCCGGCCCACAGGGGATGATAGCAGCACGCGCCCATGCGCGCACAGTCACCATCGGGCGCGGTGCAATCGTTCATAACCATAGGACCCTGAACAGCCTCGACGACCTGGCGGATAGTGACGTCGTCCGGACTAACCTTGAGACGCATGCCACCGTGGACGCCACGCAGGCTCTCCACAATACCGGCCTGGACCAAACCGTGCTGAATCGAGCGGGCAAACGAATACGGGACATTGACCTCTTCGGCAGCGGTGCGAACAGAAAGCAAACACTCCGGATCCTCGGCAAGCATCGCCAGCATACGAAGGGCGTAATCAGTCTTCCTCGATATGTCCATTTTTCCCCTTTCAAGGAATACGAACAGCTCGAACGAGCTCCGGGGCCGAGCTTGTGTCGAGACGCTAAATGACCGCCAGGACATCCAAATGGTAAATCGGATATCCACTGAGTGCCGCGCTTGGAGCGAAATGCATCAGATGCGGCGCACAGTGCAATTTAGTATAACCTAACCCCCCCTGTCTCGTAGAACAGGTGTTGCGCAACAAAGCTGTTGTTCAGACAGATATACTTATTAGATTTTACTCGCGTTCCCGAAGGCGCGGGGATTCTGGGCGAAGATGCACTAGGGCGATCGTTCTATCGAAACAAAGTGCATCAAACGCAAAAAGCCACGTCCGAAGACGTGGCTTTAATTGCGTTGGCGGGAAGTACGGGGCTCGAACCCGCGACCTCCGACGTGACAGGCCGGCGCTCTAACCAAACTGAGCTAACTCCCCAGGCAGACGTTCGCGTTTGTTTCCGCTCGCGTGCGCTGCGGGGATTAGTATACACAGAAGTCTGTCCGGCGCGCAACAACTTTTTTGAAAAATTTTTTGGGGCCATCCGGGAGGGCTTCCGGGGCTGAGGGCGGGGGTTAAGTTTGCTGCTCTACAGTCCTGCGCAAGACGGAAAGCACATTAAGTGCTTTCCTTTGCGTGCGGAACTCGCGACAAACTTAACCCCCGCCCTCAGCCCCGGAAGCCCTCCCTGCCGTCACATTATTCAACCAGTTTTGCGGGCGTGCGCCGCTGCGCGGCTAGCCCGCGTGCTCCTCGGCGGGGTTGGTCTGATTGTTTTTGTTGAAGCTCTGCCTTTGGCTCAAATGGAAACGGGGGACGCATTTGCATCCCCCGTTTTTGTTGTGGTTACTCTAGATCAATAAATTTGGTGCTTATGATCTTGCCGTCTTTTACTAGCATTCTGGCCATGGTGGGGCCTCGGGTGCCTCTGGGGTAGCTGGCGCTGCCCGGGTTGAGGACTAAGCAACGGCCCACTTGGGCTTCTTTGGTTACGTGGGTGTGGCCGTTGATGGCTACGTCTACGGATCCCACCGGAAGGTCTTCGCGGTAGTGGGCTACGGCGAATTTGAGGCCTTCGTAGGTAAAGAGCGCAAGACGGTCTACATCGGGACCGTAGTCGCGGTAGTAATCGTTGTTGCCCAGTACGGCCCGCACGGGGGCGATGGTGCATAGGTGCTCGTAGTCCATCTCTGACGTGAGGTCGCCGGCGTGGATAATCAGATCCGCGCCCTCAAGCTCGTCCAGGAGCGCAGGCGATAAATAGCCGTGGGTGTCCGAGATGATGTCGATGCGCTTGGCGCTTGCACTGTTCATGGGATCCCTTCCGCAAAAAAACGATTCGGCAGATACATACAAAAAGGCCCCACGGCTCCGCAGACGATGGGTCTACAGGGCTGCGGGGCCAGTGTGCTAGAGACTCAGAGCCTTCTTGAGCGGCACGACGCGGCGGCGCGAAACCGGCACGCGTTCGTCGACGCCCGTAATGCCCAGCTGGATGGCACCCGAGGGCACCGTCTCGACGTCCGTGACGCACGCCAAGTTGACGATATAGCGACGGTGAACACGGAAGAAGCCAAAGTCGCAGAGCTTGGCCTCAAACTGCGCCAGCGAGGTCGTCGACAAAAAGCGATCATCGACGGTATAGATGCAGGAGTAATCGTCCTTAGCCATGATAAAGCGAATGTCGTCCACGGGAATGAGCACCTTGCGGCCGCCCTTTTCCACCGGGATACGCTCGATGGTCACCTTGCTGTCCGTAACCGGCTTGGCGCGTTGCATGACCTTCTCGATCGCGCGATCCAAGCGAGCTTCTTCGACCGGCTTCATCAGATAATCGACGGCATCCACGTCGAATGCCTCGACCGCATGGTCACTATACGCAGTCACAAACACGATCGCCGGCGGATTTTTGAGCTTATGCAGCGCCTCGGCAAGTTGCAGGCCCGAGGCACCGGGCATCGAGATATCGAGAAACACGACATCCACGCGACTTTCCATAAGCATCTCGATGGCGGAGCGGACGCTCGACGCCTCCGTGATCGTGCCGATCTTGCCCGTTTGCTCGAGCAGGAAGCGAAGCTCCGAGCGAGCCGGCGCCTCATCATCCACAATCATCGCACGCAGCATAGGGATAAAACCTTTCGTCAACTAACTACGCCGGGCATCCGTCGCATGACGTTGAGCCCGTAGCCTTTTATTTTACTCTTGAATGTCAAAGATGCTCTCTGACAAATCAAGATGAAGGAGCACTTTGGTGCCCTTGCCCGGCGCCGATTCGACACGCGTATAGGAGTGCGGCCCATAAAAGCGATGGATGCGCTCCGAAATATTGTGCATGGCCACACCGGCGCCGCCACCCTGGGGAGAGCTGGCGTCGGGACGGGCAGAGCGCTCGTCAAACAGTCTGGCGGCGGTACCCTCATCCATGCCCACGCCATTATCGGCCACGGCAATCAAGATTGCATCCTCGCCGTCTTGGTGAACGGTCACGTCGATCCTCAGGGCGTCGTCATCGCCCATACCATGACGTACGGCGTTCTCGACAATCGGCTGGATCACGAACGCCGGCACCAGCGTATCTTCCACGTCCTCGGACACATCGAACGTCGCAAGCACGCGGTCCTCGCCAAAGCGGGCCTTCTCAAAGGTAAGGTAGCGCTTGGTCTGTGCAACCTCGCGCGAGACCGGAATAAGCGATCCCGAGTTGTCGAGCGTGGCACGATAGAACGATGAGAACTCACGAAGCAGTTCGCGGGCCCGCAGCGGGTCGGTGCGCGTAAACGATGCAATGGTGTTCAGCGTGTTGAACAGGAAGTGCGGGTTAATCTGCGCTTGCAGCGCACGCACCTCGGCGCGCGCCGTGAGTTCCTTTTGCACCTCGAGCTCGTGGATGGCGAGCTGCGTGGACAAGATCTCGGCAAAGCCCGAGGCAAGCGCGTACTGGGTACGGTCGACGGCGCGCGGGGTCTTGTAGTAGAACTTGAGCGTGCCGACGGTACGATCGCCCACCTTGATGGGGGCGATAATGCCGGCGGGGACTTGGTTGTGCGAGCCATCCGAGCCCACGACATCCACCATACGGTTGAACGACTGCACGATGCCATGTTCGATAACGTAGCGTGTGGCAAGCGTGTGGATGGGAGAATCTGGCAGTAGTTTTTCCTCAAACTCGCCTGCGCAGGCCAACACGTTGCCCTCGTCGGTGATGGCCACCGTCATGGCGCGCGTCTCGGGCAAAATGCGCCGGCACACCAAACGCGCCGACTCCTGCGTCAGACCGCCCTTAATGTCCTCAAGCATGGCCGAGGCCACCGAGAGCGTCTCCTCGGTGTACTGGGAGCGCACCGAATCGGGATTGAGCGTCAAAAAGATAAAGATGCACAGAAAGATGCACAGCAGCGCGCAGGCAATCACCGTGGCGATCGGCTCAATACCGGTCACCAAGGCAAAAATAAAGTACACCAGCACGCAAATGGCGCAGGCAACGGCAATGATGCGAAAGATTGATATTGAACTATCGCGCTGGGCGCGGCGGTCGATCATTCGGCCCCCTCCAGGATACTGATCAGTTGTGCGTCACGCCAAAGCCCGTCCATGATCTTGGGCCAAAAGCTCTGGAAACGCAGGTAGCTTGCAGCGTTTTGGCGCGCATAGGCCTTTGCCTCGTCGATACCATGGCGCCAGATGCGCAGGTAGCCCTCATGCTCGCGGGTAAACACGCTGCGGACCATAGCGGTCTTGCGCACGCGGTCGTCGAGCTCGCGCGAAATCCACGGGCCCGGGTAGGGCATGAGCGATGCCGCCGTAACGGGAATGAGCTCCTTTTGATGCGCGGCGAATGTCAACTTTGCCCTTTCGTAGTACCAACGGTATACATCCTGCATAAAGCGCGGTGAGCGCTTTTCGGACTCCGGAGGCAGATGACGCACGGTCCACTCGTTATCGAACCACACGTCGTAGCCAAACATGCGCATGTTAAAGAGGTAATCCAAGTCCTCGCCGCGGGTGATAAACGGGTCAAAGGCTACACGCGTAAAGGCGCGGGCGTGCAGGGCCATCAGGCCGCCGCACACGTAGTTGGAGCGCGAGATGCGGGTGCCCGAGAGCGCCTTTTTCATCCAACGGTTGAACTCGATGCGCTTGGTCCACCAACGATGGCAGATGCCCGCCTTGTCCGTGGGAGCCAGCGGCGAGCCGTCGCGATCGTAGAAATAGCCGCTCTTGACCAAGATCGGCAAGCCCTGACGTGTCTGCTGCCCCAACGCATAGGTCGCGCGCTTCATAAAGTCGGCGTCGATGACAGTCTCATCGTCATCCAAAAAGATAACCGCGTCATGCCCCAGCACAGCGGCACAGGCTAGCCCCATGTTGCGGATGGCACCGTAGCCTCGCAGGCTCACGCACTCGCCCGAACCCTTGGGCGCGATCTGAGCAACCCGGTCTGCAATGCGCGAGGCCTGGGTGTTGGTGACAACGGTGACCTTGAGCGTGGGATGCGCGTCGACAATCTCGTGCACGCGCAGCGACACATCGGCTGTGGCAGAAACGGGACAGACCACCAAAAGGATGATGCGCGGGATGTCACGTACCTGCTCAAGCGAGGCCAGGCAGCGGTCGAGTTCGGGATTGTCGGCGTTGAGTCGCGTCGAATGGTCATAGGTGCCAGGGGCGTTTGCGCAAGCGTCATCGCCCGCCCAATACGTTGGAATCACGACTGTGGCGTTCATGCCTTACCCTCCCTGCAACACAAAAACGGGACGCCGCCAAACACAGGCGACGCCCCGCGACCTAGCTGATTCCATCATACCCACTTGGGCAAATCATTGCTCGCAAGTCGCAATGTTTATTGCGGATAACCCCAAAAGAGTACCGTGGACAGGCACAATAGCCGCTCGCTCCTATGCGGCATGCTCTGCCGCCCGAGTCATGCGGGACAGGCGGACCAGCAGCATAAAGCCAACGACCAGCAGCACGCCAATGGAAAGGACGCCCAGCGACGGGTTGCCGGTCAGCGAGGTGACGACCGACACCAGGAAGGTGCCCATAACGCTTGCATAACGACCAAAGATGTCAAAGAAGCCGTAGTACTCGTTGGATTTTTCCTTGGGGATAATGCGGCCAAAGTAGCTACGGCTGAGCGCCTGCACGCCGCCCTGGAACAGGCCGACCATAATGGCAAGCACCCAAAACTCAAAGGCGGTCTTTAGGAAGAACGCGGCGAACAGCACAATGCCCATATAGGCGGCGACTGCCACCAAGATCATGTTGAGCGTGCCCACGCGGCCGGCGAGCTTGCCGTAGATGATGGCGGACGGAAAGGCCACGAACTGCGTGACGAGCAGCGCCAGGACCAACTGGGTCGAATCGATGCCCAAGGCCGATCCGTAGCTGGTTGCCATGGAAATGACCGTGTGCACACCGTCGATATAGAAGAAGAACGCGATCATGTAGACCAGCACGGTCTTGTTGTGGGCGATCTCGCGCATGGTGTGTCCGACCTCGGAGAACACACCGCCCACGATGTGGCCGATGGTGTCCTCGGGACCGCGCTCGCGACCGTACTTTTGCTTATAGGTGCGAATGAGCGGCAGAGTAAAGATGAGCCACCAGGCACCAGTGATGATAAACGACAGACGCGTTGCCAGCATGGTGGGGACGCCAAGAGCGGGGCCGCCCATGATGAGCGCCAGGCAGATGACGAACGGCACGGTGGAACCGATATAGCCCCAGGCATAGCCCGAGCTGGACACGGCGTCCATGCGCTCGTCGGTCGTAATGTCGGGCAGCATGGCGTCGTAGAACGTCATAGAAGAGTTAAGGCCGATGGTGCACAGCACGTACACGGTCAAAAATGCCATGGCGGACATTGGGATAGCCTGCGCCAGGCAAAGCACCAGGCCCGTGAGGAAGAAGCCCAAGAAGAACTTGATCTTGTTGCCTGCGTAGTCAGCAAGCGCGCCCAGAATGGGCATGAGCATGGCAATGACCAGCGAGGCGATCGTCTGCGCATTGCCCCAGGCGACCACCAGGTCGGCCGAGGAAGCGCCGGTATTGATGGCGTTAAAGTAAATGGGCACCACCGAGGTATTGAGCAGCACAAGGGCCGAATTGCCCACATCATACATAACCCAGTTACGCTCGAGCTTGGTGTATTTCATGGACAGGGACCCTTCGTATTCGCCCGATATGCAGTTAGTTCATCGTACCCCAATTGTCCAGAACCGCCGGTAAGGATTCGGCAAAGGGGCACGCACGGGCCCTATTCCTCGCGGTCGAACTCCTCATCGGCATTGAGCACGCGACCGCTGTAGTTGACGTGACTGGTCACGGCATCCATGTCACCAGTCTCGATAAAACGTGCGACCGTGCACTCGTAATCGACCAGCGCGCGATCAAAGACCTCGGGGAAACTCTCGTTCGAGACCTCGTCGGTAAAGGGATTCTTCCATGTCAGATGGCCCAGGTTACCGGTGCGCTCGGGCAGCTCCGTCGTCACGCGATGGGCAAGGCCGTCGAGCAGCGAGTAGTCGTGCACCAAGCCCTCAACCAGCGAGATCGCGCGCGTCTTTGCGGAGCCGGCCGGCTCAATCGCGCGGTAAAGTCGCTGCATATTGGCAACGGCAGCACCGTACTCCCCCGCCGGAATGTCAATGCCGTACACGCGTCCGGCAACATAGCTCATCAGCACGCCGGCCACGCGATTGATGCGATCGGTGGTGACGATCTCGCCCGCCGGCGGGTAATCGTCGACCGTAGCGCCATCGCGTTTAAGCTGCAGCATCAGTACATCCAGGTCGCTCTCGATCACGGCATGGACCTGACTGCTCGAATCCTCAAGCTCTGAATCGGACTCCACGATGCCAAACTGCTGCTCATAGACAAAGGGATGGGCGTTGCGGTCGAGCACGTAATGAGACAGCAGGCCCAGCGCAAAGGCGCGACCCAAGCTGGCGTCGCGCGGCAGCAGATGTGACACGCCGTCGCGCAGGCACGCAAACTGACGAGACATGCGCGACCGATGCATGACCTGTGCCAGCAGCGTGCAGTCGGAAACACGCGGTGTCAGAATGTGAAAGAAAAACGGGTCGGGGCCTTGGTTGCCCAAGATAAAGGCAATGCGCTCTTCATCGGACGTGATGACGCCCTGCGGAAGACGGTCGATGCTTTCCTCGCCAAACAGATGATGGGTGATAAGCGCGGGCATAATGATCCTTTCGATTTCATTCGATGCCACCCATTATGCCCACCGCGCGCCCATGCCAAACCTGCGATGGCAAACGACGGCACGCAGACCGTCTACGCAAGCCCCAGGTGCGACTTGACCTCGGCGGCACGACGACGGGACACCGGTACCGTCGAGTTCACGCGGTCGAGCCTGAGCTCCATCAACCCCGTGGAGCCAATCTCAACATTGTGCACGTCTTCCAAATTGACCAGGTAGCTGCGATGAACGCGAATAAAGCCCTCGGAGTCCAAGCGACGCTCGAGCGAAGAGATCGACTCATTGATCAGGTACGTTCCCTCGGCGCAGATGGCGTTGCAAAAATCGGCGCGCGCCTCAAAGTAGCAGACGTCTGCGGCGGGAATGAACACCTTTTTGCCCCCGCGGTCCACCGTCAGACGCAAAGGTTGGCGCGGAGCATGGATAACACGACGGGCACCCAAGGCTGCCTCGATCTTGTCGAGTGCCTTTGACAGGCGTGCGTCCTCGACCGGCTTGACGACATAGTCGACCGCATCGAGGTTATACGCATCGGCGGCAAATTCGGCAAACGCTGTCACAAACACAACCACCGGCGGCGTCTTTAGGTTCTGCAGCGTCTCGGCAAGCTCAATTCCCGAGCGACCGGGCATGGTAATGTCTAAAAACAGCACGTCGGGCTTGTTCGACAGAATCGACTCCACGGCTTCGGTGACATTGCCCGCCTCGGCAATCTGACCCACACGCGCATCCTTTTCCAACAGATAGCGTAGCTCAGCCCTAATGGGAGGTTCGTCATCAACCACCAAGATGTTCCAGCCTTCGGACATATGTGCTTCCCCTCTTTTTCTCTCAATCCAACCGCGTGCTACGCCGTCAACGGCGCCGGCTCATGCGGCTCGCCGTTCAGCTCGACGATGACCTGCGTGCCAACGCCCTCCTGGGACTTCACGCGCATGCCAGAATCTTCTCCGTAAAAGAAATGGATGCGCTGAAGCACGTTGAAGAGCGCCAAGCCGCAGCCTCGTTTGATGGAGCCGTCGGCGGTAATGCTCTCGGGCTCCTCCAGGCGATGCTGCTCAAACAGATGCGCGCAGACCTCTTCGCTCATACCGATGCCATCGTCCTCGACGATGATCTCCAAACCGTCATCGGTCTCGAAAGCCCTAACACGAATAGAAAGCGGCTCGGTCTCGCGCTGCGCGTGTTTGATGCAGTTTTCGAGCAACGGCTGCAAGATAAACGGCGGCACCATGCAATCGCGCACCTCAAAGTCGATATCGACCGAGACGCGCAAACGGCCGTCGCCATACCGGGCCTGCATAAGATTGATATAACGAGTACCCTGTTCCACCTCGTGCTCGAGCGTGGTGAGCGTATCGGAATCAGAAAGCGTCTGACGATAGTAATTGGAGAAGTCGATCAGCAGCGATCGCGCCTTGTCGGGCTCGGTTCGAACGAGCGACACGATGGTGCTGATGGTGTTAAACAGAAAATGAGGATCGACCTGCGATTGCAAGGCGCGCAGCTCCACGCGGGCCGTAAGCTCGTCCTGGCGCTCGAGCTCAAAGCTCGCAAGCTGCGTGGAAATGAGGTCGGCAAAGCCCGAGGCAAGCGCCGTCTGGCGCATATCGATGCTGCTCGGACGGGGATAATACAGCTCGAGCGTGCCCACGCAATGCCCGCGCACGGTAAGCGGTGCGACAATACCGGCGCGCAGGCGCGGAAAGTAGCCACCTGTCTCGGTCGAGGCATCGCGCGAGAACACGCTTTGCTCACCGCTGTTGATCACGTTGAGCGTAGTCCGCAGCACCACCGGGGTGCCCGCGGGGCATTTTGCCGAGTCCTCGCCCCAGCTTGCCAACACCTGCCTGCCGTCGGTAAAGCAGATGGCAGAGGCGATAGTTTCGGACAGGATGATCTTAGAGGCGCCCAGGGCAGCTTCGGGCGTAAGGCCGCGCGACGTGTAGGCGAATATTTTTGAAGCGATGGCGAGCGTGCGGTCGGTTGCGCTCGATGTGAGGTCGTCGGGAACGACAAAGACGTACGAGAAGAAGAAGCACAGCATGACCAAGCCGGCAATGACGACAACGGCCGGAACGGGATTGGGATTATCGGTTAGATCCCAGATGAGCAGCAGGATAAGCAGCGGAACGACAATACCGAGCAAAATGGCTTGAACCACATGCTGAGCGGTACGAAAGACCTTGGTAGAGTTGTAGCTCTTGCCCAGAATCAGCCTATTGAGATCCACCGTCATCTCCTTCTTACCGACGCACCCCATAGCAATAAAGAGGGCCGCAAGCGACCCTCTCCATTGCATTATGCAATCAAATACTGTGTTTTACATCAAGCCATCGATGAACGGTAGCTTAGGCGCTGTACTTGTTTGCCTCGCCGAAGGTGCCAGCCTCGACAATCCAGCCGTCCTTCATGATGACGTCCATGTTGTCGGTGTTGAGCACGTGGATGTCGGCGGCGACGTCACCGTTGACGACCAGCAGGTCGGCGCACTTGCCGGCCTCGATGGAACCGGTCTCGTCCTCGATGTGGCACATCTTGGCACCGTTGAGAGTGGCGCAGGTGATGGTCTCGACCGGGGTGAAGCCGATCTTGTCGACGAACTCGTACATCTCCTCGATGGAGCAGGTGCCGTACGGGGTGACGAAGGAGAAGGAGTCGGAGCCGATCGTCATGACGACGCCGCGCTTCTTGGCCTCGCGCAGACAGTCGTAGTTGCGCTGCAGCTCCTTCTCGACCAGGGTGCCCTCGTACTTGTCGTGCAGCTCGGGGACGTAGACGGGCGGATAGGTGGCGTACCAGGTGGGCAGGAAGGCGATCGTCGGGGTGAAGAAGGTGCCCTGCTCGGCCATGAGGTCCATGGTGCGCTCATCGATATCGAAGCCGTGAATCAACTGCTCGCAGCCAAAGCGAACGGAATCGTAGGCAGCGGCGTGGTTGTTGTAGCAGTGGCTCCACACGGGGATGCCGACCATCTTTGCCTCTTCGACCACGGCCTGAATCTCCTCGGAGCAGTAGTGCTGGTCGCGGCCGGAGTCCCAGCGCCAGATGCCGCCACCGGTAGCCCAGATCTTGATGGCATCGGGGTTCTCGCGCAGGCGACGACGGACGGCCTTGCGCAGATCCCAAGGACCGTCGACCTGGTCGCCCCAGGGGTGCGATTCCTTGTTGAGCTCCTGGCTGCAGTGGTGGGAGTCGCCGTGGCCGGCAACGCGGCAGAAGCCAAGGCCGGTGGCCAGAACGCGCGGGCCCTTGAAGACGCCCTTGTCGATGCAGTCACGGATCTGGATACCAAAGCGGCCGATCTCGCAGACGGTGGTGAGGCCGTGGGTGAGGCAGTCGTAGGCCTGCTTGACGGCGACGGCCTGCTTCTCGAGAAGCGGTTGCATGACCCAGTCGGTGTCATCGTCGGTCAAGTTGCCCGAGAAGTGCAGGTGGGTGTCGATCAGGCCGGGAAGGACGGTCTTGCCGGCGGCGTCGATGACCTCAACGCCCTCGGGAAGGTCCTGCATGGCGCCGGCGTACTCGATCTTGCCGTTGTCGTCGACGAGAACGAGGGAGTTCTCGACCGGCTCGGCACCGGTACCGTCGATGAGCTTGCCGCCAACGATTGCATACTTAGTGGACATGGTTCCTCCTTATGGATCCATATAGTGGGCGAGGCCGTGTTGGGTTAAGGCCTCACAAAGCTACCCAAGTGGTGCCGGGTTCGGTGCGCGGAAGAGAGGGTCCCGCGCACCTGATCCGCCCCGGCTCGGCGTTACTTTTTGCGGGAATTGGTGAAGGCCATGAGAGCCAGGCCGACCGCCAGCCAGCCGATCACGATGCTCCACTCCACCATGTTGAGAGAGGCGGGAGAGAACGGAATCACGAGCAGGCCGATGATGATGGCGCAGGCAGCGATAGCGAGGCCGATGCCAAACTTGCCGCCGGGCACCTCGTAGGGACGAGGCAGGTCGGGCTCGGTGAAGCGCATGCGCAGGCAAGCGAGGGCGACCATGCCGCAGGAGAAGATGAAGGCGAGAGCCGACACGTTGGTCAGAGGGATGAGCATGTTCTTGCCCAGGAACGGACCGACGACGGTGATGACGCCCAGAACGACGCAGGCGAGCTTGGGAGCGCCGGACTTGGGGTCGACCTCGGCGAACTTCTCGGGCAGCTGGCCCTTGCGGCCCATGGCGAGCATGATGCGGCTCGTGGCGCCGTAGAAGGAGTTCATCGGACCCATGGGTCCAAGCGTGGCGATGACGAGCATGGCCAGGTACAGGAGCATGTTGATGCCCTTGAGGCAGGCGAGCGCGGGAACCGGGCTCTTAACAAACTCATGCCAGTCGAGGATGGTGCCGAACGAGTAGATACAGACCATGTAGAAGCCGCCGGCGGCCAGCAGTGCCAGGGAGATGATCTTGCCGAACTTGTTCCAGTTGAGGCCCTCGGCTGCTTCCTCAGCCTGCTGGGGAATGGTGTCGAAGCCGGCGTAGAAGAACGGGGTCAGAACCAGGACCGACACGATGCCGGCAAACAGGCCGGAGCTCTCGGTAGCGGCCTTGCCGCCGCCAGCGCCGGTGACCTGGGAGAACACGGGCATGGCATTGTCCGGCGAGCCGGTGAACAGCGAGACGCCCATGGCGAGCAGCATGCCGCAGAGCAGGGCCTTGGTCAGGAAGGCTTGGAGCTTGGCGGCCGAGCTGGCACCGCGGAAGTTGAGGAAGATGACGTAGACTGCAAAGCCGAGCGCGATCAGCGTCGGGAACAGGTAGACGTCGGCCCCCAGGATGGTGTAGAGCTTGACGGCGCGCAGCCACTCAAGGCCGGGCAGGCTGCCGAACATCTCGGACACGAGGGTCGAAATGGCGATGGCCTCCCACGGGCACAGGATGCCGTTGCCCAGGGCCAAAAGCCATCCGGTGATGTAGCTCAGCGTACGGCCAAAGCTACGATCGACATACTCGACGATGCCGCCCGAGATGGGGATGGCAGCCGTAAGCTCACCGAAAACAGCTCCGACGGGCACGAGGAAGATTGCACCCAAGAGGAATGCGATCATAGCGGGAACGGGACCGCCGCCCACGACCATCCAGTCGCCGACCTGCAGAACCCAACCGGTACCGATGATGGCACCGAAGCCGATGGTGAAGAAGTTCCAGAGCGAAAGCGTTTTCTTCATGCCGCCGTTATCCTCGACTGCAACTTCTGCGTTCTTGTCCGCCATTGTTCCCCTCCTTTCCTTTTGACGCCCCTTGACGTCACCCCTTGCGCGGTCTGTTTTGCCGCGCGCTTTTATTTCATGGCTTTAAGATACGGCCTTGGCACAGCAGCGCCGCTTGTAGCTCGACCGAAGGCAGAACTGCAAAACGAGCGGCGCCGTTTTTGGGACGAACGGCGGAAGACGTCATTCGTCTTGGACGCTTTCATCTTGTCTGCTTTTGAATACCTGTTGCCGTGACGCTTGGCGCGCGGCGCGGCAACGTTCATACCATTTGTCAGGCTTTTGGCGCACATGCCCATGTGTCGTGCATCTTTTTATGTAGGATAGACAAGTTACACATGAGGCAAGGTGATTCGAATGGCATACGGATACAATGACAGCGGCCAACGGCCACAAAGCGTGCGCCTTGCCGGCCGCACCACGCCAACGCCCAGAAGCACCTCCGACAACGACAACCCGCAGTGCCCCCAAGAGCAACTCGGGGCTTCTTCGCGGCAACAAAGCCGTACCGTGCAGCAGTCAGACCGCGTGAGCACGAGCGCACACCAACGCCAGACCGACACATCGCAGCCACGCCGCTACGATCGCCGTACGACCGACTACTACGTTAAGCGCTCCTTTTCGCGACCTCAACGCGATCACGGCAATTCCGCCCCTCACCCCGCGTCGCACACCACAAGCCACGCGCTTCCGGCCCGCCGCCTACGCCTTGCGCTTTGCTCCATCGCCGCCTGCCTCGTCTTTGTGTTTTTGGGATCCTGTATCTCCCACGGATCAGCCGGTCTTGAGCCCACTGCCGAGGACAAGCTGCTTAAAGCTCCCGTCGCACCCGGTTACTCCTTTGCGTTCTCGACCCCACGCTCGCAATGGCAGGCCGGCGCCATGCCCCACATCTACCAAATTGACCCCGCATGGTCGGAGCTGCCCTATGCCGGTGGCACTATTCGCGAAAACGCTTGCGGTCCTACCTGCCTCACCATGGTCTATATCTTTAAGACCGGCCATACCGATAAGACGCCGGTCGATATATGCGCGCTGGCCGAAGCCGGCAACTACGCCCCCACTGGTGCCACCGAGTGGTCGTTTATGACAGGCGGTGCGTGGCAGCTGGGGCTCAACGGAACACAGCTCTATAACGATCGCGAATCGATTACACAAGCACTTCGCTCGGGTGCGCCCGTCATCGCTGCAGTGCGCCCCGGTACGTTTACCAACGTAGGCCACTACATCGTGCTCTACGGCATCGACGATGCCAACCAGATTGGCGTCTACGACCCCAACTCGGCCAGCCGCAGCGCCCGCCGCTGGGGCGTCGTGGAGGTCCTCAACGAAGTCGAAGCCATGTGGGCCTACTACTAGTCATTGGGGACAGACTTAAATGAGTGGTCATTGGGGACGCTCTTGTTTGACTAGTCGTTTAAGAACGTCCCTAATGACTAGATGGATAGCAAAAGCCCCGCAGCCGGAGCGGACTGCGGGGCTCATGAAGAGAGGCTAGTTTGTGGGCGCTTTGCCTGGCGCCCACGAGAGAGTCAACAGAGTAGAGACTACTCGTGGATGCGGGTACCGGAGAGGCCGGCCATGGTCTCGGCGGCCTTGTCTAGAGCGCCGATGATGCAGGTGCGGCCCTTGCGGGAACGGGCGAACTTAATGGCAGCGCGGACCTTGGGTTCCATGGAACCCTTGCCGAACTGACCCTCGTCGGCCAGGCGCTCGGCCTCGTCGGCGGTGAGGTCCTCGAGCTCCTCCTGGTTGGGCTTGCCAAAGTTGATGGCGACATGCTCAACGGCGGTCAGCAGGAACAGGACGTCAGCATCGCAGTCCTCGGCCAGCAGCTCGCCGCCCAGGTCCTTGTCGATGACGGCGGGAACGCCCTTGTAGCAGCCCTTGTTCTCGTAGTCGCGGACGACGGGGATGCCGCCGCCACCGCAGGCGATGACGATGAACTCGTTGTCGAGCAGGTTGAGGATGGAGTCAGCCTCGACGATCTTCTTGGGATCGGGGGAAGCGACGACGCGACGCCAGCCGCGGCCGGAATCCTCGACGAAGACCTTGGAGGGATCCTCGGCCATGAACTCCTTGGCCTGCTCCTCGGTGTAGAAGGGGCCGATCGGCTTGGTCGGGTTCTTGAACGCGGGATCATCGGGGTCGCACTCGATCTGGGTGACGACGGTGGCGGCGTGCCAACGCTTATAGCGCTTGTGCATCTCGCGGCCGATGCCCTGCTGCAGGTGATAACCAATGTAGCCCTGGGACATGGCGCCGCACTCGGGCAGCGGCATCTCGGGGGTACCGATGGCATCGTGGGCAGCGGCGAAGGCGTTCTGGATCATGCCGACCTGCGGGCCGTTGCCGTGGGTGATGATGATCTCGTTACCCTGCTCGATGAGACCAAGGAGAGCGTGGGCGGTGTTGCTCACGGCCTCGATCTGCTCGACGGGGTTGTTGCCGAGGGCGTTGCCGCCAAGGGCGACGACAATACGATCGGGCTTGCCAAGAGGCTTAGACATTGCTGGAATCCTTTCTGTAAAAGGCCTACAACCCATTAATAACCCGCGTCCGTGCGATACGCGAGTTTATTAAGGTTTATATTCTCTTTATCGCTCATTTTATTCATTTTGAAAATAGCGGAACGGTGAACGGTCGTTTTTATCCGCTCAGCGTACAGAACCCCAGCTCAGGCATATCTACGCCATTTACGTGCAACTTTATTTAAATGCAGCGAGGATTATGTCGGATTATGCAAACTACATCTCTGCTAAACACAAAACAGACAGCGTAAAATCTTACTCGCACTATACGAGATTCTATGCACTTATAAGTCGAGTATGCACCCCTGCAAAAACAAGGGGCTTTTCATCCAGCAAAAGGAATAAAGAAGAGCTCCGAAAAGACGGCAGCAACCCTGTCCTCCCCCACGTCCCAAAGTGGCGCGAGGTTTCGCGGCAAAGCCGCGAAACAGCGAAGGGGACGGAATACCCGGCCAACTACGTCCTTCATCCGCCCACACAATCCAAGGACGTAGTCGTAGCAGGATCTGAGGGCTGACCTTCGCGGACACTCCGCAGGACGAAAGAACCCCCGCCGCACGTAGTGCGCAGCGGGGGTCCTTTCATGTCCGAGGACATCCGCGAAGGTTAGCCCTCAGATCCTGCGGTGGGAGACCTAGGCCTCGTTGTACACCGTCTTGAGCTTCAGCAGGTGCTGATAGCGGTCCATAGCGGCCTGCTCATTCTCCTTGAAGAGCTCCTCGGCGCGCTCGGGGAAGGAACGCGTCAGCGAAGCGTAACGGGCCTCGTTCATCAGGAACTCCTGATAACCGCCCGCGGGCTCCTTGGAATCGAGCGAGAACTTCTTGCCGGCAGCAGCCTCGGGGTTGAAGCGGAAGAGGTTCCAGTAACCGCACTCGACAGCCTTCTTCATCTCGGCCTGGCAGTTCTGCATGCCGCCCTTCTTGATGGAGTGCATCTCGCAGGGGCTGTAGCCGATAATGAGGGACGGGCCGTCGTAGGCCTCGGCCTCGTGAATGGCCTTGAGGGTCTGAGCCGGGTTGGCGCCCATGGCGACCTGCGCCACGTAGACGTAGCCGTAGCTCATGGCGATCTCGGCCAGGGACTTCTTCTTGGTCACCTTACCGGCAGCGGCGAACTGAGCGACCTGGCCCAGGTTCGAGGCCTTGGAGGCCTGACCGCCGGTGTTGGAGTAGACCTCGGTGTCGAAGACGAAGACGTTGACGTTGTGGCCGGAAGCCAGGACGTGGTCCAAGCCACCGAAGCCGATGTCGTAGGCCCAGCCGTCGCCGCCGAAGATCCAGAAGGACTTCTTGGTGAGGTAAGCCTTGTCGGCGAGGATCGCCTTGGAAGCGTCGCAGCCGCACTTCTCGAGCTCGGCAACGTAGGCAGCGGCAGCGGTCTTGGAGGCCTCGGCGTCGTTGACGGAGTCGATCCAAGCCTGGCCGGCGGCCTTGAGCTCATCGGACGGACCATCGGCAGCGATGATGTCCTGGGTAGCGGCGATCAGCTTGTGCTGAACGGCCTCGTAACCGACGGCCATGCCCAGACCGTGCTCGGCATTGTCCTCGAACAGGGAGTTGTTCCACGCCGGGCCGTGACCGTCCTTGTCCTTGCAGTAAGGAGCGGTGGCAGCGGGGTTGCCCCAAATGGAGGAGCAGCCGGTGGCGTTGGAAATGAACATGCGGTCGCCGGCGACCTGGGTCACCAGACGTGCATAGGCGGTCTCGGCGCAGCCGGCGCAGGAGCCGGAGAACTCCAGGTAGGGCTGCTTAAACTGGCTGCCCTTGACGTTGGCCGCGATGAGCTCCTTCTTCTCGGAGACGTTCTCGACCATGTAGTCCCAAACGGGCTGCTGGTCCATCTCCTGCTCGGTGGGAACCATCTCGAGGGCGCCCTTGGGGCAGACCTTGACGCAGTTGGTGCAGCCCATGCAGTCGAGCGGGGACACAGCCATGGTGAACTTCATGCCCTTGGCCTTGGGGCCCATGGCGTCGAGCGTGCGGGTAGCCTCGGGCGCGGCGGCAGCCTCGTCCTCGGTCATCGCGAACGGACGGATGGTGGCATGCGGGCACACATAGGCGCACTGGTTGCACTGGATGCACTTGGTCTCGTCCCAGTGGGGAACGACCACGGCGACGCCGCGCTTCTCGTATGCGGAGGCGCCCAGCTCAAACTGGCCGTCAGCGCAATCGACGAAGGCGGAAACAGGCAGGCTGTCGCCGTCCATGCGATCGATGGGCTCGAGCAGGTTCTTGACCTGCTGGGCGATAGCGGACTTGGTCTCCTCGGAGAGCTCGACGGGAGCGGCGTCCTCGGCGGTAGCCCAGTCGGCCGGAACCTCGAACTTACGGAAGGCGGTAGCGCCGGCATCGATGGCCTTGTGGTTGGCGTCGACGATGGCCTGGCCCTTCTTCATGTAGGACTTGGTAGCCGCGTCCTTCATGTACTGCAGGGCGTCCTCGGCGGGCAGGACCTTGGCCAGCGCGAAGAAGGCGGACTGGAGCACCGTGTTGGTGCGCTTGCCCATGCCGACCTTAGCGGCCAGGTCGATAGCGTCGATCAGGTAGACGTTGACGTTGTTGTTCGCGATGTAGCGCTTGGCCACGGCGGGCATGTGCTCGGCGAACTCCTCGTCGCTCCACTGGCAGTTGACCAGGAAGGTGCCGCCCGGCTTGACGTCGCGGACCATCTTGAAGCCCTTAACGATGTAGCTGGGGTTATGGCAGGCGACAAAGTCGGCCTTGGTCACGTAGTACGGCGAACGGATCGGAGAATCACCAAAGCGCAGGTGCGAGACGGTGACGCCGCCGGTCTTCTTGGAGTCGTACTGGAAGTAGGCCTGGACGTACTTGTCGGTGTGGTCGCCGATGATCTTGATCGAGTTCTTGTTGGCACCGACGGTACCGTCGCCACCCAGACCCCAGAACTTGCACTCGATGGTGCCGGGGGCTGCGGTGTTGGGCGCATCCTCGGCCTCGGGCAGGCTCAGGTTGGTCACGTCATCGACAATGCCGATGGTGAACTCGCGCTTGGGCTCGTCCTTCTTGAGCTCCTCGAAGACAGCGAACGCGGACGCGGGAGGCGTGTCCTTGCTGCCCAGGCCATAACGGCCGCCGACGACCTTGATGCCCGTCTTGCCGGCCTCGTAGAGAGCGGAGACGACGTCCTGGTAGAGCGGCTCGCCGATGGAACCCGGCTCCTTGGTACGGTCCATGACGGCGATCTTCTGGACGGTCTCGGGGAGAACGTCGACGAAGTGCTTGATGGAGAACGGACGGAACAGACGAACCTTGACCAGGCCGACCTTCTCGCCGTGAGCGTTGAGGTAGTCGATGACTTCCTCGAGCACGTCGCAGAAGGAGCCCATGCACACGACGACGCGATCGGCATCGGGAGCGCCGTAGTAGTTGAACAGGCCGTAATCGGTGCCGAGCTTCTCGTTGATCTTCTTCATGTAGCCCTCGACGACGGCGGGAAGCTCGTCGTAGACCTTGTTGCAGGCCTCACGGTTCTGGAAGAAGATATCGCCGTTCTCGTGGCTGCCGCGGGTGTGCGGGTGCTCAGGGTTGAGCGCGTGGTCGCGGAAAGCCTGGACGGCGTCCATGTCGCACATCTCTGCCAGATCCTTGTAGTCCCACATGGCGACCTTCTGGATCTCGTGGCTGGTGCGGAAGCCGTCGAAGAAGTTAAGGAACGGGGTCTTACCCTCGATGGCGGCAAGGTGAGCCACCGGCGAGAGGTCCATGACCTCCTGGACGTTGCCCTCGGCGAGCATGGCGAAGCCGGTCTGACGACAGGCCATGACGTCGGAGTGATCGCCAAAAATGTTCAGGGCGTGGGAAGCGACGCAACGCGCGGAGACGTGGAAGACGCCCGGGAGCTGCTCGCCCGCGATCTTGTACATGTTCGGAATCATCAGGAGCAGACCCTGAGAAGCCGTGTAGGTGGTGGTCAGAGCACCGGCGCCCAGCGAACCGTGAACGGTACCGGCTGCACCTGCCTCGGACTCCATCTCGACGACCTTGACCGGGGTGCCGAAGATGTTCTTGCGACCCTGGGCCGCCCACTGGTCGACATGGTCGGCCATCGGGCTGGACGGCGTAATGGGATAGATTCCCGCTACCTCGGTGTACGCATACGAAACATATGCGGCCGCCTCGTTGCCGTCCATAGACTTAAACTTACGCGCCATATACCCCTCTCCTCTCATATAGGTATACAGGCCCCGGCGATCGCCGGGATGTTGGCGTGATGGGATTTACGCTGTTGCTTCCAATCATCTGGCAGGCAGGCTCAGCAGCAGGTACGTGGCGTGGAGAGAAGACATGCCGAGGCGAGGGACAGTTGATGCGCCCCACAGACCCGACCGCCCGTCTTGCACATGACCGAGCGCCGCAAAGGCCGCATGCCGGATGCTCCCGGGCACGCCCCGGCGATGGGAAGCGCCCGCAACGGAAATCCGCATGCGGGTTTATTGTACCCCGCCGTCAAGTGTAATTTCGGCAAATATAGGCGGGCGGTAAAGGTTTACCTCGGGTGACCGCCAAGGGCCAAAATGGCCCCTCCATCCCCGGGCGACCGGCTCTGGCGCGCCAAGGAGTGTCCCCAGCCGGCAGAGAAAAGGAACGTCCCTATCTGCCGGCTAGAGGGCACCGAAGAGGATGGCGTAGGTAGTGGATTCGCCGAGCTTGAGCTCGTCGCCGGGATTGAGTTGGGCGGAACGGCCGGGCTCGACCTGAATGCAGACGCGCGTGGCCCCGTTTACCACCACGGTTCCGTTGGTGGACGACAAGTCCTCGACGTGCCAGATATTTTGAGCATCGCACCAGATATGGGCATGGCGGGCCGAGACATCGTCGCCGACGTCGGTAATATCGCCCTCACCAGTGGCCAGCGCGCCAATCTCAACACCCTGCTCACTCGGCTGAATCCAGCGCGGGGCGCTCACGACAAAACTGTTTTGCACGCGCAGCAAGCCCAAGGGGTGCGCCGGGGCGGGTTCGCGTTCGCCCGCGGTCATCGACATGCCAAGCGAACGCGGCGTGGATGTGCCTCCGCCACAGGTCGCGTGCGCGTAGTCGATGGCATAGTTCACCGAGGACCGCACATCCGCCGAACAACCGACGGCGACAAACAGCACCAGCACGGCCTCGGCGCGCTCGGCGGGCATGAGTTCCGCCGCCTGGGACAGGCGATCGAGCGCGTTGCGATAGAGATTCGTGTCCTGGTGGCACTCTTCGAGCGCGCGTACCATCGGTTCACCTGCAGGACCGCACACCATATTGATCACAGCCGTGGAGTCCATGGGATTGCGCTGGCGCAGGGCCAGTTGCGACATAATACGCGCAGCCGAGGTACCGTATTCGGCAAAGTAGCGCTGCTGAAGCGTGCCGACCGGCGCGCGAACGATAAAGCGGGAAACCCAAGAGCGATCGGCGGCTCGGCTCTGCGGGCTGCGGCCGTCGGCGAGCGGACGGGACGAAAGCACCAAGCCGCACAGCTCGATATGGCTCAGATGCGCCGCGCGCTTAAAGATGTCAAACATGGCCCCGCATGGGGTGAGCTCAACTTGAGATGCCATGACCTAGGCCTCCTTGGTCGTAGAAATAGAATCGGACGATACTTCGACAGGTCCGCCAAAAGTACGGGCAGCTGCGGCTCCACCGGCAAGCGGAGTCGCCATCTGGGCTTTTGTGCGTCGCGGTGCCGAAACGGGAAGTTCAAAGGCAAAGCCCATCGCAAGCAAAAACCACGTAAGCGTATAGGTTGCAACCAGAGCGGCAACAAGGCCGCCCATCACGGCGCGTTGGGAAAATACGCTACATGCAGCCACAACCAGCACCGGAACCTCGCAGGCAGAAAGCGCAAGCACACCCTGCAGGAAGCCCGAGCGCCGATCGCGCGCAAGTGCCCCCGCGGCAACGCCGGCTATGCCTGGCAGCGCCAACGCCAGTGCGGCAATAATACCCGGTAGCGACCCAGACCACACGAGCGATCCCAAAGTCGCCGTCACGCGAGCGCCCGACGCCAGCAGCGCGGCCGAAACCACGACCACAGCCCAAACCACGCCACAGGCGACCGTCGCGCCGACCATCAGCGCGCGACGAACCGCGCGGCCGGACGCATCCATGGGGCACGGCGTGAGCGGCTCGCCGCGGAGCGAACGACCGACATTTTGCGCATAGTGGTCACAAAACGCCGAGAGCGCCGCCTCGACCGCCGCCGGCTCGGGACGATTTTTTTGATGGCTGGACAGACAGGCCATCACCACGTCGAACAGCTGGGCATCGACAAACGCCAGCGCATCGCGTAGCTCTTCGGAATCCGGCTCAAGCCCTAGCTGCTGGGCCTGCTCGACCGCGGCGAGCGCCACATCGGGCTCACGACGAAGCAGCTGAGTCAAATCGCAACCGGGCGCATGGGCACCAATGGGATAGTCGGGCCGCGTGTCCATCTTAAGACGGTAGGGGCTCGCGATGTCGCGCGTCCTTTTGCGCGAACCCGAGGCGCCCGAAGTGCTCGGCGCGGCTTCGTATGGCGCGACGCCGGCAATGAGCTCGTAAACCGTGCTTGCCGCGGCATAGACGTCAATCGCCGGCGACATACGCAAAGCACGCAGGTCGGGAATATCGTCGGTGAGCATCTCGGGCGGGGCATAGGCAACCGTCGCGCGACGCAGCGTGGCATAACGCTCGGTAAAGGATGCCTTGCCGCCGGTACCGGCCACGGCCGACGCAGGCTCAAGCGCCAGCGATGAGCCAAAGTCAATCAGGCACAGGTCAAAGGTGCCCTCGGCAAGCTGCCGGTCAAGCGGTAGACGCGCCGTGCGCACCATAATATTAGCGGGCGAGATATCGCGATGGACAAAGCCCTCGCCCACCAGGCTCATACGGCAGAGCAGATCGAACAGGTCGCGACCCAGACGCGCCGCCACAAGCGGCGACAGGCGTCCGGCATCGTCCACGGCAAGTCGCGAACGCAAGCGGGCAAGCGTCTCGCCCTCGACCCATTCCATGACAATTGCAGGCACACCGTCGACCTCGCCCCAGCCATAGAGGCGGGGAAAGCCCTTGAGGCCCGAAAGGGCGCGATGGCATTCGTATTCCTCGCGAAACGCTGCCTTGAACTTGGCGACCAGCGCCTCGTGAGCGGCATCGTCGTCGAACTCATCGCGCGCCGGCAAGATGAGCTGCTTGAGTGCCACGGCCTCGCCTTGGGCGTTGACGGCACGCGTCACGCGGCCGATACCGCCACGGCGTATGGTGGCATCGTCGGCAAACAGCATCGTAAAACGACGCAGATAGGCAGGCAGTTCGTCCTGACCGAGCGCAATGGCCGGCTCAAACCCGTCGACACGCGCAAGGCGCAGGCCGACCATGGGATCGCGACCGAGCGATTGTGGTGTGGTGGATGCAAGATCGGTCATCATAGGGCAAGCGCCGCCACGTTATTGTTGAAGTTACCGAGCGCGACGTCATCATCGCCGTAATGGCCGACCCATTGACATAGGTTGGTATAACAGCCCCACAGATTGGCATACTGCTGATACCACTTTGACCGGGGCGAGAATGTCTGACGACCGAACTCGGCTCGAATGACAAACATCTCCCCGACCAGGCTGTCGCACGGCCTAGGATCTCCCGTAGAGTTATAGGTCGAGACCACATCATTGGCACGAGAAACATAGCCGTCGAGCATGTTGTACTTGGTCACAAGCCAACTGTGAATGCTCTCTTCCTCAGCAGCGGAAAGGCCACCGGAGTTTGCATCGTTGTCAGTGTTGCCGCCCGTCGAGCCGCCGTTTCCAGACCCTCCGGTAGAGGAACCCGACCCAAAGCCGCCGCCCGAACTCGATGAATCCGAGCCGGAGCCAGAATTATCCGAGCTACCGGGCTTTCCGGACTGCTGGGCGTCCTGCTCCTTCTGCTGCTCGACCTTATTCACCGTTGCCGCCACGCTATTGTTGGACAACCGATCGATGATCTTGGTGTTGGTGAGCACAATGGTTTTGCCATTGGCAAGCGTGACTTCGTTGTCCGGGGCCTCGGCGCCGTCCGCATCGTCGGTGCCAAACACAATATGCGCGACCACACTTGCCCAAGCATATCCAGTCGTGGTGCCCAGATCACTTTTGACCTCATGCCCCACGCGCGGTTCGCGTGCGGCATGCGCCTGCATCATGGACGGCACGGTCATGCCATAGGCAGAAACGCCAGCTATGACCAGCACCAGCGAGCACGATAGCAGTGCGTACGCCCGCGGCGCCAAGCCCAGTCGGCGTCGCATGCGCACCGCGGCGCCGCGCTTTGTCTGAGTGCCACCGGGCCGCATGCGTTCTCCTCCAACAAAAACACGCCGCTCGGGAGCGGCGCATTCATTCGAATCCATATTTGAGTGTATCAGCGAACCCAAAAGGTTGCGCAACGAATGAGCAAATTAAGGATGCGAGTGGAAGCATCCATGCGATAAGCGGATACAAAGCATCTTTGTTGCACAACAAACTTACAGTCGCACAGGGAAATTATGACTACCCCGTGCGTCGCGAGGAAAACATACGGCAGGAGCAGGCTCGCCACCTAAATCGCGCGACGGGCCTCGATGGCGCGGCCAAGCGTAAGCTCGTCGGCATACTCCAGGTCGCCGCCCACGGGAAGGCCGCTTGCCAGACGCGACACCTCGACGCCCAACGGCTTGATAGTGCGGGCCAGGTAGCTCGCCGTGGTCTCGCCCTCGATGTTGGGGTTGGTGGCGATGATGACCTCATGGATATCCTCGTGGCCCAGACGCGCCAGCAGCTCGCGGATGTGCAACTGCTCGGGACCAATCTTGTCCATGGGACTGATCACGCCGCCCAGCACATGGTACAGGCCATGGTAGCTGCCCGTGCGCTCGATTGCCTGGACGTCGCGCGGCTCGCCCACCACACAAATGCGAGTGGTATCGCGCATCGGGTCCTGGCAGATGGAGCACTCGTCGGCCGTGGCGTAGTTAAAGCAACGGCTGCAAAAGTGGACCTCCTGCTTGACCTCCAGGATGGCCTCGGCCAGGCGGCGCGCCTCCTCGGCGTCGGCCTCCAACAGGTAATAGGCGATGCGCTGGGCCGACTTGGGACCAATGCCCGGCAGGCGGCCCAGCTCATCGAGCAGTTTTTGCAGACTGTGATTCGCACTCATATATATATGCGTGTCTTAGAACGGCATGCCCGGGATGTTGAGGCCGCCGGTGATGGCGCCCATCTGCTTGTTGGCGAGCTCGTTGACGCCGCGGACGGCCTCGTTGACGGCAGCCATAATCATGTCCTGCAGCATATCGACGTCCTCGGGATCGAGGGCATCGGGATCGATGGTGAGGTTGACGAGCTCCATCTCGCCGTTAACGGTCACCTTGACCATGCCGCCGCCGGCAGAGGCGTCGACGGTCTGGGACTTGAGGTTCTCCTGCGCGGCGGCAAGCTGCTCCTGCATCTTGCGAGCCTGCTTCATCATCTGCTGCATGTTCATACCGGCCATGATGGCTCCTTTACGTGCGGCCGCACGCCGAGCTGCAAGGGCAGCCGGAGCACGGCGGGACTTTCAAACTCAAAAATCGTACCACGGCGCGCGGCGAGAGAGCGGGGCGGACGTGTTACCTCAGTCGATATACATGTCCTCCAATACAAACCGCACTCAAAGATTATGCAAGGTCGAATTATGCAAGGTTGCATAATATCGCACACTCAATCTAGTAGAGCCGAATCCGGCATTTCATGTGCGCCACTAAATAGCTAAATGCCGAACCGCTGCTCGAGGCGGCGCACATGGCGGCAGGGTATAATTTGATTGCCATAGATAGTAATTTGGAGGTGCCCCATGAATGCCCCCAACGCGCTCCAAAACATCCGCTCAAAACACCCCGTTGCATATGTGGTTCTCTATCTCTTTGTCGGCTGGGCATTGCTGGTTGTCATCACCCATGCCATAGCTTTTGGAGCAGAACTGCTGATAGCCAGCTCGGACCAGCCCGTCGTCAAATGGGAGACGACCGATGAGTGCACCGACGGAACCCGAACCGTCTACTACAACAGCCCGTCCCTCTATCAAGAGTTCAAGGTCAAGATAAAGGACTTCAAGATTGTCGATGCCGAGCTAGGCGTTTATTTGGCAATCGGAGCAACCATTAACGCCGAGCAAGTCGAGTACACGGACAGCCATGCGACGTATCGTATCGACCTCAGCATCCTAGGCCGACCGTCACGCACCTGTCTGCTCAAATGCGACATACGCGGCACCACACTACACATGTCCGAAATACAAATGCGCCCGGGCAAGGGGTTCTCTTCTTGAGCAGTATACCCGCCCGTACGGCTACTCCACCGGTTTGAAGATGGTGGCCTGACCGAAGACGCTGCGGATGAGGTCTTTGGCCTCGTCCTCGGTCTGCGGGATGCTCGGGGCTGCGCCCTGGTGGCCGAAGGGGCTGCCGGCGCCGGGGTTGGACTCCCAGGGAGCTGCAGGAGCGTCCTCCTCTTTGGGGGCAGCTACAGCGGACTTGGGCGCGGGCGTCGCACCCGGCACGTCGAACGGAGGCAGATCGTCCCCGCTCGCATCGCCAGCGAAGCCGCCGACCATAGCGTCGTCGTAGGGCACCTGCTCGGATTCCCACGGCGCGGACTGCGCGACAGGCTGAGCTTTGGGGGCAGCCGAGCGCTCGGGCGCACGGGGTGCGGGCTCGGTCGGGAGCTTACCCGTGGCAGGAGCACCGGCGGGGTTGTCGGAGCGTAGCCAGGGGGCTTTGCCCAGGTCAGACGACTTGGGCGCGGGCGAGACGGGCTTGGGCGCGGGTGTCGGAGCAGCCGGTTTGGGCGCCGCGGGCTTAGGCGCCGACGAGGTCGATGCCGTTACCGGTGCCGCTTGCTGCTGCGGCGCGCTGGCGCTCGAGGATACAGGGGCCGCCGAGGACACGGGTTGCGGGTCCGCAGATGCCGCAGCCCGTGCAGATGGAGAATGCTCCTCATGTTGAGGAGCCGGCGTGCCACCCCCATCCAGGACATAGTCGACGGTACGACGACCGAAGACCGCGCAGACCGTCGGTAGGACCACCGACTGCGTATCGGCGCGACCGAGCATCTTAATGGCAAAAGTCGAACCCGCGGGGAACGAGACCGTGAGCTTGGAGCCGTCGTCGGCCGTGGCGCGGGCGTTGAGCAAAAGCCCTGCGTAGGAAGCCTGACGCGCCTTGACGCGCTCGACGACCTCGGCCCATTTGCGCTGCAGCTCGCCGGCGTCCTCGACCGCGGGGGTCTCGGCGGCGCCGGCGGCAGCAACCTGGGCGGCATTGTTGGACTGGGGCTGAGGCGTCGGAGCCGGCGCAGGCTGAGGTGCAGGCGCTGCAGGCTTGGAAGCTGACACGGGTGCAGGCTGAGCCGCCGGAGCGGCAGCACCACGGTCCCAAGGCATGCCACCCTGGCGCGCGGACGTAGCAGCAGGGGCAGCGGATACCGCCGGAGCGGCAGCACGAGCGCCCGAAATGAGCGTCGGCTGTTGGGCAGCAGCGGGTACGGATGCTGCAGGCGCGGCGGCCTGAGCAGCAGCCACGCTCGCCGGCACGGCGCCGTTGGCAACCATGGCCTCCAGGCGTGCCACGCGCTCGGCCAATGCCTCAATCGTTAAATCGGCCTCGGGACGCGCCAGACGCGTGCAGGCAATCTCGAGCACCAGGCGCACGTCGCTCGCGCCCCTCATCTCCAGTGCGGCATCGTCGAGCACCGTCAGCACACGGGCCAGGCGGTCGGCAGGATGCTCGCCAAAGGCAGCGGCCTCGGCAGCAAGCGCCTCGGCCCGCTCGGAGCCGCCCTCAAACAGCTCGGCACGAGCACCGGCAACGCAGGCAACGTACACGTCACGCACGTGCGCCACCAGGTCGCGCGTCAGCTCCAGCAGGTCGTTTCCTTCCTCGACCTGCGTACGGATCAGTACATAGAGCTCGGCAACATCGCGATCGGCAATGGCGCGGGAAAACTCGCCCAGAATCTGGTCCGAAACCTCGCCTAAAAGAGAGCGGGCGTCGTCCGCATGCACGGTGCCGTTGCCGAAGACGCTCAGCTGCTCCAGCGTGGAGAGCGCGTCGCGCATGCCGCCCTTGGCATGGCGCGCCACGATAGCCAGCGCCTCGTCGTCGTAATCGAAGCCCTCCTGCTCGCACACGTATGCCAGGCGATGCTCAATATCCTCGTTGCCGATGCGATGGAAATCGAAACGCTGACAGCGCGAGAGGATGGTCTCCAGAATCTTTTGCGGATCGGTGGTGCACAGTACAAAGATCACGTGCGCCGGCGGCTCCTCAAGCGTCTTGAGCAGCGCGTTGAACGCCGCCGTCGTGAGCATGTGGACCTCGTCGATGATATAGATCTTGTACTTGCCGCGCACCGGGGCAAAGTTGACGGAGTTGATGATTTCCTCGCGCACATTGTCCACGCCGGTACGGCTTGCGGCATCGAGCTCGTAGACATCGGGGTGGTTGCCCTCGGCAATGAGTTCGCACTCCTCGCAAGTACCGTCGGGCATGCAGCCGCTTGCACCCTCGGCGCGCGCCGCCTCGGCATTGCGGCACAGCAGCGCCTTGGCCAGAATGCGCGCCATGGTGGTCTTGCCCGTGCCGCGCGGTCCGCAGAACAGGTAGGCGTGGGACAGGCGCCCCTCGGTGATGGCGTGCTCGAGCGTCGAGACGATATGCTGCTGGCCCACCACGGAGTCGAAGGTGAGCGGGCGATACTTTCGGTACAACGATTCCATGGGTGCTCCCCCGGGTATACTGAGTCTTGTTGCCGCGGCGGCCATGCGGTCGCACGGCATACTGCATTCCATAATAACCCGTACGGCGAGCCCGCCGCGATAGGAGTCCAAAGAGCATGGCAGACGCAGAGAGCAACCTCATTCCCTCCGAAGCAGCCGACCAGGTCGAGGTCGCGCTCGAAACGCAGGCCGCAGCCGACGACGGCATCCTGTACCTCAACGAGTACCAGTACGAAAACGACCTCGTCACCGACTTCGCCCGCCTGGTCGCCTCGCCCAGGCGCCGTGGCTCCCTGTACGTCGCCGCCGCGATTGCCGTGCTCATCGGCATCGGCATGCTGGTGGCCGGCGGCAGCTGGATCAAGTTCGGCGTCGTGCTGATCGTGTTCGGCGCCTTTTTGGCCTGGTGGAGCAAGAACCTCCACCACACGCTCGCCCGCGACTTTATCGATGCCGTCGAGGCCGACGAGTCCATGGGCGGCCGCTACCGCCGCGTCGCCGCCAACGAGGACGGCCTGATGGTCTGGGGCAAGAGCGGCAAGTCGCAGTTCTTCCCGTTTGAGAAGCTCGACCACGTGCTCGACGGCGAGCGCATCTTTGTGGCCATGTTCGCCGACCAGGGCGTGACGATCCCCAAGGACACCTTTGTTCGCGGCGATGCCGAGCAGTTTGGCCCCTTCCTCAAGGCGCGCATCAACAAAAAACTCCGCATCGAGACCAAACGCAAGAAGATGAAGGCCGAGAAGGCCGCCGCCGAGGCCAAGCAGGGCGACAAGCCCCAGGAGACCAAAGGCAAGCAGCGCAAGCAGAAGAAGGACAAAAAGAAGCGCTAAGACCAAACCAGACAGACAGCCTCGCATCCCGCTATCCTCCCCATGCACCCGAGCGTGCTACACTAGCAGCATCTATGCCACCGCGAATGGCTCGGCCCCACGCCCGCCGCTCGCAAACGAACTTTAAACGCACGAGGGTTGGCCATGCCGCTTTTCTCGCAACATACCGCCCGGTTCTCGCCGGACGTTCCTTTGGAGGGCACCAGCTCTCGCGAGCTGCTCAAGCGGTACCAGCCGCTCGAGACACTTGCGACCGGCGGTTTTGGCTCCATCGAGATTTGCCGCGACACGCACCTGCGCCGCCGCGTCGCCATTAAGCGCATCCCCCTTATCAACGGCGCCGGCATGCCCGCCAGCGACATCATGGATGTCCTGCGCGAGGCGCACACTGCCGCCATGCTTCAACATCCCAATATCGTGCAGGTCATCGACTTTACGCACGACACCGCCTATGCCTACCTGGTCATGGAGTATGTCGACGGTATGTCGCTGGCCGAGTTTTTGCATCGCGTGGACGGCCACTCGCTCACCTTTGACGAGGCCGCGGCCATTGCCGATGCCCTGGGCCAGGCGCTCACCTTCGCCCATAGCAATGGCGTACTCCACCTGGACATTAAGCCCGCCAACGTGCTCATCGACCACTCGGGCAATGTAAAGCTCACCGACTTTGGCATGGCGCGACTGTCGTCCGCCGGTGGCTTTGGCGGCTCACGCGGCGGCACCATCGGCTACATGCCGCCCGAGCAGCTCGATATCGAGACCGGCACGGTCGACGAGCGCGCCGATGTCTTTGCCCTCGCCTGTGTGATCTACGAGGGCCTGTGCGGCAGCGCTCCCTTTATGGCGGCCACGCCCGCCGACTCGCTCGGCCGCATCATCGGCGGCGCCACCTATCCCAGCGAGCTGATACCACACTTTCCCCCGGGAGCCGAGGCCGCGCTCATGAGCGCGCTCTCCCCCATGCCGCAGGACCGCCCCAACAGCATCGAGGCATTTTGCGACCAGCTCCTTGCCGGTCTGGGCAGCGTGCGCGAAGGCCGTCGCAGCCTGGAGCAAATGGTTGGCGAACTTTCGGATGACGAGCAGGAGCTCGACGATATCGAGCCGTCGCACTACGAGGACGACGCCATCGAGGTCGACCCCGCACTCGGCTGGGCGGGCACGCGCTGGAGCCATGCGCGCGACTACACCATGCGCACTATCTCGGCGCTAACGTGCGGCACCTTTAGCTTTTTGCTGATGCAAACGGCCGGGGTCGCGGCGCTTCCTGGCCTGGTCATTGCGGCCATCGCGATCGGAGCGGCGGCTGGCCTGGCCCCCCAAATTGGCTCGGCCATCTCGGCTGTGGGCTTTTTGGTGCTCATGGCCAACGCCACCATGCAGGCACAGGGCATCCTGTCGATGCTGCCCATCGCGGTGATCTTTGCCGCCGCCATGTCCGGTTGGTGGATCGCCTGGGGTCGCACCGAGACTGCCGCGAGCGCCGCGCTCACCTGTGCACTCGCGCTTGGCTGTCTGACCGGCAATACCTTCCTGGCAGCTGGGGTCGCCGCCGGCGTCGCGTCATTTTGGCTCGGCCCGGCAAGCGCCGCCGCGGCAACGGGCATTGGCGCGCTTTTTGCCCGTCTGGCCACGGTCGCGCTTTCAGCCGGAGGCGTGCTGGGGCTCGGTAACGTTGCCGCAGCGCTGGGAGACCCGCTCCTTTGGGCTGCCTTTGTGCTGGTCGCGGCAACTGCCGCAGCGTCATCTGCACTGCTCAATGCCCATGCCAAGCGTGCCGATCAGAGCTCAAACCTTGCCGCAATCGCCGCCATCGCTGTCACCGGCATAGGCTGCGCAGCGGCGTCCTGTCTTGCACACCATATGGAAATTGCCGGCCTTGCAGCCGCGGTCGTCGCCAAGGCGGCGGTTGCGGGAACCCTATCCTCTATAATCGTTGGGATATGCCTATATTTGCTCGGATACCAAAGAACCTATACGGAGAGTGATCTTTCGTGAACTTCCTGAACATCTTCGAGGACCACGTGGCCGGCATCTTCGGTGCCACCCGTGCCCCGTTCTCCTTTAAGAAGCTTGCCAAGCAGGCCGCTCGCGACATGGAGGATCAGACTCTGGTGATCAACGGCGTCAACACGGCGCCGGCACTCTATACCATCCTTATCGCCGCCGACGACGATCCCATGCTCGCCCCGTTCTACCCCGAGCTTTCGCGCGAGGTCCGCGAGTTTGTGAAGGCGCAGGCCGAAAAGCGCCGCTATGTCTTTGTCGGCGAGCCCCTCGTGCGCTTTATGATCGATCCGCAGCTGCGCGCCGGCAAGTTCTCGGTCTTTGCCGAGAACGTCGATGCCCCCACGCTCGGCCGCCTGTACGAAGAAGAGCGCGCCTATCAAAACGGCCTGGGCCAGAACAACTCCGCGGCAAGCCGTGCCGCCAGCGCCCCGCGCGCCGGCCAGCAGCAGTTTGCTGCCCCGCAGCAGCAGCGCCCCGCCGCCATGCCCCAGCAGCAGCCGACGCCTCGCGCCGCCGCTCCCGACCCGCTTGCCGTGGCAGATCCCTTCGCGCCTAGCGTCCCCGACCCCGCCGCTCCTATCCCGGTGCCGCAGACCGTCTCGCGCGACGCGCTTGCCGGCATGGGCGGAGCCGCCGCGACCGGTGCCGCCGTGGGCCTAGGTGCCGCAGCCGGCATCGCCTCCAACATGGCGAGCACTCGCGCCCCGCAGCGCCCGCTCGCCCAGCTCGTCGACGTCGTGAGCGGCGAGAGCCATAGCATCACCTCCGCACAGGTGACTATCGGTCGCGAGCGCTCAGTTTCCGATATTGCCCTGCGCGACCCCAACGTGTCGCGTCGCCACGCCCAGCTCACCTTTACGGGCTCGGATTGGTCGATCGAGGACCTCAATTCCACCAACGGCACGCTCGTCAACAACCGCCGCATTACGCGCTGCCCGCTGCGCAACGGCGATCTGCTGACGTTTGGCCTGAGCACCTTTGAATTTAGGGGATAGTCGCTTATGAACATCGATATCGTCCTTTTTGCAGGCCGCATCGTCCTGGTCGCCCTGCTCTATATCTTCCTGTTCGCCGTCATGAAGACCGGCGTGGGACTTGTGCGCGGGCAGCGCCGCGACTCGGCTATCTGGACGATTGATGTGGACAAGGGTCCGCGCGGTATCCGCGGCATCCACGTAGACATGCTCGGCCCCGTCATCGTCGGTCGCTCGCCATCTTCGGACATCTGCATCAACGAACCGTTCGTCTCGGCCTCACATGCGCGCTTTTCGCTGCAGGGCCCGGCGCTCATCATCGAGGACCTCAACTCGCTTAACGGCACGCTCGTCAACGGCCGCCAGCTTGTTGAGCCCGCAACGCTGCGCGAGGGCGACGAAGTCCAGATTGGCGACGTGGTCATGAAGGTGAACCGTCGATGATCGACGAGGAGAACAAGTCCGCAACTATGACCGAGGCACCGGCCGCCGCCACAGCTGCGCCGGCCCACGCCGCTCCGGCGGGCTCCGCACCCGTGGAGCCCGAGGACACCGTGTTCTCCCTGCCTCTTTCGCATGTAACGCATGATATTTCGGATCTCGCCGATAACGAGGACGAAGAGGATGCCGTAGCGGCGCCCATCGGCGCACATGCTGCGGAACAGCCCACAGCGCCCGAAGCAACCCCGGCGCCGGCTCACTTTGCAGAGCCCGTCGCCGCGGCAATCAACGAGAGCGCTGCGGTGTTTGCGGCACCCGAGCCCGCCGCGCCGGCGTTTCCCATAGCCCCGGCATCCGAGGTTGCGCCCGCGTCTACGCCGGCGCCCGAGGCGGGGACATCCCCCGAGGACGGCCCTGCACCCAAGACCCCGCAGCCTGCGCCCGCAAGCGAGTCCGATGCCGTGGCCGAGCCCGCCGCCCAGTCGCAAAACACGCCCGCGCCGTCGCACTTTGCGACGCCCGAGCCTATAGACGTCAGCCCGCAAGATGACGAGTCGACCGCCCGCGTGTCCGAGGAGCCCGACTCCCCGGACACCGGCGATTCCGAATCAAAAGCCGAGACCGACACCGTCTCTCCCGGTGACACTGCCGAGATCGACGTTGCCGCCGTTGAGGCCAAGCTCAAAGACCCCGGCTCGACCATGAGCTTTGAGCCCCTGACCGAGGAACGCATCGAGACCGACTCGACCTATGATGCCGGCACCACCACGCAACTCATGTGGGGCGCCCGCTCTGACGTTGGCTGCGTGCGCCCGCACAACGAGGATTCCTACCTGGTGCAGTCGCCGCTCTTTTGCGTATGCGACGGCATGGGTGGTCACGCTGCCGGCGAGGTGGCCTCTTCTATCGCTGTCGAGACCATCGCCAAGACAGCTCCTCAGTCTGCCGACGCCGCACGCCTGGCGGCAGCCGTCGAGGCCGCCAACGCCGCCGTAATCGAGGCTGCCTTGAATGGCCTGGGCAAGCCCGGCATGGGCTGCACAGCCACTTGCGCCTATATCGAAAACGACACGCTCGCCATCGCCCACGTGGGTGACTCTCGCGCCTACCTGCTCCACGAGGGCACGCTCATCCGCGTGACCCGCGACCACTCCTACGTGGAGGAGCTCGTAGACGCCGGCGAGATCACGGCAGATGAGGCTCGCGTCCACCCCAACCGTTCGGTCATCACCCGCGCGCTGGGCTCGGACCCCGCTATGTATGCCGACCACTTCACTCTGCATATCGAGGAAGGCGACCGTCTGATCCTGTGCTCCGACGGCCTTTCGAGCATGATTCCCGATAGCGATATCGAGAACATCGCCACGCAGTCCTCAACCGCGCAAATCTGCGTCGACAACCTAGTGGACGCGGCGCTTGCCGCCGGCGGCCACGACAACGTGACCGTAGTAGTCGTTGACCTGGTTGACGATGGCGTTATGCGCGAGGCGCAGCGCGTGCGTCGCCGCAACATTACTATCGCCGCCATCCTGGCCCTCGTCTTTGTGCTGGCAGCTGGCATCTGGGCCTACACGGGTGTCACCGGCTCGTACTACCTGGGTACCTACCAGGGCAATGTCGCCGTCTGGCGCGGCCTGCCCGGCAAGCCGCTCGGACTCAAGCTCCACTGGCTCGAGAGCGAAACCAGCATCAAGCTATCCGACCTGCCCGAAGACACGCAAAACCGCCTCAAGGCGGGTATTCCGCAAACAAGTGTCGACGATGCGCAGGACACGATATCCAAGTACCGCCACCAGATCGACGAGGAGCAGACCCGCCAGGTGATCGACGCGCAAACGATTCGCGACAACACCAATCAGGGATCGACCTCCGAATCAGATTCCGAGAAAACCGCCGAACAGTCCGCCGAGGCCGAAGCCTCCGATAAGAATTAGAAAGGGAGTGCCGCTTATGAGTCGCCGCAACACCGAGCTGCTCTTGCTCATCGCCTCGGCGTTCCCCGTCATCCTGCTGTATGCGATGTACGTGCTCACCGCGGGCGCCGCTATCTCCTTTGAGACGCTCGCCGTGCCGATCGGCCTCTTTGCCGCCTTCGCCGCGGCACATATCGCCGTGCGCATCTTGGCGCCCGGCGCCGACCCCGCCATCCTACCCATCGTATTTATACTTTCGGGCATCGGCATCACGTTCGTGACACGCCTCGCCCCCGCTCTCGCCATCTCACAGCTCATCATCCTGTTTGTCTCGGTGGCGCTCATGGTGGGAACGCTCGCGTTGGTTAAGAACCTCGACGTGGTCATGCGCTACAAGTACACCTTTGGCATCATCGGCATCATTCTGCTGATGCTGCCTATCTTTATCGGCACCACGATCTCGGGCTCCAAGCTGTGGATTCGCATCGCGGGCTTTACCATCCAGCCCGGCGAGTTCGCCAAGGTCTTTATCGTCCTGTTCCTGGCCGGCTACCTGGCCGAGAACCGCGAGCTGCTCTCCATCTCCAACCGCAAGATCCTGGGCTTTAAGATCCCTCGCCTGCGACTGCTGCTGCCGCTGTTTGCCGTGTGGGGCGTGTGCCTGCTCGTCGTCGTCTTCGAACGCGACCTGGGTTCGGCCGTGCTGTTCTACACCATCTTCTTGCTGATGCTCTACGTTGCCACGGGACGATTCTCGTATGTCGTTATCGGCCTTGCGCTCTTAGCTGTCGGAGCCGTGGGCGCCTACAAGTTCCTATCGCACGTTCAGGTGCGTTTCCAGGTTTGGCTCGATCCGTTTAAGGACGCCCAGGGCCAGGGCTACCAGATCGTCCAGTCGCTCTTCTCGCTTGCCGATGGCGGTCTGGTCGGTGTTGGCATCGGCAACGGCATGGCCAACAACATCCCTGTCGTCGAGTCCGACTTTATCTTCTCGGCTATCGGCGAGGAGATGGGCCTTTTGGGCGGCGGCGCCGTGCTCATCCTGTTTATGCTCTTTGCCGTTCGCGGCCTGACCACAGCTGCCCGCGCAAAGTCCGACCTCGCCGCCTTTAGTGCCACGGGCCTTACGGCCGCCATCAGCTTCCAGGCCTTCTTGATCGTTGGCGGCGTAACCCGCCTGATCCCGCTGACCGGCGTCACCCTGCCCTTTATGAGCCAGGGCGGCTCCTCTCTGCTGGCGAGCTTTATCATCGTCGCGCTCCTGCTGCGCGCCGGTGACGAGGCGACCGGACGCGAGGCCGAGCTTACCGGCACCGGCACCATGGCCGCCATCACCGATGATCAGGTCGCATCTGCCGCCGCCCCGACGGGCACGCGCTTTGCCACCTCGTCTTCCTACGGCAGCGGCAGCCATTCCGTCGGCTCGCGCATGCGCCGTCGCCTGCTCGACACACCTGAATCCGGTGTGCTCGGCCGCGTGGCGCTCGCCAACCGTCTAACCCGCGCGGTGCTCGCCTTTACGGCGCTGTTCGCCATCCTTATCGGCAACCTCACCTATGTCCAGGTCATCAAGGCCAAGGACTATCAGGACATGCCGACCAACAACCACACCATCGCCCGCTCCAAGTACATCCAGCGCGGTTCCATCATCACGTCCGACGGCGTGACGCTGGCCGAGTCGCTGCAACAGGAGGACGGCACCTACGTACGCTCCTACCCCAACGGTAACCTGGCAGCGCACGTGGTTGGCTACGTGAGCCAGCAGTATGGCACCACCGCCATCGAGAGCGTCATGAACGACACGCTCACCGGCTCTAAGGATTACTCCAGCTGGAACAACGCCATCGCGTCGCTCGCGGGCCAGACCCAGCCGGGCAACACCGCCAAGCTCACCATCGACTCGCGCATCCAGACGGCTGCCGAGCAGGCACTCAAGGGCTTTAAGGGCGCTGTAGTGGTCATCGACCCGCGTACCGGCGCGGTGCTCGCATGTGCCAGCTCGCCCACCTACGACAACACCAACATCGATGCCCTGCTGCAGACGGGCGGCGGCGAGGACGGCTCCATGTACAATCGCGCCATGGACGCGCTGTACACGCCGGGCTCAACGTTTAAGGTCGTTACGCTTTCCGCGGCACTCGAGACCGGTACCGCCAGCCTTACCAGCACCTACCAGGCGCCCGGCTCCATGGACATCGGCAACGCACCGGTCACCAACGATGCCAACGAGAGCTACGGCACCATCAGCCTGCAGCAGGCCTTTGCCGTGTCCTCCAACGTCGTCTTTGGCCAGGTGGCAAACGAAGTTGGCGCAAACACGCTCGTACAGTTTGCCAACGCCTTTGGCTACGGCCAAAAGCTCGGCCAGGACCTGACCTCCGCGGCCTCCATCATGGCCGACCCGTCGCTCATGACCGAGTGGGAGACCGCCTGGGCCGGCGCCGGCCAGCCTGTCGGCATGGACCACACGCCCGGCCCGCAGACCACCGTCATGCAAAACGCCGTGATTGCCGCCGCCATCGCTAACAGCGGCGTGGTCATGGACCCGTACTTTGTAGCCCAGGTACTCGCCCCGGACGGAACCGTGGTCAAGACCACGCAGTCCCGCTCGCTTGGTCAGGCCGTCAGCTCCGCCACGGCCGACCAGGTCAAGCAGGCCATGCTTGCCGTCGTCCAGTCCGGCACCGGCACCGATGCCCAGATCCCCGGCGTCAAGGTCGCCGGCAAGACCGGCTCGGCCGAGACCGGCGGCACCAACGTCAACTCGATGTTCGTTGGCTTTGCACCTTACGATTCACCCACGGTCGCCATCTCGGTGGCCTTGGAGGATTTCGACAAGCATGACGTCAAGGCCGCCAAGATTGCCGGTATCGTCCTGACCGCGGCGCTTGCCGCACAGGGAGCGTGATGCCCATGATCGAATCGGACACCCGAGGCGCGCCGCGGCCGAAGAGTTAGCGGCAACGCGCCACACGGCCCCAGCGGCCACATCGTAGGTACTACACACATCGTTGAGCGAATAGTTATGTTAGGAGCAGGAATGGAACAGAGGGTCCTCGGGGGAAGATACCTCCTCAAGGATAAGGTGGGAACAGGCGGCATGGCGACCGTCTACCGTGCACAGGACCAGGTCCTCGACCGCACGGTAGCCGTCAAGATTATGCTGCCGCAGTATGCTGGCGACGCAACCTTCGCCGCGCGCTTTAAGCAGGAGGCCCAGGCAGCAGCCGGTCTCTCCTCCCCCTATATCGTGGGCGTCTACGATTGGGGCAAGGACGGCGACACCTATTACATCGTCATGGAGTACCTGCGCGGCACCGACCTTAAGAGCGGCATCAAGAGCCACGGCGCCCTCGACCCCAAGAAGGTCGCCCAGATCGGCTCGCAGATCAGCTCCGCGCTTTCGGTCGCCCACAAGCACGAGATCATCCACCGCGACATTAAGCCGCAGAACATCATGGTGCTGCCCGACGGCAACATCAAGGTGATGGACTTTGGCATCGCGCGCGCCAAGAACAGCCACCTCACGCAAGACAACAACGTGCTGGGAACCGCCCACTACGTCAGCCCCGAGCAGACCCGCGGTCAGGACCTCGGCCCCACCTCGGATATCTACTCGCTGGGCGTCGTGATGTACGAGTGCGCCACCGGCCGCGTTCCCTTTGACGGTGACGACGCCATCTCGGTCGCACTCAAGCAAGTCAACGAGTTGCCTATTCCGCCGAGCCAGATCAACTCCGGTGTCGACGCCGACCTTGAGCGCATCATCCTCAAGTGCATGGAGAAGGACCCGGCAAACCGCTTCCAGACCGCCGACGAGCTGCGTCAGGTGCTCAACAGCTACCTGTCGGGCCGTGCCGTCAACGTCTCGGAGCCCACGCGCATCATCGGTGCCCCCGGTGAACTGGGCGCCACCAAGACTCGCGAGCTTTCCGATCAGACGCGCGCCATGGTGCGTCCCGTCTCGGGCGTGAGCGGCCAGAATACCGCCCGTAGCTCGGTTTCGGGCTCCACCGGCTCCTACGAGGTCGAAGAGCCCAAATCCAACAAGAACAAGATCATCGCCGCCGTGGTGGCAGCGGTTGCCGTCATCGGCATCGTGGTGGCCTTTGCCACAGGACTCTTTGGCGGCGAGCAGGTCACCGTGCCCGACGTGCTGGGCAAGGACCAGCAGACTGCCGTCGAGCTGATCAAGGAAGCCGGCCTCGAGGTCGGCACCATCGACCAAAGCTACAACGACGATGTCGACGAGGGCAAGGTCGCCGAGCAGACGCCCAACGGCAACACCAAGAAAGCCAAGGGCACCAAGGTGAACCTGGTAATCTCCAAGGGCCCCAAGCCCTCCGAGAAGGTTGAGGTTCCCCAGCTTGTCGGCCTGACCAAGGACCAGGCCGAGGCCGCGTTGGCAAGCGTTGGCCTGAAGGGCAACGCCTCAGAGGAGGCCAACGAGGCCGATGAGGGCCAGGTCTTCGAGCAGGGCACCGACGCCGGTAAGGAAGTCGCGAAGGGCACGACCATCTCGTACAAGGTCTCGAGCGGCCCGGATACCACGTCCGTCCCCGATCTGACCGACATGACCGAGGCCCAGGCGCGCAACGCCCTCGATATGGCAGGCTTTGGCGTCGACGTGAGCTACCAGGAGAACGACTCGGTTACCGAGGGCACCGTGATCAGCTGGAACCCCAGCGGCAAGCAGAAGCCCGGCGCCACGATTACCGTCGTCATTGCCAAGAAGTCCGGCAAGGCCACCGTCCCGGGCAACCTGTACGGCAAGAGCATCTCCGCCGCCGTCACCGCGCTCAACAACGCCGGTTTCTATAACATTGGCTTCTGCGACCAGAACGGCAATCCCGTAAGCGGTAACGAGGATGCCACCGTTACGGGCGTCTCCCCCACCGGCAAGCAGTCCACCGACAGCACGATCACGCTAACAGTCGCACTTTCTGGCTCGGGCTCTGGCTCTGGCTCTGGCTCGGGCACGGGCGACGATTCCGGTACGACCAACTAGTCGCCACCCCACCGCTCATCACGGCTCTCGCCGCAAACATATTCGCTCACAGGCGCCCGCTTGCTCCCCCAGCAAGCGGGCGCTTCGTTTTTGACATGACATGAACCAGAAGAGCCCGGCACCATAGCGGTACCGGGCTCGATATTCCTCTGGTGCCCCCGGGCGGATTCGAAAACTCCCCCCGCGGGAAATTGGTGACGCGGGTGTCGACGGCTCGAATCCGCCGACGGCCCCCACAAACCAGAAACGGCGCCGCTCTCGCGACGCCGTCATAATCTTCTGGTGCCCCCGGGCGGATTCGAACCGTCGACACCCGCTTTAGGAGAGCGGTGCTCTATCCCCTGAGCTACGGAGGCATGTTGTACTAGTGTAGCAGATTTGCGCAACTACCATGCAGCGCATAGCCGCTCTTCGAGACAGTCATCTGCGACGTTCTTTAATGATTAGTCGTTTAAGAACGTCGCAGGCGACTAGTTGCCTTTGTGGAAGAGGTTTTTGATAACGGAGGGGATGCTCTTGGCGCCCTTGGCCGTCACATCGATAAAGTCGGGCGAACGCACGAGCTTATCCTCGTCGACGTACTTGCGGACCGCGCGCAACGTCTCTTTGTCATCGCGCGTCGAAAACGTAAAGTGGCCGGTATCCTTGGTAAAGATGGCAAAACGCGTGATCTTCTTGGTGCCGCGCAAAACCTCGGCGGCAATATAGTCGACCTCGTCCCACGGGATTTGAATATAATCCTCGGGATTGCGCTCGTTATAGTACTCAAACGCCTTATTGCCCACCATCACGTTACCGTGGCTGGTAAGCCCCATCAGGCAGGTTGCCGGCGTTGCCAGATCGACCGTGCTGTTCTGAGATTGCGCCATGCGCGCCTCGCCCTCCAAATAAAACAATCGGACCGCATCCAGTGTACCCACCGGGTGCGGTCCGTTTCAATGGCTCAAAAGCCCTTGCCTAGCAATTCTCGGTCTTAAGCCGAAGCGTGCTTACATGAAGCCGCAGAAGCGACCGATGATGCCGACGGCGAAGAGAGCCAGGATGATGACGATCGGGCTGACCTTCTTCTTGAGGAGCTTGCAGACCAGCAGGGTCAGGCACACGGCGGCAAGGCCGGGGATGAGCTGATCGAGGTTGGCCTGAAGCGTGGTGACCTTCATCTGATCAAGGGCGGTAGCACCGACGGAGTTGTACATCGTCAGCGCTTCCTTGATACCCTCGGAACCGGAGGGCAGGCTAGCCCAGTCGATAAAGGCGCCAGCAGACTGCTTGACCGTGGAGACGATCGGGGTGAAGGAAATGGACACCCAGCGCTCGACCAGGGCACCGATGATGAACATACCCAGGATGGAAGCGCCCTCGGTGACCTTGCCCATCAGACCACCGGAGAGGTCCTTGGCGATGGAGGAGCCGACCTTGTAGCCAAACTCCTGCGTGTACCACAGGAAAGCGTAACGGATGATGTTCCACGCGAAGAAGAACAGCAGCGGACCGACGATGCTGCCGGACATGGCCAGGGAAGCGCCCAGAGCGCCCAGAATCGGGCGAAGGGTGAACCAGAAGACGGGGTCACCGACGCCGGCGAGCGGGCCCATCATACCGACCTTGACGCCCTGGATGGCGACGTCATCGATCGGAGCACCGTTGGCGCGCTCCTCCTCGAGGGCGAGGGTAACGCCAATGACGGGGGCGGAAACATAGGGGTGGGTGTTATAGAACTCCAGGTGGCGCTTAAGAGCGGCAATCTGGTCATCCTTGCTGGTGTAGAGCTTCTTGATCGCAGGGATCATTGCGAAGCACCAGCCGCCGTTCTGCATACGCTCGTAGTTCCACGAGCCCTGAAGGAACTGATGACGGAAGCAAACCTTCTTACGGTCAGCCTTGGTGAGCTGAATCTTGTTCTCTGCCATATGTATCACTCCCCTCCTACTCGTAATCGTTCAGAATGTCGCCGAGCGGGTCGCCGGAGCCACCGCCCGTGCCGCCACCCTGCTTGGCCAGATCCTTAAGACCAAGGTAGATGAGGGCAAGGGAGATGCCGATGAGGCCAAGGGCGATCAGCGTGAGCTGAGGGATGGCAGCAAGGACAAAGCCGAGGATGAAGAACGGCCAGGTCTCCTTGGTGGCCATCATGTTGATGACCATGGCGTAACCGACGGAAGCGACCATGCCGCCGCCGACGGCCATGCCGCCGGACAGCCAGTCGGGCATAGCGTTAAGCGCGTTGGTAACAGCCTCGGCCGGGATAACGCACAGAAGTACTGCCGGGATGGCGATACGAAGGCCCTGCATGAGGATGGCAGCGTACTGCCAGCGCTCGATGCCGGAGAAGTCGCCCTTCTCGGCGCAACCGTCCATGGCGTGAGCGATAGCGGTAGCAATGGTACGGCAGATCATGGTCAGGAACAGACCAGCGACCGACAGCGGGACGGCGACGGCGATGGCCGCGGTAACGGCCTTGGCCGAATCAGTGGCGCCGCCGTTGAGGGCGAGCACCATGATGATCGAAGAAGCGACCGAGGCCAGAGCGGCGTCAGGCGCGACGGCGGCGCCGACGTTAGCCCAGCCAAGGGCCATCATCTGGAGCGAACCGCCCAGGAGGATGCCCTCCTGAAGGTGACCGGTTACGAGACCGATAAGCGTGCATGCCACGAGCGGCTGATGGAACTGGAACTCATCCAGAATGCCTTCCATACCGGCAAGCAACGCGACAATCGCAACAAGCAGAATAGTGATTGCAGACATGTATCGGACCCTCCTTTACTATGCTTGAGCGGCCAGTTCGGCCTTAGCTTTCTTCAACATGGCGTCGAGATCCTCGGAGGCATCCGAAGGAACCTTGCGGACCTCGAACTTGACGCCCTTGGCCTTGAGGGCCTCGAGGGTCTTAACGTCGTCATCGCCCATAGCGACGGCGTTGGTGACGACGACCTTGCCCTTGGAGTGAGCCATGGAACCGATGTTGACTTCCTTGATGTCGACGCCGGCCTCGATGGCCTTGAGCAGATCCTGCGGGTTCTCGAAGAGCAGCATGGCCTTGGTGTCACCAAAACGCGTGTCCTTGACGACCTCGGCCATCTTCTTGATGGGAACGACGTTGGCATGGACTCCCGGAGGGGCAGCCTGCTCGATCATGGTCTTGCGGAGCTCGTCGTGAGCAACGCCGTCGGAAACCACGATGATGCGGTTGGGGTTGATCTGCTTGGTCCACGTGGTGGCCACCTGACCATGAAGCAGACGGGTGTCGATACGGACGTGGGCGATCTTGATGTGCCCATCGCCGATGACCGTTCCCGGAGGGATGGCACCTGCAGGAGCAGCGGCGGCTGCAGCCGGCTTCTTCTCCTCGGGCTCCAGAGACTCGGGCTTGACGCGCACGCCAGCCTTAGCCTCAGTCACGAGATGTTTTGCGATCGCATGTGCAGTGTTCTTTGCGTCAAAGCGCTGCGAATATGCCTCGATGAGCATAGGCAGGTTGACACCGGTGACGATAGCCCAGGAATCGTGGCCCTCGATGAGCCCGCTGATCTGGTTGAACGGCGTGCCGCCCCACAGATCAACGAGGAAGAGCACCTGCTCCTGGTCCTCGAAGGAAGCGACTGCTTCCTCGACCTTGGCACGGAAGTCGTCGGGGCCCATGCTCGGCTCGAGCGAGACCACGGCAACAGACGGCTGATCGCCAAAGACCATCGAGCCCGTCTGCTTGATTCCAGCTGCCAAGTCCCCGTGGCTAGCAAGAACAATACTTACCATCACATAACCTCCTTTTTGTCTACGTATTTCCTACACGACATGAAAGGAGTATAGCTGTTTGGTTTGTGGAATTATAGCTAAATCCGCAAAAGGTTGGATTATTTGTTTAAACGTCTAGGTTTGTTACAAGTTGATTACGTTACTGCTTTTTGACTCATTACACGACAAGGCGTCGCTCATCAAGCCATGCATTTTACAGATACAAGCAGGCTGTTCATTAATATTGATTTTAGGCAAGCGCGAATGCGCTTGTACTGCCGCTATTTTGTTTAAACAGACATGGCTTGACTATTTTCGTGACTTATGGTCTATGAAACCACTCAAAATAGTTGCGGTGGAATAGTTCTTGTTTAAGAGCCAGAAGGCTGAATCTAGGAACTATTTCACCGCAACTTATAGGGAATCCTAGGCGATGTGGAGGGGGTTGGCGGCGTCGACGGCATCGGGGGCGTCGGAGAGGCCGTCAGGAGCAGCGTCTGCCGGATCCTCTTCGGGGGTCTCGATCTGTTTGATCATGACCTCTTGGCCCTGCAGCAGGTATGTCTCGCCGCTACCGCAATGGGGACAGGTCTTGCCGTGCTCGACCGTCGCATAGTCGCGGCCACATGCCTCGCAATGCGTCACAGCCTCGACGGGCTCCACAACAAGCTCCGCGCCCTGCGCGATAGGCTTTTTATCTGCTGCCCAGCGCCAAGCGTCGAGCAGCAACTCGGGAACGACGCCCGAGACCTCGCCCAGCAGCAACGTCACGCTCGAAACGCGACGCACGCCATGAGCGCGCGCTACATTCTCGACATCGCGAATGATGTGGTAAACGATCCCCAATTCATGCACTTTTTCTTCCGCCGTTCCCGTTATGGCTACTTACTTGCGACCGAACTTAATCTTGATGGCGCGCTTGAGCGCGTACTTGCCCAGGCTTGGGAGCTTTTGCTCGTATTTGACCATCGTGGAGCACTCGGGGCGGTCGCGATCCAGATGGATAGCGTCAAACGCGCACTTGGTGGTGCACAGGCCGCAGCCGATGCACTTGTTGGGGTCGACGATCGAGGCGCCGCAGCCCAGGCAGCGGGCGGTCTCGGCGCGCACCTGCTCCTCGGTAAAGGTCTCAACATACTCGCTAAACGGCGCAGCCTTCTCGCGTTCGCGGTCCACATGCGCAACCTCGCGGCTCGCGTTGTCGTAGCTCTCGAGCACAACGTCGTCGCGGTCGAGCGCGGTGTAGCGGCGCTGATTGCGGCCGATGGTGAGCGTGGAGCCCGGCTGCACAAAGCGATGGATGGACACCGCGGCCTCGTGGCCGGCGGCGATAGCGTCGATGGCAAAGCTGGGGCCGGTGTAGACGTCGCCGCCCACAAAGATGTCGGGTTCGGCGGTCTGGTAAGTCTGGGGATCGGCAAGGGCACCCTGGCCGCGGCCGAGCTCCACCTTGGAGCCAGCCAGCAGGTCGCCCCACACAATGGACTGGCCAATCGACATGACGACACGGTCGGCATCGACACGGCGCAGATCGTTCTCGTCGTACTCGGGCGCAAAACGGCCCTCGTCGTCAAAGACGCGCGTGCAGCGCTTGAAGGTGATACCGCACACACGACCGGCCTCGTCCAGGTGAATCTCCTTGGGGCCCCAGCCGCAGCTGATGTGAGCGCCGTCCTCAACGGCCTCGCGACGCTCCTCCTCGCTGGCGGGCATCTGGGCCTCGCTCTCCAGGCAGAACATCTCAACATGCTCAGAGCCCAGACGGCAGGCGTTGCGGGCAACGTCGATGGCCACGTTGCCGCCGCCCACTACAATGGTGCGGCCGGACAGGGTATCGATCTTGCCGCTGTTAACCTCGCGAAGGAAGTCGACGGCCACGGTCACGTCCTCGGCATCCTCGCCCGGAATGCCGGCAAGGCGGCCGCCCTGGCAGCCAATGGCAACGTAGAAGGCCTTAAAGCCCTGCGCGCGCAGCTCGTCGAGCGTCACGTCGCGACCGACTTCCACGCCATAGCGAAACTCGGCACCCATCAGGCGAATGACCTCGACCTCGGCCTCAATGACGTCCTTCTGCAGCTTAAAGCTGGGAATGCCGTAGGTGAGCATGCCGCCCGGGCGCTCGTTCTTCTCGAACACGACAGGTTTGTAGCCCTTCTCGGCCAGGTAGAAAGCGCAGGACAGGCCGGCCGGACCGGCACCGATGATGGCGATCTTCTGATCGAAACCGCCAGCGCGCGTCGGCGTCACCACGTGCGGGACATAGCGGGTCGCGGCATCCAGATCGCGCTGAGCGATGAACTTCTTGACCTCGTCGATAGCCACGGCGGCGTCCACACGGCCGCGAGTGCAGGCATCCTCACAGCGGCGGTTGCACACACGGCCGCAGATAGCGGGCAGCGGATTCTCGCGCTTAATGAGTGCTAGGGCCTCGTCGTAGCGACCCTGAGCCGCGAGCTTCAAATAGCCCTGAACGGCAACGTGCGCGGGGCAGGCCGTCTTGCAGGGAGCGGTGCCGGACTCATGTGTCTCGATGCGGTTGTCGTTGCGGTAGTTGGGCGACCACTTGGTGTGGTCCCACTTGGTGGCATCGGGCAGCTCCTGGCGCGGATACTCGGGCACCTGTCCGCCGGCCTTTTTGCTGCAGAGCTTCTGGCCCAGCTTGGCGGCGCCGGCCGGACACACCTCAACGCAGCGACCGCAGGCCACGCACTTGTCCTTCTCGACCTTGGCGACATAGGCCGAGCGCGACAGGTTGGGCGTGTTGAACAGCTGCGAGGTACGCAGGGCGTAGCACACGTTGACGTTGCAGTTGCAGATGGCGAAGATCTTGTTCTCGCCGTCGATATTGGTGATCTGGTGCACAAAGCCGTTGTCCTCGGCCTGGCGCAGGATGTCGTAAACCTCGTCGCGGGTCACGTAATGGCCACGATCGGTTTCGACCACGTAGTCGGCCATATCACCCACGGCGATACACCAATCGGCCGGGTCGTCGGCGCAGCCCTCACCCATCACGCGACGGCTCGCGCGGCAGCTGCAGGTGCTAGCGGCATATTTGCCATCGTATTTGTCGAGCCAATGCTCGATATGCTCGATCGGCACCGAGGTGCTCGAAGCATCGATAGCCTTCTCGACCGGAATGACATGCATGCCGATACCGGCGCCTCCGGGCGGCACCATCGGCGTGGCCTTGGACAGCGGTCCCTTGGACGCCTGCTCAAAGAACTTGGCATAGACCGGGTGCTCCTCGAGCTGGCTCACGCGCATGTTGAGGAACTCAGCGGAACCCGGCACCAGCATGGGCAGCACCCACTGCTTGGCGCGCTCGGGGTTTTCCCAGTTGTACTCGAGCAGACCCGTGTAGCTCATGTCGTCGAGCATCTTCTCGATATCGGCCTCGGGCATGCCGGTGAGCTTGGCCATCTCGGGCAGCGTATAGGGACGGCGCATCTTCATCTTGCAGAGCACTTCGGCCTGCTCGTCGGTCGCGGCCTCGGCAAACGACCAGTACTCGTAGCCCAACAGCTCGTCGCGATGCAGCAGACGGTTGGTGCAGTGCTCGCACAGCTTGACGATGGCCTCGCGCGGATGCTCCGGCAGCGGCGGCACGAACTCCGAACCGATGTCGGGCTCGGTGTAGCTAATCCCCGGTCCGTTGAGAATCATGGTTGTCCCTTCTCTTGCCACAGCCCGACGAGGCCGCAGCGCCCCTCTTTTTTTGCAGGCCGGGCATGCCCCATGCCGTTCACCCGCCATTGTTGACATTGTGTCAAAAATAGTATTGACGAACCGTCAACAATATTCAAGACTGTTAGGCGAACGGTCAGGCAAAAGAGGATGAAAGGCGGCAAAACATGGGCAACAACACAGCAGGTACCTCTGTGGTCGATGCCGTCCCCGCATCCGATAGCGCGGCAAAGCGCCTGACGGGCGACGAACGCCGTCGCGAGATCCTCGATGCCGTGCGCACCGTAAGCTCCGAGCTGGGCGTGTCCCACCTATCGGTATCGGCCGTGACCAAGCGAGCCGGCTGCACGCGTTCATTGTTCTACCATTACTTCGCCGACATGGACGCCGCCGTCACCGCCGTTATGGACGAGGCGATCGACGGCTTTATCTCCGAACTCGAGCGGTGGAACGCCGACCGCACCGTCGGTGATATCGAGGGCGCGCTCGACACCGTCGCCCCGCTCTTTAAGCGCCTGGTCGCCAGCGGCCACGAGCTGCCGAGCACGCTTACCTCGAGCAGCGGCGCGCTCTACGGCGGCTTTTTGCACAACGTGGTCCAGCGCGTGGCGCAGTATATCTGCGACACCACCGTAGTGGATTTTGTCGCCCATCATGAGCTACGCATCGACCATGTCTACGAGACGTTCTACACCCTCATCATGGGTCTTTTGATGTATATCCGCACGCACCCCGATGTGCCCGACGAAACGGTCAAGGAAATCATCGCCTCGACACTCCACATCGAGGGCTATACCGCCAAGTATCCGGAGCGCAAGCCCCAGAACTGACGACATTTGGCCAAACTGCCCGCGATCAGAAGAGGGGCCGCGGGCGTGTGAAAGGAGAGCAGCATGCTGTTCGATGTTTGGGGTAGCGATACCCTTATCCACTGGGCCGGCTGGGCCATGGTCTTTATTGGCCTGATCGTGCTCAACGAGGTCGGCCGCCGCACTAAGCTGGGCGCGGCAATCATCTTTGGCGTGGCTCCGCTGGCCATGACCATCTACTGCGTCGCCATCGCCATCGGCGTTTCGCAGGGTGCCGAGTGGGCGCTCACCAACCCCACCCATGTGTACCAGAACAGCTGGTTCCACTACGCCAAGGTATACGCGGCGCTGGCCGGTTGCTGGGGCTTCATTGCCATTAAGTACCAGTGGGGCAAGATCGGCAAGGCGCATTGGTTCCGCGCATGGCCGTTTGTGATCGTCGCCATCAACATCATGATCGCTGTCGTGTCCGACTTTGAGAGCGCCTATCACTTCTTTGTCCTGGGCCAGTCCACCTGGGTCACCTCCGAAGGTGCCACGCAGCTGGCCGGCTGGAACAACGTGTTCAACGGCATCGCCGGTATCATCAACATCTTCTGTATGACCGGTTGGTGGAGCGTCTACGCCTCCGAGGATCAGACCGACATGCTGTGGCCCGATATGACCTGGGTCTACATCATCGCCTACGATATCTGGAACTTCTGCTACACCTACAACTGCCTGCCCACCCACTCCTGGTTCTGCGGCTTTGCGCTGCTGCTGGCGCCCACCGTCGCCGCCTTTATCTGGAACAAGGGCGGCTGGATTCAGAACCGCGCCTTTACGCTGGCCATTTGGTGCATGTTTGCCCAGGTGTTCCCGTACTTCCAGGAGGAGTCCATCTTTGTGACCCACTCCACGCTCGACCCCGGCGCCGCTACCGCGGTCTCGATCGCCGCGCTGGTCGCCAACATCGCCGCGATCATCTACATCGCCTACCGCGCCAAGAAGCTCGGCCGCAACCCCTACAAGCAGGATGTCTTTGAGGGCACCAGCGATTGGGAGAAGGCCACCGCTCGCCGCGCCAAGGTTGATTACGCACACGCCGAGTAACATGCCCGGTGCAAACGTCGCTTGAATGTGAAGCCGCATAGCCGGCTCCGCGCAACTCAACGCATTGCATGCCCCCGGAAAGCGATTTGTTCGCTTTCCGGGGGCTTTTTGTTGTTGCGCGCATCCACACACATATTCAAAACCTCTCGCACAGATAAAATCAGATTTCCGATCGCCTGACAGCTCTATATGACCCTGTTTTTGGGTACATTGTTGTCCCGATATTGAGCTTGGGGGATATATGAAAGATGAGACGATGGGTCAAGAGGATGCGGCCCAAGATGCAGAAGCTTGCGCTGAGGCCTTGGAGAGCTTAGACCAGATTTCACTCGATGAGATTGCGTTTGACGATTCGGGCGTTGATGTGCAGGATGAGCCGGAAGCCGAGGCGCAGTCCGATGATCAGGATGCAGACGACGTCGAGCCTGCCGAAGATGAGGCAGATCACGAAGACACCGAAAGCGAGGCCGGCAACCAGCCCGAATCCGACACAGGCGAGGAAACCGTCCTGCTCGACAGCTTACCGGCCGAGGATTCGCTGACCCGCGAGCTTCCTGGCCTGGGTTCCGCACCAGCCGTGGACGAGACCATCGCCATGGGCGATATTCCCCTGCCGTCCGTTCCCTCGGCACGCGAGGCCGAGGTTCGCCATCGCAAGATGTCGCCCAAGCGCCGCAATCTGATGGTCGCCGGTGTCGTGGCCGTCGCGCTCGTCGTCGGCGGTGCAGGCTATGCTGCCTGGAACGGATATCAGCAAGAGCAGGCTGCCGCTGTCGCCGCCAATGCCCACACGATGATGTCAGTGCAGATTGGCGTGCATGCCGCGGGCCTCGACTGTTCCACTGGCTCCAAGATTCCCGTACAGGTGAGCGGTCAGGATTCTGACGGCTCCTCCGTGAGCGAAACGCTCTATGTTGACGAGCACGGCCGCGGCATCAAACTGCTGCCCGGCGATTACACGCTCTCCATCGCTGCCTCCCCCATCGCGGCCGACGGCACCATCTATACCGTCCCGACCACCAAGACGCAGGTCACCGTTAAGAGCGATGGACAGGATTTGAGTGCCCAGGCTACCTTTAAGCTCAAGGTGCCTTCGGCCGACACGGTAACCGACGACCAGATCGATGCCGCCGCCAAATATGCCGAGGAGGGCGGTGCGAGCTCCGCCGCCACCGCCAAGGTGCTCCAGCAGGCGGCAACCGCGCGGCGCGACGCCGCCGTCAATGCCGTGAGCGCGCAAAAGGCACAGGTGGCCCGTGATGCCGACGCCCGTCACAAGGCAACCGACCTTTACCAGCTCGATATCCCCGTCGAGTGGTACGGCAAGGTCGAGACTTGGCAGAATGGCAGCACGCTATGCATCTATCTTGCCGGCGACAGCAATACGCCGATCGTGACGCTCGTCGCGGTGCGCGAGGGCGAGAGCTTTACGCCCGATGAGGGCGATGCGGTTTTGGGTGCGGCCAACCTAGGCAACGGTTATACCGTCTACGCCAGCGGCCCCGTCTATCCGTACGTGGTGCCCCAGACCATCAACGGACGGACGCAGAATCCCGTGTCGACCTACCCCATGGACACGGCCATTGAGCTTGTCGAGCTCACGACTGGCAACCGCTACACCTATAGCCAGATCAAGAACGTACTGGTCGGCAAAGACGGCAAAGCCGACGCCGCGACCAAACTCGAGACCGACTACCTCGCCCAGATTCTCCTGCCGAGTATCAAAGCCCAGGACTAGCCTGGCGCAGCAACGTGCTCCCCAATCGTGATGAAGGAGCCAGGAGGTCCTGACCCCACAGGCCCATAGATGATTAGGCAAGGAGCCACTTCCATGCGGGCATAACGTGTACCACACCGTGCTCGCATGGAATATCGGTCTGTTCATCCATGGTAACGATTGCCGACTCGCCAAGATCAAACTGGGCCATCGAGGCATCAAGCGCGGCAATTTCGCGCTCGCGCGTTTTCTCACTTGCCATATCCGCACTCACCTGAATCAGGCTATAAGCCCGCATGAGAAGCGCGTCCCCAGCCACAAAGTCTACCTCATGGCTTTTGCTCTTCTCTTTGATTAGCAGGCGGCAGACCGAGCCGGTCCTCACCGCGGGAGTCCTTCTTCTTAGCGCATTGAACACTGCGGTCTCGAGCCTCTGACCCTGGTCCAATGCCGATGCGGGAGAGAATGCTCCAAACATCGCAGGGTCGACAGCGTAGACCTTAGACGCAGACCGCATGTTATTTGCCAGTGAACGCGTGAACTCCGGCACAGAAAATAACAGGTAGGCGTCCTCATAATACTCAAGTAAATCGCTGAGCGAATTACGACTGACGGGTATCTGTCTGCTCTTGAACTCGTTGTACACTTTGTTCACTGACAGCTCTCGTCCCGAAGATGCCATACACCGCGTCAAGAACAGCGATGCCAGGCGAGGGTTCTTGACGTCGTAACGTTCAACGACGTCCATGGCGACCGTTCGCGAAGCATATTCCTGTAGCAGCTGAATCGCGTCTGCAGGCGTCTGCTCAAGTGTCGCGATGAATCCCCCTTGTTCAAGATACCCGATCAGATGATGTCGAAGCAGCGCTGCATCGCTCGGGGAAAAGGTCGCATCTGGCTCGGGGACGCTCCCCGTCTTATATCGAACGTATTCCGAAAAACTCAACGGAAAAAGCTCTCGCACAAGAGAACGACCCCTGAACTCGCTCTTAAGTTCTGAGGACAGCATCTTGGAAGAAGATCCCGTCACATAGACGGTCGCTTTCTCCGTATCGACTACACGCCGCAGAAACGCACCCCATTCGGGAATTTCCTGGATCTCGTCAAAGAAAATGTAAGCGCCCTCGGTTCGAGCAACAGGATACAGTGCATAGAACGTGTCGAGCACGTCCGCCAGCAGCGATGGCTCATACGGGCGCAAGCGCTCATCCTCAAAATTGAAGTAAAGCATCCGGTCAAGCTCGACGCCCCGGCTCTGAAGCCGCCGCATCTCCTGATACAGGCGATACGTCTTTCCACAACGGCGGGCCCCCACAATCACATTTACGATGTTGTCGCGCTTTGGCTCCTGTGGGTTTCCTAGATCAAGGTCTCGCTCAAAGACCTGCGGAACCCCCTGCTGTTCAAAGTCCTTTATTTTCTGGGCGATCAAGTCGTTGAATGCCATGATTCTCCAATCTTGCTCTCTAGCTAATCAAAATTATAGCGATTCTTGATTAATTAGAGAGCAAGATTGTGTGTAGCTTGATTAACACTTAAGCAAGTTTTATCACCGTTATTGCTCCGAAGGATATCGAGTGGCTAAGAGGACAACCGAGCTCGAATGCGACTCCCCGAGCAGTCAATTTGGGACGGGGCTTTTTTGACTACCCTCCCCCTGTAGAAAAATCCCTAACGCAGTTGCGGTGAAATAGGGCTGTTTTTGCTGGTCAAACCGCAAAACAGTCCCTATTTCACCGCAACTTATTGGTGGCCTTTTGGGTGGCACTTAGCGCCAGGGGTCGGCTTCGAACATCGGCTCGCGCTCGGGGCGGCGATCGCTGTAGGGATCGTAGCCGTCATCGTCCTCGTTCTCGGCACGGATGTAGGGGTCGCGCGGCTTGGGCGCCGGTTTGGGAGAAGCCTTCGGTGCGACCGGCGCGGCGGGCGCTGCCTCAGCAACCGGTGCGTGCGTCTTGTTCTCGTCTTTCATCTGCATATCTCCTTGCCATGTGCTCATGCTCAACATCATCGATTGTCGCACGAAAAAGGGCGGCGGACCCGATTGGATCCGCCGCCCTTGGCGTTTTGCGATGAGGTGCGGTTAAAGCCGGCCCCATAATTTACTCTGCGTCGGGGACCTCGTAGGTGGCCGCCGGCGTGTTGTCGCACACGACGGTAAAGCCACCGTCCTTGTCGACATCGACCGTCACCTGATCGCCCTCGCGCACCGTGCCGTCGATGATAGCGGCGGCGATGGCATCCACGACCTCGCGCTGAACCAGACGCTTGAGCGGACGGGCGCCAAAGACCGGGTCCAGGCCGCCCACGGCGAGCATCTGCTTGGCCGCCGGGGTGATGGCAAGCGTCATGCGCTCCTTGGCCAGACGCGCGCGGACGTCGGCGAGCTGGATGTCGACGATCTTCTCGATCTGCGCCATACCGAGCGGATGGAACACCACGATATCGTCGATACGGTTGAGGAACTCGGGGCGGAAGGTCTGAGCCATGGCCGCGTCGACCTGATGGCGCATCTCCTCCTCGTCCTTGCCGGAAAGCTCGGCGATAGCCTTGGAGCCCACGTTAGACGTCATGATGATGATCGTGTTCTTGAAGGACACCTGACGACCCTGGCCATCGGTCAGACGGCCGTCGTCGAGCACCTGCAACAGCACGTTGAAGACATCAGGATGAGCCTTCTCCATCTCGTCGAGCAAGATTACGGAGTACGGGCGACGGCGCACGGCCTCGGTGAGCTGGCCGCCCTCGTCGTAGCCCACGTATCCCGGGGGCGCACCGATCAGACGCTGGACGCTGAACTTCTCCATGTATTCGGACATGTCGATACGCACGAGCGCGCGCTCGTCATCGAACAGGCACTCGGCCAGCGCCTTGGCGAGCTCGGTCTTGCCCACGCCGGTGGGACCCAGGAAGAAGAAGCTTCCGATGGGCTTGTCCGGATCGGAGAGGCCCGCACGGCTGCGGCGCACAGCTGCGGCGACGGCGGAGACGGCCTCGTCCTGGCCGATGACGCGCTTATGCAGCTCGCCCTCCAAGCCCTTGAGCTTGTCGAGTTCGCCCTGCATCATCTTGGACACGGGCACGCCGGTCCAGGCGCTCACGACCTCGGCGATCTCATCGGAGGTCACCTGTTCGTTGAGGCCCTCGCCGTCCTGCTGCTTTTGCGCCTCGAGCGCAGCCTCAGAATCCTGAATCTGCTGCTGCAGACCCGGGATCACAGAATAGCGAAGCTCGGACGCACGGCCCAGATCGCCGTTGCGCGTCGCGCGCTCCTCCTCGCTCTTGGCCTCGTCAAGCTGGCCCTTAAGCTCCTGCACGTGGTCGATGGCGTTCTTTTGGTTGAGCCAGCCAGCCTTTTGCACGTTGAGCTTTTCCTGAATCTCGGCGATCTCCTGGCGCAGGGCTTCCAGACGCTCCTTGGAAGCGTCGTCGGTCTCCTTCATGAGCGCCTGCTCCTCAATCTGCAGCTGGGTGAGCTGACGCGTGGTGGCGTCGATCTCGACCGGCATGCTGTCGAGCTCCATGCGCAGGCGGCTTGCGGCCTCATCGACCAGATCGATGGCCTTGTCGGGCAGGAAGCGGTCGGCGATGTAGCGATCGGAGAGGTCGGCGGCGGCCACGAGCGCACTATCGGTGATGTGCACGCCGTGGAAGATCTCGTACTTCTCCTTGAGGCCACGCAGAATCGAGATGGTGTCCTCGACGGTAGGCTCGCTCACCATAACGGTCTGGAAACGACGGGCGAGCGCCGCATCCTTCTCGATGTACTTGCGGTATTCGTCGAGCGTGGTCGCGCCGATCGCGTGCAGGTCGCCACGAGCGAGCGCCGGTTTGAGGATGTTGCCGGCGTCCATGGAGCCCTCGGTGGCACCCGCGCCCACGATGGTATGGAGCTCATCGATGAACAGGATGACCTTGCCTTCCGATTTTTGCACTTCCTTGAGCACGGCCTTTAAGCGGTCCTCGAACTCGCCGCGGTACTTGGCGCCGGCGACCAGCGCGCTCATGTCGAGCTCGATGAGGTCGCGGTCGCGCAGGGTGCTCGGCACGTCGCCGGCCACGATACGCTGGGCGATGCCCTCGACGATAGCCGTTTTACCGACGCCCGGCTCACCGATGAGCACGGGGTTGTTCTTGGTGCGGCGGGACAGAACCTGAATGGTACGGCGGATCTCGTCGGTACGGCCGATGACCGGGTCGAGCTTACCGGCGCGGGCAAGATCGCAGATGTTGCGACCGTACTGCTCCAACGCCTCAAACTGGGTCTTGTCCTCGGCAGACGTCACGCGGTCATCGCCACGCAGCTCCTCGTAGACCTGCTCGATGCGCTCCTTGGTCACGCCAGCGTCACGCAGTACACGACCAGCCTCGCCCTTGTCCTCGGCAAGCGCCATCAGCAGATGCTCGGTCACCACAAAGCTGTCGCCCATCTTGGTGGCCTTCTTCTCGGCCTTTTCGATGACGCGGACGAGCTCGTTGGACAGGCCCATCTGCTGACCCTCGCCCGAAACCTTGGGCGCGCGGTCGACGGCATCCTGCGTGGAGCGTGCGAGCTGGGCCGGATCAGCGCCGATGCGCTCGATGATCACGGAGATATTGCGCTCGCCGGCACCGAGCAGGGCAGACAGCAGGTGAATCGGCTCCACCGCGCCGGCCTGCGCATCGGCAGCCGTGCTCATGGCGGTCTGCAACGCCTCGCGCGACGTCATTGCTAGCTTATCGATTCTCATGGAATCACCTCTCTTGGGGCGGCCGCCCTACGGGGCGGCTTCACGTTGTTCGAGAAGTATTGTTGCCAGCTTTGTGCGATCTTATACATAAATCTAAGTCTCTATATATAAGATTTTCTGAGTGTTCCCACGACATGCAAACCACCACAAAGGGGACAGACACCTTTGTGGTGGTCGCGGTCTCTACTCCTTCGCCGGACCCGTACTTCCCGATTCGACGGTCCAGGGCATCTCATCCTCGAACAGCCATGTACGGGCAGACCCACTATCGCGTGCAGCCTGCGGGTCAGGCAAGCAGGTCTGTTTATAGGCATCTTGGATACACTGGCCCATAAAATCGTTGAGCTCGGTCTGGTCGCCCTCCATGACATAGGCGACATCGCCGTCCATGATGTAGATGCCCGGACCCTCATTGTCCTCGTAGCCCGGATCGTACGAGACATCACATAACTTTGCGCCGTTTGCAGTGTCCAGCTCGATGGAAGAGTGGCATCCGCCAACCATGTCGTTCGCTTTTGCCCGATAGGACGCATATCCATACCAGCGCTTAAAGATTTTGCCCTTGAGCAGCTCGGACGCCCTGTCGATCAGACCAGAATCCGTGGTATAGCGCATAGCCCCAAGCTGAATGCGTGGATAATTACTAATGCCCAGCGCAGCCGGTTGCTCATCAAAATCAACGGTAATGGTCTCGGGCTTGTCGTCGCCGGTCAGAAGTTCGACAGATTGAGTCACAGGCTTGACCACCGGCTCCGTCACCGCAGCAGGTAGAAATGCCATACCGACAGCGCCCGCGCCAACCACAGCGATCGCAAGCGCCAAGACAATCAATCCAATACGGGCAAAACGGCTCACGGCAAAACACCCCACAATGCAAACCTTCGCCACCTGCACTAATGATACCGCCAGCTAACACTATTACCAAAAGAAGCCGCGCGCTCCTCACCACCACAAAGGGGACAGGCACCTTTGTGGTGGTTTTCGACGCTAACGGTCGACCATCTCGCGCCATGAGATTAAACTTGAATTGTTCTCTGAACATATCCATTTCTGCCTATCCTCAACAGATCTCTGTCTCGAGGAGCGCATATGAAGCCGTCTCATTCCACCGGTCGCAACGTCATCGCCATTCTCGCCATACCCATCGTGATGCTCTTCCTTATCGTCATCACGCCCTTTTCTTTTGGTATCGCCTCGCCCTTCGATCTTTGCGGGATGATCGACGCCGGCTCGCGTGCCACCTCGCTTTCCTTTATCTGTCGCGGCGTGTTTTACGAAGATGGAATTCCCACCGGAATTTGGCGGTCAAAGTTGCCACTGCTCGGTCAGATCGACGGACGGCCTCCTTATTTCTGCCTTGAACCTCAGGCGATGAATTATTTGATCGACGACCAGCCCCTCGATTCCATCACCCTCGCCTACGACTATGCTCCAAACACCGACGAGCGCCACATGAACCAAGTCCTCGACAAGCTACTTGGACAGTGCGGGCTCACCGACGAGGCCGGTCGAACCATCAATAATGACCCGAAGCTGATGCAAACAGAACTCCGTCGCATCGGAGAAATCAGGGGACGAGGTAGGGCTGCCTACTGGCAGGCCTGGGCGGTGCGCAACAAGAGCGAATTTGGACACAGCACCTATATGGTCACCGTCTACACCAGAGACGGAATCAAGGGCAATGTTGACGATTTCGCGTCATCCAAACTCGGCATCCCCAAAACAACCAAACCCGCCAGCCCGGATGAAATCCTGTAGGGACGCTCATTAGAATGTCGTTCAACGAGCACGGCAACATCGAGCTCGCCCCCCACCGCCACAAAGGGGACAGGCACCTTTGTGGTGATCTTCGGCCCCGGCGTTCACCATCTCAATCTGTAACATCTAGCGGCCGTTTTTGGGTCCAGATGTTACAGATCGAGATGAATTGTTCAGCGGTGCCCGTTTATCTAGATCTGTAACAACTACTCGGCAAATAAGGGTCTACCTATTACAGAACGAGACAAACCGCGGACCACCACAAAGGTGCCTGTCCCCATTGTGGTGGTCCAACAAAGAAGCCGCCCCAATAAAAAGAGGCGGCATCAAGCAGGTCTATTTATTAGCGTCCCTCAAGACCCAATGAGAACGTCGCGGTAGCCCCGGCCACACCTTTCCCTCGGGCGACCCTCGCGAAGCGCGTGAGCACGAGGGAAAGGTGTGTCCGGGGCGTACAGCAGAGTTACTCGGCAGCGGTCTTGAACTTGTTGTAGTTGATCAGGCAGCCGGCCTTGACGATGGCGCGCTCCTCGGCCGTCATATCGGCAATGTAGAGCTCAATCTGCTCAACCGCACCGTCGGCACGCACCACATAGGCAGCGATGTTCTTCAGATCACCGTCGAGCGCGGCGCGAATACCCGGCACAAAGACGTAGTCGCCCACCTCAAAGTTGGGCTCCGCCTCCATCTGGAAGGGCACCATGCCCCAGTTCATCACGTTGGAGCGATAGCGCTTGGTGGCGTACTCGTGGACGATGTTGGCCAGGCCGCCAATTACGCGCTGGCAGCTCGCGGCCTGCTCGCGGGCAGAACCGTCACCGGGCTTCTTGGCATAGAGCATGGAGCCGTACTCAGTCGCCTTGGCATCGGCCGCGACACCCGCGCCGGTCAGCGCCTCAAACACGCTGGCAAGCTCGGCATCGAGTGCCGCCAGGTCGCCCGCTGCCTCGCCGGCAACGCGGCGCTTTTCCACCGCGTCGACCTCCTTGGAGCGGCCCACGTAGGCAGGGTCGCGACGGCTGAGCGTAAACTCGGCCAGACCCAGCGGGTTGGAGCGGAAGGAGCTCGTCTCGCCCGAGGGAATGAGCTCGTCGGTCGTAGTGACCGGGTCCATGATCTTGGAGCACACCTTGAGCAGGATGTCGTCGCCGAGGGGCTCCATCGCGGGCCACGGCTTGATGTTGGGGCCTTCGACCAGCTCGTCGGCAGGCTCCGCCTTGCCAAAGCCCCAGTACACGCGCTTTTTGTACGGCGCATCGTCAAAGGTGTACTCGCAGGCCTCGTCCCAAGTGTCTTCGGGCAGGTCGGTCGCCGACGTCAGGACGCCGCCGTTGGCAGCTGTCGCCGCAATGGAGCGGGCATCCATCAGGGCCACGGCGCTCAGCTGGCCATTACCCGGCTTGGAACCCTCGCGGTTGGGGAAATTGCGCGTGGTGTGGCGGATGGACAGGCCGTTGTTGGCAGGCGTGTCGCCGGCGCCGAAGCACGGGCCGCAGAACGCCGTGCGAACGATCGCACCGGCCTCCATGAGGTCGTAGATATAGCCGCGGCGCGTAAGCTCGAGTGCCACAGGCTGGCTCGTGGGATAGACCGACAGCGAGAACTCGCCGCAGCCGGTGTTGGCACCCTTGAGCACGCGAGCAGCCTGGACCACGGAATCGTAATTGCCGCCCGAGCAGCCGGCGATGACGCCCTGCTGCACGTGCAGCTTACCGTCGACGATCTTGTCGAGCAGGCTAAAGTGCGTCTTGCCCTCGCCAATCTTGGCGGCCTCGAGCTCGACCTCATGCAGGATGTCCTCGAGGTTCTCGTTGAGCTCATCGATCTCAAAGCCGTTGGAAGGATGGAACGGCAGGGCGATCATGGGCTTGATGCTCGACAGATCGACCTCGACACAGCCGTCGTAGTAGGCGACATCGGCGGGCTTGAGCTCGCGGTAGTCGTCGCCGCGGCCGTGCATGGCCAAAAACGCGTGCGTGTCCTCGTCGGTGGCCCAGATGCTCGACAGGCAGGTGGTCTCGGTAGTCATGACGTCGACGCCGTTGCGGTAGTCAGTCGTCATGCTCGCGATGCCGGGGCCCACAAACTCCATGACCTTGTTCTTAACGTAGCCCTTGGCAAAGACGGCACGGATGATGGCGAGCGCCACGTCGTGCGGGCCGACGCCGGGGCGCGGGGCGCCCGTGAGGTAGATGGCGACAACGCCGGGATAGGCGACATCGTAGGTGTCACGCAGCAGCTGCTTGGCCAGCTCCCCGCCGCCCTCGCCCACGGCCATGGTGCCCAGGGCGCCGTAGCGGGTGTGCGAGTCGGAGCCCAAGATCATCTTGCCGCAGCCGGCAAAGTTCTCACGCATAAAGGAGTGGATGACGGCGATGTGCGGCGGAACGAAGATGCCGCCGTACTTTTTGGCAGCCGAGAGACCGAAGACGTGGTCGTCCTCGTTGATGGTACCGCCCACAGCACACAGCGAGTTGTGGCAGTTGGTAAGCACGTAAGGCAGCGGGAACTGCTCCATGCCCGAGGCGCGCGCCGTCTGGATGATGCCGACAAAGGTGATGTCGTGGCTCGCCATGGCGTCGAAGCGAATCTTGAGCGCCTCGGGGTCGCCGGACGTATTGTGTGCTTGAAGGATCGAATACGCGATGGTGCCGCGCTTGGCATCCTCGGGCGTCTGCGTAATACCGCGCTCGGCAGCCTCGGCCACAGGCACAACCTCACTGCCGTTACGCAGGTAGATGCCGTCCTCGTACAGCTTGACCATACTGTCTCCCACTCTGCCCAAAAGATTTGGGCGCATAGCATACATTCGTTCAATATCGTGCCATAGAACGGTTGCGAGTGGGTTACGAATCTACACGTTCACTTTATCTCGGTAAAGCATGGGACGGGCCCGATGTGGGCAGGCAGATTTGGTGCAAGAGCGTCCCTTTCGACTAGTCATTTAAGAACGTCCCCAATGACTATTTAAGAACGTCCCCAACGACTACCGCATCCGGAGCAAGGCAACGCCGCAGGCAGAGGACGGACAGCGAGCGGGCCGTATTTCCAAAGTGAGGAACGTCCCCAAGTGCCGCATCCGGGCCATGGCAACGCCGATGTTTTGGCAACGACAGCGAAAGCCCGCCAGAGCGAGCAAGGTGCCTTGAAACAAGGCGGCATTGATCTTTTGATCATGCCGTCGAAGTTGAAAGGCAGATTGCCGCTCTGGCGGGCTTGCAGCGTCGACTGGTTACGCGGGTTGGTAAACCCGCGTAACTACAAATCTCCGCCGGCGCCCAAAAGCTTGCGCATGACTTGCTCGGGGTTGACTGAGCCGTCGCGCGGGGCCAGGGCGGTAATCTTCTTTTGCATCTTGTACTCGTGCAGCTCATCTTCGAGCTGGCGTACGCGGGCACGGAGTTTTTCGTTCTCGCGCTCGCGCTCCTCGGCACGCTCCTTCATGTCGAGGATGCGCACCACGCCGGCAAGGTTGATGCCCTCGTCGGTCAGTTGGTTGATGAGCTCCAGGCGCTCGATATCGGCGCGCGAATACAGACGCGTGTTGCCGCCCGAGCGCTGGGGGTTCACCAGGCCCTTGGACTCGTAGACGCGCAGAGTCTGCGGATGCATGCCGGTCAACTCGGCCGCCACGCTGATCATGTACAGCGGTTTATTCCTATTGTCCTCGGCCATGCTACCTGACCCCTTTCCGTCTCGTTATCGTCCATCATAAGCCCGCGGGCGCGGGTGTGCGCCACGACCGCCCTAGTACGTCGCCTTGTAACGGTTAACCTTCTCGCGATAATCGCGCGTGTCGGCCTCGCGCAGTCTGGTCATGGCATCGCGCTCGTCATCGGACAGGTTCGTGGGGACCTGTACCTTGATTTCGACGAGCAGCGCGCCTGTGCGGCCACGGTGCTTAACGTCGGGCGCACCCATCTCCTTAAAGCGGAACTTCTTGCCCGTCTGGGTGCCAGCGGGCACCTTCAGACGAACCGTCGCGCCGCCGGGCGTGGGCACATCCACCGTGCAGCCGAGCGCCGCCTCGTAGACCGAGACCGGTACCTCCATGGTCACGTCGGCACCCTTGCGCTTAAACAGCGGATGCTCCTCCACGTGCGTGGTTACGACCAGGTCGCCGCGCTCGCCGCCGGCAACGCCATACTCGCCGCGACGTTTATAACGCAGCTTGCCGCCGTCGACCGCGCCTGCAGGCACCGAGACCGTAATGGTCTGCTGCTCGCCCGTCGAGGGAATGCGATAGGTGACCTTGTGCGTCACGCCGCGAAACGCGTCCTCAGCCGTCACATCGACGGTCAGCGACAAGTCGCCGCCCTTGCGCGCGCGGCTGCGACCCGCGCCGGCACCGGCAGTGCCTGCAGCCCCGGCAAAGCCCGAGCCCCAATCGCTGCCCCAGGCGCCATTACCGCTAAAGATGCTGTCGAAGATATCGCCCCAGCCGCTCGCGCCGGCACTGGCTCCGTAGCCACCGCTATACGCGCCGCCCGCGCCCGGCATGCCGCCAAACATGAGCATCTGGTCGTACTCTTTGCGCTTCTTCTCGTCCGAAAGCGTCTCGTAGGCCTCGCTGATCTCCTTGAACTTGGCCTCATCGCCGCCGGCATCGGGGTGATATTTTTGCGCGAGCTTGCGAAACGCGCTCTTGATCTCTTTGTCGGAGGCGCTCTTGGATACGCCCAGGATGTCATAGAAGGTTTTGCCTGCAGCCATCGTAGCTCCTCTCCTGTTACGTCCGCCGCCCATGCAGACGACGGCCCATGCTTTCATATGGCACTAGGCCAGAAAGGGCCCCGGGTGTTGCCCCGGGGCCCTTCTCAATTACTCCTCGGTGCTCTCGGCCGTATCGGCCGCAGCATCCTCGGGCGCCGCTTCGGGCTCCGGTGCGGGGCGCTTCTCGCCACCGTAGGTCACCGTCACCATCGCGGAACGCAGAATGCGATCCGCCATGCGGTAGCCCTTCTGGTACACATCGTTGACGGTCTCGTCGTACTGCGATGCGTCCTCGACGCGACCCACAGCCTGGTGCTCGAGCGGATCGAACGCCTCGCCCTTGGGGTCGATGGGCTCAACGCCCTCGTGCGCAAACACATCGAGCAGCTTGGCATGAACCGCGTCAACGCCATCGACGAACTGCTTAAAGTCGTCGGAAAGCTCTTGGCTGCGGGCATGGTCAATCGCGCGCTCGATATCGTCGATCACCGGCAACAGCGCGGTGACAAGCTTCTCGGTCGCGCGCTCGCGCTCGGCGATACGCTCGTTTGCGGTGCGGCGACGGAAGTTCTCCCAGTCGGCCTGCAGACGGGCGGTGCGCTCGGTGGCGTCCTTTGCCTTGTCCTCGGCGGCCTTCTGAGCCTCTGCCGCAGCATCAAGCTCGTTGCGCACGTCGGTAAGCTCCTTCTGAGCCTGCTCGAACTTAAGCTTAAAGTCGTTGTCGGCGGCTTCCTCACCGGCGCGGATAGCGGCTTCCACCATCTCGTCCTCGGTCATCGTCGCCTCCTTGTTGGAATCCTCTACCTGGTTCTCGGCAGCCTCGGCGGCCTCGGCCTCGTTGGCCTCGGTATCGTCGACGGCCTCTACGGGAATCTTCACGTCCTTCTCCTCAGAGTCAACGGGGGCGGCGCCAGCGGCAGCCGCCTCCGTGCGAGCTTTACGGGCGGACATGATTACTTGTCCTCGTCGTCCACAACCTCGTAGTCGGCGTCGACGACGTCATCGTCGGCAGGCTGGGCGTCAGCGGCACCGTCGGTCTGCTGCTGAGCGTCGGCATAGACAACCTGGGCCAGCTCGTAGGCCACGGACTGCAGGGACTCGCCGGCGGCCTTGATGGCCTCGACGTCAGAGCCCTCGAGCGCCTTCTTGGCGTCGGCGATAGCGGCCTCGGCCTTGGACTTCACGTCGGCGGAAACCTTGTCGCCCAGCTCGTTGAGGGTCTGCTCGGTGGAGTAGCACAGACTGTCGGTCTGGTTGCGGACCTCGACCTCTTCCTTCTGCTTCTTGTCCTCCTCGGCATGAGCCTCGGCGTCCTTGACCATACGATCGACTTCGTCGTCGGACAGAGCAGTGGAGCCGGAAATGGTGATCTGCTGCTCCTTGCCGGTGCCCTTGTCCTTAGCGGAGACCTTGACGATACCGTTGGCGTCGATGTCGAAGGTGACCTCGATCTGCGGCACGCCGCGGCGGGCAGCCGGGATACCGGTCAGCTGGAACTTACCGAGCGACTTGTTGTCGCGGGCAAGCTCGCGCTCGCCCTGGAGCACGTTAATCTCGACGCTGGTCTGGTTGTCGGCAGCGGTGGAGTAGACCTCGGTCTTGGAGGTCGGGATCGTGGTGTTGCGGTCGATCATCTTGGTCATGATGCCGCCCATGGTCTCGACGCCCAGCGACAGCGGGGTAACGTCGAGCAGCAGGATGCCCTCGACGTCGCCGGTGAGCACGCCGCCCTGGACGGCAGCGCCGTCGGCAACGACCTCGTCGGGGTTCACGGACATGTTGGGCTGCTTGCCGGTCATGGTCTTGACGAGCTCCTGGACGGCGGGCATACGGGTGGAGCCGCCGACGAGGATGACCTCGGTCAGATCGGAGAGCTTAAGCTTGGCGTCGCGCAGGGCGTTGGTGACAGGCTGCTTGCAGCGCTCGAGCAGGTCGCGGGTGATCTTCTCGAACTCGGCGCGGGTCAGCGTGTAGTTGAGGTGCAGCGGGCCGGACTGGTTCATGGTAATGAACGGCAGGTTGATGGTGGTCTGCTGGGCGGCGGAGAGCTCCTTCTTGGCGTTCTCGGCGGCCTCCTTCAGACGCTGCAGGGCCATGGGGTCCTGACGCAGGTCGACACCGTTCTCCTGCTGGAACTTATCGGCCATCCAATCGATGACGCGCTGATCCCAGTCGTCGCCGCCCAGGTGGTTGTCGCCCGAGGTGGACAGAACCTCAAACACGCCGTCGGCGAGGTCGAGGATGGAGACGTCGAAGGTGCCGCCGCCCAGGTCGAAGACCAGGATGCGCTGGTCGGTGCCCTGCTTGTCCAGGCCATAGGCAAGAGCAGCAGCGGTCGGCTCGTTGACGATACGCTTGACGTTGAGGCCGGCGATCTTACCGGCGTCCTTGGTGGCCTGACGCTGGGCGTCGTTGAAGTAGGCCGGGACGGTGATGACGGCGTCGGTAACGGTCTCGCCCAGATACTTCTCGGCGTCAGCCTTCATCTTCGCGAGCGTCATGGCGCTCACCTGCTCGGCGGTGTAATCCTTGCCCTCGATGTCGACGACGGCACGGCCACCCTGGCCCTCCTTGACCTCATACGGCACGGTCTTGATCTCGGAGGTGCACTCGGAGTACTTGCGGCCCATGAAGCGCTTGATGGAGAACACGGTGTTCTTGGGGTTGGTGACAGCCTGGTTCTTAGCGGCCTTACCCACGACGCGGTCGCCGTCGGCACGGAAGCCCACGACGGACGGGGTGGTGCGGTCGCCCTCGGCGTTCACGATAATGGTCGGAGAACCGCCCTCGAGAACGGCCATAGCGGAGTTAGTAGTACCAAGGTCGATACCAAGAATCTTACTCATTAGAAATTCCCTCTCTCTTGTGCGTTTGCACCGACTCGGCGGTCTGCCAAGCGGTGTTTCGGCTTGTCTTTCAGGATGTAGTGTATCCCCTTATGGGCCGGAATATACAAAATCTAAGTCAATTCATATAAGATTTCTTATTGCCAAGAGTTTAGGTTCGCAAATACGCAGGTAGACGCACTGTTTGAGTTCTCGGCAAATCTATCGAGATCTATGTAGAGATGGCTGAGGTTTGCGTCCGGGGGTGCCTGGGGGCCGTCTTGCGGAAAGCTCATCCCGGTTTGAGCGTGGATTCCGGGTCGCAGTTTCCGTCTGAAGGCTCAACCGGAAACCGTATCCCGTTTTGAGAGCTGATACCGGGTCGCGGTTTCCGCCAGTGGCCCAGTCGGAAACTACAACCCGTTTCTCGGCCAAATTCCGGGATGCGCTTTCCGCAAGCATGCTCGATCGCCCAATATTTCAAGTCACCTAAAGCTAACATTTGCGCAGCTCAGCGGCCTCACCTGCATGTTTTTTAGTAAACCTTGGCATACTCGGCGAACGGTATGAAGATGCCGGTCAGAGGGTATTGCAAACGGTCGCTCCCGTGGTATGTTTTTGCCCGAATCAAACCGGCGCGCATCGCCTGTAGCGTCGGTCAACAGAGAGGAAACTACCATGGCTCATCCCGTAATTGATGCCGACGAGTGCATCGCTTGTGGCGTTTGCGTCGACTCCTGCCCCGCTGGCGTTCTGGAGCTCCAGGACGTCGCTACCGTCGCTGACGAGGACTCCTGCGTCGCCTGTGGCGCTTGCCAGGACGCTTGCCCCGCTGGCGCGATCACCGAGATCGTCGAGGAGTAACAACTCCCCCACCTGCACACTCAAAAGTACACCGTGCACAAAAAAGGAGGCCTCCGCATCGCCGCGGAGGCCTCCTTTTGCATGTGTGGGCAGCTAATTTGGAGCGGGACCCTTGGCAGTTGCGGTGGAATAGTTCCTGTTTTATGGCTTAGATGCCGATTTTAGGAACTATTTCACCGCAACTTATAGATGCAGCGTCGGCTACGATAGGTCGTCTTCGTAGGGCAGTAGGTCTGCCAAGTAGCCTTTCTCCTTGAGCATGGCCTCGATCTCGTCGAGGGTCTGTTCGTCCTCCGCCGCAATGCGATGGAAGTGATAGCCGCTCGTCACCGTTAGCAGCGGAAAGCTCTTGCCGCTCTCGATATCGCGCAGATAGCGCTCGACATCGCGACGATTGCGAATGTCCAGGTCGGCCGTGATCTTACCGTACACGCGGTGATTGACGATCACGTTGAGCACGGCGCCGCCGGCGTCGACGATACTCGTGAGCTCATCGCCTGCCTGCTCCACGCTGTGGCGAACCTTGACCAAGCGCGTAGGCACGGCGGGGCTGCTGGGGGCCTCCTGCAGCACGTAGCCGCGGTTGGTCGCCACGATATCATGCCCATCGGCGCGCAGCAGGGCGATGTCCTGCACCACGACCTGGCGGCTCACACCCACCTCGCGGGCAAGCGCGCTGCCCGATACGGGCCCCCTGGCCCCCTCGAGCACGGCCATGATGGCACGGCGACGCTCGCGGGCGTCCATTATTTACCGTCCAGCAGACGCAGGTGCTTAAGCGAGAGGTCGAGGATCGGCGCGGAGTGCGTCAGGGCGCCCGAGCTAATGTAGTCGACGCCCAGATCAGCCAGGGCGCGAATATTGTCGGCGTCCACGTTGCCCGAACACTCGGTCTTGGCGCGACCGGCAATAAGCTCGATGGCGGCGGCCATGTCGTCATGGGTCATGTTGTCGAACATGATGATGTCGGCGCCGGCCTCCACGGCCTCGCGCACCATGTCCAGGTTCTCGCACTCGATCTCGACCGTCGTGGTAAACGATGCGTGGGCGCGCGCCATCTCGATCGCGCGCGTCACGCCACCGGCGGCATCGATGTGGTTGTCCTTGAGCATGACGGCCGTCGACAGGTTGTAACGGTGGTTGCTGCCGCCGCCAATCTCAACCGCCGCCTTCTCAAACACGCGCACGCCCGGTGTGGTCTTGCGCGTGTCGACGAGCACGGTCTTGGTTCCCTCGAGCGCCGCGGCCATGCTGTGCGTATAGGTGGCGATGCCGCTCATGCGTTGCAGGTAGTTGAGCGCCACGCGCTCACCCGAAAGCAGCACGCGCGCATCGCCGCGCACCTGACCCACGTGGTCGCCGGCATGCACCTCGTCACCGTCGGCAACATCAAACAGCACCGAGCTCTGCGAATCCAGCAGCTCAAAGGTACGGGCAAACACATCCAAGCCGGCGATGATGCCATCGGCTTTGGCGATAAGCTCCACCGTGGCGGGACGCGCCGTGGGGCACACGCTCGCCGTGCTCACGTCCTCAAACGTAATGTCCTCGCGCAGAGCCTGCAGAATCAGATCATCGACGACAAGCTTCATGGTAATGGGATTCATGGTCTACTCCTCCACGGCCTGCGTGCCGGCGGCACGGGCCAAATCATCGATTGCCAGAGGGTCGGCGCCCAGGGCGCGATGACGGCCATCGAGCGCGGGATCGCCCGCCTGCTCCACGGCCAGCGACTCGCCGGTACGCATGTACCACGCGGCGCGACGACCCCAGACCAGCGCCTCGAGCAGGCTGTTTGATGCAAGGCGGTTCTTGCCGTGAACGCCGTTGCAAGCCGTCTCGCCCGCGGCGTAGAGCTCGGGCATCGAGGTGCGGCCGTCCTTGTCGACCCACACGCCGCCCATAAAGTAGTGCTGCGTCGGCGTAACGGGAATGGGCTCGTCCAAGATGTCGCGGCCGTCCTCAAGGCAGCGCGCACGAATGTTGGCAAAATGCCCGGTCACCACATCGCGCTCGACGGGGGCAAAGCTCAGCCACTCGTGCTCGGCACCGTCCTGCTTCATCTGCTCGCGAATAGCGGCGGCGACCACATCGCGCGGCTGAAGCTCATCGGTAAAGCGCTCGCCGGCGGCGTTGAGCAAAATCGCGCCCTCGCCGCGGCAACTCTCGCTGATCAGGAAGGTGCGACCCGGCTGCGGCGAGAACAGTCCCGTGGGGTGAATCTGCACGTAGTCCAGATGCTCCATCTTAATGCCATGCTCCTGAGCGATGTAGCAGGCATCGCCCGTGAGCTGCGGGTAGTTGGTCGAATGGTCGTATACGCCGCCGATGCCGCCCGTTGCCCACAGCGTGTGGCGGGCATGGATCTTAAACGGCTCGCCGGCATGCACACCCTCGGCGGCATTTGCCAGCTCGTCGGCGGGGCGAACCGAGTTGTCCTCGTCCACGGCTACGGCGACGACGCCGGTGCACACCGTGGCGCCATCGCGCTCGGCGGTCAGGATGTCGGTCATGGCCGCGTGCTCCAAAATCTGCACGTTGTCCAGCTTGCGAACGGCCTGGAGCAGCTTGGTCGTGATCTCCTTGCCCGTAATGTCGGCATGGAAGGCAATGCGCGGACGGCTGTGCGCGCCCTCGCGGGTAAAATTGAGGCTGCCGTCGGCCTTGCGCTCAAAATCCACGCCCATCGCTAGCAGGTCGTTGATGACCGAGCGGCTCGAGCGAATCATGATGTCGACGCTCTCGCGGCGGTTCTCGTAGTGGCCGGCGTGCATGGTGTCCTCAAAGAAGGCATCGTAGTCCGAGCCTTCGGGCAGCACGCAAATGCCGCCCTGCGCGAGCATCGAATCGCACTCGTCGACCGCGCCCTTGGAGAGCATGATCACGCGCGTGCTCGTCGGCAGATTGAGGGCCGCGTACAGACCCGCCACGCCGCAGCCGGCAATGACGACGTCGCACTCCATATCGGGGTATTGCTTGGTTTCCACAGGAATCCTCTCCCTTGAATGTGACATAAGGGACCGTACCTCATGCAACATTGTTCTAGCGTGCTGCGTACTCGAGCATACGGTCGAGCGTGAGCTTGGCCTGGTCGGCAGCCTCGTCCGACACGCCGATCTGCACCTCGCCCTCACCCGTCTCCAGGCAGCGCACGAGCTTCTCGAGCGTGATGAGATCCATGTTGACGCAGGTGGGCTGCACCGCGGGGAAGTAGAACTTCTTGCCGGTGCCCTGGCAGCGGCGCTCGAGCTCGTAGAGCACGCCGCGGACCGTCACGATGATGAATTCGCTCGCGCCGGACTCCTCGGCATACTTGATGATGCCGGCGGTGGAGCCGATGTAGTCGGCCTCGGCCAGGACGTCGGCCTTGCACTCGGGGTGCGCCAGCACGAGCGCGTCGGGGTGGGCCTCCGTCGCGTCGACGATCTGCTCGACGGTGATGATGTGATGGCGCGGGCAGTAGCCGTTGTTGAGGATGACGTGCTTTTGCGGCACCTGCTCGGCTACGAAGCGGCCCAGGTTTTGGTCGGGAATGAACAGGATATGCTGCTGCGGCAGCTCGGACACGATCTTGACGGCATTGGAGCTGGTGACGCACACGTCGCTCCAGCTCTTGATCTCGACCGTGGAGTTGACGTAGCACACCACGGCCAGGTCGTCGCCGTACTCGGCGCGCGCCGCGTCGACCGTCTCGCGCTTGACCATGTGCGCCATGGGACAGTCCGCGCCCGGCTCGGGCAGCAGCACGGTCTTAGTGGGATTGAGCAGCTTGGCGCTCTCGCCCATAAACTCCACGCCGCACAACACGATGGTCTGCTGCGGCAGGCTTTTGGCGAGCTTTGCCAGGTAGAAGCTATCGCCGACGTAATCGGCAACGGCTTGGACCTCGGGCGCCACGTAATAGTGCGCCAGGATCACCGCGTCACGTTGGGTTTTTAGTTGCTGAATGGCCTCGACGAGCTCTGCGGGCACCAATGCCGCGCGCTCCGTTGCCGTCGTTGCCGATGCCAGGCCGGCCGCAATGTCGCGTGCAAGCTCCGATGCATCCATGTTCGCGCTCTGTGCCATCAAGGCCCCTCTCTTTTGGCGAATCTTGGAGCTTTAGTATGACACCTAGGTTTACAGCTGACAAGACAGCTGTAAACCTAGGTGTAAAGTTGAAATAAAGATTCAATCATGTGGCAGGTCCATATTCGAACTGGCAAGCTGAGGATAGCTGAGCTCTCGATGGCGCAGGAGGCATCTTTCGCCACCGCAATACCGCTTGGCGCGAGTTGCACGCCGTGGGGCGCAAACGGTCCGCACCCCCACAAGCGGTCCGCACCCAATGTGGCAAAATCGAACTACTTAAGGGGGCCGAATGCTCAAGATTATTGCCTGCGACGATGACGTCGCTTTTCTAGATAGACTGCACCGGATGATCGACCGTTGGTCGACCGAGACGGGCACGGCGGTCGATGTTGCGCTCGTCACGCGCGGCGAGGACCTGCTGGCCCGCCATGCCGCATCGCGCGCCGACATCATTCTGCTCGACATGATCATGCCGCTCGTCAACGGCATGGACACCGCGCGCGAATTGCGCCAGGCCGATACCGCCGTGCGCCTGGTGTTCCTCACCTCGTCGCCCGAGTTCGCACTGGAGTCCTACGAGGTCCGTGCTTTCGACTATCTGCTCAAGCCCGTGACTTACGAACGCCTGGCGCAGTTACTTAACGAGCTTTCGAGCATGCGCCCGGCGGCAACCGACGAGCTCGTGATCAAAACTTCCTTTGGCTACCACGCCCTGCGCCTGTCCGACATCGAATATGCCGAGGCGCGCAACAAGCACGTGGTCTTCCACCTGCGCGACGGACGCGATATCGAGGCACTCGAGTCGTTCCGCAGCGTCGAGGACCGTTTGGCGCAAAATGCCACCTTCTTTAAATGCCACCGCAGCTACCAGGTCAACCTGCGCAACATCGATCACTTTGACCGCACGGACATCGTCATGCGCTCGGGCGCGTGCATCCCGCTTTCGCGCAGTTGCAAGCAGGGATTCCAAGACGCCTACTTTGCGGTGCGCTTTGAGGCTGGGAGACACTGATGGTCTCCTCGGCCGAAATGGTCCTTTGGGCAATCCACCACGCCACAACGCTACTCTTTGGCGTCTTTGCCTCGGCGGCGCTGTGCGGTGTCGAGATCAACCGGCGTCATGCGCTTGAACTGGTGCTGGTCGGTGCCGTAACCGGATGCGCATTTGGCCTCGCCAATGCCGTCGGCGGAGAGCTTTTCGCCCGCCAGGTATATCCGCTCGTCGTGCATCTGCCGCTCATCATCTATTTGTGCGCGCGCTACCGCCTGAGCCCGCTGCTTGCCGTGCTCGGCATTACGAGTGCCTATCTGAGCTGCCAGTTCAGCAATTGGATGGGCATCGCCGCATTTGCCGCAACCGATTCTCAGATCGCGTACTATCTGGCGCGCATCGCGACCACACTCGCCGTCTTTGCCGTCCTGCTGCATTGGGCCGGCGACATCGGTCCGCGCTTGGCGATTAAAAGCACCACCGAGCTGGGCATCCTTTTAATCCTGCCGCTCGTCTATTACGTCTTTGACTATGCCACCAACGTCTACACCACGCTGTTCCACTCGGGCTCGGTGGTGACGGTTGAGTTTTTGGCATTTGCGCTCTGTGCCTTCTATCTTATGTTTCTTGCCGTTTACCTGCGCGAATACGAAGAAAAGGAAACCGCCGAGCGAGAGCGCTGGATGCTCGAAACCCGCGACAGCGCCGCCATCAAAGAGCTCGAGGCTTGGCGTCAATCTGGGCGCGAGCTGTCGATTCTGCGCCACGACATGCGCCACTTCCTACGCGGCCTGGCCGCTTTAATTGAGGAGGGCCACACCGACGAGGCGCTCGACCGCATCGACGAACTCTGCGAAGCCGGCGACCGCACCGCCGTACGCCGCTTCTGCGCCAACGAGACCGTAAACATCGCGCTTTCGTCATTTAACTCGGATATCAATAGAAACGGCATTACCGCCAACCTGCGCGCCGCCGTACCCGAAACCATCCACGTAGGTGACGCCGACCTGTTTAGCGTGCTCTCAAATGCCTTGGAAAACGCTATCACCGCCGCAAGCGCCGCACCCCAAGGAAAGCGATTCGTCGACTTTGACCTGCGATTAGAGGACGGCCAGCTGCTGCTGTTAGTTTCCAATACGTTTGACCGCGCGCCGCGCATGGTCGACGGCATGCCCGTGACCCGGCATGCGGGCCACGGCTTTGGCACCAGGAGCATCAAACTTGCCGTGGAGCGCATGAACGGCAACTGCCAGTTCCGCATTAACGGCGATCGGTTTGAGCTGCGCGCTGTGATGTAGAAGTGCGGCGCCGATCTCGCGGCGTGTCTTGCCCGCCAGGCAATCGCTCACCGGCGCCAATCCGCTACAGCGGAGCGGCCGCCGGGGTCAGCTGCTTGATGTAGGCCCACATGCGCTGCTTGGCCGCTTTGTCGGTCAGCGCCGCCTCAAAGCCATCGAGCGCGAGCACGCGGCGGCCCTGCACATGGGCGACCAGGCCGGGCTTGAGCATGGCGGTGTCGAAGTCATCGATCGCCACGAGCATATCGGCGTAGGTCTCGCGCATGGCGTCAGCCGCGTTGTTGTCGAGCAGCAGCACCGCCTCGGGGTCCAAAGCCTCAAGCGCCTCACGGAACAGCTCGCACGGCAGAGTCTCGCCCACCGCGACCGTCCCATCACCCACGCCGGCGACGCTTGCCAGCACGCAAAAATCCTCGGGAGCGTAGCCGATGGCCCCAAGCGCCTTGCGCAACGCCGCGCCATCCGGGCCGGCGGCAAGCTCGCCACCCGAACGCTCGGCCTCGTCCAGATCGCCTTTGACCAGCACGATCGGCGAGCACGCGTTGCCCGCGATACGCACGCCACGACCCGCGAGCGATGCGAGCTCCTGCTCGGTCGCCTGGGCGATGGCTTCTTTTTTCTGGCTTTGTGACGTGGGCATGCGCTCTCCAATCGTTTGCGTGCCCACCATTATATAAAAGAGCCGCCCGCGAGTGGTTGCTTTGCGGGCGGCTGGGTATAAGCACGGTCGTACTGAGTTTTACGCGGCCGAGCCGCGTCGCATTATGGAGGTCACCATGGCTGACATTAATCAGATTACCCCCGAGAACTTCGATTCCATCGTTAACGACAGCCTGCCCGTGCTGGTCGATTTTTGGGCACCGTGGTGCGGGCCCTGTCGATCCCTCTCGCCCATCGTTGACGAGGTTGCCGATGAGCTGGCGGGCAAGCTTGCCGTTGCCAAATGCAACGTCGACGACAACCAGGACCTGGCCATGAAGTATGGCGTCATGAGCATCCCCACGCTGATTGTGTTTAAGAACGGCGAGGAGATTGACCGCTCGGTTGGCGCTCTGCCCAAGGCGAGACTGCAGGCGCTGCTGGAGAAGCATCTGTAATACGCTTGTTACATGTTGCCGTCTGCCTGCCGTCCATGAGCGCTTTTACGCCGCTCGCCGGACTTCTGAATGCACCGAGTGCAACCACGGATAGTATGGTAGTCACAAACAGCCCCCAGTGAACGGGTGCGGGTCGCACAGACTCGTACCCGTTTTCTTATGCAGCTGCGCGCAGAGCGGGCGTAGTAAAATCTGAACCACTGAACTGCCCCATACAAAAGGAGATTTCCCATGCATGATGTTGGAATGAACATGAGCCAGCTTGCCATGAGCGTCAAGCAGGTCGACGACACCATCGAGCTCGCTCACGAGTGGAGCCATCAGCTGCTGCATGCGACCGAGAATTTTGACATGGAGCGCATCGGCGCCAAGCTCGAGGCCGCCATGGCCGCGCTCCACGAGGCGCATGACGCGCTCGAGGGCTACGAGGAAGCCATCGAGGCCGACCACAACTCCGTCGGCTCCGTGAAGCTGGTGTAAGGTGGCCGAACACGAGCACTGCTGCGAGTACGAGCACGAGCATCCGCACGGGGCGGACGGTGACGCGGGCTGCCACTGTAGTGGCTCCGGCTCCGAGCTGGTCCGTTTTTCGGTTACCGCACCCGACGACCTGCTGCGCCGTTTTGACGAGCAGATCGCGCGCCGCGGCGACGTGGCCAACCGCTCCGAGGCCGTGCGCGATTTGATTCGCGCCTCGATCGCCAAAGAGCAGATGCGCACGCCCGATGAGCACGTTATCGGGTCGCTCACCATGATCTACGACCATCACACCGGCGATCTGACGCGCCGCCTGGACGAGGTGCAGCACGACTACACCGACGAGATCGTATCGACGATGCACGTGCATTTGGATCACCACAACTGCTTGGAAATCCTGGCACTCAAGGGTCGCGGCGAGCGCGTCTACGAACTAGCCGACCGCCTGCTGGGCCTGCGCGGCGTTAAGCACGGCGAGCTCACGTGCGCCGCCACCAAGCAGAGCCTGGGGCTGTAGCGGGATTTCCCGCAGCGCACCTGCCAAATAGGGACAGGTTTGTTTTGGCAGGTTTAGAAGTTTTACCTACCAAAATAAACCTGTCCCTTTTTGGTCGGTTTTGATGAGGAGTGTCGCATGCGGCATGTGCATATTCATGTAACGGGCATTGTGCAGGGCGTTGGCATGCGGCCGTTTGTGTATCGCGAGGCCATGGCGCACGGCATTTGCGGCTGGGTGCTCAACGCGGGCGACGGCGTGCATATCGAGGCGCACGCTCCGGCCGATGCGCTCGATGCTTTTGTTGCCGCGCTTTCTGAGCATGCGCCCGCGGCGGCTCGCGTTGAGCGAGTCGATATTGCGGATTTGGAGCCTAGCGGCTGGAGCACTGCCAATGAGCAGGGCTTTCACATTGTGGCATCGCAGGACCAGACCGCGCACACGACGCTCGTTTCGCCCGATATCGCCACCTGTGACGATTGCCTGCGCGAGTTGTTCGATCCCGCCGACCGACGCTATCACTACCCCTTTATCAACTGCACCAACTGCGGCCCACGCTTTACCATCATCCGGTCGCTGCCTTATGACCGAGCGGCTACCTCGATGGACCGTTTCCCCATGTGCCCCGCCTGCGCCGCAGAGTATGCCGATCCACTCGACCGTCGCTTTCACGCACAGCCCGATGCCTGCTTTGATTGCGGGCCGCATATTACGTGGCGCGAGGCTGTGAACGGCGATGCGTGCGGGAATTCGTCCGCGACACCGGCCGTCGGCACCACACGCGAGGCCAGCGACGCTATCATCGAGCGCTGTGTTGAGCTGCTAGCCAGCGGTGGCATCGTCGCCATCAAGGGCCTGGGCGGATTCCATCTAGCCTGTGACGCTGCCAACGAGCAGGCGGTGGCCGAGTTGCGCCGTCGCAAGCGTCGCAGCAATAAGCCGCTTGCCGTCATGGTGCGCAGTCTTGCCGATGCCGGGCGCCTGTGCCATATCGACGACGCTGAGCGCGAGCTTCTCACCGGCAGTATCCGCCCCATTGTGCTGCTGCGCCAGCGCACTGTTGGCGAGGGCAACGGCGGTTCCCCCGACACCCTCGCCCTCGCGCCATCTGTCGCGCACGACTTGCCCGAGCTCGGCGTCATGCTCCCCTATACGCCGCTTCAACATCTGTTGCTTGCCGCGGCAGAAGCCTGCGGTATGCACACGCTCGTCATGACCAGCGGCAACCTGAGCGAAGAGCCCATCGAGACCGATGACGATCTTGCCTGGGAACACCTCGTTGCCGCCGGCATCGCCGACGCGTTGCTCGGTAACGACCGCGCGATCCTCTCGCGCTACGACGACTCTGTAGTGCGCGTGGTCGACGGCGCCGTTATGCCCGTGCGCCGCGCTCGCGGATATGCACCCCAGCCGCTGCCGTTGCCGGCGCTCGACGGCGCTCCGTCCTGCGTGCTCGCCTGCGGGCCACAACAAAAGGCCACGATTGCGCTCACGCGTGAAGGGACGAACGGCGAGGCAACCTGTTTTGTGTCGCAGCATATCGGCGATGTTGAAAACGGCGAGACCTTCGATGCCTGGAACGCCGCGCACACGCGCTTGGAAGATCTCTTTGACTTGGCGCCCGCCGCCTTGGCCTGCGATTTACACCCCAGCTATCTATCGGGCCAGTGGGCGCGCGAGCAGGCGCGAAAATGCAATCTGCCGCTCGTCGAGGTGCAGCACCATCATGCGCATATCGCGAGCGTAATGGCCGAGGCCATCGCCGCGGGCCAGCTTACAACCGACGCGCGCGTCCTTGGCATCGCCTTTGACGGCACCGGCGCCGGCACCGATGGGACCATTTGGGGCGGCGAGTTTCTTGTTGCCAGCCTTGGCGGCTTTGAGCGCGCCGCGCATTTGTGCACCTGGGCGCTCCCCGGTGGGGCGGCCTCCGTGCGCGACGCCCGCCGCAACGCCTTTGCCCTGCTCAGCGAGCTCGACCTGCTCGAGCACCCAGGTACCGCTCGGCTTTTGGACAGCCTCGACGAGCAAACGCGCAGCGTGACAGCCACCATGATCGAGCGCGGCATCAACAGCCCGCGTACCAGCAGCATGGGGCGTCTCTTTGATGCCGCGGCAGCGATTCTGGGCATCTGCGACAAGGCAACCTACGAGGGCGAACCCGCCATAGAACTCGAAGCCGCCGCCTGGCGCGCGCTCGACAACGAAATCGCCCGTTTTCCCGACGACAACGCCGGCTATTTCGCATCTGGCCCATCGTGGCTGGACGGCCCCTATGTTCTGGACCAGAAAGCACTCTTTGAGGCACTTTTGGGAGGAATTGAAGCCGGAGCGTCCGCCGACAGGCTCGCACTCGACTTCCATGTCGCCGTCGCGCGCTCCTCGGCACGAATCGCACGCGAAATCTGTGCGCGCGAAGGCATCGATACCGTCGCGCTCTCGGGCGGCGTGTTCATGAACCAACTTTTGCTTCAGCTCCTCACCCGCAAGCTTAAAGACGCAGGCCTTACGGTCTTGATTCCCCAAACCGTGCCCGTTAACGACGGCTGCATCGCCTACGGTCAGGCCGCCATCGCTCGCGCTCGCCTCGCGCAGACGGCGTCTCTATAGGCCGTTTTGCCAGCCTGCGCGCCGCCGTCTCACAGGTGTAACGCGTTTGCTCGTGACTCCCGCGAGCGCTACCATCAACTGATGGATTATTGAGCGCCCGTCCAGCGCAAAGCGTCTAAAAGGGGAACATTATGTGCCTTGCCGTTCCCGGTAAAGTAGTCAAACGCGACGACGACCTCAAGGCCACCGTCGACATGATGGGCATCGAGCGCCCCGTGTCGCTGCGACTCGTGCCGACGGCGCAGGTTGGCGACTACATTCTCGTACACGCCGGCTTTGGCATCCAGATTGTCAACGAGCAGGAAGCGCAGGAAACGCTCGAGCTCGTTAATGCCATGTCCGAGCTGGTCGAAGAAGACCAGCTTGCCACCAACCCGGCGGAGGCTTACTAGTGGCGCCCGAACAACCGGCTCGCTCCGGTATCGACTTCTCGGCATTCCGCAATCCCAAGCTGGCTCGCGAGCTCATCGAGCGCATTCATGAGCTTGTCGGCGGCCGCGCCATCAACCTTATGGAAGTCTGCGGCACGCATACCGTGAGCATCGGGCGCTATGGCTTTCGCTCCATTATGCCGGCCGGGCTCAAGCTGCTGAGCGGCCCGGGCTGCCCCGTCTGCGTTACCGCCAACCGCGACATCGACCACGCGATCGCGCTCGCCAACATAGACGGCGCCATCATCACCACCTTTGGCGACATGATGCGCGTGCCCGGATCATCCACCTCGCTCGCTGCGCAAAAGGCGGCGGGGCGCGACATCCGCATCGTCTATTCCCCGCTCGACGCGCTCGACATTGCCGAGCAAAACCCCGATCGCCCGGTCATTTTTATGGGCGTGGGCTTCGAGACCACAACGCCCACCATCGCCGCCGCCATCTTGGAGGCAGACGCACGCAGGCTGCAGAACTTCTCGGTCTATTGCGCCCACAAGACCACGCCGCCGGCGTTGCGCGCCATCGCCAACGATCCCGAGACCGCCATCGACGGCTTTATCCTGCCGGGACACGTCGCCACCATCACGGGCTTAGCCCCCTTTGGCTTTTTGGTCGACGAGTTTAAGACCCCGGGCGTGGTAACGGGATTTGAGCCGGTCGACATCTTGCAGGGTATCTGCATGCTGGTCCAGATGGTTGTCGAGGACAGACCCGCAATCGATAATGCCTACCGCCGTGGCGTCAACGCTGACGGCAACCCCGTGGCGCGCCAGCTGGTCGAGCAGGTATTTGAGCCGTGCGATACCACATGGCGCGGATTGGGGCCGATTGCCAACTCGGGCCTTTCCATCCGCCCCGAGTTCTCGCGCTTTGATGCCCGTACCCGCTTTGACGTGCCCGTCGAGGAGACGGTCGAGCCGCGCGGGTGCCGCTGCGGCGACGTGCTGCGCGGGGCCATTACACCGAGCAGCTGTCCGCTCTTTGGCCGTACCTGCACGCCCGAGCACCCCGTCGGCCCGTGCATGGTGAGCTCCGAGGGCAGCTGCGCGGCGTACTACCGCTACCGCGACTAGTCCGGACGCACCCGCACACCGGCACCACCCACGATTGGAGTTTTCGATATGTCCCGTACTGCCACCGATAGCACCGTCCTGTTGGGCCACGGCTCTGGCGGTCAGATGATGAAACGCATCATCGATGAGGTCTTTTTGGATGCCTTTGGGTCGCCCGAGTTGCTCGAGGGCAACGATGCCGGCGTCGCCGCGCTGCCCACGAGCGGGCGCATTGCCATGTCGACCGACAGCTTTGTAGTCTCGCCGCAGTTCTTCCCCGGTGGCAACATCGGCCGCCTCGCCGTGTGCGGAACCGTCAACGATGTCGCGACCTCGGGCGCCAACGTGCGCTACCTATCGTGCGGCTTTATCCTCGAAGAGGGTTATCCCATGGATAAGCTCCGCCGGATCGTGCAGACGATGGCCGAAACGGCGCATGAGGCGGGCGTGTCCATAATCACGGGCGACACCAAGGTGGTCGAGCGCGGCGGGGCCGACGGCGTCTACATCAATACCGCCGGCGTGGGCGAGGTTCCCACGGGCGTGGCGCTCAGCGGCGCCAACTGCCGCCCCGGCGACGTTATCCTGGTATCGGGTACGCTGGGCGACCACGGTATCGCCATCATGAGCCAACGCGAGGGCTTGGCGTTTTCGAGCACGATTGAAAGCGATGCCGCGCCGCTCAACCACCTGATTGCCGACGTTTTGGCCGCAGCGCCCGGCACGCGTTGCTTTCGCGACCCCACGCGCGGTGGCCTGGCGTCCACGCTCAACGAGTTTGCCCAGGCCAGCGGTGTTGCCATGGAGGTCGACGAGGATGCCGTGCCCGTGCGTCCCGACGTGCAAGCCGCCTGCGAAATGCTCGGCTACGATGTGCTGCAGGTGGCAAACGAGGGCAAGATGGTTGCCGTCGTGCCGGCCGAGCAAGCCGATGCGGCGCTGGGCGCCATGCGCGCCGCCCGCTACGGCGAGAATGCCGCCGTCATCGGTCGCGTGCTGTCGCTTGCCGAGGGCGCCCGTCCCGCCGTGCGCGTGCGCACCGGCTGGGGTTCGACCCGCATCCTCGACATGCTCGTAGGAGAGCAGCTGCCGAGAATTTGCTAGCGACAAAGGCTCAGGGCTATTAAAGATATTCAGATTCCAAACATGCCCGGCACGCATGCCCAGTATCATGGGGTGCGTTTTGAAACCCAATGACGGGAGCTTTCATGGCAGCAGCTTTTTCCCATGTGATTTTTGATCTGGACGGCACCATCCTCAACACGCTCGAAGACCTGGCGGCCGCCGGCAACCATACCTGCGAGACGCACGGCTGGCCTACGTTTGCCGTCGACGAGTACCGCTACAAGGTGGGAAACGGCATGCTCAAGCTGGTTGAGCGCTTTATGCCTGCCGAGTATGCGGGCGACGGCCGTATGTTTGAGCAGACGCTTGCCGAGTTTAGGGCTTACTACGGCGAGCACAAGGAGGGCCACACCGCTCCCTATGCCGGCACGATCGAAATGCTCGACCGCCTGCGTGCCGCGGGCGTGCAGCTTGCCGTGCTCACCAACAAGGACCACATCTCGGCCGCTCCGCTTATCGAGAAGTATTTTGGTTCCGAGCGCTTTGCGCTGGTGCAGGGCCGCGTCGATGCGTTTCCCCCCAAGCCCGAGGCGCCTGTTACGCTGCATGTGATGGAGGAGCTGGGCGCCAATCCGGCAACCACGCTCTATGTGGGCGATTCCAATGTCGATATCCTGACCGGCCACAACGCCGGCCTTAAGAGTGCGGGCGTCAGCTGGGGCTTCCGCGGCCGCGCAGAGCTGGAAGCCGCCGGCGCCGACTACGTGGTAGACACCCAGGCAGAGCTCGCGGCGCTGATTCTGGGCGAGTAACCGCTCATCCCACCCACGGGTAGCTAATGCGGGACGGGACTCTTTTAGCTGCCCCCTGCACCAAAGGAGTGTCCCCAACTGCCGGCAGAAAAAGAACGTCCCCAAGTGCCGCCCCAATGACCACCATAGCAACGCCGCAGGTACAAGTGCCACTTTAAGCCAGCCAAGGGAACGTCGCTGTTTTGGCAACGACAGCGAAAGCCCGCCAGAGCGAGCAAGGTGCCTTGAAACAAGGCGGCATTGACCTTTTGGTCATGCCGCCGAAGTTGAAAGGCAGATTGCCGCTCTGGCGGGCTTGCAGCGTCGAGCAGTTGCGGCGTTTGGTAAAACGCCGCAACGAACTAGCTCAGCATTGCATCCATCATCTCGGAGTTGACGGAGTCGTCGGCAGACCACTCGCCATCGTCGTTGCAGGTGTACTTGAAGATAACCGTGGTCTTCCTGGGCTCGGTGGCCTTGGTCACATCGACCATAACCTGACCGGCCATCTTGTACAGCTCGTCATCGGAAGGAACCGTATCAAGCGCAGCGACCTTCTCCTGATACTGGGTGGAGAAGTCCTCGACGATCTTGTTCATGGACTTGCAGGTGATGGAGACCTCGGCGGTCGCGACACCCTTGTCCTCGTCGACCGTCACGTCGCCGATCTTGTAGTCAAAGCCCTCGAGATAGGTCTTGGCATACTCCTTGGGATCGATACCCAGCTGCTCGAACTCGTCGCCCGAAGCCTCCTCCAGACCAGAGAGGAAGTCGTCGCCACCGTTCTTGACCTCGTCAAACTGCGTCGTAAGATCCTCGGTGATGAGCTCCTCAACCGAAGGACCTCCACAGCCGGAAAGCACGACCACGCATGCGACCAAGACGGCCATGAGGGGCGCAAGCAGCAGCTTCTTTTTCATGTTGTTCCTCCCAATGAGCGGCACCGCGCTTCCCGGACGCGGCACACGTTGTAATAAGTAAGCCCATACTATCCACTTATGAACACCCTCGGCAACGCGAAGGCGCGGTCGGTTCGTTTTAGCGTCCGAACGGTTTGCAAGCCCGCCCAACGTGCAATAAAACGCTTTCCCGCGGTGCAATAAAAAAGGTGGCCGGAAAACCCGACCACCCTCGCACAGCCTTTGGATGCCGCAGTTTACTTGCGGACGACCTTAACGATGGCGTCACCGGCGGCGACGGCAGACTCGGCCTCGACGGCGAGCTCGACGTCAGCAAACTCGGCGGTGTTGGACACGGCCACCACGACGCAGTCCTTGTAACCGGCAGCGGCGATCTTGGCGCGGTCGATCTTGAGTATGGGCTGACCAGCCTTCACAACGTCGTCGGCCTTGACGAAGCCCTCGAAGCCATCACCGTTCATGTTGACGGTGTCGACGCCAACGTGCACCAGAACCTCGATGCCGCTATCGGACTGCAGACCCACGGCGTGACCCATGGTGACGGTCACCTTACCGTCGCAGGGAGCGTAGACCAGATCGTCCTCGGGCCACACAGCACAGCCCTTGCCCAGAACCTCGCCACCAAAGACGGGGTCGGGCACGTCAGCCATCTTGATGACCTTGCCCTTGACGGGCGAGCACAGCACGTCGGCGCCAGCAGAAGCAGAGATGGAGGCCGGAGCAGCGGCAGCCGCGGGCTCAGCCTTCTTCTTGAACATGTCAAACAGACCCATACGTTTTCTCCTCTTGATTAAGCGCAACGTTGTGCGCATGCCTACGGTAATTATAGTGCCAAACGGTTCAAATGCTAAGGTGGGGACTCGAATCGCGAGCCCTTCCCGGTAGTGCTCGTGGAACGAGCATCTCCTTTGCATCGCGGGTCGATAAGCCGAGTATCGCCTGCGCACGGGACGGGCAGAAGCGGGCGCACCAAACCCGATACTTCTTTTCGCTCTCGAGTCCTGCCGCCGCCCCGTCCCTGACACTTCCTGATACCGACCGAAACGTGCCAAAATAAACCCATCCCTTTTTGGTAGGTTTGGCGAGTGTGGATTTTCGGACGCTTAACTAACGAGCGTGGATAATCTCCCACTTTGAGGCCGTCACCGAGCCAAAAACAGGAGATTATCCACGTTCATTTTGGATGACCCCCTGTACCAAGCTGAGCTCCATGGTCAAGTAATAATGGCTTCTTACCATTAGATTGTTTATATCAATCCTAATAACTATTTAATCCTTAAACTCGTTATTAGAATTGATATGATTAGCCTAATAACGAGTTTCCGGCACTAAAGATATGGAGGGCGCGATGCAAATCGAGGAGAACGGCCAGGGAACGCTCCGCAATAATCTATCGGGGAAATTGGCTTACTATTCGTTTTTTCCAACGCCCTTGCAATCATTGAGGCAGCTAAACCTCACCGAGGAAACCTATCGCACGCTTTCCGCATGCTCACGAAAGCTTGGAGAGCTTGAAGGCATGCTCTACTTTGTTCCCAACGCCGACATGTATCTGACAATGTACGTGCGCAAAGAAGCACTCCTTTCTTCGCAAATTGAGGGAACCCAGTGCACGTTTGACGACCTACTTAGTCCATCGCAAACACAACTCCATCATAAAGATGTCGCAGACGTCGTGAATTACGTCCGTGCTGTCGACCGCGGCGTAGAACTGCTCAAAAAGATGCCCTTGTGCACGAGACTTCTTAGGCAAGTTCATGCGGTCCTGCTGGACGGAGTGCGCGGAACGGAGAAAAATCCTGGCGAGCTGCGCTCCTCACAAAACTGGATTGGCCCCTCAGGTTGCACCATTGCAACCGCATCGTTTGTCCCTCCAAACATTGAAGATTTGAGCAACACGCTTCAGGACCTCGAACGCTTTATCAATGAGCCTCAAGTCGAAATGGATCCGATTGTGCGGGCGGCGCTCGTCCATTACCAATTTGAAACTGCCCATCCATTCCTAGACGGAAACGGTCGCCTGGGCAGGCTTCTCATTACACTTATGCTCATCAATGATGGCGTTCTTCATTCTTGCTTGTTCTATCCATCGTTCCAGTTCAAGAAAAATCGAAGCGAGTACTACCGACAGCTCACATCCGTAAGGGAGAGAGGCACTTACGAGGAATGGATAGAGTTTTTCTGCAACAGTCTTCTCGAGAGTGCGAAGGACTCGGTAGGGTCTTTAAAAAACCTTGTTGACCTCCATAACCGTTCCACAGCAACCATTACCGAAAATCTCGGAAGGACTGCTGCAAACGGGCAAAGGCTGTTGGGCATTCTTGAAGAGCACCCCATCGTCGACACCGCATTCATCGCTGCCCAACTCGATATCGGCAGGAGTACCGCGAGCTCGCTCGTCAAATCATTTGAAGAATTGGGTATCCTCCGTCCGCTCGACGAGTCAAGACAGAGATACCGGCAGTACGGGTATGAAGAGTATCTTTCGATTCTCAGGGAAGACGCTGAGCCGATTAGATAGGCATCGCAGCCCAGCCAAATTAAAGCGAGCGCGGATAATCTCCCACTTTGAGCCCGCACACAGGCCAAAACTGGGAGATTATCCACGTTCATTCCTGACTAGTCATTTAAGAACGTCCCCAATGACTACTCCGGCATCGCCGATGTTTCGGCAACGACAGACACTATGACCCAATCCGAGGGCACTAAAAAGACAGGAGCCCCCGCTCGTGACCGCGGGTCGGGGCTGCGACAATGATGTCGAAGTGCCATAGGCGCAGCCGCGCCGCAACGA